>NZ_JBEDNQ010000002.1:0-653580 GCF_040105385.1 Pseudonocardia nematodicida
ACAGAAGCAGCAGGTGGGCAAGTCGCTCGAAAGACACACAGGTCAGTCATGAGTCGGGCCACACCCGCCGCCTCTGTCACCAGCCCATCATCTTTGGACCGGCCCATCCACCCTCACAGTCATGAGTGGGGCGCCGGGGTGGAGCCGGTGGGGCGGATGGTGCGGGTGTTACGGGAGGGGGCCGCCCGCGGCGATCGCGGAGAGCTTCGCGAACTCCTCGGCGTCCAGGCTCGCGCCACCGACCAGCGCTCCGTCCACATCGGACTGCGCGACGATCTCTCCCACGTTCGACGACTTCACCGAGCCGCCGTAGAGGATCCGGATCCCGCCGGCGACCTCGTCGCCGTACAGGTCCCGCAGGGTCTCGCGCAGTGCGGCGCAGACCTCCTGGGCGTCCGAGGCGCCGGCGACCTTGCCGGTGCCGATCGCCCAGACCGGCTCGTAGGCGAGCACGAGCCCCGCGGCCTGATCCGCGGTGACCTTCTTCAGCGCCGCGCGGAGCTGGTCGGTGCAGTGCTGCACGTGCGTGCCGGCCTCGCGGACCTCCAGACCCTCGCCGACGCACAGGATCGGGGTGATCCCGTGCTTCAGCGCGGCGAGCACCTTCCTGTTGACGACGGCGTCGTCCTCGCCGTGGATCTCCCGGCGCTCCGAGTGCCCGACGGCCACGTAGCGGCAGCCCAGCTTGGCCAGCATCGACCCGGACACGTCACCGGTGTAGGCACCGGAGTCGTGCGGGGACAGGTCCTGCGCGCCGTGGACGATCCGCAGCTTGTCCCCGTCGATCAGGGTCTGGACGCTGCGGATGTCGGTGAACGGCGGCAGGACCGCGACCTCGACCTTGTCGAAGTACTTGCCGGGCAACGAGAAGGCGAGCTTCTGCACCACCGCGATGGCCTCGAGGTGGTTGAGGTTCATCTTCCAGTTACCGGCGATCAGCGGCATGCGCGCCATCAGGCGTCACCTTCCAGCACCGCGACGCCGGGGAGCGTCGCACCTTCCAGGAACTCGAGCGAGGCGCCGCCGCCGGTGGAGATGTGCGAGAAGCCGTCCTCGGCGATCCCCAACGCCCGCACCGCGGCGGCGGAGTCACCCCCGCCGACGACGGAGAACGCGTCCCCGTCCGCGATGGCCTGCGCCACCCCGCGGGTACCTGACGCGAACGGGGCCATCTCGAACACGCCCATCGGGCCGTTCCAGAAGATCGTCTTCGCGGCGCCGATCTTCTCGGCGAACTCGGAGACCGCCACCGGGCCGATGTCGAGGCCCAGCCAGCCGTCCTCGATCTCCTGGACCGGGACCGTCTTCGTGTTCGCGTCCGCGGCGAACGCGTCGGCGACCACCACGTCGGCCGGCAGGACGATCTTGCCGGACTCCAGGAGCTTGCGGCAGGTGTCGACCTGGTCCTGTTCGAGCAGCGACGAGCCGACACCGAGGCCCTGCGCGGCGAGGAAGGTGAAGCACATCCCGCCGCCGACCAGCAGCGTGTCGACGGTCGGCAGCAGCGCCTCGATCACGGCCAGCTTGTCCGAGACCTTGGAGCCGCCGAGCACGACCGCGTACGGCCGCTCCGGCGAACCGGTCAGGGTCCGGAGCACCTCGACCTCGGACAGCACCAGCCCGCCGGCGTAGGCCGGGAGCTTCTGCGCGATGTCGTAGACCGAGGCCTGCTCGCGGTGGACCACGCCGAAGCCGTCGGAGACGAACGCGCCGTTCTCCCCGGCCAGCGCCGCGAGCTCCGTCGCGAACGCGTCCCGCTCGCCGGCGTCCTTGCTGGTCTCCCGCGGGTCGAAGCGGATGTTCTCCAGCAGCAGGACGTCGCCGTCGGCGAGCCCGGCGACGGCCACGCCGTCCCCGTGCTCGGCCAGGGACACCGTCGTGCCGACGAGCTCGCCGAGGCGGGCCGCGACAGGAGCGAGCGAGAACTTCGCGTTGTCCTGGTCCGGCTTCGGCCGCCCCAGGTGAGCCATGACGACGACCCGTGCCCCGGCGTCGCGCAGGGTCTGGATCGTCGGCACCGAGGCCCGGATGCGGCCGTCGTCGGTGATCTTCTCGCCGTCGAGGGGAACGTTCAGGTCGGAGCGGACCAGCACGGTCCGCCCCCGCACGCCCTCGGCGACGAGGTCGTCGAGGGTCCTCACAGCTTCGACGCCACCAGCGCGGTGATGTCGACCAGGCGGTTCGAGTAGCCCCACTCGTTGTCGTACCAGCCGACGATCTTGACCTGGTTGCCGATGACCTTGGTCAGGCCCGAGTCGAAGATGCACGAGTGCGGGTCGGTCACGATGTCGGAGGAGACGATCGGGTCCTCGGTGTACTTCAGGACACCGGCCAGCGGGCCCTCGGCGGCCGCCTTCATCGCGGCGTCGATCTGCTCCTTGGTGACCTCGTCGCGGACCTCGACGGTCAGGTCGGTAGCCGAGCCGGTGGGGATCGGCACCCGCAGCGCGTAGCCGTCGAGCTTGCCCTTGAGGTGCGGCATGACCAGCGAGATCGCCTTGGCGGCGCCGGTCGAGGTCGGGACGATGTTCAGCGCGGCGGCGCGGGCCCGGCGCAGGTCCTTGTGCGGGCCGTCCTGCAGGTTCTGGTCCGCGGTGTAGGCGTGGATCGTGGTCATCAGACCCTTCTCGATCCCGGCTAGGTCGTCGAGCACCTTCGCCATCGGCGCGAGGCAGTTCGTGGTGCACGACGCGTTCGAGACGATGTTCTGCGAACCGTCGTAGTCGGCGTCGTTGACGCCCTTGACGATGGTGATGTCCTCGTCGCTCGCCGGGGCGGAGATGACGACCTTCTTGGCGCCCGCGTCGAGGTGCTTGGACGCGGCGTCACGCTTGGTGAACAGGCCGGTGGACTCGACGACGACGTCGACGCCCAGATCCTTCCACGGCAGCTCGGCGGGGTCGCGGACGGCGAGGCCCTTGAAGCCCTTGCCGTCGACGACGATCTCGTCGCCGGACGTGGTGACCTCGTAGGGCAGCCGGCCGAGGATCGAGTCGTACTTCAGCAGGTGCGCCAGCGTCGCGTTGTCGGTGATGTCGTTCACCGCGACGATCTCGATGTCCGTGGTGCCGGCGGCGCGCTGGGCGTCCACCGCCCGCCAGAAGTTCCGGCCGATGCGGCCGAACCCGTTGACTCCTACGCGGACCGTCACTGTGCCTCCAGGGCTCGTCGTGCGTGTCGTCTCGTCCCACGCCGTCCCATGTCCCGGCGGCGGGGGTGGCAGGTCGAGCGCGGCGGGTCCGGGGACCGGTCCGCGCCGCGTGCCGTGCTCGGCCGCCACCCTATCGGCGACGCCCGGGCTCGCACCCGCCACGCGGTGCGTGACCTGCGCCGCGCTCGCACGCGGGTCTGCTCCGGCGGCTGGGCGCCGGTCAGGGCAGGCGCAGGATGCGGCGCCAGGCCGGGCGGGTGTCGGCGACGTCCGCGGCGGCGCGCTCGTTGTCGGTGAACCCGACGACCGGCTCCCGGGACGGGGTCGCGAGCGCGCGCCGGACGAAGCCCGATGCGGCGGTCATCGCCGCGGCGACGCCGTCGACCCCGGGACCGGCGGTGATCGTCGCGCCGGCCGGGATGCCGAAGCGAGCGGCTGCAGCCGGCGCGTCCGGGCGCTCGGCCACCGCGACGGGCGCGGCACCGTCGGCCGGCGCGTCCGTCGCGGCGGCGGTTCCCACCGGTGCTGTCACGCGAGCGGCGGGGATGGTCCCGGTCGTGACGTCGACCAGTGCGAACTCCCAGTCGTAGGTCGTGCGCTGGTGCTCGATGCGCTCCCGCAGCGCGGTGGTGTCCCCGACGCCGGCCTCGCCGACCAGCAGCACGACGACGCGCTCGGGCCGCTCGGACTCCGGGCGGCCGGCGAGCTCCTCACCGACCGCGTCCAGCAGCCGGGTCGCCCCGATCCGCAGGTCCGGGCCGGTCCGGGTACGCAGCCGGTCGGGCAGCATGGCGACGGCGGCGCTCGGCACGACCTGCACCGCGGGCGGGTGCGAGCCGTCGGACAGCGAGCGGGTCAGGTCGTCCCCGGTGGAGACGACGACCGACAGGCCGTCGGTGGGCTGCGCGTCGAGCAGCTCCACCAGGCCCGCGCGGATCGCGGGGAGCACCGGACGCAGGGTGCTGGATCGATCGAGATGGACGGCGAGGAGCGTCGAACCCGGCTTGGTCACGGCGGCGATCATGCACCACCGCCGATCCGCGCATGCTCCGGGGTGTGATCGCCGGGATCAGCTGCCCTCTTCCTCCAGCATGTCCGCGGTCACCGCGGACTCGGTGTCGGGAATGCCCAGCTCGGCAGCCTTCTTGTCGGCCGTCTGGAGCAGGCGACGGATCCGGCCGGCGACCGCGTCCTTGGTCATGGGGGGATCGGCGAGCTGGCCCAGCTCCTCCAAGGAGGCCTGGGTGTGCTCGGCGCGGAGCTTTCCGGCGGCGCGGAGGTGGTCGGGGACGTCGTCGCCGAGGATCTCCAGGGCGCGGCTGACCCTCGCCGACGCGGCCACCGCCGCGCGGGCGGAGCGGCGCAGGTTCGCGTCGTCGAAGTTCGCGAGCCGGTTCGCGGTGGCCCGGACCTCGCGGCGCATCCGCCGCTCCTCCCAGGACAGCACGCTCTGGTGCGCGCCCATCCGGGTCAGCAGGGCGCCGATGGCGTCGCCGTCGCGGACCACGACCCGGTCGGCACCGCGGACCTCCCGCGCCTTCGCCGCGACCCCGAGCCGACGCGCCGCGCCGACCAGGGCCAACGCGGCCTCCGGGCCGGGGCAGGTGACCTCCAGCGCGGAGCTGCGGCCGGGCTCGGTCAGCGACCCGTGGGCCAGGAACGCGCCGCGCCAGGCGGCCTCGGCGTCGGCCAGGTCACCGGAGACGACGGGCGGTGGCAGGCCCCGCACCGGACGGCCGCGGTTGTCCAGCAGGCCGGTCTGGCGGGCCAGCCCCTCGCCGTCGCGGATCACCCGGATCACGTACCGGGCACCGCGGCGCAACCCACCGGCGGTGATGACGTGCGCGTCGGCGGTGTGCCCGTAGAGCTCGTGGATCTCGCGGCGCAGCCGGCGGGCCACCGAGCCGGTGTCCACCTCGGCCTCGATCACGACGCGGCCACCGACGATGTGCAGCCCGCCCGCGAAGCGCAGCAGCGACGCGACCTCGGCGCGCCGCGACGACTGCTTCGTGACGGTCAGCCGGCTCAGCTCGTCCTTCACCGTGGCGGTCATGGCCATTGCGGGCTCCTTCCACGCGGCGAGCTGTCTCGTTCCGTCACTGCTCCGCCGTACGCCCCATTCGGCTCGTCCCCCGGCGCGACGGCGTCGAACACCTCGCGCAGGGCGCCGGCGAGGGCGTCCGGGTCGTGCCTCGGGGTCGCGGCGCAGGCGTCGGCGACCTCGGCCAACCACACCCGTCCGCCGGGAGCCAGCAGATCGGCCGCGGCCGCGTGCAGGCGGTCCGGCAGGCTGACCGACCCCACGTCGGCCAGGACGGCGTGCGCCCGCAGCGAGGGCGCGTGTCCGGACAGTACTTCAAGGTGCTGCTCCGGGGAGAAGCCGGCCGTCTCCCCCGGCTCGGGGGCGAGGTTGAGCAGCACGACCCGGGCCGCCGACGTCGTCAGCAACGCGTCGCGCAGACCCGGGACGAGCAGGTGCGGCAGCACGCTGGTGAACCACGACCCGGGCCCGAGCAGGACGACATCCGCGTCGAGCACGGCGCGGACGGCCTCGTCGCAGGCCGGCGGGTCCGGGGGACGCAACCACACCCGGTGCACCCGGCCCGGGGTCGAGGCCACCGCGACCTGGCCCCGGATGCGGTGCAGACCGGCCACGCCGTCGAGCGCCACCTCGGCCTCGATCTCCAGCGGGACCCGGGCCATCGGCAGCACCCGGCCGTCGCAGCCGAGCAACCCGCCGATCGTCTCGAGTGCGCTGACCGGGTCGTTCTCGCGTTCGAGCAGCGCGGCGAGCAGCAGGTTGCCCACCGCGTGCCCGGCCAGGGCGCCGGTGCCGCCGAAGCGGTGCTGGACCAGTCCCGACCAGAACCGGCCCCGCTCGTCGTCGGCGGCCAGTGCGGCGAGCGCCATCCTCAGGTCGCCGGGCGGTAGCAGGCCGAGCTCGCGGCGCAGCCGGCCGGACGAGCCGCCGTCGTCGGCGACCGTGACGACGGCGGTGATCCCGGCGACGTCCGGGCAGCGCCGCAGCGCCGTCAGCGTCGCGTGCAGACCGTGCCCGCCGCCGAGGGCGACGACACGGAGCCCACCGCTCACTCGCGACCCATGTCGCGGTGCTCGACGTTGACCTGGATGCCGGGCCGGTCGGCCAGGCGCCGCCCGATCTCCTCGGAGATCGCCACGGAGCGGTGCTTGCCGCCGGTGCAGCCGACCGCGACGGTCAGGTAGCGCTTGCCCTCGCGCCGGTAGCCGGCACCGACCAGGTCGAGCAGCTCCAGGTAGCGGTCGACGAACTCGGCGGCGCCGGTCTGGGACAGCACATAGTCGCTGACCTCGCGGTCGCGGCCGGTGTGCTCGCGCAGCTCCGGGATCCAGTGCGGGTTCGGCAGGAACCGCACGTCGACGACGAGGTCGGAGTCCAGCGGCAGGCCGTACTTGTAGCCGAAGGACAGCACCGTGATCCGGGTGGCGGCGTGCGCGCTCTCCCCCGCGAACGACGCCTCGATCCGGGCCCGCAGGTCGTGCACGGACAGGTTCGAGGTGTCGACGACGAGGTCGGCGTCCTCACGCAGCGGGCGCAGCACCTCGCGCTCGGCGTTCAGCCCGTCGGTGATCCGGCCGGTGCCCTGCAGCGGGTGCGAGCGGCGGTTGTTCTCGAACCGGCGGACCAGCACCGCGTCCGAGGCCTCCAGGAACAGCAGCCGGGGCCGGTAGCCGCGCCCGTCGAGATCCTTGAGAACGGCACCGAGGTCGTCGGTGAAGGCGCGGCTGCGGACGTCCATCACCACCGCGATCCGGGTGACCTCGCCGCGGGCCCGCGAGCCCAGCTCGACCATGGTCGCGATCAGCTCGGGCGGCAGGTTGTCGACCACGAACCAGCCCAGGTCCTCCAGCACCTTCGCGGCGGTGCTGCGGCCGGCCCCGGACAGGCCGCTGACCACGGCGACCTCGATCCCCGGGCCGCCGCCCTCCTCGGTCACATCGGCCGTCATGCCTGCCGTCCCCCCTCGTTCCCGTCCCCGCCGTGCAGCGCGGCCACCACCGTCTCGGCCGTGCGCTTCCCGAAGCCGGGCAGTCCGGCGATCTCCTCGATCCCGGCGGCGCGCAACTTGCGCACCGACCCGAAGTGCTTGAGCAGGGCCTGCTTGCGCGCCGGGCCGAGCCCGGGCACCCCGTCCAGCGCCGAGACGGTCATGCCCTGCGAACGACGCTGCCGGTGATAGGTGATGGCGAACCGGTGGGCCTCGTCCCGAACCCGCTGGAGGAGGTACAGACCTTCACTCGTCCGGGACAGGATGACCGGGTCGTCGTCGTCGGGCAGCCAGACCTCCTCGAGGCGCTTGGCCAGCCCGCAGACCGCGACGTCGGTGATGCCCAGCTCGGTGAGCTCGGCGGCGGCCGCGTCGACCTGTGGCTTGGCGCCGTCGACGACGAGGAGGTTCGGCGGGTAGGCGAACTTCTTCGGCCGGCCGGTCTCCGGGTCGATGCCGGTGCGGACGGTGTCCCCGGGCTCCACCTCGCCGGACCCCGCCGTGGGCTCCGGCTCGTCGGCCGTCTCGGCCAGGTAGCGCCGGAACCGTCGCCGCACCACCTCGGCGATCGACGCGACGTCGCCCTGATCGGAGGCGTCCTTGATCTCGAAGCGCCGGTACTCGGACTTGCGCGCCAGGCCGTCCTCGAACACGACCAGCGAGGCGACCACGTTGGTGCCCTGCACGTGACTGACGTCGATGCACTCGATCCGCAGCGGGGCCTGGTCGAGCTCCAGGTTCTCCTGCAGCTCCTGCAGGGCCGCCGATCGGGCGGTGAGGTCCCCGGCGCGGCGCAGCTTGTGCTGGGCGAAGGCCTCCTTCGCGTTGCGCGCGACGGTCTCGGCCAGCGCCTTCTTGTCGCCGCGCTGCGGCACCCGCAGCCCGACCTTCGACCCGCGCAGCCCGGTCAGCCAGCGCTCCAGCGCGGGCGCCTCGGCCGGCAGCACCGGGACGAGGATCTCCTTCGGCACCGGCTGGGTGGCGTCGTCGGCGGACCCTGCCAGGGCGTGCTGCTCGCCGTAGAACTGCGAGACGAAACGCTCGACGAGCTGCTCGGTGTCGGTCGGCTCGACCTTGTCGACCACCCAGCCGCGCTGGCCGCGGACCCGGCCGCCGCGGACGTGGAAGACCTGCACCGCGGCCTCCAGCTCGTCCTCGGCGAAGGCGACGACGTCGGCGTCGGTCCCGTCCCCCAGCACGACGGCCTGCTTCTCCAGCGCCCGGCGCAGCGCCCCGAGGTCGTCGCGCATCCGGGCCGCGCGCTCGAACTCCAGGTTCTCCGACGCCTCGGCCATCTCCCGCTCGAGCCGCTTGACCATCCGGTCGGTGCGGCCGGAGAGGAAGTCGGAGAAGCCCTCGACGATGTCGCGGTGCTCGTCGGCGTCGACCTTCCCGACGCACGGCGCCGAACACTTGTCGATGTAGCCGAGCAGGCACGGGCGGCCGATCTGGCCGTGCCGCTTGAACACCCCGGCCGAGCAGGTCCGGGCCGGGAACACCCGCAACAACAGGTCGAGGGTCTCCCGGATGGCCCAGGCGTGCGCGTACGGGCCGAAGTAGCGGACGCCCTTGCGGCGCGGGCCGCGGTAGACGTGCAGCCGCGGGTACTCCTCGTTCATCGTCACCGCGAGCACCGGATAGGTCTTGTCGTCCCGGTAGCGGACGTTGAACCGCGGGTCGTACTCCTTGATCCAGTTGTACTCGAGCTGGAGCGCCTCGACCTCGGTCCCGACGACGGTCCACTCCACCTTCGCGGCGGTGGTGACCATCTGCCGGGTCCGCGGGTGCAGGCCGGACAGGTCGGCGAAGTAGGAGTTGAGCCGCTGGCGCAGGCTCTTGGCCTTGCCGACGTAGATCACCCGGCCGCGGGCGTCGGAGAACCGGTAGACGCCGGGCGACTCCGGGATCGTCCCGGTCGCCGGACGGTAGGTGCTCGGGTCGGCCATGGTGGGTTCCAGGGTAGTTCCGCCCCCCGACACCCGGCGCCCGGGACCCGCGCCCGCCGGTCGTCACGACCGGGTGTAGGACGGGCGCGGCACCGATTCTGTCGGGGCCGTCCGGTAGACCATGCCTCGAACGCGAGTTCGATCCGCCCGCGACCCGAGGAGACCCCGATGAGCACCGAGACCCCCGCGCCCCCGGTGGCCGGCCAGGAACGGACCCTGGACCGGATCCGCAAGCTGCTCGCCAAGGCCGAACGCGCCGGCACCCCGGACGAGGCGGAGATCTACACCGCCAAGGCGGTCGAGATGATGGCCCGGCACGGGGTGGACGAGGTGCTGCTCGCTGCCTCCGGCCCGCCCCGGAACGACCCGGTCGGTGGCGTGCGGATCGAGATCGAGGACCCGTACAGCGGCGCGAAGGCCCGGCTGCTGGGCTGGACGGCCGCGGCGCTGCGCTGCCGGTGGGTGATGCACGACGTGCGGGGCACCCGGGTGGGGGCGGTGACGGTGTTCGGGTTCGCCTCGGACCGGGAGCGGGTGGAGCTGCTCTACACCTCGCTGCTCCTGCAGGCCGCCCGACAGCTCACCCGGGTGCGTCCGGAGCATCCGGGCGAGTCCGTGACGGCCTACCGGCGGTCCTGGATCTACGGGTTCGCCTACCGGGTGCACGAGCGGCTGCGGCAGGCCGAGGAGGCGGCGGTGGCCGAGGCGCCCCCGGCGGGGACGACGTCGGCGGCGCTGGTGCTGGCCGACCGCGGCGACCGGGTCGACCGGGCCTACGCCGAGGAGTTCGGGGACCTGCGACGGGCGCGCCGGCCCCAGGTGTCGGGGACCGGCTACGGGCACGGGGCGGCGGCCGCCGACCGGGCCGATCTCGGCGGGCCCCGGCTCGACGGCCGGGAACGCCGGGAGCTGGACCACCGGTAGGACCGGGCCACCGGGTGGGGTGGGGCCGGGGCTACCGGCGGGGCCGCGCCACCGGGGCGCTCAGCCGGCTCAGCCGCCGGTGACGGCGGTGCGGTGCAGGTCTCGCAGCGTCCGGATCCCGCGGACGGCCAGCCCGCGGTCGACGGCCTGGACGGCGAGCACCGAGTGGTACTCGTCGTCGGGGAGCTCCAGGCGGGCCGAGGAGGCGCCGTCCGGGAACGAGATGCCCAGGACCTCGGTCCACGGGAACCAGCGGCTGGTCAGCACGTTGCGGACCTCGATGCCGTGCGCGTCGGCCCGGACCCGCGGGCGGGCCATCAGCAGCAGACCGCCGGCGACGAAGGCGCCGATCACCATCATCGACACCTGGTCGGCCGGCCGGAAGATCACTCCGGTGTCCTCGGAGGGCATGAGGTAGGCGACGATCGCGAAGAAGACCATGATCCCGACCGCGCAGACCCACGCGGTGATCGTGATCGCCCGGGGGCGCAGCGTGACCGCGTCCGGGCCGGGGCCGGTCGGCGGGTGCTCCCGCTGCGGCGTCGAGGCACCCCCGGACCGCGCCGATGTCCCGCCCGGCCGCGTCGCGTCCTGCTGGGTCGCGTCCTGCTGGGTCGCGTTCGGCTGCGTCGCGTTCTGCTGCTCGGTCACGGGGTGCTCCTCTCGCTCGCGCCGGCGCGCAGCTCGCGCAGCACCAGCGCCGATTCCAGGGCGGCGGTACAGGCCTCGGTGCCCTTGTCCTCGGGCGCGCCCGGGGCACCCGAGCGGTCGATCGCCTGCTGCACGGTCTCGGTGGTCAGCACGCCGTTGCCGACCGGGGTGGCCTCGTCGAGCGCCACCCGGGTCAGCCCGGCCGTGACCGCGTCGCACACGTACTCGAAGTGCGGGGTGCCGCCGCGCACCACCACACCCAGGGCCACTACGGCGTCGTGCGTGCGGGCCAGCTCCTGGGCCACCACGGGAAGCTCCACGGTGCCGGGGACGCGGACGACCGTCGGCTCGGCACCGGCCGCGCGGGCGGTCGCGACCGCCCGGTCCAGCAGGGCGTCGACGATCTCGGCGTGCCACCGCGCGGCCACCACGCCGACCCGCAGTCCGCTCGCGTCCAGCTCCCCGGCCCCCTCGGGCCGCCCCTCACCGCTCATGGGTGCGATTCTCGCCCGTCCCGGCCGCGCGCGGGCGGCCGGGGTGGGCGGATCGGCGACCTGGTCCCCTCAGACGCCCGGGTCGGCGACGCCCCCCAGGTCGGGCAGGTCGTGACCCATCCGGTCCCGCTTGGTCTGCAGGTACCGCAGGTTGTGCGGGGTGGCCCGGACCGGCATCCCCTCGCGGCCGGTGATGCGCAGGCCGTAGCCCTCCAGCCCGGCCCGCTTGTCCGGATTGTTGGTGAGCAGCCGCATCGACCGCACCCCGAGGTCGACCAGGATCTGCGCGCCGATGCCGTAGTCACGGGCGTCGGCGGGCAGGCCCATGGCCAGGTTCGCGTCGACCGTGTCGGCGCCCGCCTCCTGCAGCTGGTAGGCCTGCAGCTTGTGCATCAGGCCGATCCCCCGGCCCTCGTGCCCGCGCATGTAGAGCACGATGCCGCGGCCCTCCTTGGCGACCGCCTCGAGCGCCGCGTCGAGCTGCGGCCCGCAGTCGCAGCGCAGCGAGCCCATCACGTCACCGGTGAGGCACTCGGAGTGCACCCGGACCAGGACGTCCTCGCCGTCGTCGGCGGGGGTCCCGACCTCGCCCATGACCATCGCGATGTGCTCGACGCCGTCGAGCAGCGAGTCGTAGCCGTAGGCCAGGAAGTCACCGTGGCCGGTCGGGATCCGGGCGGCGGCCATCCGCTCGACGTGCTTCTCGTAGCGCCGCCGGTAGGCGATGAGGTCGGCGATGGTGATCAGTGTGAGGTCGTGGTCGGCGGCGAAGACCGCGAGCTCGTCACCGCGGGCCATGTCGCCCTCGACCTTCTCCGAGACGATCTCGCAGAGCGCGCCGGCCGCGGGCAGGCCGGCCATCCGGGCCAGGTCGACGGCGGCCTCGGTGTGTCCGGGACGGCGCAACACCCCGCCCTCGCGGGCCTGCAGCGGGAGCACGTGCCCGGGCCGGATCAGGTCCCCCGCGAGGGTGTCCGGCTCGGCCAGCAGCCGGATCGTGTGCGCCCGGTCGACCGCGGAGATGCCGGTGCTGATGCCCTCCTTGGCGTCCACGGTGACCGTGTACGCGGTGCGGAAGGAGTCCCGGTTCGTGTGGTGCATCGGCGGCAGGTCCAGCCGCTCGCACGCCTCCTCGGTGATCGCCACGCAGACGTAGCCCGAGGTGTAGCGCACGGTGAACGCCAGCAGCTCGGGCGTCGCCTTGGACGCGGCGAAGATGAGGTCGCCCTCGTTCTCCCGGTCCTCGTCGTCCATCACGACGACCGCCTTGCCCTCGGCGAGGTCGGCGATGGCCTTCTCGATCTGGGCGAACCGGTGCGCCCGCTCGCTCGGGCTCATCGCGGTGTGCGGGTTCTCCGGCAGCTTGCCGGGCTCGGACGGCTCGCTCACCGGGCGTCCCCTTCCTGTGCCGACCCGGGGAGGTACCCCGCGGTCATTCGTTCCACGTACTTGGCGATCACGTCGACCTCCAGATTGACCGGGTCGCCCGGTCGGCGCGCGCCGAGGGTCGTGTCGGCGAGCGTCGTGGGGATCAGCGCGACGCCGAAACCGTCCGGGTACCGGGCGGCGACGGTCAGCGACACCCCGTCGACGGCGATCGACCCCTTCTCCACCACGTACCGGTCCAGCTCGGCGGGCAGCGCGAACCGCACCTCGTCGCTGCGTTCGCCGGGGGTGCGGGAGACCAGCGTGCCCACACCGTCGACGTGCCCCTGCACGATGTGCCCGTCGAGCCGCCCGCCGGCGGGTACCGCTCGCTCCAGGTTCACCGCCGACCCACCACCGACTGCTCCCAACGAGGTCCGTTTCATGGTCTCGGGCACGAGCTCGAGAGTGAGGACATCCGCGCCCTCATGATCGACTACGGCGGTGAGGCAGCAGCCGTTCACCGCGATCGACTCGCCGTGCCGGACCTCTGCGGCCAGCGCGGCGCGCACGGTCAGCACCACGACGTCGCCGTCGGACCGGACGTCGGCGATCTCGCCGACCTCCTCCACGATGCCGGTGAACATTCCTGTCGCCTCCTGCTACCCGACCGGCGTGCCCGGTCCGTGCTGTGTATCCGATCCGTGCTGTGTATCCGATCCGTGCTGTGTATCCGATCCGTGCCGTGTCTCCGGCCCGTCCTGTGTGACCGGTCGCGCGTCGAGCACGACGTCCGCGCCGGCGCGCCGCACCTCGTCCACGTGCAACCGCACGATGTCGGCGATCGTTCCCACCCCCGCCTCCCCCAGCGCGTGCGGCCCGGCCCCGAGCAGGGCCGGCGCCAGGTGCACCAGCACCCGGTCGACGGCACCGGCGGCAACGAACGCACCCGCGAGAGTCGGGCCGCCCTCGAGCAGTACGTCCACCGCGCCACGGCGGGCGAGGTCGTCGAGCACCTCGTCCGGGTCCCGCGTACGCAGGTGCACCGTCCCGGCGCAGTCGGTGTCGGTGAGCCGGGCACCGGGCGGGATGTCGCGGTGTCCGACGACCACGCGCAGCGGCTGGTGGCCGAGCAGGGTGCCGTCCGGCCGGCGCGCGGTCAGCGCCGGGTCGTCGGCGAGGACGGTACCCGTACCGGCGACGATCGCGTCCATCCTGCGTCGCAGGTCGTGCACCTCGGCGCGGGCGGTCTCCCCGGTGATCCAGCGGCTGGTCCCGTCCGCGGCGGCGACCCGGCCGTCCAGCGTCGTGGCGACCTTCCAGGTCACGTGGGGGCGGCCGGTGTGCTGGCGGTGCAGCCAGCCGCGCAGCGGACCGCGGGCCACCTCCTCCGCGAGTGTGCCGAGTGTCACCTCCACCCCGGCCGCGCGCAGGCGCGCCAGACCGCCGCCGGCCCGCGGGGTCGGGTCGGCGACCGCGGCGTGCACCCGGACCACCCCGGCCGCCAGCAGTGCGTCCACGCAGGGCGGGGTGCGGCCGTGGTGGTTGCACGGCTCGAGGGTGACGACGACCGTCCCGCCCGCGGCCCGGTCACCCGCGTCGGCCAGCGCCGCGACCTCCGCGTGCGCGCCCCCGGGCGGCGCGGTCGCGCCGACGCCGACGATCCGGCCGTCCCGGTCCAGCACCACGGCGCCGACCGACGGGTTGGGACTGGTGGTGCCGTGCACGACGTCGGAGGCCGCCAGGGCGCGGCGCATCGCCTCCGCCACCGTGACCGTCGTGCCCACCGCGCGCCGGCCGCCTCAGCCGTTCCAGCGGTGCGGGTTCGCCCGGGTCACGGTGTCCCGCAGGGCGGCGACGGCGCGTCCGGGGTCCTCGGCTCCGTAGACGGCCGAGCCGGCGACGAAGCAGTCGACGCCGGCCTCGGCGGCCTGGGAGATGGTGTCGGCGTTGATACCGCCGTCGATCTCGACGATCAGCTTCAGGTGCCCGGTGTCGACCAGCCGGCGCGCGGTGCGGACCTTGTCCAGCACCTCGGGGATGAAGCTCTGCCCGCCGAAACCGGGCTCGACGCTCATCACCAGCAGCGTGTCGTACTCGCGCAGCAGCTCGACATAGGGCTCGAGCGGGGTGTTCGGCTTGACCGAGAGACCGGCCAGCGACCCGGCGGCGCGCAGGTTGCGGGCCAGCATCACCGGGTCCTTCGCCGCCTCGACGTGCACCGTGACGTTGTGCGCGCCGGCCTCGGCGTATCCGGGGGCCCACCGGTCCGGGTCGGAGATCATGAGGTGGCAGTCGAGCGGGATGTCGGTGGCGGCGCGCAGGCTCTCCACCACCGGCAGGCCGAGGGTCAGGTTCGGGACGAAGTGCGCGTCCATGACGTCGACGTGCAGCCAGTCCGCCCCTGACGGCCCGCCGGCCGCGTCACCGCCCGGATCACCGGCGACGGCGGCGGCCTCGTCCGCGAGGCGCGCGAAGTCGGCCGAGAGGATGCTGGGCGCGATCATCGGGTGCACGAGGGGCAGGCTATCCCCGCCGACGGAGCGTGGCGGCACCCCGTGCCCGAGTCCGGTGTCACACCGGCAGGCCTCCGGGCGGACCGCTCCGGCGTCGCCGGCAGCGCCGATCCCGCACCCCGGCAACGGGCCCGCACGGCCTTCAGCCGGTGCGGGACCACCGTCCGGGGTGCGACGGCCCGCGTCGGGTGTGACGGGTGCGGGCTCGGGCGGCGGGTTGCGACGGCGACGGCCGCTACGCGGGGTCGGCGGGGCGGCGCAGGATCGCGAGGTACATCGCGTCGGTGCCGTGCCGGTGCGGCCACAGCTGGACGGCCGGGCCGTCCCCGAGCGCCGGGACGCCGTCGGGCAGGCAGGCCCGCGCGTCGAGCTGCTCGACCGGCCCGGCCGGCCCCGGGCGGTCCGCGCGTCCGACGATCCGGCCGACCACACCCGCGGTCTCCGACACGTGTGGCGAGCAGGTGACGTAGGCGACGACACCGCCGGGCCGGACGTGCCGCAGCGCGGCGACCAGCAGCTCACGCTGGAGCCGGGTCAGCGCCGCGGTGTCCTCGGGCTTGCGCCGCCACCGCGCCTCGGGCCGCCGGCGCAGCGCACCGAGCCCGGTGCAGGGGGCGTCGACGAGCACCCGGTCGAACCCGCCGTCGGGCAGCGGGGCCTCCCGGCCGTCGGCGACGTGCACCGTGACGGGCAGCTCCCCCACCGCGTTCCGGACCAGCCCGGCCCGGGACTCGCTCACCTCGACCGCGTCGAGGGTCCCGCCGACGGCCGAGACCAGCCCGCCGAGCAGCGCGGACTTCCCGCCCGGGCCGGCGCACAGGTCGAGCCACCGGCCTCCGTCGTCGCCGATCAGCTCGGCGCGTGTGAGCGCGGCGGCCACGAGCTGGCTGCCCTCGTCCTGCACGATCGCGAGGCCCTCGGCGACGGCGTCGAGCTCGCCGACGTCGCCGCTGCCCGGCTCCAGGTGCACCCCGTACGGCGAGTACGGCGCCTCCTCGCCGCCGGTGGCCAGCGCCAGTTCCTCGGCGGTGATCTCCCCCGGGCGGGCGAGCAGGTGCACCTGCGGACGGGCGTCGTCGGCGGCGAGCGCGGCGGTCAGTTCCTCGCCGGTCTCGCCGAGTGCGTCGGCGAAGGCCTGCGCGATCCAGCGCGGGTGGGAGTGGCGGAGCGCGGCGGCGCCGACCGGGTCCTCGGTCGCGTCCGGGGCGAGCCGGTCGAGCCACTCGGCCTCGTCGTGCTCGGAGATCCGGCGCAGGACGGCGTTGACGAAGCCCGCCGACTGCGAGCCGTGGTCGGCCCGCACGAGCTCCACGCAGGTGGAGACGGCGGCGTGCGACGGCACCCGGGTGCGCAGCAGCTGGTAGGCGCCCAGACGCAGTGCGTCGAGCAGCGGGTGCTCGATCTTGCTCAGCGGGCGGTCGGTGCAGGCGTCGATGACGGCGTCGAGCAGGCCCTGCGCGCGCAGCGTGCCGTAGCCGAGCTCGGTGGCCAGGGCGGCGTCGCGGTCCCGGAGCCGGTACCGGCGCAGGATCCCGGGCAGCGCGAGGTTGGCGTAGGCGTCGCGCTCGCGGACGGCGGTCAGCAGGTCGTACGCCGCCTGCCGGGACGGATCGGTCGCCGGCGGGCGGCCGGGGCCGACGCGGCCACGCGGCGGGCCGGCGTTGCGCGGTCCGGCGGTGCGCTCGCGGCGGCCGCCGTCACGGTCCTCGCGGCGCGGGCCGCGGCCGGTCTCCTGGCGCGGGCCGCGGCCGGTCTCCTGGCGCGGGCCGCGGCCGGTCTCCTGGCGCGGGCCGCGGCCGGTGTCCCGGTCGCGGCGGGGCCGGTCGCCGCGGTCGGGGCGGTCGCCACGGTCGGGGCGGTCGGCGCGGAACCCGCGGTCGCGGTCGGTCCGGTCGCGATCGCCGCCGTCGCGGCGCGGGCCGCCGCGCACCACGTCGCCGCCGGAACGGGAGTGGCTGGGCCGCCGGTCGTCGCGGTCCCGGCGGTCGTCGCCGCGCCCGCGATCGTCCCTGGGGCGGGAGTCGCGGCCCCGGTCGTCGCCGCCACGCTGGTCACGTCCGCGGTCGTCTCCCCGGCCACGGTCGCGGTCGTCCCGGCCACGGAAGCCGCCACCACGGTCGTCCCGGCCGCGCGAACCACCGCCACGGTCGTCACGCCCGCGGAACCCGCCACCGCGATCGTCACGCCCGCGGAACCCGCCACCGCGATCGTCACGCCCGTGGAACCCGCCACCGCGATCGTCGCGGTCGCGGGAACCGCGCCCGCCGGCGGAGCCACCGCGCGCACCGGGGCCACCCCGGCCGGGGCCGCCGGAGCGGCCGCGGTCTCCGTCCGGGCGTCCACCGCCCCAGCCGGAGCCGGTACGGCCCTCGCGTCCGCGTCCCTCGTCGCCCGGTCGGTCCCCGGAGCCCTGCTCGCTCACGTCGTCTCCTCGGCGACCGGCACGCGCCGGCCGTCCTCGCTCGTCATCGGTCCCACCGCGGGCGGAACCGCCGCCCGCAGAGTGGTCACGTCAGCTGCTCGCCCGGCTCGATCCGCGCCCCGCGGGCCCAGTCCGACGCCGCCATCAGGCGCTTGCCCACCGGCTTCACCTCGCCCAGCTCCACCGGGACCGTCGCCGTGCCCACCAGTACCCGCTTGCGCTCGACGGCCAGCTCACCGGGGGCCAGCTCGAACTCGCCGGTCCGCACCGGCCGCACCGGGCCGAGGCCGAGCCGGTCGTCACGGAACCCGCACCAGGCCCCCGGCTCGGGGGTCACCGAGCGGATCAGCCGGTCGATCGCGGCGGCCGGCGACCCGAGGTCGACCCGGGCGTCGGCCGTGGTCACCTTCGGCGCCAGCGAGACGCCGTCGGCGGGCTGCGGCACGGCCTGCACCGTCCCGTCCTCGATGCCGTCGAGGGTCGCGGCCAGCAACGCCGCCCCGGACTCGGCCAGCCGGCCGAGCAGCGCGCCCGCGGTGTCCCCCGCGCCGACCTGCTCGGTGACGACGCCGAACGTCGGACCGGTGTCCATCCCCTCCTCCAGCCGGAAGGTGGTGGCGCCGGTGACGTCGTCGCCGTGCCGGATCGCAGCCTGCACCGGTGCGGCGCCCCGCCAGGCGGGCAGCAGCGAGAAGTGCAGGTTCACCCAGCCGTGCGCGGGCACGTCGAGCACCGGACGCGGCAGCAGCGCGCCGTAGGCGACGACCGGGGCGCAGTCCGGCGCGAGCTCGCGCAGGGCCTTCTCGAACTCTTCTCCGGACGGCTTCGCCGGGGTCAGGACGGGGATCCCGGCCTCGTCGGCCAGTGCCCCGACCGGGGACCGGGTCAGCTTCCGTCCCCGCCCGGACGGCGCGTCGGGCCGGGTCAGCACCGCCACGACGTCGTGCCGGCCGGACTCCAGCAGCCTCCGCAGCGACGGGACGGCGGGCTCGGGGGTCCCGGCGAAGACCAGCCTCATCGGAGCTTGCCGAACATCGGGTGCGGGCTGACCTTCACCATGGGCTCGGGCTCGCCGAACCACTCCGCGGACCGGATCTCGCGCATGGCCTGCTTGCGGGTCTCGGCGTCGAGCCGGTCGACGAACAACACGCCGTCGAGATGGTCGGTCTCGTGCTGGATGCAGCGGGCCAGCAGCTCGGAGCCCTCGATCTCCTTCGGCTCGCCGTGCATGTCCCAGCCGCGGGCCACGACCGACAGCTTCCGCCGGCAGTCCCAGCCCAGGCCCGGGATCGACAGGCAGCCCTCGGGTCCGATCTGATCCTCCTCGCCCACCGCCTCCCAGGTGGGGTTGACCAGGTGCCCGGTGAAGCCGTCGCAGTCGTAGACGAACACCCGCATGCCCACACCGATCTGCGGTGCGGCCAGCCCGGCGCCGCCCTCGTCGTGCATGGTGTCGGTGAGGTCGGCGACCAGCTTGCGGAGCTCGGCGTCGAAGTCGGTGACCTCGGTGGCGCGGGTGCGGAGGACGGGGTCGCCGAACAGCCGGACGGGCTGGATGGGCACGGGTCTCCTCGCAGACGTCGGGACGGTGGAACGGCCGACGGTCGGGGCCGCGGCAGCAGCTCACCATTCTGCCACTCCGCACCGCCGTGGCCGGTCGCCGGTAAAGCGTCCGGCAGACGCGCGCGGCTTCGGTGAACGCGCTCCCGATCGGGCGCGCGTTCTCCGATCCGGATCGCGTACCGGTCCGGTGGGGTGCGACGGACGGCGGGCGGTCAGTCGATCTCGTCGGGGTCGAGGCAGATCCGGACCGGGTCGGTCGCCTTGCGGGCGGTCCGCAGGGCCTGCGCGTCGTGCAGGGCGGCGGCCAGCCGGCGTCCGGCCGCGCGGGGTACCCGCAGCAGCGCGCGTTCCCGGATCGCGTCCCGGTCCACGCCCGGCCGGTCCGGCGGATCGATCTCGACCGGCCCCAGCAGCTCGACGCCCTCGGGCGGTTCCCTCTCGGTGCCGACGCGCGTTCCGCGTCCGCTGCTCTCGGTGCCGATGCCCGTTCCGCGTCCGCTGCTCTCGGTGCCGAGCACGACATCGCAGATCTCGGCGACGGCGGCGGGTGAGCCCTCCACCGCGGCCATCCGCATCGCCGGCGGGAACCCCACCTCGGCGCGGGCGGCGAGCTCCTGCTCGGCGTGCCAGGCCGGGTCCCACCGGACCAGCGCCTGCACCGTCGGGATCGCGGCCTCGGCGATCACCACGACCCGGCCGCCCTCGGTGTGCGGCACGACCCCCGCGGCGGCGGCGAACCAGCGCCGCAGGGTCTCCTCGGCCACCCGCAGGTCGGGCCGGGACAGCATCGCCCAGCCGTCCAGCAGCAGCGCGGCGCCGTAGCCGCCCTCGACGACCGGCTCCGCCCCCGGCGTCGCGACGACGAGCGCCGGCCCGGGCTCGACGGCGTCGAGCACCTTGGCGCCGCCCCCGGAGCTCCGCACGGGCACCCCGGGGAACGCCCGCCCCAGCTCCTCGGCGGTCCGCCCGGCCCCGACGACGCCGGCCCGCAGCCGCCGCGAACCGCAGCCGCCACACCGGAACCCGGGTTCGGCCCGTCCGCACCAGCGGCAGGCCGGGAGGGTCGCCGACTCGCCGGACGCGGCGCCACGCGGGAGCCCCAGCGGCCCGGCACAGTGCCGGCACCGGGACGCCTCCCGGCACGACGCGCACGCCAGGAACGGCAGGTAACCGGCGCGCGGGACCTGCACCAGGACCGGGCGCCCGGCCTTCAATGCCTCCCGGGCCGCCTCGAACGCCACGCCCGGCACCCGGGCGGCGCGGGCCGACGGGTCCCGGACCAGCTGGCTGTCGCTCTCGCCGATCGCGGTCACCCGCGGCGCGCGGGCGCGCACGGTCGCCCGGTCGGCGACCACCGGGCTGGCCCAGCCGGACTCCACCAGCACCTGGGCCTCCGCGGTCCGGGCGAACCCGCCGACCAGCAGCGCGGCGCCTTCGCGATGGGCACGCAGCATCAGCACGTCCCGGACCTGCGGGTAAGGCGCGCGGGGTTCGGAGTGCGAGTCGTCGCCGTCGTCCCAGACGGCGAGCAGCCCGAGCGCACCGAGCGGCGCGAACGCCGCCGACCGGGTCCCGACGACCACCCGGGCACTCCCCCGCCGCACCGCCAGCCAGCGGCGGTAGCGCTCGGCCGGTCCGAGGTCCGCGGTCAGCGCGACGACGGCGTCCGGCCCGAGCAGCGCGGCGCACGCGGCGTGCAGCCGGTCGACGTCGCGCTGGTCGGGCACCACCAGCAGCGCGGACCGCCCGGCGGTCCGGGTCGCGGCGGCGGCCTCGGCCAGCCGCTCCGGCCAGCGCTCGCCGGGCAGTGCCTGCCAGACCGCGTGCGCGGCACGACCGCCCGCGAGCGCGTCGAGCAGCGCGGTGCCCCGCGGGTAGGCCGACCAGCCGGTGCGGTCCGGCGCCGTGGGGGTCTCCGCTGCCCGCTCGCGCGGGGTCTCCGACTCGACCCGGGCGTGCCGGGCCGGCACGGCCAGGCGCAGGACGTCGGCCATCACACCCGCGTACCGGTCGGCGACGGCGCGGGCGAGCCCGGCCACCTCCGGTGTCAGGACGGGCTCGGCGGAGACCACCTTCTCCACCCAGGCGAGCTTGCCGCCGTGCGCGGAGTCGTCGGCCCGCTCGAGCAGGAACCCGTCGACCATCCGCCCGGCGAATCGCACCCGCACCCGCGCGCCGGCCACCGCGGCCTCGTCGAGGTGCCCGGGCACCCGGTAGTCGAAGGGCCGGTCCAGGTGCGGCAGCGGGACGTCGACGACGACCCGAGCCACCGGCAGCACCGCGGCGGGCTTCCACTCGCCGCGGTCCCGGGGCGCGCGCCGGGGACGCGGCGCGGCGCGGGGGGCGGAGGTGGTCACGCCCAGGGTCTATCAGACGGCACCGACACCGCCCCGCGCCGAGGTACCGACACCCTCGGCTCCACGCGCCGATCACCCGCCGAGATGCAGACCCGGGTCGTCCGGAGATCAGGACCCGACCCTGAGCCGCATCTCGACGGGGAAAAGCGCCGCGGCACACGGACGTCGAGCGAACGCCGATGGCCGGGCACGTCGCGGAGGACGTACCCGGCCATCAGTGGGTCGAGCGGGAGGATCAGCCTCCGGCGAGGGACTTCAGCGCGTCCGCCCGGGAGGTGTCCTCCCAGGGCAGGTCGACGTCGGTCCGGCCGAAGTGACCGTAGGCGGCGGTCGGCGCGTAGATCGGCCGCAGCAGCTTGAGGTCGCGGATGATCGCGGCCGGGCGGAGGTCGAAGACCTCCTCGATCGCGGCCTGGATCTTCGCCGGGTCGACGTTCTCGGTGCCGAACGTCTCGACGAACAGGCCCACCGGGGCCGCCTTGCCGATCGCGTAGGCGACCTGGACCTCGATGCGGGTGGCCAGGCCGGCGGCGACGGCGTTCTTCGCGACCCAGCGCATGGCGTACGCCGCGGAGCGGTCGACCTTCGACGGGTCCTTGCCGGAGAAGGCGCCGCCACCGTGGCGGGCCATCCCGCCGTAGGTGTCGACGATGATCTTCCGGCCGGTCAGGCCGGCGTCACCCATCGGGCCGCCGAGGACGAAGCGGCCGGTCGGGTTGACCAGCAGCCGCGGCTCGGACGGGTTCCAGCCCAGCGCCTCGACCTCGGGGGTCACGACGTGCTTGAGGATGTCCGGGGCGAGCATGCCGTCGAGGTCGACGTCTGCGGCGTGCTGGGTGGACAGCACGACGGTGTCGAGGCGGGCCGGCTTGTCGCCGTCGTAGTCGATGGTGACCTGGGTCTTCCCGTCGGGCCGCAGGTACGGCAGCGTGCCGTTCTTGCGGACCTCGGTCAGCCGCCGGGCCAGCCGGTGCGACAGGGCGATCGGCAGCGGCATGAGCTCGGGGGTGTCGTCGCAGGCGTAGCCGAACATCAGGCCCTGGTCGCCGGCGCCCTGCTTGGCGATCTCGTCCTCGGCGGACTCGACGCGCTTCTCGTAGGCGGTGTCGACGCCCTGCGCGATGTCCGGGGACTGGGCGCCGATGGCGATGTTGACGCCGCAGGACTCGCCGTCGAAGCCCTTGGCCGACGAGTCGTAGCCGATCTCGAGGATCCGGTCGCGGACGATCTTGGGGATCTCCACGTACGCGTTCGTCGTGACCTCGCCGGCGACGTGCACCTGACCGGTGGTGACCATCGTCTCGACGGCGACGCGGCTGCTCGGATCCTGCTCGAGCATCGCGTCGAGGATCGAGTCGCTGATCGCGTCACAGATCTTGTCGGGATGACCTTCGGTCACCGATTCGCTCGTGAACAGGCGGCGGCTCGTGTTCGACACGCGCTGATTCTCCATCCGATCGCTTGTACTGCAGGCACTGGCTCGACTGCCCGCCGCGGTCGTACTGACCGCGGCCCGTCAGGGCGCCCCGGAGGGCCGGAGCGACCTCTTCGAAGCACCCTAGTGCAGATCGCCGCTCCGTCGGGAGTAGCGGAGGGCGCAACTCACACACGGAGCGTCACGTTCGTTGAGTTTGCGACTACTCAGTGTCGCTGGATGGGGTGATTGTGCCGTCCGATCGCGAATCGGGCCCGGCACCGCTCGTTGATCCGGTCGACGCCCCCGCCGACGGCCCGTGCGGCACCCCGCCCGGTCCCGGTTCCGCCCGCTCACCAGGGGCGTCGCGGCCCCGCGCCGCTGCCGGTTCGGAGGTTGTGCCCATGGGTTCGAAGCCACGACGGATCGTCGCCGTCGCCGGTGCGCTGGCCGTCGCCGGGCTCGCCGCCACCGGTGTGATCGCCGGCACTGCGACGGCCGCCGGGACCGCAACCTGCACCGCGAACGTCAACGTGCGGTCCGAGGCGAGCGCCTCCGCGCCGATCGTCGGCGTCTGCGAGCGCGGCGACAACACCTCGGCCGGGGCGGAACGGGACGGTTTCGTCGAGCTGGTCGAGTACGGCGGGTGGGCGTCGGCGGAGTACGTGGCGACCCGCACCCCGTCGCCGCAGCGCACACCCGGCCCCGGGAGCGCGGACGACTCGCTCACCGCACCGCGCAGCGGCGACCCGGCCGAGCCGGTGTCGCGGTCGACGTCGTACGGGGCCTCGCCCGAGGCCGCTCCGGCGTCGGCGTCGGTGACCACCACGGCCGTCGAACCCACCCGCAGCCCGGCCGACCGCTCCGCCTCGACCGGTCCGGCGCAGACTGCCACCCCGGCCCCGTCCACCGGCTGACCCCGTTCCGCCGGCCCCGCCCGACCCCCGTCGGAGGGGCCCGGATCACCCCGAGACCCCCCACTCATGACGCTTCAGTTCGGTATGGCCGGACCAAAGCGTCATGAGTGGGGGGTTCGGGAGGGGGCGAGGCGGGCGGGCGGATCAGGTCAGGCGGGGGGTGACCGCGTCCCAGATGCGGGAGGCGAGCAGCGCCTTGGAGCCCATCGGCAGCTCGTCCTCGGCACCGTCGCGGGCGAGCAGCCACCCGGCGTTGTCCGGGGTGCCGAAGGCCTTCCCGTCCCCCACCGCGTTGACGACGAGCAGGTCGCAGCCCTTGCGCGCGAGCTTGGCCCGGCCGTGGTGCAGCACGTCGCCGGTCGCGTCGCCGGTCTCGGCGGCGAACCCGACGATCACCTGGCCGTCCCGGAGCGGGTCGCGAACCAGTCCGGCGAGGATGTCCGGGTTCTGGGTCAGCCGGAGCGCGGGCGGTTCGTGGTCCCCGCGCTTGATCTTGTCGGTGGCCGTGTCGACCGGCCGGAAGTCGGCGACGGCGGCGGCCATCACGACGGCGTCGGCGTCCTCGGCGGCCGAGCGGACCGCGGCCTCCATCGCCACCGCGGTCGGCGCGCGGACGACGTCGACGGCCGCCGGGTCACCGAGGTCCTCGGTGTGCCCGGCGACGAGGGTGACCCGCGCGCCACGCTGGGCGGCTACCCGGGCGAGCGCGTAGCCCTGCTTCCCCGACGAGCGGTTCCCGAGGAAGCGGACCGGGTCGAGGGCCTCGCGGGTACCGCCCGCGCTGACCACGACGTGCCGGCCCGCCAGATCGCGGGGCAGCGCGTCCGGGCGTTCCAGCAGCAGCCGGGCGAGGTCGGCGATCTCCGCCGGGTCGGGCAGCCGTCCCCGGCCGGTGTCGGAGCCGGTCAGCCGGCCGGACGCGGGCTCGAGGACGATGGTGCCGCGCGAGCGCAGCAGCGCCACGTTGTCCCGGGTGGCGGGGTGCTCCCACATCTCGGTGTGCATCGCGGGGGCGAGCAGCACCGGGCACCGGGCGGTGAGCAGGGCTGCGGTGAGCAGGTCGTCGGACCGGCCGTGCGCGAGGCGGGCCATCAGGTCCGCGGTGGCCGGCGCGACGACGACGAGGTCGGCCCGCTGCCCGAGCGCGACGTGCGGGACCTCGTGCACGTCGGAGAAGACCCCGGTGGCGACGGGCCGCCCGGACAGGGCCTCGAAGGTCGCGGCGCCGACGAACTCCAGCGCGGACGCGGTCGGGATCACCCGGACCGCGTGCCCGGTCTCGGTGAACCGGCGGAGCAGCTCGGCGCTCTTGTAGGCCGCGATGCCGCCCGAGACACCGAGCAGAATCTCGGGAGGCACTCCGGTGGTCCTACTCGCCCTCGGTGTGCTCGAGCATCCCGGACTGGATCTCGCGCATGGCGATCGACAGCGGCTTCTCGCGCGGGCCGGGCTCGACCAGCGGCCCGACGTACTCGAGCAGGCCCTCGCCGAGCTGCGAGTAGTAGTCGTTGATCTGCCGGGCGCGCTTGGCCGCGTAGATCACCAGCGCGTACTTCGAGCTGACCTGGCCGAGCAGGTCGTCGATCGGCGGGTAGGTGATGCCCTCGGGGGCGGTGGTGCCGGTGGGCGTGCTCACTAAGTCACTCCTGGGAAGACGGTGGTGCGGCGGCGCCGGACGGGCGCGTCACGCAACCGCCAATGTTACCAATCGCCGGATGACGGCCTGCAGGTCGTCGTTGACCACGATCTGGTCGAACTCGTCGCGGGCGTCCATCTCCTCGATGGCGGTGGCCAGGCGACGGGCCCGCTGCTCGGGGGTGTCGGTGCCGCGGTCGGTGAGCCGGCGGGCCAGCTCCTCCATCGACGGCGGCGCGACGAACACGGTGACCGCCTCGGGCATCACCCGCTTCACCGAGCGGGCCCCCTGCAGGTCCACCTCCACCAGCACCGGCCGGCCGGCCGCGAGAGCCCGCTCCACGGGTTCGCGGGGCGTGCCGGACCGCTGCAGACCGCCGTGCACCTCGGCCCACTCGAGCAGCTCGCCGCGCGCGATCAGCGCGTCGAAGCCCGCCCGGTCGACGAAGCGGTAGTCGCGGCCGTCCACCTCGCCCGGCCGCGCGGGCCGGGTCGTGGCGGACACGCTGAACAACAGGTCCGGCAACGCCTCGCGCAGTCCCGCGACCACGCTGCTCTTCCCCACGCCGGACGGCCCGGCCAGCACGAGCAGGCGCCCGCGCGGGGCGCCGCTCGCCTGGTGCCCGGGGGTCACGGTCGACATGTCGGAGGAGGTTCCGGTCACGGGACGCGCCCGATCAGCTGCTGGGGTAGCGCTCGAGGAGCGCCTTGCGCTGACGGTCGCCCAGGCCGCGCAGGCGGCGGCTCGAAGCGATCTCCAGCTCCTCCATGATCTGCTGGGCGCGGACCTTGCCGACGTTCGGCAGGGCCTCCAGGAGCGCGGAGACCTTCATCTTGCCGAGCACCTCGTCGGTCTCGGCCTTCTTCAGCACCTCCTCGAGGGTGGTGCCCCCGCGCTTGAGGCGGTCCTTCAGCTCGGCCCGGGCCCGGCGCGCGGCCGCGGCCTTCTCCAGCGCGGCGGCGCGCTGTTCCTCGGTCAGCTGGGGAAGGGCCACGGTTGGTTCCTCCGTAGTTCGAAGTCGTGCACAGTCGTCCGCACCGCCGGTGACGGCGGCGGTCGAGTGGTGGGTCACACCGACCCGTCCGGGGGACGTCCCCGGATCCGCGATGGAACGTACCCACGCACTCCACGGAGGCGTCAATGGGGGTCCCACCTCCGCTTTCGCGGCCATCCGGGTGATCACCGGCACGTCGGGCCCCGGCGTGTCGCGCTACCGCCCGGCTCCCCTCGGAGGCAGGTCGGCGCAACGGTGCACCCGAGCGGACGAACCCGGACTCCGGCGCATGCGCCCGGTAGCCGTCCGGGAGCGCCCGATCACCCGACGTGACAATGATCGCGGACCGAGTGCGACGACCCGGTCGCCCACCGCCGTCCGGTGATCGTCCGGCTCACGGCGGTCGCACCGGTTCCGCGTTCCCGCACCCCGGGAGCGGTCGGCGCACCGACTGCAGCCGCTGCGAGAACCACGCCGGGGTGCGACGCGGGCAGACACGGGGTGCGCGGGCCGCCACGCGGTGCGCGAACGGCCACGGGACCCGGGGGCGACCGCGGCCGCAGACCGTCGGGCGCCGGACGCCGGGGCGTAGGTCAGGACAGCACGCGGATCTGGAACGGGTAGTCGTAGGACCGGTCGTTCGACGCACGCACGGCGCCCTTGATGTGACACCACGCGGACACCACGAACAGCAGGATCATCAGCGGGATGCCGACGAGCGCGCCGATCACGGTGACGATCAGCAGCCAGCTGACCAGGTACAGCACCCAGAACGACAGGTTGAAGTTGAACGCCCCGGCGGCGGCCCGGCGCGCGAACGGGTCGTCCTTCTTCACCAGCCACACCAGCAGCGGGCCGAGCAGGCTCAGGAACCCCGCGCTCACCAGGGCGGCGATCGGCGCCGACAGGTGGGCGAGGATCGCGGCGACACGGCTGCTCTCGGGTGGCCGGGAGGTGGGCTGGGTGGGGTACGGCTGCGACATCGATCCCTCTCCTGATCTGCGTCCGCTCGACCGGGGCGGTCGGTGTGACCGACCCGGTCCGGTGGGCACGGGAGGATAGCGCCGTCACGTGCTCCCCCGTCGGACGACGCGGAGCCGAGTCGATCACTCGATCGGCTCGGCCGCCTGCGTCGACGGCCGGGGCCGGCGGTGCGGCGGCGGTGTGCTGCCTAGTGCGACCCGGCGTGCGCCGCGACCAGCTCGTCGGCCAGGGTGCGGGCCGCGTCGCGCAGGGCCGCGGGGTCCGGGCCCGCGGCGAGCACGGCGCGGGCCGCCACCGGCAGCACCGGTCCGTCCGTCCCGGCGAACCGGGACACCACGTCGGCCGGGGTCGCGCCCTGCGCGCCCAGCCCGGGCACCAGGACCGGGCCGTGCAGCCCGGACAGGTCGAGCCCGTGGTCCGCGGTCGCGCCGACCACCACGCCGACGTCCCCGCAGGGTTCCGTGCCCGCGTTGCGCGCCCCGGCGGCGTCGACGACGGCCTGCGCCACCGACCGCCCGTCGAGCGCCGCCAGCTGGACCGACGCGCCCTCCGGGTTCGACGTCCGGGCCAGCACGAACACCCCGCGCCCGGCCTCGGTCGCGGCGGCCAGCGCCGGCTCCAGCGAGTCGAAGCCCAGGTACGGCGACAGGGTCAGCGCGTCCGCGCCGAGCGGGGCGCCCACCCGGAGGTAGGCGTCCGCGTAGCCGTCCATCGTGGACCCGATGTCGCCGCGCTTGGCGTCCAGCAGGGTCAGCGTGCCCGACCCGGCGAACCCGGCCAGCAGCCGTTCCAGGACCGCGACCCCGCCCGCGCCGTGCCGCTCGAAGAACGCCGACTGCGGCTTCACCGCCGCGACCGCGCCGGCGAACCCGGCCAGGCAGGCGTCGGCGAAGCGGCCCAGCCCGTCGGCGTCGTCGGTGAGGCCCCAGGACGCCAGCAGCGCCGGGTGCGGATCGATCCCCGCACACAGCGGCCCGTGCTCGCCGACCGCGGCGAGCAGCCGCGACGAGAACGTGCTCACGAGCCGGATCCGGCGGCCCGCAGCGCGGCGTGCGCCTGCTGCAGCGACCGCACCCCGAGCCCGCCGGCGGCCAGCGCCTCGATGCCCTGCACGGCGGCCGCGGCGCCCTGCACCGTGGTGATGCACGGGACCCCGCGGGAGACCGCGGCGGAGCGGATCTCGTAGCCGTCGACCCGCGGACCGGGGTTCCCGACCGGGGTGTTGACGATCAGGTCGACCTCTCCCGCCAGGATCGTGTCCACGATGGTCGGGGTCTCCGGACCGGAACCCTCGCTGTGCTTGCGCGCCACCGTCACGGTGATCCCGTTGCGGCGCAGCATCTCCGCCGTGCCCTCGGTGGCGAGGATCTGGAAGCCCATGTCGGCCAGCCGGCGGATCGGGAAGACCATCGCGCGCTTGTCCCGGTCGGCGAGCGAGACGAACACGGTGCCGGACGTCGGCAGCGACCCGTAGGCGGCGGCCTGCGACTTGGCGAAGGCCGGGCCGAACGCGGAGTCGAAGCCCATCACCTCGCCGGTGGACTTCATCTCCGGGCCGAGCAGCGGGTCGACGCCCTGGCCGGCGGTGTTGCGGAACCGGTTGAACGGCAGCACCGCCTCCTTGACCGCGACCGGCGAGTCGGCCGGCAGCGCGCCGCCGTCGCCGGTGGCCGGGAGCAGCCCTTCGGTGCGCAGCTCGGCGATGGTGGCACCGAGCATGATCCGGGCGGCGGCCTTGGCGAGTGGCACCGACGTCGCCTTGGACACGAACGGCACCGTCCGCGACGCCCGCGGGTTGGCCTCCAGCACGTAGAGCACGTCGCCGTGCAGCGCGTACTGGACGTTGAGCAGGCCGCGGACGCCGACGCCGTGCGCGATCGCCGCCGTCGCCTCCCGGACCTTGGTCAGGACCGAGGAGCCGAGCGTGATCGGCGGCAGCGTGCAGGACGAGTCGCCGGAGTGCACCCCGGCCTCCTCGATGTGCTCCATCACGCCGCCGAGGTAGACGTCCTCGCCGTCGCAGAGCGCGTCGACGTCGATCTCCACGGCGTCGTCGAGGAACTTGTCGACCAGCACCGGGCGGTCCGGGGAGATCGTGGTGGCGCGGGCGATGTAGCCGGCCAGCGTCGCCTCGTCGTAGACGATCTCCATGCCGCGCCCGCCGAGCACGTAGGAGGGCCGCACCAGCACCGGGTAGCCGATCCGCGAGGCGATCTCGCGGGCGCCGTCGAAGCTGGTCGCCATGCCGAACTCGGGCGCCGGCAGGCTGGCCTTGTGCAGCACCTCGCCGAAGGCTCCGCGGTCTTCGGCCAGGTCGATCGCGGCCGCGGAGGTCCCGACGACCGGTACCCCGGCGTCGGTCAGCCGCTGCGCCAGCCCGAGCGGGGTCTGCCCGCCGAGCTGGACGATCACGCCGGCGACCGTGCCGGACTCCTGCTCGGCGTGCACGACCTCCAGGACGTCCTCGAAGGTCAGCGGCTCGAAGTAGAGGCGGTCGGCGGTGTCGTAGTCGGTGGACACCGTCTCCGGGTTGCAGTTGACCATCACGGTCTCGAACCCGGACCCGCGCAGCGCCATCACCGCGTGCACGCAGGAGTAGTCGAACTCGATGCCCTGCCCGATCCGGTTCGGCCCGGAACCGAGGATGAGCACCTTGGGCTTCGACGTCTGCGGCGCGATCTCCGACTCCGCCGACGGGTCGGTCTCGTAGGCCGAGTAGTGGTAGGGGGTCGTCGCGGCGAACTCGGCGGCGCAGGTGTCGACGGTCTTGTAGACCGGCCGGATGCCGAGCCGGTGGCGCAGCGCGCGCACGCCGTCCTCACCCGCGAACTCGGGCCGCACGACGGCGAGCTGCCGGTCGGACAGCCCGTAGCGCTTGGCCTTGCGCAGCAGGGTCGCGTCGAGCACCGGCGCGGCCTCGAGCTCGGCGCGGATCTCGCCGAGCAGCGCGATCTGGTCGACGAACCACGGGTCGATGCCGGAGGACTTCGCGACGTCGTCGACCGACTGCCCGGACCGCAGCGCGCGCTCGACCTCGTAGATGCGGCCGTCGACCGGGGTGGCGTACTCGGGCTCGCCGGACGGGTCCGGCCGGGTCCAGAACCCGGCGCGGTCGGTCTCCATCGAGCGCAGCGCCTTGCCCAGCGCCTCCGCGAACGACCGCCCGAGCGCCATGGCCTCGCCGACCGACTTCATCGTCGTCGTCAGCTCGGGGTCGGCGCCGGGGAACTTCTCGAAGGCGAACCGCGGGATCTTGACCGCGACGTAGTCCAGCGACGGCTCGAACGCGGCGATCGTCTCGCCGGTGATGTCGTTGCGGATCTCGTCGAGGGTGTAGCCGACGGCGAGCCGGGCGGCGATCTTGGCGATCGGGAAGCCGGTGGCCTTCGACGCCAGCGCGCTCGACCGGGACACCCGCGGGTTCATCTCGATCACGACCAGGCGCCCGGTCTCCGGGTGGATCGCGAACTGGATGTTGCAACCGCCGGTGTCGACGCCGACCGCGCGCAGCACCGCGATGCCGACGTCGCGCATGTGCTGGTACTCGCGGTCGGTGAGCGTCATCGCCGGCGCGACGGTGATCGAGTCGCCGGTGTGCACGCCCATCGGGTCGAGGTTCTCGATCGAGCAGATCACCACCACGTTGTCCGCGTGGTCGCGCATCAGCTCGAGCTCGTACTCCTTCCAGCCGAGCACCGACTCCTCGATGAGGACCTCGGTGACCGGGGACGCGGCCAGCCCGGCGCCGGCCAGGCGCTCCAGCTCCTCGGCGGTGTGCGCCAGACCGGAGCCGAGCCCACCCATGGTGAACGACGGCCGGATGACGACCGGCAGGCCCAGCTCGGCGGTGGCCTCGCGGACCTCCTCCATCGAGTGGCAGACCTTCGACTGCGGCACGTCGCCACCGATCGCGGTGACGATGTCCTTGAACTTGAGCCGGTCCTCGCCGCGCTCGATGGCGTCGACGTCGGCGCCGATCAGCTCGACGCCGTAGCGCTCCAGGACGCCGTTCTCGTGCAGCGCGATCGCGGTGTTCAGCGCGGTCTGCCCGCCGAGGGTGGCAAGGATGGCGTCCGGGCGCTCGGCGGCGATGACCTTCTCGACGAACTCCGGGGTGATCGGCTCGACGTAGGTGGCGTCGGCGAACTCCGGGTCGGTCATGATCGTCGCCGGGTTGGAGTTGACCAGCGAGACCCGGATGCCCTCGGCCTGCAGCACCCGGCAGGCCTGGGTGCCGGAGTAGTCGAACTCGCAGGCCTGGCCGATGACGATCGGTCCGGAGCCGATCACCATCACATGCTTGATGTCGTCGCGGCGGGGCATCAGTGGTCCTCCTGCCCGGGCCGGGGCTGATCGGTCTCGGTCTGGTTCTGTGCGGTGTCCCGGGCCGGCGGCCACGGGCGGTCGTCGACGGGTCCGGCGCGGCCGGAGACCGGGTCGGCGTCCCCGTCGCCGGGGTGGGCGGGCGGGCCATCGGCGGCGGTGCCCGGCGCGGCCGGCTCGGCGGTGCCGGCCCCGGGGCGGGCCGGGTGCTCACCGTCCCGGCGACGGGGGCCCTCGTCGCCGTCGCGGCGGAGCGCGTTCTCGATGTCGGAGAACGGGGCGGTCAGCGGGTCGGGGGTGCCGGGGCGGCCGACGGCCGGCATCCGGCTGGTCGGCGGCTCCGCACCCGGGTTCCCGTCGGGCCGCGCCGGGGAGCCGGCCACCGGACGGGCCGGGCCGGCGGATGCGGAGCCCGCTGCGCCACCGACCCGCGGGACGCCGCCCGGCGGGGTGTCGGCCGAGGCGGCGCTGTCGGACGCGCGCCCGCCGGCCGGTGTGACGGGCAGCATGGTCGTCACGTCCGCGTCCGGGGTGCGGACCGGCTCCTCCGGCGACGTCGGCCGGATCGGTGCCGCCGCACCGGCCGCCGTGGCCGGCGGGGCCGGGTTCAGCTCGACCGAGGGCCCGGCCGTCGCCGACGGCGGGGTGGACGCCCCGGGCTGTCGGGTGTGCTCCGGGGCGGCACCCGACGGGGCAAGAGCCGACGGGCCCGGCTCGTCCGCCGTGTCCGCGTCGGGGGCGCCGGGGAGGTCCTCGGGGGCCGGGTACGGGACCGGCGCGGCGCCCTCCGGACGGCGACCGGCGGCACCGCCGTAGCCCACCGGGTTGTCCGCCATCAGCGCCGCGAAGCGGTCAAACAGGTCCGCGGCGTCGTGCGGGCCGGCCGCGGCCTCCGGGTGGTACTGGACGCTGAAGGCCGGGAAGTCGATCCCCGCCATGCCCTCCACGCAGCCGTCGTTGGGGCAGGTGTGGGTGATCGTCGCGCGACCGTAGGGGGTGTCGAACTCCTCCCCCGCCTCGCCCGCGACGGCGAAGCCGTGGTTCTGCGAGGTGATCGCGACCCGGCCGGTGGCGTGCTCGACGACCGGGATGTTGATCCCCCGGTGGCCGTAGCGCAGCTTGTAGGTCGACCGGCCCAGCGCCCGGCCGAGAATCTGGTTGCCGAAGCAGATCCCGAACAGCGGGATGCCGCGCTCCAGGACCTGCTTCGCCAGCGCGACCGGGCCGTCCGCGGTCGCCGGGTCGCCCGGCCCGTTGGCCAGGAAGAAGCCGTCCGGGCGCAGCGCGTCGATGTCGGCCATCGTCGAGCCGGCCGGCAGCACGTGCACCTCGATGCCGCGCGCGGCCATCATCCGCGGGGTGTTGAACTTGATCCCGACGTCCAGCGCGGCGACCACGAACCGCCGCTCCCCCGCCGCCGGCACCACGTAGGGCTCGGCGGTGGTGACGGCGCCGTAGAGGTCGGCGCCCTCCATCTGCGGGCTCGCCTGCACCCGCTCGACCAGCACGTCGTCGTCGGCCAGCGCGTTGCCGGAGAACACCCCGGCGCGCATGGCGCCGCGCTCGCGCAGGTGCCGCACGGCGGCCCGGGTGTCGATCCCGGCGATGCCGACGATCCCCTGGGCGCGCAGCGCGCCCTCCAGCGAGCCGGTAGCCCGCCAGTTCGACGACCGGCGGGCCGGGTCGCGCACGACGTAACCGGCGACCTGGATCCGGGCGGACTCGTCGTCCTCGGTGTTCCAGCCGGTGTTGCCGATCTGCGGCGCGGTCTGCAACACGATCTGCCGGTGGTACGACGGGTCGGTCAGCGTCTCCTGGTAGCCGGTCATGCCGGTGGTGAACACGGCCTCGCCGAGCGTCTCCCCGGTGGCGCCGTAGGCCTCGCCGCGGAAGATCCGTCCGTCCTCGAGCACCAGCAGCGCAGCGTTCCCACTCATCCGACAACCTTCCCGTCCCGCGCGGTGATCCGTCCGCGCAGCACCGTCGCGACCACCGAACCGGGCAGTCGCATTCCCTCGTACGGCGTGTTCGCCGCCTTGCTCGCCAGGGTCGCGCCCCGGACCGTCCAGACCGCATCCGGGTCGACGAGCGCGAACGTCGCCGGCTCACCCTCGGCGATCGGCCGCCCCTGGTCGGCCAGCCGGCCGATCTGGGCCGGCCGCTCGGACATCACCCGGGCGACGCCGTGCCAGTCCAGCAGGCCCGGCGCGACCATGGTCTCGATCAGCACCGACAGCGCCGTCTGCAGCCCGAGCATCCCCGGCTTCGCGGCCTGCCACTCGGTGTCCTTGTACTGCGCGGCGTGCGGCGCGTGGTCGGTCGCGACGACGTCGACGACGCCCTCGGCCAGCGCCTCGCGCATCGCGCGGGTGTCGTCCGCGGTGCGCAGCGGCGGGTTGACCTTGTTGACCGGGTCGTAGCCGGTCAGCCGGCCGTCGGTCAGCAGCAGGTGGTGCGGGGTGACCTCGGCCGAGACCTGGACGCCCTGCGCCTTCGCGGCGCGGAGCACGTCGATCGTACGCGCGGTCGAGATGTGGCAGACGTGCAGCGCGGCGCCCGCCTCCCGGGCCAGCGCGCAGTCCCGGGCGACGATCGTCTCCTCGGCGGTCGCGGGCCAGCCGGCCAGCCCGAGCCGGGCGGCGACCGCGCCCTCGTGGGCCTGCGCTCCGCCGGTGAGCCGGTGGTCCTCGGCGTGCTGGGCGATCACCGCGTCGAGCGCGGAGGCGTACTCGAGTGCCCGGCGCATGATCAGCGGGTCGTTCACGCAGCGGCCGTCGTCGGAGAACATCCGGACGGCCGCGCGGGACTGGGCCATCGTGCCGAGCTCCGCCAGGCGCTCGCCGCCAAGCCCGACGGTGACGGCGCCGACCGGGTGCACGTCGACCAGGCCGACCTCGTCGCCGCGGCGCTTCACGTGCTCGACGACGACGGCGGAGTCGGCGACCGGGTCGGTGTTCGGCATCGCGAAGATCGCGGTGAACCCGCCGAGCGCGGCGGCGCGCGATCCGGTCTCGATCGTCTCGGACTCCTGGCCGCCGGGCTCGCGCAGGTGCACGTGCAGGTCGACGAAGCCGGGCAGCAGGACGGCGCCGTCGGCGTCGAGCACCTCGGCGTCGTCGGGGGCGGTGAGGCCGGTGCCGATGGTCTCGACGACGCCGTCGACGACCAGGACGTCGGTCTTGTCGTCGCCGTAGGGGCGGGCGTTGGTGATCAGTAGCCGAGTCACTGGGGGGCTCCCGCGAGCAGGTGGTAGAGGACGGCCATCCGCACGTGCACGCCGTTGCGCACCTGGGACAGCACCGCGGAGTTGGCGGCGTCGGCGACCGCCGGGGCGATCTCCATGCCGCGGACCATCGGGCCCGGGTGCAGCACGACGGCGTGCTCGGGCAGGCGCGCAGCGCGGTCCTCGGAGAGCCCGAAGCCGATCGCGTACTCGCGGGCCGAGGGGAAGAAGCCGCCGTGCATCCGCTCGGCCTGCACGCGCAGCATCATCACCGCGTCGGCGCCGGGCAGCTCGGCGTCGAGGGCGTGCGAGACCCGGCACGGCCACTGGTCGACGCCGGTGGGCAGCAGCGTCGGCGGCGCGACGAGCACCACCTCGGCGCCGAGGGTGGCCAGCAGCAGCACGTTGGAGCGCGCGACCCGGCTGTGCAGCACGTCGCCGACGATCACGATGCGGCGCCCGGCGATCCGGCCGAGCTTGTCGCGCAGGGTCGCGGCGTCGAGCAGCGCCTGGGTGGGGTGCTCGTGCGTGCCGTCGCCGGCGTTGACGATCGCGGTCGGCGTGCCGGTGACCCCGGAGTCGGCGTCCACCCAGTGCGCCAGCCGGTGCGCCGCGCCGGAAGCCGGGTGCCGGACGACCACGCAGTCCGCGCCCATCGACGACAGCGTCAGCGCGGTGTCGCGCAGCGACTCGCCCTTGGACACCGACGAGCCGGACGCGGACACGTTCACGGTGTCCGCGCTCATCCACTTGCCGGCGATCTCGAACGAGACCCGGGTGCGGGTGGAGTTCTCGTAGAACATGGTGATCACGGTGCGGCCGCGCAGCGTGGGGAGCTTACGGACCTCACGGCCGAGCAGCGCCTCGCGCAGCCGGTCGGAGGTGTCAAGCAGCGCGGTGGCCTCGCCGGCGTCGAGGTCGGCCACGGAGAGCAGGTGCTTCATTCGCCCTCCTCCGATCCGTGGGCGATGCGGACCCCGTCGACCCCGTCGATCTCGGTGAGCGACACCAGGATCTGCTCCGAGCGCGAGGTGGGGACGTTCTTGCCCACGTAGTCGGCGCGGATCGGCAGCTCCCGGTGCCCGCGGTCGACCAGGACGGCGAGCTGCACGATCCGCGGCCGGCCCTCGTCGCGCAGCGCGTCCAGGGCGGCGCGGGTGGTGCGCCCGGACATCAGGACGTCGTCGACGAGGACGACCAGCTTGTCGTCGACGCCGGTCTCGGGCACCGCGGTGGACTCCAGCGCGCGGGCCGGGCCACGCCGCAGGTCGTCGCGGTAGAGGGTGGCGTCCACCGACCCCACCGCGGGGGCGACGCCGGCGAACTCGGTGATCGCTGCGGCGAGCCGGGTGGCCAGGTGCACACCGCGGGTCGGGATGCCGAGCAGGACGAGGTCGTCGGCGGTGTCCGGACCGAAGGCGGTCTTCTCGATGATCTGGTGCGCGATGCGCGCGAGGGTGCGGGTGACGTCGGCGGCGCTGAGCAGCTCCCGGGTGGGAGCCTCCGCACCGACGTCCCCGCGGCGGTTCTGCGCCACGAGGAGTTGCTCCTTCCCCGCCTCACGGGACGGGTCTTAAAGGACGGCCGTGCTGGTCGTTCCCCGTCAACCTAGCAACCGCGCCGATGTGATCCAGGTCCGGCCGGACCTGCGCCCCTCACCCGCTCGTGGTCACGTTCCCGTTACGATGCGCGGTGGCCGGACCGTCCGGAATCGGCCGTCATGCGATACCCGGTTGCCCCTACGCGGGATCGACGGAATGCCAGGTCCGGCCCGCACCGGAGCTCGCGCTACCGCAGTCGAGGGACACGGACTGCCCCGTTCGTGTGGCAAACCGCTCGTCAACCCCCCGAGCAGGGCATCGAGCTTGACCACGCCGGACCGGACCCGGAGGATTACTCTCCGTATCAATCAGGGAACGTGCAGCAGTACGGTCGACGAGTGCGGGACCGGTTCGCCGGGCACGCCCGGGCCGTATCGGAACGACCGCCCCGCCGGGGCGAGGAGACCGTGAGTACCGGCGCAGGTGCCGGTGATCGCCACGCGGCACGGACCGTCAGGAACGAGGGGATCGATGGGCGACTACGCCAAGGCGCTCGGGGGGAAGCTCCGGGCGATCCGGCAACAGCAGGGACTGTCGCTGCACGGGGTCGAGCAGAAGTCGGGCGGCCGCTGGAAGGCGGTCGTCGTGGGCTCCTACGAGCGCGGGGACCGCGCGGTCACCGTGCAGAAGCTGGCCGAGCTGGCCGACTTCTACGGCGTCCCGGTGGCCGAGCTCCTCCCCGAGGGACGCATCCCGTCCGGCAGCGAGCCCGCTACCAAGATCGTGATCAACCTGGAGCGGTTGCAGCAGCTCCCCGCGGACAAGGTGGGCCCGCTGGCCCGCTACGCCGCGGCCATCCAGAGCCAGCGTGGTGACTACAACGGCAAGGTGCTGTCGATCCGCGCCGAGGACCTGCGCTCGCTCGCGATCATCTACGACATGTCCCCGGGTGAGCTGACCGACCAGCTCATCGAGTGGGGTGTGCTGCCTCCCGAGGCACGGCCCGGGACGCCGGTGGCCTGAGGTCCACCACCCACATCGGCACCGGTCGCGTCCCAGGGGAAGGGTGACGCGCCCGGTGCCGGTCACTCTCGTGGACTGCGCCGGCAGCCATCTCCCGGTCGTCCGAGGGCGCCGGACGTCGAGTTGCCGCCGAGGAGTTCGACGACGCGCGCGTCATGACGAGCACCGGCCACGAACCCGGCGACGAGTTCGGATCGTCGACCTCTTCCGGACCGTGAGCCGCATCTCGGCGCGGAACCACCCGCGAGCGGGCTGGACGGCGCGCGGCCAGGTTGGTGACCGTCGCGCCGAGTAGTGCCCCGACCAGGGCGCGATTGTTCGCGTCCGGTGGCGCCGTGGTCGAGTCGAGCAGGTCGAGCAGCGCGCCCGCGCGCTCGTGGTCCTCGATGTCGACGACGAGCCACTCGTCAAGCCCCAGCAGGTGCCCGACGTGCCACCAGTAGCGGTGGAGACGGGCCTGCCGGGACGCGGCGGGTGGAGCTCAGTCCGTTCGCGCGCCGTCGCCCTGGCCTGCCGGGCCGTTGCCGACGGCGACCGGGTACCGGTCGCTCCCGATGATCTCGCTCAGCACCCGGACGAGCACCATCCGGTCGTCCTGCGAGATCCGTTCGAGCAGTTTCTCGTTGATGGCGTACGCCTCATGGGAGGCCTTGGTGTAGGCGGACCGGCCCGCGCTGGTCAGGTTCACGACGTTGCGGCGGCCGTCGAGCTCGTCGCGCTCGCGGACGACGAACCCGTGGCGGGCGAGGCGGGTCACGATCTGGGCGACCGTGGTGCGGTCGAGCGACGACCGCTCACCCAGCGTCGTCTGATCGAGCCCGTCCTCGTGGGCGAGCGCATGGAGCACCGCGAACTGCGGGGATGTCAACCCGTTCATGCCGAAGGCCGAGCTCCAGAGCGACGCGTGGACCTGCTGGGACACGCGAATCAGGTGGCCCACCATCTGTCCGAGTTCGAAATCATTGGGTTCACGCGTATTCACCACGATGAGCTTCTCTCTTCGCATCGCCGACCGCTGCTGTGCGACTCCTCTGTCAGCGGGTTCTCAGTGTACTGCACACGCGGAATCAACGCTTTTCGGGTGCGGGGAACCGCCGATACCGGCGACGACGGCCCGACGGCACGGCGGTCGGCGACCGGAACGTCCCGGCTCATCCGCCCGACCGGCGACGCACCCCTTCGCGACACCCGCTCCCCGTCCTCGCGCTCGCGTCGCCGTTGACACACCCCCCGGGGACTGCCAGAGTCATTTCTATCAGTGTACTGACGGATGATTTCGTCAGCTTCAGGAAAGCGGGTGATCAACAGTGAATCAGATCCGTGCCGCGGTGGCTCGTTCTCCGCGCTCTCCCCTGCAGATGTCGTCCCTACGACTGGAGGATCCGCGACCGAACGAGTTGCTGATCGAGGTGCGGGCGGCCGGGATCTGCCACTCGGATCTGTCCGGCCGAGACAGTCTCTACCCCTTTCCGCTCCCCGGCGTGCTGGGCCACGAGGGCGTGGGGATCGTGCGCGCCGTGGGGTCCGACGTCACCGCGGCGCGGGTCGGTGATCGCGTCGTGATGAGCCAGGCGTTCTGCGGCAGCTGCCGGGCGTGCCGCAAGGGCACGGTGTCGGCCTGCCCGAACACGATGGGGCTCGCCCTGAACGGGGTGCGCGCGGACGGGTCGCCGACCCTCCTGGACGAGTCCGGGACCCCGGTCTCGGGCGGGTACCTCGGGCAGTCGTCCTGGGCCACCCATGCCCTCGTCCGCGAACCCAACCTCGCCGTCCTCCCCGACGGGAGCATCCCGTGGACGGTCGCGGCGCCACTGGCGTGCGGGGTCCAGACCGGGGCGGGGGCAGTGCTCAACGTGCTCCGGCCGGAGCCGACCAGCTCCGTCGTCGTCCACGGCGCCGGGACCGTCGGGCTCAGTGCCGTGATGGCCGCCCGGCACATCGGCTGCGAGACGATCGTCGTGGTGGACGTGCTCCCGGCCCGGCTGGAGCTCGCCCGGGAACTGGGCGCGAGCCACGTCGTGGACGCGTCGTCGACCGACGCCGTCGCGGCGGTCCGCGATGTCACGGGCGGTGGAGCCGACTTCTCGGTCGAAGCCAGCGGTGCCCGCGCGGCCGGTGCACCGTGCGTGGACAGCCTCCACGGCCAGGGCACCTGCATCCTGCTCGGGACACCTCCCTTCGGCACCACGATCGAGCTCGACTGGATCGGGATCGTGAGCGGCCGGACCGTCCTGGGCGCGCCGTTCGGCGGCGCCACCCCGACCGTGACCATCGGGAAGCTCCTGCAGATGCGCGACGCCGGTGAGCTGCCGGTCGAGAAGCTCGTCCGGACCTATCCGTTCGCCGACCTCGAGCAGGCGCTCGCCGACATGGAGTCCGGGGCCACGATCAAGCCGGTCCTGCTCATGGACTGAGCACACCGACCCGGGGACACAGGGTTCCCGGGTGTTCGCACCACCGGTCGGTCCACGCTCGCGGCGACCGGGCCGGCGTCGCGCCCTCGTCCGCGACACCGGAACCGGGTACGCCGCCGCGCGCTGCCCCCTCCCCCGCGGGCGACGAGCCGGAAGAGGCCCCTGTGATCGTCCACGACCAGATCTTCTACGGCGGGGCGTGGAACCCGCCCTCGCCGCACGCCGGTGTGATCGACGTGGTCTCCCCCAGCACGGAGGAGGCCATCGGCCGCGTTCCCGACCCCGCCGAAGCCGGACGTCGACGCGGCGGCCGCCGCCGCTCGCCGTGCTTTCGACGACCCATGGGGCTGGGCCGGATGGCCGCCCGAGCGCCGGGCCGGGGCCATGGAACGACTCGCCGACGTGCTGGAGCGCCACCACGAGGAGTTCGGCCGCCTGGTCAGCGCACAGAACGGCATGCCGAGCAGGCAGAGCGCCGCCGGAGAGGCCTGGTCCGGTCCGGCGATGCTGCGCTACTACGCGGGCCTCGCGCGGACCGGACACATCGAGGAGACGCGGCCCGCGGGCGGACGTCCGGTGATCGTCCGCGCCGAACCCGCGGGGGTCGTGGCGGCCGTGATCCCGTGGAACTTCCCGCTCGGCATCACGTTCATGAAGCTCGCGCCCGCACTGGCGGCCGGCGGATCAGGAACAGCGGCTACGGCCGGGCCCTCGGTCCCGAGGGGCTGCGTACCTACCAGTCCCTCAAGTCGGTGTTCCCCTCGCCGGCAGGCGCGTAGTGCCACGCGCCGTGCGCGTGGGGCCGGACCGGCGGACGACGCGCACGGCGTGGCTCGGACCCACGACGCTCGCGACGGTCCTGACGGTGCCGGTCATCGCCGCCGGGTGCGCCGCCGCCGGCACACCCGGCGGCGCCCCAGCGTCATCCGTGATCGCGGGTGCCTGCGACGACGGCCGGGGCGGCGGATGGCGGAGCGTCGCTGTCGAGTTCGACGGCCGGAGCCACGACGTCGACGTCCTCGTACCCGGCACGCCTGCGGACGCCCGGCCGGGGCTGGTCCTCGACCTGCACGCGAGCCGGATGAACGGCGCCGAGCAGGCGGCGATCTCCGGACGGGAACGGGTGGCGGGCGAGCACGGGGTCGTCGTCGCCACCCCGACGGGAGCGGTGCGCTCCCCCGACCCGACACCTCCGCTCGAGGGCGGGAGCTGGTCGTGGCACGTCCCGGGCGTACCGGTCCTCGGGGACCAGGAGATCCCGCCCGGCACCCGTGACGACGTCGACTTCCTCGCCGAGATGATCACCGTCCCCGAACGGCGTGCCTGCGTCGACCCCGCCCGGGTCTACGCGACCGGATACTCGGGAGGCGCCCGCATGGCGTCGGCCCTGGCCTGCGAGATCCCGGAGCGGATCGCGGCCGTCGCACCGGTGGCGGGCCTGCGCGCCGGGGCCGCCGAGCCGGGCGACCTCGCGGAACCGGACGCCGCCACGTGCCGGCCCGGCTCCCCGGTCTCGATCTCCGCGTTCCACGGGGCCCTCGACGAGGTCAATCCTTACGGGGGCGACGACGATCCGCGGTGGGGCTACTCCTTCCCGGCGGCGCTGGAGCGGTGGGCCCGCGTCAACGGCTGTTCCCCCACGGCACGGGAGACCCCGGTCGACGAGTCGATCACCCTGGTCAGCCACGACGACTGTGCCGGTGGAGCTGTGGTGCAGCTCCACCGGATCACGTCCGACGGACGCACCTGGCCGGGGTCGGCCCGAGTGGCGTGCGACGGGTGCGGCGGGCAGACCGGGCGCCTCGACGCCACCGAGGTGATGGCGGAGTTCTTCGACGCCCTGCGCTGAGCGTCCTCCGCGACGGGCCGGCAGGTGTGGCCGCTCCTGCGGCGACACACCCACCCGCCCGTCGCGGAGACGGTCGGCGTGTCCGGGTACCTCGCAGGTCAGTTGTCGACGAGGGTCGGGGCGTCCCCGTCCGTCCGGGCGGTCGCCGTGTGCGACCGGGGGCGCGTCGACCAGGTGGTGAGCAGGCCGATCACCGCGATGCCGACGAACAGGAACCCCGGTGCGTACCGCGTCCCCGACACCTCGGCGCTCAGCGACGACAGGAACGGCCCGAAGCCGGAGCCCATCACCGAGCCGATCCCGAAGCCGATGGCCGCCCCGGTGTAGCGCACGTGCGTCGGGAACAGGGCGGTGAACGCCCCGAAGGCGGGGATGGAGACGGTCGCGGCGATGCAGACGAAGAGCACGTAGGTGATCGGCGCCAGCACACCGAGACGGTCGGCGTTGCCGATGACGTAGAGCAGGGGGAACACCGCGGCCGCGCTCGCGCAGAACATGACCAGCTGCACGCGGTACCTGCCGAACCGGTCGACCGTCCTGCCCATCAGGAGCTGGCACGGCATGGCACAGAACATCGCGATCGACGCGTACCGTGCGGCCTCGCCGGCCGACCGGCCGCCGGCGAACTGCATGTCGAGCGGGATGTAGCTCAACGCGAACAGCCCGATGAACATCACCGCCGTCGCCAGACCGATCACCTGCAGCAGCGCCCGCCGATGGTGCTTCAGCACCTCGGCCACCGGTGTCGCGGCGGTCGTGTCGCGTCTGCGCGCGAGGTTCCCGAACTCGGGCGACTCGTGCAGCCGCCGGCGCAGCACCACCACGAGGACCGTGAGAGGCAGCGACAGCAGGAGCGGGATCCGCCAGCCCCAGGCACCCATCAGGTCGTCGGCGACGAACAGGGTGACGATCCCGACGACCCCCGGTGCCAGTGCCCCGCCGAGCGCGTTGCCGAACGGCACGATCGCGCTGAGGAACCCGTAGTTCTTCTGCGAGCTGTGCTCGGTGACGAACGTCGCGGCACCCATGAGCTCGCCACCGACGGAGAAGCCCTGCACGAACCGCAGGAGGACGAGCAGGATCGGGGCCATGATCCCGATCGAGTCGTAGGTCGGCAGCAGGCCCATGAGGAACGTCGCCGTCCCCATGATCGTGATCGTGACGACCAGCGTGAACCGCCGTCCGTAACGGTCTCCCATCCGGCCGAAATAGATCCCGCCGAGCGGTCGTGCCAGGAATCCCGCTCCGAGTGCGAGCAGTGCGGCCAGAATGCCGATCGCGCGGTTCTCGGCCGGGAAGAACAGGGGCGCGATGAAGACGACCAGGTACGCGTAGACCGCGAAGTCGTAGCCCTCGATGGCGGTCCCGAGAAGACCGGCGACGCTCGCTCTGCGGGTCGACTGGCGTGTTGTGGGTGAGGTGTCCCTCGCCGAGGTGGACATGGCAGGTCAGCTCCTCGCCGGCGACGTATCGCCTGGTCAGAAGAAATGGGTGAGCGGGCGGGGCCGTGAGCGGAAGACGGTCAGTGACGTGCTGCGATGTGGCCGGCCACGATGCGGCCGAACACGGTTCCCTTGCCCAGGGAGGTCCCCGTCATGTAGGCCGCGCCGTGGAAACCGCCGGTGACCTCGCCGATGGCGTAGAGCCCGTCGATCACGTTCCCGTCGACGTCGAGGACCTCCGCCCGCGGAGTGATGGTCAGCCCGCAGTAGGTCGTCGTCATGAGGGTCTTGGCGGGGTAGGCGAAGAAGGGGGGCTCGTCGATCCGGCGCAGGTCGCCCTGCCCGTTGCACAGCCGGGTCCGACCGACGACGTCGGCGCGTTCCCCGTCGACGGCGGCGTTGTAGGCGTCGATCGACGCCACCAGCCCCGCGCCGTCGATCCCGGCCTCCTCGGCCAGCGCCGGCAGGGTCTCCGCCCGGTGGACGTGGCCGATCTCCTCGAGCGTGTCGATGTCCTTGAGCGGGACGCCGCGACGCGACAGCGCCCGCACCCCGGCGTCGAACACCTGGAAGCCGAGCCCCTCGGGTTGCGCGAGCACCGCGCGGCCGAGGGTCTTGTAGTCCAGCGACTCGTCGACGAACCGACGGCCCTGCCGGTTGACGATCACCGCGCCGGAGTAGTAGGCGCTGAGGAGCTCGTGGACCCGGTCGCCCGTGTCCGGGTGCGAGCCGTAGGTGCCGGACACGAACGCCATGTCCGCCATCCCGGCACCCAGCCTCCACGCCATGAGCAGGCCGTCTCCGGTGTTCCCCGGGCCGCCGTGCGGGATGGCCCGCAGCTGCTCGGGAGCGAAAGTGCGCAACAGCCGGCTGCTCCGTGAGAAGCCCCCGGTCGCGAGCACCACCGCGCGCCTGCCGACGTAGCACCGCTCGCCCTGCCCGGTGGCGACGACGACCGCGCCGACGCGGCCGTCGGCGCCCCGCACGAGTCGTCGCGCCCGATGGTTCAGGCGGGTCGCACCGCCGAGCTCCCCGAAAACGGTGTGCAGGCGGGCGAGCACGGCACGGATGTCGGTGAGCACCCCACGCGGCACCGACATGCCCGCGCTGATCCCGAGCTCGCCGAAGCGGACGCCGAGGCCGGTCAACCACTCGTAGGCGTCGCGCTGATGGAGGAGGTAGGCCTCGACCAGCTCGCCGTCGTTGTGGTGCTGCCCGACCTCGAGCAGGTCGTCGCGGAACGCCCCGTGCGAGTCGTCGACCCCGGCAGCGGCCTGTTCGCCCGTTCCGGAGAAGGCGAACCAGCCACCGCTCATGGCGGACGACCCGCCGACCTCCTCGGTCTTCTCCAGCAGCACGACGGTCATCCCGGCCTGGACCGCCGAGGTCGCGGCGGTCAGGCCGGCGATTCCGGAACCGACGACCACGACATCGAACTCGTCAGCGAACACAACCACACCCCTTTGTGTGCAGAGAGCCGGTCCGGCCGCCGGTGTCGTCGACGATGCCGTGCCGCGACCAATCATCAGTACACTGACGGAAAATTAGCCGTTCCTCCGGGGAGTGTCAACAGAGCGGGGAGCCCTCGCCGTGACCCGGCGAGCACCGGCCGCCCCCGCCAGGCCGCACGATCACCTGGTTGACAGCTGGCAGGACGCCCGACTAGATTATTAATCAGTGTACTGATTAACTGCTGGATCCATCGCCACGGCATCGTCGTCACACCCCGCCGCGGCAGCGGATGCACCGCCCGCCGGAGCCGAACCGCGGCAGCCGCCGGGTCCGTGGCCCCGGCACACGTTCCCACACCGCGCGGCGTCACGGTCGGAGTCGATCGGCGCCGGGCCGGCGCGACATCGAGGAGGATGTTGGCAGTGATCGACACCCAGTTCGAGGGCCGTGTCGCCCTCGTCACCGGGGCCGGGAGCGGGGTGGGTCATGATCAGGCGACCCGCCTGGCGCGCCTCGGCGCGAACGTCGTGCTGAACGACGTCCGGACCACACACGGCCGCAGACCGGAGGAGTGCACGGCCGGCGAGGTCGCCTCGGCCCTCGTCATGGAAGGGCTGACGGCCGTCGCCGACACCGGTGACATCGGCGACGAGGACTACGCCGTCGGCCTCGTCGAGCGGACGGTCGATCGGTTCGGCCGTATCGACATCCTCATCAACAACGCCGGTATCGTCGGTCGGGGCACCTCGCACGACACCGGCACCGGCCACCTGCGGGACGTGTTCGCGGTCAACTTCCTGGGCGCCTTCTGGACACAGCGCACCGCGCTGGGGCACATGCGCGAGCGGGACTACGGGCGGATCGTGAACACCTCGTCGGCCGCCGCGGCGTTCGGCGGTCCCGGCGTCTTCCCCTACATGGCGAGCAAGGCCGCCATGCTGGCCATGAGCAGGTCCGCCGCGCTGGACAACCGCGATCGCGACATCCGCGTCAACACCCTGTGCCCGGTCGCCCGGACGATGATCGATCCCGACTACTTCGACTCCCGGCCGCACGTCGACCAGGACAGCGTCCACCCGAAGTGGGTCACCCCCGTCGCGCTGTACCTGGCCAGCAGCGCCTGCGCCCTCAACGGTCAGACGCTGAGCGCCGGCGCCGGCGTCTGGGCCCGGGTCTTCACCGCCAAGACCCGCGGGGTGACGCCGACCGGACCGGACCTCGCCGACGTCGTCGACGCCTTCGACGCCATCTACGACGCCGGGGACTTCCGGATCCTCTCCTCCATCCAGGAGCAGTACGACTCCTGAGCCCACGACCGGACCCGACACCACCGACCCCAGGAGATTGCGGATGAACGCCACCACCACCGAGCTCGACCGGGCATCGATCGCCGATCGGCTGGCGACGCTCGAGGCCGAGCGCGACTGCAAGGAGCTGCTCGCGCGCTACGGGCTCTACGCGGACCACGGGCTCTACGCCGAGTGGGTCGACCTGTTCACCGACGACGGCATCATGGACTTCACCTTCTTCGACGACTCCGACTACTTCGACGAGAAGATGCGGCCGCGCACCACCGACCCGACGACGCTGGACCTGCCGCTGCGCAACGTCCGCTTCGTCGGCCGGACCCAGCTTCAGGACTGCATCCGGGCGGATCGGCACGAGCGGTTCGCGGGCAAGGCCCAGCACCACATGGACGGCCAGCCGTCGGTCTTCGTCCAGCACGACGAGGACCACGCCGTGATCATCAGCAACTCGATCGTCTACTGCCGGTCGGTCGGCAGCACCGCGCCGTCGATCCAGTACCAGAACCACTGCGTGAACCGGTGGTCGTTCCGCCGGGTCGACGGCCACTGGCGCATCGCGGAGAACGTCCGGCGCGTGATGGGCAGCGGCGACGTCGCCGACATCCTGAGCTCGCTGCCTCCGCTGCCGGGTTCCTCCGCCACCGCTTGAGCCACCGACGACACCGCGCCCGGGCCGGCCGGGCGCCCCGACCGACACGAGAAGGAGCCGTCGCGTGCAGGACAACGACACCACTCCCAGCTGGGGCCCGATCATCGAGTACCCCGAGTTCCCGACCTCGGACTGCTACCCCTGCGAGGCCGAGTTCGATCTCATGGGCAACATCTGGACCGCCCAGATGAACGGCAACAAGATGGCCCGGATCAACCCGGACACGCTCGAGATCACCGAGGTCCCGCTGCCGAACAAGACGGCCGCACCGGGGCCGATGGAGCGGGGTCCGGACGGCAACATCTGGTACGGCCAGGTCCACGGCAACGCCATCGGTCGCATCGACACGAAGACCCTGGAGATCACCAACTTCCACTTCCCGTGGGACGGCCTGTTCGACGTCGGCCCCGAGGGCAAGGGGGTGCACACCTTCGGCATCTCCGTGCCGTTCGACATGACCTTCGGCAGGGACGGGCATCTCTGGTTCGTGATGGCCGGGACGAACGCCATCGGCCGGCTCGACATGAACGACTTCACCTTCACGAAGTGGGACCTCGAGACCCCGCGGTCGGGACTGTTCTGCATGCAGCCGGGTCCGGGTGACACGGTCGCGTTCAGCACCGTCAACAGCAACGAGATCGGCTTGATGAACGTCTTCACCGAGGAGCTCACGCTCTACCAGGTGCCGACGCCGCGGGCGATGGTCGGCGGCCTCACCCGGTCCCCCGACGGGAAGATCCTCTGGTTCACCGAGGGTGTCGGCCAGAAGATCGGGACGCTCGACCCGGAGACCGGGAAGATCGAGGAGTTCGAGCTGGGCGGCGGACCGGACCTCGATCCCGGAACGCTGCGGTTCGGCAGCGACGGCATGATCTATTTCGTGAGCGGGATGTACCGCAACGGCGACCGGGTCGGCCGCTTCGACCCCGTCACGAAGACGGCGACCTACCTCAGGACCCCGACGCCCGACTCGGCGCCGTGCGACCTGACCGCCGAGATGCCCGGCCGCATCGTCTTCGGGATGTTCAAGGCGAACCGGCTCGCCTACTTCGACATCCCCACGTCGCCCCAGGGCTGACACGACGGCGAGGGGGAGCCGGCCGCGCGCCGGCTCCCCCTCGCCTCCGTCCGGCTCAAGACCGGCGGCCCGGGCCGTGGGGTCAGCGCGCGGGCACCGCGCGAACCGGAAGCTCCCGCGGCCCGAACACGAAGGAATCGAGCTTGAACACGACCTCGTCGGGGCGGACGCTCCGCACGCGGTTCGGCATGTTCAGCATGACCTCGAAGGCGACCCGGAGCTCGCCCCGGGCGAACTGCTGACCGAGACACTGGTGGATGCCGTAACCGAACGCGACGTGGGACGACGCGTTCTGCCGGCGGATGTCGAAACGTCCGGCGTCGGCGAACTGGTGCGGATCGTGGTTCGCCGACTGGACCGCCGCGATGAGCGGACTGCCCTCCGGGATGACCGTCCCACCCAGCTCGATCTCGTCGACCGCGACCCGCAGCACCTGGTACTGGACGATGCTCGTGTAGCGCAGGAGCTCTTCGATCGCCCCCGGGATCAGTCCCGGGTCGGCGCTCAGCTCGGCGACCAGCTCGTCGTGATCGAAGATCAGGAGCTGGCTCAGTGCCAGTGCGTTGGTCGACGTCTCGTGGCCCGCGATCAGCATGAGGTGCACCAACGACACCACCTCGTCGAGCTCCACCCCGGCCGTCCCGGCCGCGACCACGAGCTTGCTGATCACGTCGTCGCCGGTGCTCCCCACCCGCGACCTGACGACGCTCTCCACGTAGTCCCGCAGCTCGTCCTCCGCCGAGGTCACCGCTTCCCCGGCCACCGAATGGCTCGTCGTGATCGCGGTGCGTTCCTCGAAGAAGTCGTGCCGTTCGTCGTACGGAATACCGAGGCTGAGGCAGATGAGTTCCGAGGGAACGGCGAGTGCGAAGTCGCGGACGAACTCCGCATCGCCGTCCTTGGCGAGCATCTCCTGATACCGCCTGGTGATGACGGCCTCCATCTGCGGCCGGAGCTTCGCGACGCGGGACACGGTGAAATGCCCGGCGAGGAGCCGGCGGATCGTCGCGTGCTGTGGTGGATCCATGTGGAGCAGCGATCGCTGACGGAGGACGCCGTGCGACTCGCTGAGGACCGGGAACCCCGAGTTCCTGCGGTCGACGCTCACCCGATCGTCGCTCAGCAGCTTCCGGAGATCGTCGTAGCGGTTGACCAGGTACGCCTCCTGGCCACTCCTCAGCCGAACCCTGGTGACGGGGTTCGCGTCCCGCAGCACGGCGTACTCGGCCGGCGGCAACAGCGAGTTCCCGCGGAAGAAGGGGAATTCCATGAGTGAGGTCATGCCTTGACGAACCCTTCTACGGCGTGGCAGGTCACCACGATGCGTGCAGATTGCTGAACTCGCGCCCGACCGTCCATCTCACGGAGACGGAGTCGGGATCGGTCAGGCGCACCCCCGGCATCCGGGTGAGGACCTCCTCGAGGACGATGCGCATCTCCAGGCGGGCGAGCGGGGCACCGACGCAGCGATGCACGCCGGCGCCGAAGGCGAGGTGCTTCTGCACGTTGGTCCGATCGAGCCGGAAATCCTCTGGAGACTCGAACACGGCGTCGTCCCGGTTGGCGGCCCCGAAGAGGAGCATCACCCGGTCGCCTTCGGACATGTCGACCCCGCGCATCGTCGCGGTCCCGGCGAGGGTCCGGGCCAGCCCCAGCAGGGGCGCCTCCAGCCTCAACGCCTCCTCCACGGCGATCTCCGCCCGGGACGGGTCGGCTACGAGCTGGTCACGGACGCGGGTGTCCTTCAGTACCTGGTAGAGCATCCCGCCGATACCACCGACGGTCGTCTCGTGACCGGCTCCGAGGATGAGGAACGCCAGGCCGACGGCGTCCTCGTGCGGAACGGGACTCCCGTCGATCGTGAGCTGCGCGATGTCGGTCAGCATGTCCGCCCGAGGTGCGGTGCGCCGATCACCGATGTGTGCCGACAGGTAGTCCGCGATCTCCCGGTAGACCGGGGCGGCGGCTTCCGAGTCGCCGACCTGGGCATGGGCGATCAGCGTGGTCTCCCGTTCGCGGAACCACTCCCAGTCCTGCTCGGGAAGGCCGAGCACGAGCGCGATGACGGTGGGCGGGACCGGCGCCGCCAGAATCGCGCCGAGGTCGCCCTCACCATCGGCGAGGACCCGGTCGATGCAGTCCGCGACGATCGTCCGGACCTGGTCTTCCAAGCCCTGCACCCGTTTCGCCGAGAACCACCCCTGCATCGGCTTGCGGTACTTCCGATGCTCGGGATCGTCCTGTTCGATGCAGATGACGGGCGGCTGGGGGATGGCCGGGATGTTGATCGGCCCGGCACTGCTGAAGACCTCGGGTGCCAGGCACGCCTCGTGTACGTCGCTGTGGGTGGACAGGACCCAGAAGCCGCCGAAGTCGGTGCTCCTGGCCACCGGGCACGTCGAGCGGAGTGTATCGAAATAGGCGCCGGGGTCTTTTGCGACCTCGGGTTCGACGAGACGGAATCGTCGTCCCGGAAAGGGCGTCCCGGCAGCTTCGGTCATCATGGATCCTCTCCGACGAGGGCATGGTTCCATCGACAAATGCCGAGATCGTCTCGCGACCTCAATGCGGGATGTCGACTGTCAGCTGATCAAATGTTCAGTGTGCTGACTGTTTGTGACAGTAACTCCGGTAATGCTTTCTGTCAATGCTGTCACACCGATCGGGCCGCCCCATTCATCGGCGTGCGGGTGGACGTGCGCCGGAGCTCCGACTAGCGACGCGGCGTCATGGCGGCCACGGGTCCGGCCACCGGCCGCATGGTCCAGCTCGCGACCAGCCCGAGTACCACGACCGCGACGAACAGCACGGCGGCCGCGTACCGATTCCCGGCGAGATCTGCGCTGTAGGACGACAGGAACGGGCCGAAGCCGGCCCCGATGGATGATCCGATTCCGAAGCCCAGCGCGGATCCCGTGTAGCGGACGCGGGTCGGGAACAGCGCGGTGAAGGCGCCGAACGCGGGGATGAACGTGCATCCGGCGACGCAGTAGAACACCACGTACACCAGCACCGAGGCGGCGACCGGCAGGCCGGGGTCGGAGATCGTGTACATGGTCGGGACGACCACGCAGGCGCTGGCCGCGAACAGCACGACCTGCAGCCGGAAGCGGCCGAACCGGTCGACCAGCCGTCCCGTCACGAGCTGGCAGGGCATCAGGCAGAACGAGGCGACCGCGGCGATCCGGGCCGCCTCGCCGGGGCTCCTCCCCGCGGTCGACTGCATGTCGAGGGTGAGGTAGGAGACCGCGAACAACCCGACGAACATGACCGATGCCGACAGCACGACCACCTGCAGCAGGGCCGCGCGATGATGCGCCAGCACCTCACGGACCGGCGATCCCGTCGTGACGTCCTGCCGCTCGGCGAGCTTCTCGAACTCCGGGGAGTCCGACAGCCGGGTCCGCAGCACCAGGACCAGGACGGTCAGCGGGAGCGACAGCAGGAGCGGGACGCGCCATCCCCACTCCCCCATGGCCTGGTCCGCGATGAGCAGGGTGACGACCCCGACCACTCCGGGCGCCAGCGCTCCGCCGAGCGAGTTGCCGAAGGGGACGATGGCGCTCAGCACACCGTGGTTGCGTCCCGTCCCGTGCTCGGTCACGTAGGTCGCGGCACCCATGAGCTCACCGCCGACCGAGAACCCCTGGACGATCCGCAGCAGGACCAGCAGGACGGGCGCCCACACACCGATCGACTCGTAGGTGGGCAGCGCCCCCATCAGGAACGTGGCGCTCCCCATCATCGTGATGGTCACGACGAGCGCGAACCGCCGTCCCCGCCGGTCGCCGAGCCGGCCGAAGAACAGTCCGCCGAGCGGTCGCGCGAGGTAGCCCGCGCCCAGCGCGAGCAGGCCGGCGAGGATGCCCACGGTCCGGTTCTCGGCCGGGAAGAACAGCGGCGCGATGAAGACGACCAGGTAGGCGTAGACGGCGAAGTCGTACCCCTCGATGGCGGTGCCGAGCAGTCCGGCAGTGCCGGCCTTGCGCACCGACTGGCGTCGGGGTCCGGCATGTTCGTCGGGAGTGGACAGCATCGGCCGCTCCGTCCTCTCTGATCGGGTGTCTAGGGCGTGTCCTGTAATTCGGTGGTGCGGGTCCAGAGCACGATCGCGGCGATGACGAGCCCGGCCCGGTAGTAGGCAGCGCGTTTGACATAGCGGGTGGCGAGGTCCCGGAACTGCTTGAGCCGGTTGAAGCAGCGTTCGACGACGTTGCGGTCGGCGTAGAGGCCGGGATCGAACGAGGGTGGACGCCCACCACGACTGCCTCGGGACTGGCGGTGTTTCACCTGGTCGGCGCGCTGCGGGCTGGTGAAAGCGATCCCGCGCTCGCGCAGCGCTCGCCGTGTCGATGGGTGGGAGTAGGCCTTGTCGGCCAAGACCCGGTCCGGGCGCTTACGCGGCCGGCCGGGGCCGTCGCGGTGGACGTGGACCTGGTCGAGCAGCGGGAGCAGTTGCGGGTTGTCCCCGGCCTGGCCCGGAGTGCAGATGATCGACATCGGCAGACCGCGACCGTCGACGGCGAGGTGGATCTTGCTGGTCAGTCCGCCGCGGGAGCGTCCGAGGGCTTCGCCGTCGACGGCGAGGGCTTCGACCCAGGCGGTGGCGCAGCCCCCTTTTTCCGGGCCCCGGCGGAGTGTTGATGGGCCCGGACGTTGCTGGAGTCGATGCTGAAGGTCCACTCCACCGCGCCGATGGAGTCGTCTTTGACCACGACCTGGTCCAGGACGGTCTCCCAGGTGCCGTCCGCGGTCCAGATCCGCAGCCGTTCGTGCGCGGTCTTCCAGGGCCCGTAGCGCTCGGGCAGGTCCCGCCACGGAGCACCGGTGCGCAGCTTCCACAGGATCGCGTTGATCACCTGTCGGTGATCACGCCACTGCCGCCCCCGACCGCCGTTGGCCGGGAGCAGCGGCTCGATCTGCGCCCAGGCCCTGTCGGTCAACTCGCCTCTGCCGACCACCTGAAGATCATCCCGGCCCGAGCCTTAGATCATTTGCAGGACACGCCCTAGCGGGCGGTCCAGGTGTCGCGGCCGTTGAGCAGGGCCTGCAGGTCCGCGTCCGGGCGGGCGTCGGTCGCCGCCTGGACCTGGGCGCAGGCCGCGTCGTCGTAGGTGGTCCGCGGTGCGTTGCGGAAGATTCCGGTGACGGTGTGGTTGAGGTCCTGGTCCGAGAGCCGGGACAGCGCGAAGGCGAGCTCGTGGTCGGTCTCGTCGTGGGTGACGATCTGCGACTCGTCGACCGAGGAGGACTCGACGACGGCGAGCCCGAATCCCTTCTGGACGACGACCCGGTGCTCGAGTCCCGGGGTGCCCGGGATCGCCGCGAACCGGATGACAACGCGGTCGCGCTGGACCACTGCCGGCCTCACGCGAGTCGGAACGCGTCACGCGCGTCCGGGTTGGTGTCGATCCACACGACCTTGGAGCGTGTGTACTCCTTCATCACTTCCAGACCGTTCTCGCTGCCGAGCCCGCTGTCCTTCCAGCCCCCGAACGGCGCGGCGGCGGACACCCGGCGGTAGCAGTTGACCCACACGGTGCCCGCCTCCAGCGCGTCGACCATCCGCCGGGTGCGCCCGAGATCGGTGGTCCAGACGGCGGCGGCGAGGCCGTAGGGCGTGTCGTTGGCCATCGCGATCGCGTCGTCCTCGGAGTCGAACGGCATGAGGCCCGCGACCGGACCGAAGATCTCCTCCGTCGCGATCTCCATCGTGGGCCGGACGTCGGCGAAGACGGTGGGGGCGACGTGGAACCCGGTCGACGTCGGCGCGGTCGCCGGCCGGTCCCCGCCGGTGACCAGCCGCGCCCCCTCGGCGACGGCGGTCCGGATCCGTCCCAGCACCGACTCGTACTGCCGGGACCAGGTCAGGGCCCCCATCTCGGACTCCCAGTCGAACGGGTCCCCGAACCGCACCGCCTGCGCCCGCGCGGTGAGCCGGTCGAGGACCTCGTCGTGGACGGAGCGGTGGACGAGGACGCGCGATCCCGCGGTACACATCTGCCCGCCGGCGGCGAAACAGCCCGAGACGACGCCGTTGACCGCGAGGTCGATGTCGGCGTCCGGAAAGATGATGTTCGGCGACTTTCCGCCGAGCTCCAGCGAGACCCTGGTCAGGTTGTCGGCGGCGGCGTGCATGACGCTGCGCCCGGTCGCCGTCGACCCGGTGAACGCGACCTTGTCGACCCCCGGGTGGGCGGCGAGTGCCGCTCCCGCATCGCGCCCCCCCGGGACGACGTTGACGACCCCCGGTGGGACTCCCGCCTCCGCCAGCAGCGTCGCGAACTCCAGCGTCGACACCGGGGCGACCTCGGACGGCTTGATGACGACGGTGTTCCCGGCCGCCAGCGCCGGGCACAGCTTCCAGAGCATCAGCAGGATCGGTGAGTTCCACGGAGTGATGGCCGCGACCACTCCCACCGGCTCGGGCACGCTGTAGGTGAAGGTGTCCCGCATGGGAACCGGGATCGTGCTGCCGCGGTGGCTCTCGGCGACACCGGCGTAGTAGTAGCACCACGAGCTGAACGCGCGGGCGAGCCCGACCGCCTCGCGGACGACCTTCCCGGTGTCCAGCATCTCGTGGACCGCCAGCCGCTCGACCACGTCCGGCCGGGCCAGCACGTCCCCGAGCCGGCGCAGCACCGCCGCGCGCTCGGCGGCCCCGGTCCGCCGCCATCCACCGTCGAAGGCCCGCCGGGCGGCCGCGACGGCGACGTCGACGTCCACGGCCCGGCCCCGTGCCACCTCGGCCCACGGGCGTCCCGTGGTGGGGTCGACCGAGTGAAAGGTCCCGCCGTCCCGCGCGTCGACCCATACCCCGTCGATGAACAGCCCGTAGGACGCGAGGCCGTCGTACGGGTTGCGCAGCGTCGGCCGCTCGAGCGTGCCGGTCATGACCGTTGCCTCTCCATCGTGTGCTGCGGGTCGATCGCGACCACGCGCGCCTGCACCGCCGCGCCGATCTCCTCCCCGCTGAGCCCGAGTCCGCGCAGGACGTCGTGTGTGTGCTCGCCCACCCGGGGCACGTCACCGATCCGGTGCCCGTTGTCCGCGACCGGGGTGCGGGGCAACGGGGTGCCGGACGACGTCGTCCCCCACACCTGCAGCGCGTCGAGCTGGACGTCGGTCGCGAGGTCCTCGATCGGCCGGACGACCGAGGCCGGCACCGTCGCGGCCACGAGCCGATCGAGAAGGGTGTCGGCGGGGACCGCCGTGGTGGCGGCCTCGATACCGGCGATCAGCTCTGCCCGGTGTGCCAGGCGGGCCTCGTTCGTGGCGAACCGGACGTCGTCGGTCAGCTCCGGCACGCCGAGTGCCCGCGCCGCCCGCCGCCACATGGCGTCGCTGTTGACACCGATCATGACCATCCGGTCCGCGGCCCGGACCGCCTGGTAGGGGGCGAAGTTGTGCTGGGCCGTCCCGAGCCGACGGGGTGCGACGCCCGCCGACCTGGCCGACACCAGATGGTGCATGAGGAAACCGATCGCCGTCCCGAGCATCGTCGTCTCGACGCGACGGCCCCGACCGTCGCGTTCCCGCTGGAGGAGCGCGGCCACCACGGCGAGCGCGGCCCAGGTTCCGGTGCCGACGTCGACCACCGCGCCCCCGACCCGGGCCGGATCACCGTCGGGGTGTCCGGTCAGGTCCATGAGGCCGGAGTAGGCCTGGACGACGGCGTCGAAGCCGGGCACCCCACCCATCGGGCCGACGTCGCCGAAGGCGTTGACACTGCAGTACACGAGACGGTCGTTCACCGCGCGGAGGTCGTCCCAGCCGAGGCCGAGCGCCGCCGCCTTCCCCGGCCGCATGCTCTCGACGAACACGTCGGCCCCGCCCACGAGCCGCCGGATCAGGCGCAGCCCCTCCGGACTCTTGGCGTCGACCACGACGGACTGCTTGGTCCGGTTGAACGCCGAGAACACCGCGGAGAAGCCGTCCGGATCCTGCGGGTGCCACTCCCTCGAGATGTCACCACCCGGCGGTTCGATCTTGATGACCCGCGCGCCGAGGTCGGCCAGCACGAGCGTCGCCGAAGGCCCGGCGATGTTCACCGTGAGGTCGACGACGGTGATCCCGTCGAGTGGTCGTTCCGCCCCCGTGCGGTCGCCCATCGCGCGCTCAGCCCGTCGTGGAGCGGGTGAACGTGCCGGGCGAGCGCGTGCCGATCACGTCGGCCGGCCACTGCCGCGCGGGCCACTTGACCTTCCCGCCCGACGTCGTGGCCGGGTAGCCGTAGTCCTGCCCGATCGGGACGTCGATGACGTACACCGTGCCGGAGGCGACGCCGCGCTTCACCGCGTCGTCGAGCTGCCCGGCGTCCTCGACCCGTTCGCCGTCGGCGCCGTAGGCGCGGGCCAGGGCGACGAAGTCCGGGTTGTTGAGCGCCGTCCAGGACGGCTGGCCGTACAGGTTGGTCATGAACCCCTTGTTCGCGCCCAGCGCCGAGTCGTTGAAGACCACGACGGTGACCGGGATGTTCTCTCGCAGCGCGAAGGCGATCTCGTTGTGCGCGTAACCGAATCCACCGTCACCGACGCCCACCACGACCTGGGACTGCGGCCGGGCCAGCTTGACCCCGAGCGCCATCGGGAAGCCGGCGCCGAGGACGCCGGCGCCCGCCGTGGTCACCAGCCGCCGGGACCGTTCCGCCGCCGCCCCCTGGAACACCCAGCCCGTGTTGTTCCCGGCGTCGGACACGATGTAGTCCGTCGGATCCAACGCGGACTCGATGGCCGAGACCACGCGCCACGGGCTGATCGGGCTGTCCTCGACCAGCGCCCGCTCGCGCGTGCCGGCCACCCACTTCTCCTTGGCCTCCCGGACAGCGGCGAAGTGGGCACGGTCCCGGTACGGGGTCGGGACGAACCCGGGGTCCTGCCCGACCGCCTCGACGAGCTGCCGCAGTACCGTCCGCGCATCGGCGACCACTCCGATCTCGGGGTAGTAGAAGTTGCCCAGCTGCGCGGGGTCGGTGTCGACGTGGATCAGGCGTCCCGGCATGTCGGCGGTGTAGGACTGGGCGTACCCCCATTCCGAGAGGCGGGAGCCGACGGCCAGCACGACGTCGGCGTCGGCGATCCAGTCGTTCGCGCAACGCCAGCCGATCGGACCGCTCGTACCGAGCGCCAGGGGATGGGATTCGGGGAGGATCCCCTGGGAGGTGAAGGTCGTGGTGACCGGGATGCCGAGCAGTTCGGCGAGCCGCGCGACCTCCTCGTCCGCACCGGACCAGACCGCGCCGCCTCCGACGATCATGACCGGGCGGCGCGCCCCGACGAGCAGGCGTGCCGCCGCGCGGATCTGCTCGGGATCCGCCCCGGACCGGTTGACCGGCGCGGACCAGCCCGTCGGGACGGTCGTCTCGGCGGTGTCGACCGTGAGGTCGAACGGGATGTCCACGAAGGTCGGGCCGGCGGGTGCGCCGTGCGCACGGTGGGCGGCCCGGCTGATCGTCTCCGGCAGCTTGTCCGGGCGTTCCACCCTGGTCGAGTAGCGGGTCATCGGCGTCAAAACGTCGACGTTGGGCATCTCCTGCATCGACTCGCGTCCCTGGAAGGAGCCGTCGACGTTGAATCCCAGGTGCACCGACGGGATCCGGGAGAACATCCCCTCGTAGAGGGCTGCCGGGATCAGCAGCGTCCCGCAGGTGTGCCAGAGACCGGCGGCGGCTGCACGGCCCTTCACGATGTTGTAGCCGTTGATCACGTGCGCGCCGCCGAGCTCGGTGGCGGGGTACATGGTCCGCATCCCCGGCCGCTCCCGGGTGGCATCGGCCAGTTCCTGTGTGGTGTGTCCGATGTAGCCGATCAGCAGGTCGGTACCCACTGCTTCCAGGGTGTCCAGGATTGCGTCGGCGCCGCGCATGAGCGTCATGGGCCCGTCCCTTTCGATCCGGTGATCGCGCCGCGACCGGTCGGGACGACCGGGACCGGGCGATCGGAGAGTGGTGTTCGTGGTGAGGGCGCCGGTCAGTGCCCCTGCCAGACCGGTTCGCGCCGCTCGGTGAACGCCGCGATGCCCTCGGCGGCGTCATCGGTGAACTTGAGCATCCGCAGCATGGTTTCCTCCAACCGCAGACCGGAGGTCCGGTCGAGGTCACGGGCTCGCACGGCCAGCTCCTTGCAGGCCTGCACCGCCAGTGGCGGCAGCGACGCCAGCCGGCGCGCGTAGCCCTGCGCCGTGGCAATCAGGTCGTCCCCGGAGACGACCCGGTTGAGCAGTCCCCACCGCAGTGCGGTGTCCGCGTCGATCGGCTCCCCCAGGAGCAGCATCTCCATGGCGATGGGGTACGGCAGCTGTTCCAGCACGCGTTGCGTGCCCCCGTTCGCCGGGAGCAGACCGCGCTTGACCTCGCTCAGTGCAAAGGTCGCGTGCGCCGAGGCCACCCGGATGTCGGTGGCCAGCAGCAAGGTGACCCCACCGCCCATGCAGTACCCGTTGACCGCGGCCACGACGGGCTTGTTGACCTCGAGTCCCTTGTTGAGCAGTTGATCCTTCTGGGTCATCCAGAACTGCGAGAGGTCGCCCGGCGATCCGACGAACGACTTCAGGTCGGCACCGGCGGTGAACGACCTGTTCCCGGCACCGGTCACGACCGCGGCCCGGATGTCGACGTCGTCGCGGATCCGGACCCACGCCTCGGACAGCGCCTGGTAGGTGGGGCCGTCCATCGCGTTCAGCCGCTCCGGGCGGTTGATCGTCACGGTCGCGACACCGTCGTCGATGTCGAACAGGATGCTCACTCAGATCCTCTCCTTCGTCTCGTGGTCCGCACCCGGGATCGCGGAGCGACGGGCGGCCACGACCGCACGGGCCATGGCGACCAGCGGTCCGTCGACCATGCGGCCGCCGACCGTGACCACCCCCGACGTCGACGCGCCGACCGCGCCGAGCAGCTCCTCCGCCCGGGCCAGCTCATCGTCGGTCGGCCGGTAGGCGCGGCGGATGACCGGCGTGTGGCTGGGATGGATCGCCACCTTGGCCGCGAAGCCCATCGCGACGGCGTCGTCGCACTCGGCCTCGAGTCCGGCACGATCGGGTATGTCGAGGTACACGCCGTCCCAGGCGACGACCCGGGCGGCGGCGGCGGCGACGAGGATGCGGGCGCGCGCGTAGCTCACGTGGGGCAGGTACCGGCCGGTGGCGTCGCGGCTGCTGCGCCCCCCGATGTCGGCGGTGAGGTCCTCCCCGCCCCACATCAGTGCGACGCAGCCACCGGCCGCCGCGATGGCGGGCGCGTTCTCGACCCCGCGTGCCGTCTCACACAACGCGATCACCGATGCCGGATCGAACTGCTCGACGTCGGCGGGGTACTCGGCCTTCGGCAGCATGACGAACCGGACGCCCACGGACCGCACGAGCTCCAGATCGGCCCGTCCCTCCGCGGTGTGCGGCGCGTTGACCCGGACGACGGCACGTTCCGCGGGCAGTGTCCCGAATCCCGCACGGAGCGCCTCGCGAGCGACCTGTTTGCGGTCGGGGCGCACGGCGTCCTCCAGGTCGAGGATGACGGCGTCCGCCACCTCGAACGCCTTCGCGAAGCGGTCCGGACGATCTGCGGGGCAGAACAGGACGGCAGGACCGGCCGGCGGGCCGGCCGTATCGTCACCCGTGCGGTTCATGATCTGGATCCGTCCTCGGTCCGCATGTGTGTCTCCTCGGGACGGGTGTCGGCACCCGTCCGATATGGATCAGTGACGTCCGGTCGGGCAGGCGACGGCACCGTCCGCGGTCACCCGGACCGTCAGCTCGCCGCCGAGGCCCGCGACGTCGACCCGGATCGTGTCGCCGGGCCCGACCGGGCCGACCCCGGCCGGGGTCCCCGAGGTGATGACGTCGCCGGGCTCCAGCGTCGTGATGGACGAGGCGTAGGCGACCAGCTCCGCGAACCCCCAGATGAGGCTCGCGGTGGACGCCTTCTGGCGGAGCTCCTCGCCTACCCGGCAGCTGAAGTCCAGGTCGTCGACGTTCCCGATCTCGTCGAGGGTGACGATCCAGGGCCCGAGCGGGGTGAAGGTCTCGAACGACTTCCGCGTCGACCTGTCCTCGCGACCCCGCATCGTCATGTCCAGCAACGCGGTGTAGCCGAACACGTGGTCGAGAGCCTCGGCCGTCGTGACGTGCCGTGCGCGTCGTCCGATCACGACCGCGACTTCTCCCTCCTGGTCGAAGCGGCGGTCGGTGTAGGGCAGCCGGACCTCGCCGCCGCTCCCGACGAGCGAGGAGGGTGCCTTCAGGAACAGCCCGAGGCCGGAGACCTGGACGGCCTCGTCCATCTCCCGCTGGTGGTCGACGTAGTTCACCGGTGCTCCGAACACCTTGCTCGGGTCCGGGACCGGCGGCAGGAGCGCGACGTCCCGCAGCGGGACCGGGTCCCCGAGCTCCAGCTCGGCCGCGGATCGGAGGTGCGGGTGGGTCGTGATCAGCCGGCGCGCGGCGCTGTGCTCACCGGCTCGTGCGGGGCCGAACCCGGCCACCTCGTGGACGTGCCCGTCCTGGACGACACCGACCCGGCCGTCGTCGAAGCTCGCCAGACGCATGGAGGTACTCCTCCCCTTCGCAGATGGACGTGGTGCGCAGATGGACGTGGGGACGGGTGCGTGGTGCGCCCCGGCGGGATGCGGCAGGCGCACCGTCAGAGCGACTCCTCGCGGTGCAGGCCCAGCGCCCGCATCACCGGCTCGTCGGAGTAGCTGAAGAGCACGGCGTCGTCGTCCGCGGCGCCGTTGTGGTGCTGATAGGACGCCCAGCCCGGGACGACGAAGACGTCGTGTGGATGCCACTCGAGCAACCGGTCGCCCACCTGCGTCGAGCCGTGACCGCGGACGACGTGGTAGATCGTGCTCGGCGTGTGTCGCCGGGGCCGCCCGGCGAAGCCGGGCTTCAACCGGTGGACCCGGCACCCGATCGTCGGGAGGACGGCACCGCCGGTGAGCGGATTGGTGTACTCGAGGGCGACGCCGTCGTGCTCGCACCCGTCGACGTCGTCGCCGATGGCGGCGAGCGCACGCTCGGTCTCGGCCCACGGATAGTTGCCGACCGGGGTGTTCGGCGAATCCCGGCGCAGCCACGTCGGGTTCAGGCGTCCGTGGATGTACTGCCGGGTCGAGATGTCGTCCGGTGACTCCGACTTCTGGAACTCGTCGGCGTAGATGTCGTGGAAGCCGGCTTCCAGCTTGTTGATCAGCGGATAGTCGAGCCCGTCGAGCCACATCATCGGGTCGTCGCCGGGGTGGAAGTGGTCGTGCCACTGCATACCGGGCGTCATGAGCAGGTCACCGGGGTTCATGTGCACCCGCTCCCCCGCCACCGTCGTGTAGACGCCCGAACCCTCGATGACGAACCGGAAGGCGTTCGAGGTGTGCCGGTGCGCGGGCGCCTGCTCCCCGGGGAGCAGGATCTGGATCCCCGCGTACAAGGTGTTGACCGTCGCCGGCGGCTCCTGCAGCCCCGGGTTGACGAGCATGAGGACGCGACGCTGCGCGTCCTCGATGGGGAGGTGCTCCGCGAAGTACATCGCATGGTCGCGCAGCGCGCCGTAACTCCACACGGTCGGAACCGCCATCGATTTCGGCTCCGGCCTGAACAGATCTCCGAGATAGCGCCAGAGAGGCGCTGCCCCCAGATCACTGAGCCCCCCGTACGCCTGGTCGTCGTTCTCGATCGCCATTGGTCGACTTCCCGTCATCAGATTCGCCCGCGTCACCCGTCCGGCACGTACAGCCAGTCGACAGGCTCGTAGTCGGTGTCGCTCCGGCGCCGCAGGAAATAGTTGCGCATCGCTGCGAGCGCGCCGTCGGCGTGCAGAATCTCACCGAAGGCGCGGGCCTTGGTCTGTACCACTGCGGCGCGCGGATACCGCTGCCGTTCGTAGTCCTTCAACGCCGGCCCGATGTCGGCCGCGCCGGCGAGGCTCGATCCGAGCGCTCGTGAGTCCTCCAGGGCCTGACAGGCCCCTTGGGCGAGATACTGCAGCATCGGGTGGGCCGCGTCGCCGAGCAACGCGATGCGCCCGCTCGCCCAGCCGGGCGTCGGCGGCCGGTCGTACATCTCCCACCGCCGCGACGTGTCCATCAGCTCGATGCTCCGACGCACCTGCCACGTCGCGCACCGGAACCTCTCCTCGAACTCCGCCGGGGTACCCCACTCACCGGCGCCGGGGTCGGCCGTGAACACGTCACTGCGGAACACCGCGACCTGGTTGCAGAGTCGCCCGCCGCGCACCGGGTACTGCACGAGGTGGATGCCGGGCCCGATCCAGATGACCATGTCGGTCAGCTCGGACCCGCCCGTGGACGCCTTGACGTCCTCCGCCGGAACGGTGCCCCGGTACGCGACGTAACCGGTCGCGACCGGGGGCCCGTCCTCGATGAGCTGCTGCCGCACGGTGGAGGCGATGCCGTCCGCGCCGATCGCGGCCGAGCCGGAGTAGCGCGCTCCACCGTCACAGTGGACCACCACGCCGTCCGCATCCTGGGTCACCTCGGACACCGTCACGCCCGGGACCAGCGTGACCCCGTCCTCCGCCGCACAGGCCTCCAGCAACGCCCGGTGCACATCGACCCGGTGGGCCACCAGGTACGGGTAGCCGTACCTGTCGGTGAACCCCTCGCCGGTCCGCAGCGCGGTGATCTCGTCACCCTCGACGATGTCCCGCAGGACCAGACGCTCCGGACGGAACGCGGTCCCGCTCACCGCATCCAGAACCCCGAGTTCGTCGAGAACACGACTGGCGTTCGGCGCCAATTGCAGCCCCGCTCCCACCTCACCGAACTCCGGCGCCCTTTCCAGGACGACGACGTTGCCGACACCCCGACGAACGATCTGTAACGCCGCCGCAAGTCCGCCGATTCCTCCGCCGATGACGACGAAATCAGCCGAGCAAGGACTCTTCCACACGAGAACCTCCTTACTCAGTGTACTGATTAATATTAGGGCCGACTGCCCTCCGGGTCAATACATCATCATGTTCCCGCCGCCGCTTCCGGCGGTGAGCCGATCAGGCCGGAGCGGGAACCGGATCGGAGCCGATCACGTCGCACGGGTGCTCCGCGGCCCATGTCGGGAGCGCGACCCCGGCCTCCACGACCCACTCGGCGCCGCAGCCGGAGCAGCGCGCGTGCTCCGGCGTCATGCGAGTGGGATGACACCGGACGACCTCGATGCGCGGAGCGAAGCCGCCGGGCAGCCGCTCCCCCGTGAACTCGGCCCCCTCGGCGCGGAACGCGTGTGGCACCACGACCACGATGCGCACCGGCTGCTCCCCCAGCACGCGCACCGCGTGCCCGGTGCCCGGGTAGGTCGTCACCGCGTCCCCCGGCGCCAGGGCGACCTCCTCCCCCGTCGAGAAGGTCATCACACAGCTGCCCTGGACGACGATGTAGACCTCCTCCGCGTCCCGGCCGGTCGGCGCATCCCGGTGGATGTGCATTCCGATCGCGTCACCTCGGTCGTGCGGCGGGAGCTCGAGCAGCGTCATGGCCATCTCGCCGGCGCCGCGGTCGAACGCGGACGCGACAGCGATCTCGACCTCGGCCCCGTGCGCGCGGACCGCGCGCATCGCCGCCCCGTCGAACGAGTACCGACGCCACCCGCGCTCGTACTGCTGATCCATCGGACTCCTCCCACAGAACCGGCCGCGCCATCGGAGCTTGACGTCGATCCGCATCCGACCGTAGCGTTCATCAGTGTACTGAGCAATAACCGAACGGCGACCACGCCGTCGAGCCGGACTCCGACGACTACGGACGTGATCATGAGACGAGCGGGACGACGCGGCCGGATCGCCGTCCTCGGCGCATCGGCGGCGGGGCTGGCCGCCGCCGAGACGCTGCGCACGCAGGGGTTCGACGACGAGCTGGTGATCGTGGGCGCGGAGCCGCACCTTCCGTACAAGCGGCCACCGCTGTCCAAGCAGGTGCTCGACGGCCGGTGGGCCGCCGACCGTGCGTTCCTGCGCACGGCCGCCGAGATCGAGGAACTGGACGCGTCCTGGAGCCTCGGGGTCCGGGCCGTCGGGCTCGACCCGGCCGCTCGCCGGGTGACGCTCTCCGACCGGTCCGTCGTCGAGTACGACGGGCTGGTGATCGCCACGGGTGTATCACCCCGCCGCCTCGCGCACGGTCACGACCTGGCCGGGGTGCAGGTGCTGCGCACCCTCGAGGACGCACAGGCGGTCGGCCGGGAGCTGGTCGCCGGACGCCGGCTGGTCATCGTCGGCGCCGGCTTCCTGGGCTGCGAGGTGGCCGCGGTCGCGCGCCGGTCCGATGTGCACGTCACGCTGGTCGACCCGTTGCCGGCCCCCATGATCCGCCAGCTGGGATCCGACATCGCCCGGCACGTCGCCGCACTGCACACGTCGCACGGCACGGAGGTCCGGACCGGCGTCGGGGTGCGGGCGCTGACCGGTGTGGACGGTCGGGTCACGACCGTCGAGCTGACCGACGGCTCGGTGCTGGCCGCCGATGCGGTCCTCGTCGCGATCGGTTCGACCCCCAATGTGGGGTGGCTCGCCGGCAGCGGTCTCTCGCTCACCGACGGCGTCGACTGCGACGCCCGGTGCCGGGCCGGGACCGACATCGTCGCCGCGGGTGACGTCGCCAGCTGGGAGCACCCGGGTTTCGGCAGGAGGATGCGTGTGGAGCACCAGACCAACGCACTCGAGCAGGGCGCCGCGGCGGCCCGCTCGCTGCTCGGCACCGAGGCGGAGGACTTCGCACCGGTGCCCTTCTTCTGGAGCGACCAGTACGACGTCAAACTGCAGGTCTACGGCGCACCACACGAGAGCGCGACGAAGAGGATCGTCCGGGGCGACCCGGCGGAGGGCCGGTTCGCGGCGACCTACCAGCACGACGGCCGGCTCGTCGCGGTCCTGACCTGGAACATGCCGCGTGAGGCCCTGGGGCTGCGCGAGCAGCTCGTCGCCGAGATGGAGGGCCGCGGAGCGGCCGCCCGCTGAGCGGCGCCGCTCAGCCGCCCGCCACCGACCTCGCGGGTACGACGCGGTGCCGGTCGGCCGGCGTCTCGGGCACGTGCGCCGGGCGGAGCGCCGCGAACTCCTTGCGGAGGGTGGGCACGACCTCGGCGCCGAGGATGTCCAGCTGCTCCAGGACCGTCGTGAGCGGGACACCCGCGTGGTCCACGAGGAACAACTGGCGCTGGTAGTCGCCTACGTACTCACGGAACCCGAGCGTCCGGTCGATCACCTCCTGCGGCGAGCCGACCGTGAGCGGGGTCGCCCCCATGAACTGTTCGAGGCTGTATCTCTTGCTGTACATCGGCGCGTTGTCGAAGTACGGGAGGAACTCCCGGACCGCGTCCTGGCTGCGGGAGCGCACGAAGACCTGTCCGCCGAGACCGACGATCCCCTGGTCGGCCGCGCCGTGGCCGAAGTGCTCGAAGCGTTCCCGGTAGGTCTGCACCAGTCGTGCCGTGTGGAACGCCGGCCAGAAGACGTGATGGGCGAAGAAGCCGTTGCCGTAGAAGGCGGCCTGTTCGGCGACCTCCGAGCTGCGGACCGCGCCGTGCCACACGAAGGGTGGGACACCGCCGAGCGGGCGCGGAGTGGAGGTGAAGTTCTGCAGCGGCGTCCGGAAACGTCCCTCCCAGTCCACCGCCTCCTCCCGCCACAGCCGGTGGAGCAGGGCGTAGTTCTCGATCGCCAGCTCGACGCCGTCGCGGGCGTCCTTGCCGAACCACGGGTACACGGGTCCGGTGTTGCCCCGGCCGAGTACGAGGTCCACCCTTCCCTCGGCGAGATGCTGGAGCTGGGCGTAGTCCTCCGCGATGCGCACCGGGTCGGTGGTGGTGATCAGTGTCGTGGCGGTCGAGAGGATGATCCGCTCGGTCTGCGCCGCGATGTAGGCCAGCGTGGTCGTCGGCGACGATGCGGCGTACGGCGGATTGTGGTGCTGACCGAGCGCCACGACGTCCAGACCGACCTCCTCGGCCTTCCGGGCGATCGCGACGGTCGCTCTGATCCTCTCGTGCTCGGTCGGCGTGGAGCCCGTCACGGGGTCCGCCGTCAGGTCGCCGACACTGAAGATCCCGATCTGCATCATCGCTCCTCGGTCCGCCCAGGCCGGCACCGGCGACCCGCGCCTGCGGGCGCAAGACCACCGGCGACGTCGGGTCCGTTCAGTCCTCGGCTCCGGTACCGGGAACGGGGGCGCCGACCAGCGCCGAGATGTTACCGAAGACGTCCTCGCCACGACCCATGGCGGCGTGCGCCGCCGGGATCTCGTCGAAGGCGACGACCCGTCCGAGCGCCGGGTCGATCCGGCCCGCCAGCACGAGGTCGTTGTACGCGCGGGCCTGGTCGTCGTTGGTCCCGTGCGAGCCCTGCAGCCGCTTCTGCCGTGTCCAGTGGTAGCGGAGATCGACCATTGCGTCGTAGCCCGACGTGCCGGCACAGATCACCACCATCCCGCCCGGCTCGCACACGAAGATGCTCGTCGGGATCGTGGCGGCGCCGGGGTGCTCGAAGACGAGTGCAGGATCCTGGCGGCGGCCGACGACGTCCCAGATCCTCTTCCCGAACCGACGGGCCTCCGCGGTCCACTCCTTCTGGCCCGCGACGTCCTCGACGAGCGGTGGCACACCCCAGTGCCCGAAGTCGCGCCGGTTGATCCAGCCGGCGGCCCCGAACTTCTCGGCGTAGGCCCCCCGCTCCGGTTCGGAGACGACAGCGACCGGCACGGCGCCGGCGAGCCGGGCGATCTGGATGGCCTGCGTCCCCAGCCCGCCCGAGCCGCCCCACACCAGCACCACGTCGCCCTCGGCAACGGTGTTGCCGGCCCACCCGTGCAGCATCCGGTACGCGGTGGTGCCCACCAGCGTCGGTGCCGCCGCCTGCTCCCAGGTCAGGTGCGCTGCCTTGGGCATCACCTGGTGGGCCTGGACCCGGGTGAACTGGCCGAACGACCCGTAGTTGGTGTCGTAGCCGTAGATGCGCGCCGAGGGGGCGATCATCGGGTCCTTCCCGCGGGCGATCCACTCGTCGTCGGCGGACCACCACCCGGGGTGGGTGACGACCTCGTCGCCGACCGCGATGCCGTCCACCTCGTCGCCGACGGCGTACACGATCCCGGCCGCGTCCGAACCGCCGACGTGGAAGTCCTCGACCTCGCCCCGGCGTGCGCGGACCGCGATCTGGTCCACCGGGTATCCGCGCGCGGCCCAGACGTTGTTGTAGTTGATGCCGGCGGCCATGACCGCGATCAGCACCTCGTCGCGGCCGATGTCCGGGGTGGGCACCACCTCCGGACGGAAGGCGGTCGCGGGGTCGCCGTAGCGGTCGGGCCGGACCACCTGCGCGTGCATGTGCGCCGGGACCACGCCCAGCGGGGGCAGTTCTCCGAGAGGTGTCACCTCCGCACCGGGGGTGACCACGGTGCGATGTTCGTTCGGTCGGGAATCGGCCACGTCGAAGTCCTTGTCCGTCGAAGAAGAGAGGGGAGGGGCCCGGCGCGCGTCAGCCGGCGGTGTTCGCGGCAGCCGCGGCGCGCAGAAAGCCGTAGTAGGAGTCGGCACCGACGTGTTCGACGAGGATGACCCGCTCCGCGATGAGCCACCGGCCGTCGACCAGCACGAAGGTGTCCTCGTACGTTCCACTGTGGTCGTAACCGGCATCGGTGACCACGACGTAGTAGGTGACGCCCTCGGCGCGAGCGGCGTCGGTCATCGTGATGCGCGTGCTGGTCAGGTGGTGGCGGGACACCGTCATGTCCGGTTTCCCCTCGGCGCCGGCGCTGTCCGAGCGCAGGGTCCGTGCCGCACGGACCCGGTACCGGGACATAATGGCGTCACGTCCGTCGTACCGGCCGTCGCCGACCCCGGGGACCCGCAGGACGGCGTCGTCGGCCCAGATGCGGTCCATCCGGTCCCACTCGGCCCGATCGTTGCTGATCGTGTACTCGCTGATGAGGTCGAGGATCTCCTGGCGCGCCCGGATCTCGTGGTCGTCCATGATGGCTCCGTCGAGTCGGCGCCCTAGCGGGCGGTGGAGCCGAGGTCGACCCGGACCTCCGTTCCGGTGATGTAGTGGGAGTCGTGGCTCGCCAGGAAGACCACGGCGTTCGAGATGTCCTCGGGTTCCATCCACCTGTCGGGCAGCGCGTTCATGAAGATCGACCCGAGTTGGGCGGCGACCTCCGGCTTGTCGAGCTCTCCGGCGAACGGGTTCTGCTCGCCCTTCTGCCCGTTCCACTCGAATCCGGCCATCGGTGTCTTGACTCCACCGGGGAGGATCGCGTTCACCCGGATCCGGTGCGGTCCCAGCTCGTTGGCGAGGGTCTTGGTCAGTCCGACGATCGCGTGCTTGGAGCAGACGTAGGGAGCGAGGAAGGGCTGCCCCTTCACCCCGGCGACCGAACTGATCACGATGATCGACCCGCCCTCGCCCTGGTCGATCAGGTACGGGGAGACCACCTTCACGACCTTCCACACGCTGGTGAGGTTCACCGAGATGATCTCGTCCCAGTTCTCCTCGGTCACCTCCCAGGTGTAGGCGTAGCTGCAGATCCCGTGGTTGACCACCACGACGTCGAGCCTGCCCAGCTCCCGCGTGCCGTCCTCGACCAGCGAGGTGACGGCCGGGACGTCACGGGCGTCGATCTGGCGCCACACGATGCGTCGGCCCTGCTCCTCGACCAGCCGGACCGTCTCCTTCAGGTCCGCGAGGGTCGGCGGGTCGTAGGTCGTGCTCACGAACTCGCCGCACGAGTCGAACGCGATGATGTCGGCGCCCTCGCGAGCGAGGCGGACGGCGTGTGCACGCCCTTGTCCACGCGCGGCGCCGGTGACGAGTGCTACCTGACCATCGAGCCGAGCCACTCGGACCTCCAGGTGAAATCGATTCTTCAGTGCACTGAACTAGTGAGCGGGTGCCGGTGTCCACGTCGAGGAGCACCGATCCGGTCAACCGCTTCGCACCGCGGACGGCCGACCGGCGGCCTCGCGCGGCGCCCTCTCCCGGAACTCCGTGACCAGGGCGCCGATGAAGTCGGCGGCCTCCGCGGCGACCAGCGGCGGCCGGACCCGGTAGAGCGTGACATCGGTGACGCCGGCGTCGGCCAGGGTCGGCAGGCAGGCGAACGTGCGCGCGGGGTCGGGCCGCCCCGCGTCGTCGACATCGAGAAAGAGGCCGACGTGCACCGGGAACGGCCGGTCGGCTCCGCCGGCTACCACGACGAGCTCGCGCATCCGCGTCACGTTCGACGCCATGTCCTCGGCACCGACATCCCAGGTGATCCACCCGGCGCCGAACCGGGCGATCCTGCGCGCGACGTTCTTGTTGGCCCGGCCACCGCAGAGGATCGGAACACCGCCGTCCTGCAGCGGCTTCGGCATCGAGTGGATGCCGTCGAAGGACAGCTCCGCGCTCTCGTAGCTCGCGCGGGTCTCGGTCCAGAGCTGACGGCACACCTCGAGGGTGTGGTCGAGGAGCCGGCCACGGCCGGCGAAGTCGAGGCCCGCGGTCTCGTACTCCTCCCGCTGCCAGCCGACGCCGACGCCGAGGTCGAGACGACCACCGGACAATACGTCGATCGTGGCCGCCGACTTCGCGAGCACCATGGGCCGACGCAACGCCGCCAGGAGGATGTTCGTTCCGAGACGGACATTCTCCGTCACTCCGCAGAGTGCCGCCAGAAGGCTCATCGGCTCGAAGTAGTTTCCGTCCGGCCCCGTGGGCTGAGAACCGTTCGCAATCCCACCGATGGCCGGATTGGCGTACGCCTCGAGTTGCTCACCGAACACCACATGGTCCGGTGCCACGATTCGATCCACCCCCGCCTCGTCGCAGATCCGGGCGAAGTCCAGCACGAACCGCCAGTGCTGAACGTCCTCGACGAGATTGGGGGGGATCGACAGCGAGAGCCGCATCATCTACTCCTCGGGAAAAGGCCGGAACGCCGGGGCGACCGCGCGGCGCTGTCTCGATGGCGTCGGCTCTACCAGTCGACCATCAGCCTGGTGAGGCCGTAGTTGAGCCCGGCCTGCTTGAACTCCAGGTCGTCCTCGGCCATGGCGAGCCGGAGCCCCGGCAATCGCTGGAACAGCCGGGTCCACGCGACCTGCATCTCGACCCGGGCGAGGTTCTGGCCGACGCACTGATGCGGGCCGTAGCCGAAGGCGACGTGGTGGGAGGTGGCAGCCCGGGTCACATCCAGTTCGTCCAACGGGACACCGCTCGCGTCGAACGCACGGGAGTCCCGGTTCGCGGCGAACAGCGACATGACCACACCGTCGCCCGCCCTGATGGGTTGGCCGTTGATCTCCGTGTCCCGCACGGCGATCCGGCTCGGTTCGACCTGGACGATGCTGAGGTAGCGGAGCAACTCCTCGACCGCCGACGGCGCGATGGCCGTCGGATCGGCTCGAAAGACGGCGAGCTGATCCGGATTCTGCAGCAGCGCGAGGGCGCCGAGCCCGATCATGTTCGCGGTCGTCTCGTGACCCGCACCGATCACGAACCGGCCGATCGTCACGATCTCCTCGAACTCCAGCTCGCCCTTCGCGACCGTGACGTTCACGAGCCGGCTCAGCACGCTGTCGTCCGGGGCCTCCTGCTTCTCCCGTGCGGTCTGCCGGATCACGTCGAGCACGAAATGGTTGGCGGCGACACGGTCGGCCGGTTCCGCACCGAGGTCGAAGACGGCCTCCATCGCGTCGACGACCCGCACGGCCGTTGCGTGCTCCACACCGAGGATCTCGCAGATGACCGTGGTGGTGATCCGCAGCGCGAAGTGCTCGACCAGGTCGACCGGCCCCCCGCGCTCGACCATCGCGTCGAGGGTCTCGTCGACGATCTCGGTGATCCGGGGACGATGGCGCTCGGCCTGCTTGGGCGTCAGCGCCGAGATGATGGTCCGGCGGCGCAACGCGTGGTCGGCGCCGTCCATCCGGATGAAGAGTGCGCCCTCGGTCTCCACCTGGTTCGGAGCGTTGTTGGGGTAGCCGTGCGCGGTGACGTCGGTGCTGAACACCGGGTCGCTCAGAGCCGTCCGAACGTCCGCGTGCCGGCACAGCAGCCAGGGCTCCCTGCCGTTCCAGGTCCGGACCCGGGAGAGACCCTCCTGTTCACGCTGCGCCTCGAGCACCTCGGGCACGTCGAACGGGCACGTCCGGATGATCGGGTACGGCACCGGCACCTGTTCGGTCGCGACGATCTCCTCGGTCACCAGCGACCCCGTCCCCGACGACGCGCTCCGCCACGCGGCCGCGTCGGGGCGGTTCGTCCGGCCCCCGACCCGACCGGACGCATCACGTGCCGGCCCTGATCGCAGCGGCGGGGCAGCGGTTCACCGCTTCCGTCACCCTGCCCTGCTCGGATGGCGGGACCTCGGCGGTGAGGAGCTCGACGATGCCGTCGTCCTCGCGCTGGTCGAACACCAGTGGTGCCGCCAGGACACACTGGCCGGCGCCGACACAGGCGTCCTCGTCAACCTCGACGTTCAACGGGACCTCCTTACAGGGGATGTGCGCTCGCGAATGAGGAGTCCATCGGGGCGAGCGCGCAGGGACGGCTCGGCCGAGCCATCGCCTCTGACCATTTACTCAGTACACTGACGACTTTATCGGCCGTCCGCACCTGCGTCAACCCGGGCCGCCGGACCGAGACCGGCCCGGCGCCGCCGATCAGGACGGCGGCTTTCCGAGGAAGGCCGTTCGCGGCTCGACCACGTCGAGCTGCGAACAGAAGTCGATCCGGATCACGAGATGGCGGATCAACCACCCCCGCCCCTCCCGCCGGAAGAAGATCGTGTGAGTGCCCGCGACCGCCAGAACGGTCCCGGGCCCCCGGCCGGTCAGCTCCAGGAAACGACCCTCGACGAGACCGGCGTCGCCGTCGACCCGGACCTCGTGGGTGGTTCCGTGGTGCCCTGAGTGGACGCGTTCGTCATCGGAAGGACGAACGGGCGAGACCACCCGGAGGAAACCCGACTCGATCGACGCGCGACCGTGCCACGCGCGGTCCCCGTTGTCGGAGCCGCAGGACTCGAACACGGCGTCCTCGGCGAACATCGCCGCGATCTCCGCATGCGCCCCGCCACGGTCGAAGAGGCTCATGAACCGATGCCATGCCGTTCGCAAGGCATCGACGTCCTCCATGTACTGCACCCGCCGCGACAGGGATGCGACGTCCTCGATCATGATGCCCACCACCTCCATCTGCTGGTCATCGGACCGTAACCCGCTCCACGGGGACCCCCGCCCGCCGACGAGGAGTGACGGCCGGCGCGCGAGCGGGCGCGACCGGCGCAGGCCGGGCAGCGAGCAGGTGCGTCGGAGATCGTCACCCCGGCGGCCCGTGGAATGCAGACATCTCTACAAGCCGGGGAAAGGCGTCGCAAGAGCCTCGGTGATGTGGTTGACACCACAGCCACACAACCCTACGCTCAGTGTACTGAACGATGTTTCGAAATCGATCGAACCGCGGCCTCGTTGATCGGCGGGGCCGGCATCGGCGATTCCCGGAAACAGTCCCCGACCCACCCAGAGGACCGACGTGACTGAGGCCATCGAGACAACGGAGTTCGCCGGCCGGTTCCCGCTCACCGACAAAGCGGTCGCCAAGGATCCGAGCGAGTTCTTCGCGACCCTGCGGTCGAAGTGCCCTGTCGCCAGATCGGAGGCGTTCGACGGGTTCTGGACCGTCGCCCGGTACTCGGATGTGTCCCACGCGGCCCTCACACCGGAGACGTTCAGCAACACCGGCGGAATCACCATTCCCCGGATCCCGCAGCCGCCCGTGATCTGCATCGAGCAGGACGACCCCGAACACCGGAAGTACCGCAAGCCCCTGCAGGGATGGTTCTCGGTCAAACGGATGCAGGTGATCGAGGACCAGGTCCGGCGTGTCGTCAGTGGTTACATCGACGCGGTGATCGAGGACGGCAGGGGCGACCTCGCCACGATCCTGGCGACACCGGTTCCCCCGACGGCGATCGCACTGATCCTGGGGCTTCCCGAGAAGGACTGGAGCTGGTTCCGCGACCAGGAGATCGCTCTCCTGACGCACGCCCAGAACGGCGACGTCGAGGCGGCCGGGGCCGTGCACCTCGACGTCGCGGGATACCTCGGCAACTGCCTTGCCGAGCGCAGGCGCTCGCCGCAGGGAGACATGATGTCCGACATCGCCGCGCTCACCGTGGACGGTGAGCCGATCTCCGATTCGGACGCCGTCTCGTTGGCGATCCTGATACTCGGCGCCGGCCTCGAGACCACCGTGGGCGGGATCGGCGGCATGCTCTACCAGGTCCTGAAGGACCCCGACCTGCGCGACCGCCTGATCGCCGATCCCTCGCTCATCGCCCAGGCGGTCGAGGAGGCACTCCGCCTCGAGACGCCGCTCCCCGGCCTCGCGCGCACGGTGAGCGAGGCGACGACGGTGGAGGGCGTATCCATGTCGGAGGGGGACCGCGTGATGCTCCTGTGGGGCTCCGCGAACCGCGACCCCGAGGTGTTCGACTCCCCCGACGAGTTCCGCGTCGACCGCCCGAATGTCCAGAAGCATCTCGCGTTCGGCGCCGGAGTGCACCGCTGTGTGGGGGCGCCCCTGGCCCGGCTGGAGATGCGCGTCGTGCTCGAGGAGGTGCTGCGGCGGATGCCCGCGGCGCGGCTCACCGACCCGGACGCCGTCGAGGTGACGTGGACCGTGGGACGTGACTTCAGAAGGCTCGACGCCGTGTGGTGAGTTCGTCGCATTCGTCGTACGGGAGACACAGCCGCGGCGCGGGTCGAACGAGAACGCGCTGCGAATGTCCCCACCAGTGGGTGCCGTCGGCAGCATCCCCCTGCGCCAGGACGGACGGACCGGTCGTGCAGTCATCGCCGGGTGAGCTCCGGGCCGAGGACGTTCGGCTCGGGGGTGGACAACGCCACCCGCAGGAAGCGGTGCAGGACGGGGTTGTCGTCGTCCGGGCGCCAGCAGACCCCGGTCTCGACGACGCCCGTGTGCTGGCGCAACCGGCGCGCGACCAGGCCGTCAGGCAACTGCCGCGAGTGCTCCGCGGGCAGCAGGCAGTAGGCGTCACCGGCCGCCTCGACGATCGCCAGGGCCTGGACCACCGATCCCGCGCTCACCGAGCGGGTGGCGGTGCCGGCCGCGGCGCGGACGTGCTCCGCGAGCGCGCCACCCGCCTGCGCACCGAGCTCCACCCGCAGCGCGGGAGCGTCGTCGAGGTCCAGCCGGTCCCGACGTGACGCCGGGGCGGCGGCGGACAGGATCGCCACCAGGGGTTCGCGGGCGACGACGGCGATCTCCAGGCCGCGTGCACGGACCAGCCGGTGCCGCACGGTCCCCGGCGACGACGGCGGCAGGTGCAGCAGTCCGGCGTGCGCGGTGTGCTGGGCGACCTGCTCGACGGCGAGCCGGTCCGGGGCACAGTCCAGCCGGAGGTCGACGTCCGGCCCCAGGTCGCCGCCGGCGGCGAGCCGGGCCAGCAGGCCCGGTGACGTCGAGTGGCCGGCCACCACGGTGAGCCGGCCCCGGGTCCCCTGGCCGATGGTGCGCACCGTCTCGGTGGCCGCGGCGAGCTCGGTGAGCACCCGGCGGGCCCGCTCCGCCAGCTCCCGCCCGGCGGCGGTCAGATCCACCCCGCGGCCGTGCCGGACCAGCAACGGGACGCCGAGCTCCCGCTCGAGGTTCTGCAGCCGCACGGTCAGGGGTGGCTGGGTCATCTGCAGTACCGACGCCGCGCGGCTGACCGACCCCTCGTCGGCGACGGCGACGAAGCACTCCATGGCTCGGACATCCATTCGCCCACTGTATGGCTCGGAGCGGCGATCGGTATTGGACGAATATGAAGGGGGCCTCGACACTGACGTTGGCCGGCACCGCACTCAGAGAAGAGGCGACGTGAACGAGACTCAGACCGAGGCCGACGACCTCCTGACCACCGACGTCCTCGTCATCGGCAGCGGTCCTGCCGGAGCGTCGGCCGCGCTGTTCCTGGCGACCTACGGGGTCGACCACATCGTCGTCACCAAGTACCGGTGGACCGCGAACACCCCGCGCGCGCACATCACCAACCAGCGCACGGTGGAGATCCTGCGGGACATGGGGATCGAGGACGACGTCCGGGCCCAGGGCGTGCCGTCGCACATGATGGGCGAGACGGTCTTCTGCACCAGCCTCGCCGGCGACGAGCTCGGCCGCGTCCGCTCCTGGGGCAACCACCCGGCCCGCAAGGCCGACTACACCCTGGCCAGCCCGGCGGAGAACTGCGACCTGCCGCAGACCCTGCTCGAACCGATCGTCATCGGGCGCGCCGCGGAACGCGGGAGCCGGATCCGGTTCGACACCGAGTACGTCGGCCTCGAGCAGGACGACGCCGGCGTCACCGTCACGGTCCGGGACCGGCTGTCGGGCCACACCTACCGGATCCGAGCGAAGTACGTGATCGGTGCCGACGGCGGCCGCAGCACCGTCGCCCGCGACATCGGCCTCCCGTTCGAGGGTCGGATGGACCTCGCCGGATCCATGAACATCGTGTTCCACGCCGACCTGAGCCGCTTCGTCGAGAAGCGCCCGAGCGTCCTGTACTGGGTCCTGCAGCCGGGCTCGAACATCGGCGGGATCGGCATGGGCGTGATCCGGATGGTCCGGCCCTGGGACGAGTGGCTCGCCATCTGGGGCTACGACATCGACGAGCCGCCGCCGCAACTCGACGACGCGATGGCGACCAAGGTCGTGCACGACCTCATCGGCGACGACACCGTGCCGGTCACCATCCGGTCGACGTCGCTGTGGGGCAACAACAAGATGTACGCCACCCGCTACCGCGCCGGACGGGTCTTCTGCGCCGGGGACGCGGTGCACCGGCACCCGCCGTCGAACGGGCTCGGCTCCAACACCTCGATCCAGGACTCCTACAACCTGGCCTGGAAGCTCGCGCTGGTCCTGTCCGGCCGGGCCGGCGAGGACCTGCTCGACACCTACGACGCCGAGCGTGCCCCGATCGGCGAGCAGATCGTGCTGCGCGCCAACAAGTCCATCGAGGAGTTCGGTCCGATCTTCTCCGCCCTCGGCGTCACTGACACCGACGATCCCGACGCCCAGCGGGCCAACATGGCCGCGCGTGCCGACAACACCCCCGAGGCCGCCGCGCAGCGCATCGCGCTGCGCAAGGCGCTGGAGACCAAGGACTACGAGTTCAACGCGCACGGCGTCGAGCTCGGCCAGCGCTACCGATCGGCCGCGGTGGTCGGTGACGGCACCGGCGAGCCGGCCTACGACCGCGACCCCGAGCTCTGGTACCACCCCACGACCTGGCCGGGGGCCCGGCTGCCGCACTGCTGGCTCGGACGCGGCCAGGACCGGGTGAGCACCCACGACGTGACCGGCAAGGGCCGGTTCGCCCTGCTCACCGGCATCTCGGGCGAGGCGTGGGCGCACGCCGCCGCCGAGGCGTCGGCGCGGCTCGGCATCGAGGTGGACTTCCACGTCATCGGCCCCGGCCGCGAGCTGACCGACGTCTACGACGACTGGGCGAGGCTGCGCGAGGTCGAGGAGTCCGGCTGCGTGCTGGTGCGGCCCGACGCCCACGTCGCCTGGCGGTCCCACCAGCTGCCGGACGACCCGGCCGCCGAGCTGGTTTCGGCGCTCGGATCGGTACTCGCCCGCGGCGCGAAGGAGCTCTGATGGACCGCTTCGACTACACCGCGCTCCCGGCCCGCATCGTGTTCGGCCCGGGCACCCTCGAGCGCACCGCCGACGAGGTGCACCGCCTGGGACGCTCCCGGGTGCTGCTGCTGGCCGGCCCGGACCTGGCCGCGCACGGCGAGCGCCTGGAGAAGGTGCTGGGCCCGCTGCTCGCCGGCCGGTTCGACGGTGCCGCCATGCACACCCCGGTCGAGGTGACCGGGCGGGCGATCGAGGAGCTGCGCCGGGTCGACGCGGACTGCGTGGTCGCGGTCGGGGGCGGTTCGACGACCGGTCTCGCCAAGGCCCTGGCCGCCCGGACCGGCGTCGACCAGGTCATCCTTCCCACCACCTACGCGGGGTCGGAGGTGACCCCGGTCCTCGGCGAGACCTCCGACGGCGTCAAGACGACCCGGTCGGATCCGGCGATCCTGCCCGAGACCGTGATCTACGACGTCGAGCTCTCCGCCGGCCTCCCGCAGGCGATCGCGGTGACCAGCGCGGCGAACGCGATGGCGCACGCCATCGAGGCGCTCTACTCACCGCAGGCCAACCCGATCATCGACGGCATGGCGCTCGACGCCGTCGAGCTGCTCGCCGACGGGCTCCGGGCACTCGCCAACGGGGTCGACGACCTCGACGTCCGGTCCCGGCTGCTACGCGGCGCGTGGCTCGCCGGGACCTGCCTCGGGTCGGTCGGCATGGGGCTGCACCACAAGCTGTGCCACACCCTCGGCGGGAGCTTCGACCTGCCGCACTCCCCCACGCACGCCGTCGTCCTGCCGCACGCGATGGCCTACAACGCCGCCGCCGTGCCCGAGGTGATGGACCGGATCGCGGTCCGGCTGCACACCACCGATGCGCCCGCCGCCAGCTACGACCTCGTCGCGGCCGCGGGCGGCCCCACGTCGCTGGACGCGATCGGGATGCCGGCCGACGAGCTCGACCGCGCCGCCGAGCTCGCCACCGCCACCCCGTACCCGAACCCGGCCCCGGTCACCCGCGACGGCGTCCGGGCACTGCTCGACGACGCCCAGCACGGCCGGCGACCGGCATCGGACCCGACCCTCACCGCGTCCGTCGGGCGGCTCACCGGGCAGGTGATCCGCTCCTTCGACGCCGGGGACCGGCCGCGCCTGGCCGGCCTCGCGCGCGACCTCGTCCGCCGGCTGCACGGCTTCGCGCTCGACAACGACCTCACCCAGCAGGAGTGGCAGGCCGGGATCGACTTCCTGACCCGGGCGGGCCACATCACCACCGACACCCGGCAGGAGTTCATCCTGCTGTCCGACACCCTCGGTCTGTCCAGTGTGGTCGACGTGCTCACCAACTCACGCACCCCGGACGGCACGTCGTCAGCGGTGCTCGGACCGTTCTACGTGGAGGGTCCGCCCGAGCTGCCGCAGGGCGCCGACCTGTCGGCCGGACTGCCCGGGGTGCCGCTCTGGGCCGACGTCACCGTCACCGATCCCGACGGCCGTCCGCTGCCGGAGGCCGTCGTGGACGTCTGGCAGGCCAATCAGGACGGCTTCTACGACGTGCAGCTGCCCGACCTGGACAGTCCCGTCCTGCGTGGACGGTTGCGCACCGACGGCGACGGGCGGCTGCGGTTCCGGTCCATCCTGCCCTCGGAGTACCCCATCCCCTCCGACGGGCCGGTCGGTGACCTGCTCACCGCGACCGGGCGGCACATGTTCCGGGCGCCGCACCTGCACTTCCTCATCGCGGCGCCCGGGCACCGTGAGCTGATCACCCAGTTGTTCGTGAAGGGCGGGAAGTACCTGGACTCCGACGCGGTGTTCGGGGTGAAGGAGGACCTGGTCGTCGACTTCGCGCCGCGGAGCGGGCCGATGCCGGACGGTACGGAGGTCGGCGGGGAGTGGCGGGAGCTGTCCTTCACGTTCAGGGTGCAGCCGATTCAGTGAGCGCAGGCCATCCCGGGAGCGCGGGGACCACGTCGTCCGCGGGATGGTGGGGCTCACGGCCGACCGCCGACGGCACCCGCTGCCGGACTGGCAGCGCGACGTCCTCGACATGATGCTCCGGCGCCAGTGTGCCGAGAACCTCGGCCGCGGCGATCGCCACCAGCGCGGAGTCCACACCCCGGAGAAGGCGACGACCAGCCGCCCCTGTTCGGCGATGGGCGTACGCAGCCGCTACGCCTCGGGCGACGGCACCTCAGGCGACATGGTCCGCCGGTCGCACGCTCGCGTCGACGTACGGCACCGTCAGCGGACCCTCCGGCAGGACGCACACCCGCGCCTCCGGCCCGATCCGCGCGCAGACCTCGCGCACCGTCGCGGCGATGTCCGAGGTCTGCGTGAGGTGAGCCAGCGCCAGCTCCTCGTCGGAGAGGTAGGAGGTGTGCATGACCACCCGGGCACCGGACTGGATCTTGGCCTGGATCTGCACCTGCCACTGGTCCGGGACCGTCTCCTTCCGCGCGGAGATGTCGGCGAACAGCGCCTCCGGCGAGGCCGCCGAGGCCAGCACCTCCTTGTACGACCCGTGGTCGGGGAACCCGTCGCGGCACTCGGCGGCGCAGATGATCGTGCCGCCGGGCTTGACCACGGTGTACGCCGCCGACATGCCCTTGACCGCCTGGTACAGGTTCTGGTCCAGCGGGAAGCCCGAGTTGGTGGTGACGACGACGTCGAACAGGTCGTCCACCGGCGCCATGGCGATCTCCCGGGCGGCCTCGCGGGCCGCGGAGTGCATGGCGAGCAGGTCCCCCGCGAAGGCGCGGACGATCTTCTTCTCGCGGTTCAGGATGACGTCGAAGGCGAACGTCACCCCGGTCTCGGCCGCGATGGTGCGGATGTCGCGGTGCACCGGGTTGTCGTCGATGACGCCCCACGTGGCGCGCTCGTCGCCGATCCGCGCGGCGTCGTGCAGCGTGAGCACCGTCTCCAGCGCAGCGAGCCCGGGGGCCACCAGTTTCGGGCCCCCGCTGAAGCCGGCGAAGAAGTGCGGTTCGACGAAGCCCGTGGTGACCTTGACGTCCGCGTCCACCCACAGGGAGTTCAGCCACACGGGCACGCCCTCGCCGTACTCGCCGAGCCAGGTCAGCGAGGCGGTGTCGCGGGAGTCGTGGTTGACCACGCGCAGCCGGTCGGTGAGCTCGCCGCCCAGCATCTGCCGGATCTCGGCGTCGGTGTTGCCACGGTGCGTGCCGGTGGCGACCAGGACCACCACGTCCTCGGGCTCGATGATGCCCGCGACCTCGTCGAGGATCGCCGGGATCATCAGGTGCCGCGGCTGCGGACGGGTCAGGTCGCACATCGAGATGGCCATCGACTGGCCGGGCCGCACCCGGTCGCGCAGTCTCGGTCCCGCGACCGGTGCGGCGAGCACCTCCCGCAGGTAGGCGGCCTCCTCGGGCACCGCCGGGTGGTACTGCGGTTCGACGACCGTCACGTCCAGGTCGTCGGGGAGGCCGACCGTCAGCCAGCCCTGCCCGTAGGCCAGATCAACGTCCACTGTTCTCCTCCGTCATCGTGCAACCGCCACCGTAGGCGTCGACGATGCACCTCGTGTTCAGGACCGGGTCTCGCGTGCGTCGCCGTCGAGATCCTTGTCGAGATCGCCGTCGAGCTCGCTCGCCGCGCGCAGCCGCTCGGCCTCCAGCTCGCGTGCCTGCTCCACGGCCTCGCGTTCCTTGATCTCGGCCAGCGCGCCGGACCGCTTGAGGAACGATGCCAGCACCCGGGCGAGGACCGCGGACACCAGGACCGACGCCGCGACCTGCGCCGTGGCGGTGCCGACGTACTGGGCGAACTGCGGGTCGGCCGCCGCGACGACAGCCGGTGTGCCGATCGCATTGCCCGCCGTGGTGCCGGCGGCGAACCCGATACCGGAGTACGCACCGCGCCGCAGAATGATCTTGTAGCCCAGGTAGCAGAAGTAGCCCGTCACCGGCGCCACGATCAGGCCCAGCAGGATGCCGCTCAGACCACCGGTGACGATCTCGAAGAAGTCGATGCTGGTGCCCAGGGCGAAGGCGAAGAACGGGATGACGATGTTGGGCGTCGGGCGCAGGATCTCGCGCCAGCGCTCGTCGAAGTGACCGACGACCATGCCGAGCAGCAGCGGCAGGATCGCGGCCAGCAGCGCGAGGAACGGGATGTTGCCCAGACCCGACGCACCGAGGAACAGCAGCGTCGTGAACGGGCCGTCGTTCAGCGCGGACCCGACCACGGCGCCCCGGTCACGCTTGTCGCCGTACTTCGAGGTGTAGGCTATCCAGAGCCCGGAGTTGGTGTTGTCCACGGCCGCGAACAGCGCCAGCAGCGAGATGCCGGCGAAGCCGTCCAGACCCACGGCGAAGCCCAGCGCGACCGCGATGCCGGGGATGAGCGTCTTGCACAGCAGCAGCGTCCCGGATGGCGGGACCGGTCGTCGTGGAGTTGACCTGGGTGCCGACGGCGAAGATCAGCACCCCGATCAGCGGCAGCGCGCTGTCGGCGAACAGTCCGGTGGTGAAGTTTCCGATCTCCAGGGACTCGGGCCAGAAGGTGTTGACGACGGCTCCCAGGATCAACGAAGCCGGCGACGACCAGCACGGGTGTCGCGGCCGGGGTCAGTCGTCGGACGGTGTCCACGACCTTGGTGCCAGGGACTGGGAGTCGGGGGTGCCCTCGCCGGTGAGGACGACATCGGCGCGGGCGAGCAGGTCGCCGGCGCCGAGCAGGTCTGCCACAAGACACCCTCCGGGCTCATCTCGGCGTCCAGCAGGCAGACGAGGGTCGCGAGCATGCCGCCCGCCGACCCGTTCCCGGGGACGGTCCGCAGCTCGCGACCGGTGGTGTCGGCGAGCACGTCGGCCAGCACGCTGAGGCCGGCGTCGAGCACAGTGATGTCGTCGTTGGCCGCGCCCTTCTGGGGACCGAAGGCCGCGGCGGCGCGCCGACCGGGGAGGACCGTCCTCCAGCTCGGTGACGCCCTCGGTGGCCCAGGCGACCGACTGCAACCCCGGCAGCAACTACACCTCGAGTATGGCGTTCTGCATCGCGCTGGCGGTACCGGACATGGGGATGAGCCCGGCCGAGGCGCTGCGTGCCGCGTCCTGGAGAGGCGCTGCGGCACTGCGCCGGACGGAGGTGGGAGCGCCGGCGCCAGGGCGCCGTGCCGATCTGCTGGTCTTCGACGCGCCGCCGTACATCCACCTTGCCGACCGGCCGGGTGTCGGGCTGATCCGGTCGGTGGTCCGCGGCGGCCGGCAGGTCGTCGGACCGCGGGTCTGAGCGGATGCGGGAGGACGCGGCCGGTTCTCCCCGCGCCCACCGGCGTCGCGACCGGCGCTGGGCCGCCTACGGCGGTGCGGCGGGACTCGCGGCGACCGGCGGGAGGGTCAGGACGGAACCTCCGACGAGATACCGGGGGCCACCGATCCGCGCGAGCGGCTCGAGGTCCGCGGTCTCGATCCTGCCGTCGGCCAGCAGCCCGTCCCGGAGGTGGACCCGCCGGACACGGCCGACGACGAGCTCGCTGCGGATGTTCCCGAACTCGACGATGCGGTCGAGCCGGCACTCGAGGCTGATCGGGGCGCGCTCCACCCAGGGTGGGGTCACGATCTCGGACGGCGTCGTCCGGAGATCGAGCAGGTCGGCCTCGCTGACCTCCGGTGGGTGTTCGCGCGCGCTCTCGTGCACCTCTGCCGCCAGACTCTCGTCGGCGACGTTCACCACGAAGTCCCCGGTGGCGACGATGTTGACGACCGTGTCCTTCCGTCCGCCGAGCTTCCTGCCCGCCACGAAGGCGACCAGCAGGGGGTCATAGCAGACGAAGGTGTAGCAGCTGAACGGTGCGAGATTGACCGGGCCACCGGCTTCTCCGACGGTGCTCACCCAGGCGATCGGCCGAGGCACGACGACGCCCGAGATGAGCCGGTAGCGGCGGTTCGACGACAGGTCGTCGGGATCGAGCGACTCGGTCATCTCACCGGCTCACGGCGATTTCGAGTCCACTCAGGACCTCGGTGAGCGACGCGACCGAGGGCTGCCCAGCGAGTCCGCGCACGGTGTCGGCCACCGTTGCTGCGGCGGCGTGCCCGACGACCGGGTCGGCGTTCCCGTGGTACTTGCCGAGCAGCTCGTCGGTGGACAGCGGATCCTGCGGTCCGCCCCGGTTCACCAGGACGCGCTCGACGGCGGTCGTGCCGTCGCGCAGGTGAGCGGTGAGGACCGCGGGGAACTGGTGCGGGAAGATCGAGTCACACAGCGCGCTGCCCCGGCACTCGACCGAGGCGGCGAGGGCGAGGATCGCGGGATCACCGACCTTGTCGTCGGTGAAGTCCTCGTGGAAGACACCCAGCCCACCACCACCGAGCAGAGCCGTGGCGACGGTGAAGGGCCCGCTGAAGGCGGCGTGGTAGCCGGAGCGGGGGTGGATCTTCTCGGCGCGGGGTTCGGCGATCGTGCGCAGCACCGGGGTGGGCACCTCGAGCACCAGGCGTTCGATCGACGAGGGATCGACGCCCGCCGCGCGCAGGCGCAGCGCGGCGTCCACCCCTGCGTGGGTGAAGTGGTTGCACGGGTAGGGCTTGAAGAAGATGTCCTCGACCATCCACTTCTCGCCGAGCCCGTCGAGCAGGGCGTCGAGGCGGAACCCGTCGCCCAGGAAGGCCTGGAAGAACCCGAAACGCCCCTCCAAGGCGGTCGGCGGGCCGGTGAGCCCCGCGGAGACCATCTCGGCGGCGGTGACCCCGGCGTGGGCGGCCCACCCGCAGTGCACCCGCTTGACGGTGCCCCCCGTGCGGTTCGCCTCGATGATCCCCGCGCCCATGCTCGCGGCGATGCCGATGGTGGAGACGAGCTGGTCGGTGTCGTGGCCCAGGAGCATCCCGGCCGCCAGCGCCGAACCCAGAGCGCCGCAGATCGCCGTGGCGTGCTGGCCGCGCTCGAAGTAGACGGAGTTGCCGAGGGCCTCGTCGTAGCCCGCCATCCCGAGCCGGCAGACGAACTCGATCCCCACGGCGGCCGCTTCGAGGAACTCGGCGCCGGAGGCGTCCGATCGCTCGGCCACCGCGAGCGCCGCCGGGATGACCGAGGCCGAGGGGTGCAGGACCGACGGCAGGTGGGTGTCGTCGAAGTCGAGGCTGTGCGCGAGGGTGCCGTTGAGCAGCGCGGCCGACGGCGCCGGGACCCGGCCGTACCCGATGGCCGTCGCCTCGGGTGTGCCGCCCCAGCGACCGACCAGCTCACGGATCGAGTGGGCCGGGGGTTCCCGGGTCGCGGCGATGCTGATCCCCAGCAGGTCCAGTACGCGGCGGGCGAGGTCGGTGCGTACGGACTCGGGGAAGCCCCGGCGGGCGGCCACCTCGGCGACGGCGCGGCTCGCGGTAACGGCGGGATCGATCGTGGTCATCCGACGACCACCGCGAGCGGGCGGATCGGGGAGCCGGTCGCGCCGACGATCCGCAGCGGTGCCATGACGAACGAGAACTCCACGATCCCGGTGGCGGCCAGGTCCTCGAGCGCGAGGTGCTCGAGGATGTGGATGCCCGCGTCGACGAGCAGGACCTTGTGGACCGGGAGGAGGCTGTGGCCGGCGCCCGGGGCGAGCTGCTCGCAGGCGGTGGTGTCGGTACCGACAGCGCGGAACCCGTGCGCGACCAGCCATTCGGCCGCGTCGAGCGACACTCCCGGGACTCCGGAGGCGTGGCCGGCGTAGCGCTCGGGATCGTCCCAGTACCGGCCCCAGCCCGTCCGGACGACGGCGACGTCGCCGGCCCGCGGCTCGATCCCGGCCGTGTCGAGGATCGACGACAGGTCGTCGGCCGTGACGCCGTAGCCGCCGGGCAGCACGTCGGTGTCCCGGGCGGTCGCGATGTCGAAGAAGAGCCCGCGCCCCAGCATCGGGGGGACCTCGTCGGCGCCGAGGCTGGAGAACCGCCCGCCGGTCTGAGCTCGCGCCGCGTCCACACCCCCGTGCAGGCAGCCCTCGTAGCTGACGTGCGCGAGTGCGTCGACGTGCGTGCCGACGTGCCCGCCGGTCACGATGATCTCGTTCGCCGCCGAGCTGCCGTCCGCACGCACCGCGTCGCCGTGCCGGCGCATCAGGGCCATCTTGAACCCGGGGTGGTTGGGTGAGGACGGCATGCCGTTGTAGAGCGTGCGACCGAGCTCGACCAGCGTGGACCGGGACAGCGCGGCCGACAGGGCCGCCTGATCCACGACGTCCACGTCACCGGTGGCCGCAGAGTTCACTGTGTGCACCACTTCTCCTTCATGCCTGCTGTGCGCGGATCCGGCGATCGAGTTCGAGGACCCGGTTCGACTGCTCGGCCACCGCCGGATCGATGAGGGCTCCGTCCCGGTCGAGCAGCGCGGAGGAACCCGCCTCGTGCGACGCCGCGAGCGCGTCCACGACCGCCCGAGGCCGCTCGACCTCGACCCGGGACGGTGTGAACACCTCGTTCACCACGTCGACCTGCCGGGGATGGACGACCGACCGTCCGAAGTAGCCGCGGGCGCGGGCGTCCTCGCTCGAGGCCCGCAGGCCGTCGAGGTCGCCGACCCGGGTGTGGACGGACTGGACGGGGCGGGCCTTCCCGGCGGCGGCGCACGCCGCGACGATCCGCCCGCGCGCCCAGCCCAGCCCGCGGTCGTCGAGGATCCGCAGGTCCGCCTTGAGGTCCGCCTCGCCCAGCAGCATCCCGACGACCGCCGGGTGCGCGGTCGCCAGGGCGTAGGCCCGCTCGAGCCCCAGTCCCGTCTCGACGACGAGCCAGAGCGGCAGGCCGGTCTCGTCGGCGAGCCGGCGTACCTGCTCGGGGTCCTCGGTCTTCGAGAGCCGGAGCCCGGCCGGACGGTGCCCGGCCAGAGTCGCGAGGTCGTCCGGTCCCCACGGGGTGGTCGGCCCGTTGACCCGGACCCAGGGTCGGGGACCGGTGTGGCCGTCGAGGAACCCGGCGAGAGCCGTCCGGGCGGCCGCCTTGTGCCCGGGGGGCACCGCGTCCTCGAGGTCGACGACCACCGCGTCGGCTCCCGACGCGAACGCCTTCGGGAGGAGCTCCGGGCGGTGGCCCGGGACGTAGAGCCAGCTGCGGGCGGTCGTCGTCACACCACACCGTCCGCGCGCAGCCGGTCCAGCTCGGCCGGGTCCACGCCGTACCGGGCCAGCACATCGGCGGTGTCGCGGCCCTTGCGCGGGCCGGTGGCCCGGACACTGCCGGGGGTCTCGGACAGGCGGAACATCGGTCCCGGGAAGCGGACCTCGCCGAGTTCCTCGTCGTGGTAGCGCCCGATCGTCCCCAGCGCGGTGTACTGCGGGTCGGCGAAGATGTCGGCGACCGTGTAGATCGGGGCCACGGCCGCCTCGGCCTTCTCGAACTCCTCCATCGCGACATCGAGATCGCGCTCGGCCACCCAGGCTGCGACCGCTCCGTCCAGCTCGTCGGCGTGCAGGGCGCGCTGGGCTCCGGAGGCGAACCAGGGTTCGTCCACGAGGTCCGGTCGGCCGACCAGGCGCATCACCCGCTCGGCGATCGACTGGGCGCTCGTCGACACCGCGAGCCAGCGCCCGTCGCGTGCGCGGTAGGTGTTGCGTGGCGCGTTGTTGGTCGACCGGTTGCCGGTCCGGATCGGCAACGACCCGAGTTGGTCCCAGACGATCGCCTGCGGGCCGAGGACGGTGAGCAGCGGTTCGATCAAGGCCATGTCCAGCACCTGTCCACGGCCGGTCGTGTCCCGCGCGCGCAGCGCGGCGAGGACGCCGAACGCCGTCGTGATCCCGGCGATGCCGTCGGCGAGCCCGAACGGGGGGAGTGTGGGTGGCCCGTCTGGCTCACCGGTGATCGCCGCGAAGCCACTCATCGCCTCGGCGAGCGTGCCGAACCCGGGCCGGCGTGAGTACGGGCCGAACTGGCCGAAGCCGGTCACCCTCGCCAGGACGAGGCCGGGATTGATGCGGCTGAGCTCGTCGTATCCGATACCCCAGCGTTCCATCGTGCCCGGCCGGAAGTTCTCCACGACGACGTCGGCGTCGGCGACCAGGTCCCGGAACAGCTCCTGTCCGCGCGCCGAACCGAGATAGAGGGTGATCCCCTTCTTGTTGCGCGACAGCATCTTCCACCAGAGGCCGATGCCGTCCTTGTCGGCGCCGTGGGTGCGGACGGGGTCACCTTTCGGGTGCTCGATCTTGATGACCTCGGCGCCGAAGTCACCGAGCACGGTGGCTGCGAGCGGACCGGCGAAGAGCGTGGCGATGTCCAGGACCCGGATCCCGTCGAGCGCGGCGGCGGGCTCGGCGGTCCCGTCGTGGTCGTCTCTCACTGGCTGATTCCTCGCTGTCGTCGGGAGATCACGGACGGCCTCGGTGGCCGAGGCTGGTGGAGATGTCGCGCGCGGCCTCGACCACCTGGGGTGCCACGCGGCGGACAAACTCCGGGGTGACCCTGGACCGGGGTCCGCAGACGGAGATGGCGCCGACGGGAACGCCGTCGAAGCCGAAGACGGCCGCGGCGACCGAACCGGCGTCGGCCTGCCGCTCGCCGTCGGACGAGGCGTATCCCGCGTCGTTGATCTCGCTCAGCTCGGCCCGCAGAACATCCGGCCGGACCACCGTCTTCGCCGTCAGCTGCTCGAGCGGTTCCGCGAGGAGGCGGTCCAGCTGGTCTGCGGGCAGGTGGGCGAGGATGCACTTGCCCGAACTGCCCGCGTGCAGGGGGAACCGGCGCCCCATCTCCACGCTCATGGCGATCTCGTGCGCGCTGACGATCTGGTCGAGGTAGACCCGTCCTCCGCGGAGGAGACCGCTGAGCGTCACGGTCTCGCCGGTGGTCAGCTGCAGGTCGGCGAGATGACTGCGGGCTGCCGAGCGGAGATCGGAGTCGCGCAGCGCGCGCACCCCCAGGGCCGCCGCCGCAGGTCCGAGGCGGTAACGGCGGGTGGCCTCGTCGAACTCGACCATGTCCCGGCCGGCGAGGGTCTGCAGGGCCCGGTGCACGACCGCCTTGCTGACCGTCATGTCGCGGGCGAGCTCGGAGATGCCCAGGGTCTCCGTCCCGTCGAGGAACCGCAGCAGGACGTCGAGTGTGCGTCCCGCGCTTTCGGTCCCCGCCGCCGCACCCGAACCGGATCCCATCAGCCCTACCGCCTTCCCCGCGCGCCCCGATGGCGCCGGTCCGGCGTCACCGCCTAGATAACGTATCGCCCAAAGGAACGCTATGTCGATAGCGGGGCTAGATGCAAATGTTCAGCGCCGTCGCTTGATTCTCCCGGTCAACGGAGCTAACTTCACTGCCTGCGAGAACGTCGCAGTGCGAGCAAGTGGACGCCACAGCAAACCTCCGATCGAATCGTTCCGCTGGAGGGAACGAATCGGAGCCCGCTCGACGCGTGAAGGGAACAGCGCAGTGACCCGAGCAGCACCACCCCCGTCCGCGGAGCCGAACGGTCGCGCCGGCATGCCGTTGTTCAACGAGCAGCCCCTCAAGCTCGGGCTGTTCGGGATCAACTGCAGTGGCGGTCTCACGATGACCGAGGCCGAGACCACCTACGAGGTGACGTGGGAGCACACGTCGAAGATCGCGAAGAAGGCCGACGAGGTCGGTTTCGAGGCGTTGATCCCCATCGCCCGCTGGAAGGGCTTCGGTGGTTCGACCGACTTCAACGGCACCGCATTCGAGACCTACACCTGGGCCGCGGCGCTCGCCGCGCAGACCGAGAACATCGCGATCGTCGCCACCTCCCATCTGCCGACCGTGCACCCGATCGTCGCCGCGAAGCAGGCGGCGACGATCGACCACGTGTCCGGCGGGCGGTTCGCCCTGAACCTGGTCATGGGCTGGTTCACCTCGGAGATGGAGATGTTCGGGGTCGTCCAGCGTGGACGCACCGACCGCTACGCGTTCGGTGACGAGTGGCTCGGCGTGGTCCGGGATCTCTGGACCTCCGACGACCCGGTCGACTTCGCGGGCGAGTACGTGACCGTCGCCGATGCGGTGTCGAAGCCGAGGCCGCTGCAGCAACCCCACCCCGTGCTGATCAATGCCGGGAACTCGCCCGCCGGCCTGGACTTCTCGGCACGCAACGTCGACATCAACTTCGCGGCCGCCCACACGCTCGACGATGCGCGCACATACTCCGCGCGGATCCGGGACCTGGCCTGGCGCGAGTACCGGCGCTCGATGAGCGTGATGATGTCGGCCTTCGTGATCTGCCGGGACACCGAGGAGGAGGCCCGCCAGGTCAGGGCGCACATCCTGGAGAAGGGTGACTACGTCGGTGCACGGAACCTGGCGACGACCCTCGGGATGCAGAGCTCCTCGTTCGACAGCCAGGTCAGCGCCGGTCTGGACCCGTTCGTCCTCAGCTTCGGTGCCTACACGATCGTCGGCACCCCCGAGCAGGTCGCGTCCCAGCTGGTCGACCTGTCACGGGCCGGCATCGACGGTGTCGCGCTGGCCTTCCTCGACTACCTCGAGGAGCTCACCCATTTCGACGAGAACGTCATGCCACTGCTGAGAGAGGCCGGGATCCGCCGATGACCGACACCGCGCACGACACCGCGATCACCCTGACCCGCCCGACAGTGAGCGCCTCCCTGGCGACCGCACTGATCGCCGCGGCCGAACGGGCGTCGGTCGCCGCCGGACTGCGGATGAGCCTCGCCGTGATCGACGAGAGCGGTCTGCTCAAGGCCTTCCACCGCATGGACGGCGCCTCCTTCACCTCGGGGTCGGTCGCGCAGGACAAGGCGTTCAGCGCCGCGTCCGGCCGGCCGACGCACGCCTGGCACGCCGCGCTGGAAGCGGATGCCGTGCTCGGCGCGGGCGCGCGCTCGGCGATCCCGCGCCTGGTGACGCTGGGCGGTGGCTACCCGGTGATCGTCGCCGGGGAGCTCGTCGGCGGCCTCGGGGTGTCCGGTGGGCACTACACCCAGGACATGGACGTCGCGGTCGCCGCGCTGGCGGAGATCGGTGCCCGGAGTGACTGGTAGCGGTCCCTCGGCGCCGGTGGCCGTGGTCACCGGAAGTCGGGGAGGTATCGGCCGCGAGGTCGTCGCGGCTCTGGGCCGCGACGGGTACGCGGTCGTCGGACTCGACCGGGCGACGACCGGCGACGGGGCCACGGACACGGAGTGGGACTGCGACGTCACCGACCCCGGTGACTGTGCTGCGGCCGCGGCGCGGCTGCACGAGCGGTACGGCCGGCTCGACGCCGTCGTGCACTGCGCGGGGGTGAACACCTGGCAGCCGTTCGGCGAGGTCGCGCCCCAGCAGGCCCGGTCCGTCTTCGACGCGAACGTGTGGGGCACGGTCAACGTCCTGCTCGCTCTGCAGGACCTGCTCCGCCGCTCGGACCGCGGTTCGGTCGTCGCGGTCACGTCCACGGCCGGAGAGCGGGGTGTTCCGGGCACAGCCGTCTACGGGATGACGAAGGCCGCCGTCGGCTCGCTGGTGCGCACCCTCGCCATCGAGTGGGCCGACGTCCCGGTACGGGTGAACGCGATCTCCGCGACCATCGTGCCCACCGGGATGAACAGAGAGATCCGCCGGTCCCCGGGCTATCTCGAGGAGAAGCTCCGGACCATCCCCCTCGGCCGGATGATCGCCGCCACCGAGGTCGCGGACACGGCCGCGTTCCTCGCCGGTCCCCGATCCGCGGGGATCACCGGCGAGACGGTGCACGTCGACGGTGGGGTCACCGCGCGGGGTTGATCGTCGCGGGGTTGATCGTCCGCCTATCCGTCCGATGACGGTCTTCACACTGACAAGGAGGTTGGGATCCGTGAGGAAGGTCTGGCTGGCAAGCGCGGCGCTGCTCGTATTCGGGGTCGCAGGATGTGGGTCCGCCGGGGGTGGCTCGAACGCCGCCGACGACGTGATCAGGATCGGGTTCATCGCGCCGACGCAGGGGGCGTTCGGAGAGATCGGGGAGAACCTGGTCGACGGCGCCCGGATCGCGGTCGACCAGGCGAACGCCGCGGGCGGCATCGACGGCAGGCAGCTGGAACTGGTGGTCACGGACGAGGGCACCAGCCCGCAGACCGCCACCCAGGCCGCGCGCGATCTCGTCGGCGACGGGGTGGAGCTCGTCGGCGGGATGTTCAGTTCCGCCAACTGCGGTGCGGTCGCACCGATCATCGAGCAGTCCCCCGCCGTGCTCATCACCGGTTCGTGCGCGAGCAACGAGCAGACCGGCGCCTTCACCGGGCAGGCCCCCTTCACCCGGACCTTCGGTGTCGCGGCGCGGGACCGGTCCACCGCGGACGCCGTCGCCGAGGTGATCGGACAACGGTTCCCTCAGGTGAGGACGTTCGACGTGCTCGGCTTCGACTACAAGTGGGGCCGTGAGACCTGGGACGGGTTCCGGGACGGCCTCGACGGCGGGGCGGGCATCACCGTCAACCGTGAGCAGTGGCTGCCGCTGAACACGACCGACTTCCGCGCGCAGGTCTCCGCGATGAGCCGGGGCCTGGCCGGGGAGCGCGACGGCCGGGGAGTCTTTCTCAGCACCTACGGCGCCGGGACCGCCGGGTTCATCCAGCAGGCCGAGTCGTTCGACCTGCCCCAACAGATCGCGGTTCTCGCCAACGCCGGTGAGTACTACAACGTCGCGCGGTCGCTGAACGGCCGGGCACCCGACATGTGGAACGCCTACGACTACAACTACGCCGCCTTCGACACACCCGTGAACCAGGAGTTCGTCGAGGCCTACGGCGCGATGCACGACGGCGCACGCCCCGTCGGCTGGACCTACCAGGGGTACCTGGTCGGCCTCGCCTACACCGCCGCGCTGCAGGAGGCGGGCACCGACGACCCGGAGCAGGTGCGCACCGCGCTGGAAGGCGTGACGTTCGACGGGCCCAGCGGTCCGGTCACCATCGGTGCCGAGTCGCACCAGGCGGACATCCCGACCGTCGTCAGCCACACGGTGGGCGCACCGGATCAGCCCGACGGGATCGACGTGGTGGAGACCATCGTCGTGCCGTACGGGGGGCGGTGAGTCCGGTGGGCGAGATCGTCGCCGCACTCGTCGCCGGCGTGGCGGGCGGTGTGCCGTTGTTCGTCGTGGCCAGTGGTCTCACGCTGATCTACGGCGTGATGCGGGTGCTCAACTTCGCGCACGGCGCACTGTTCGCCCTCGGGGCGTTCGTGCTCGCCACCGTCCTGGGCGGGGCCGCGCCCTCGCCGTTGATGCTGGTGGTCGCCCTCCTCGTCGCCGCGGTGGTGGTGGGCGCGGTCGGAGCGGTCAGCGAGGTCACGATCTTCCGGCGGCTCTACACCCGTGACCACACCACCACGCTGCTGGCGTCGTACGCCCTGTTGCTGACCCTGGGGGGTCTCACCGAGCAGATCTGGGGGGTCACGCCGCGCAGTCAGGCCCAGGCGATCGAGCTCGCCGGGGCCGTGGGCATCGGAGGCATCCGGGTCGCGGTCTACGACCTCGTGCTCATCGGGATCGGTCTGGTGCTCGCGGCCGGCCTGACCGTCCTGCTCCGCCGGAGCTCCTTCGGGCAGAACATCCGGGCGGTGGCGCACGACGAGACCATGGCCCGCGCACTCGGGGTCCGGGCCCGCCGGGTCCAGCTACCGGTGTTCGTCCTCGGTTCGGCGCTCGCCGGTCTGGCGGGTGCGTTGATCGCACCGCTGGTGTCGATCGAGCCGGGCCTGGCCCCGACGTTCGTGGTGCAGAGCTTCGCCGTCGTGATCATCGGTGGACTGGGATCGATCCCCGGAGCACTAGTGGCCGCCTTGCTCATCGGCGTACTCGAGAGCTTCGCGGTGAGCTTCCAGCCCGGCCTCGTCGGGTTCAGCCTCTACATCGGTGTCGCCGCGGTGCTGCTGCTGCGCCCGGGGGGCCTGTTGAGCACCTCGTCCGGCCTCAGGGAGGCATGAGATGTCCCCAGTCATCGCACCTACCCGGCCCGCCGCGGCCACCGGCCCCGGCGGGTCGACCGGATCCCGGCTCGTGGGCCGGGTACCGCCGTCGGTGCGGACGCTCCTGGTGTGGCTGGTCGTCGGCGTCGCCGGTTACGCCGCCCTCGGCGGTTCGACGTTGTTCCTGGCCACCACGGCCGTGATCTACGCCCTGTTCGCGTTGGGCACCAGCATCCAGCTCGGCTGGACCGGGATGGTCTCGTTCGGGCAGGCCGCGTACTTCGGTGCCGGCGCGTACACGGTGGCGCTGCTCGCGCCGGCCGGGCTGCCCCCGCTGCTCGCGCTGGTCGCCGGAGCCGGAGTCGCGGCGCTGCTCGGTCTGCTGTTCAGCGTGGCCGCCACCCGGGTGACCGGCGTCGAGTTCACCATGCTCACCCTGGTCTTCGGGCAGATCCTGTTCCTGCTGCTCTACCGCGTGCCGGCGTTCGGCGGCGAGAACGGCCTGCCCGGCATCCCCCGGGGGACGATCTTCGGACAGTCGCTCTTCTCCGACGGCGCATTCTGGGTCTACACGGTCGCGATCGTCGCGATCGTCTCGGTCGGGATCCGCCGGGCCCGCCATTCGTCCTGGGGCGTCGGGCTGACGGCGGTTCGGGACGACCCGCGCCGCGCCGCCGCGCTCGGTCTCGACGTGCGGATGATGCGCATCACGGCCACCGGTGTCGCGGCCCTGCTCGGCGGTCTTGCCGGTGCCCTGTTCGTGCAGCTGCAGGGCATCGCCAGCCCGGAGGTCATGTCGTGGGTCGTCTCCGGCGAGGTCGTGATCATGTGCCTGATCGGCGGGGTCGCCACCTTCTGGGGCCCGGCCGTCGGAGCCGTGCTCTTCACCGTCGTCAGCTGGTCGCTGATGGACACCTCGGCCACCCCGGAACTCTATTTCGGACTGGGCCTGCTGATCGTCGTCCTGCTCCTTCCGGAGGGGCTCGCGGGCGCGGCGACGAAGGCACGCGACGTACTCGCGGGACGACGGAGGGGGACATCGTGAGCGACCAGGGTGTCGTGCTGCGCGCGACGGGGATCGTCAAGTCGTTCGGTGGCCCGCCGGCCGTGCGCGGGGCCTCGTTCGAGGTCACGGCGGGGGAAACGGTGTCGATCATCGGACCGAACGGGGCCGGCAAGTCGACCCTGTTCGGGGTGTGCGCCGGCGAGCACCGGCCGGACGAGGGAGCCGTCGAGTTCCGGGGCCGGACCGTGACCCGGTGGTCGGCCACGCGACGCGCGCGGGCCGGGATGAGCCGCACGTTCCAGGTGGCGTCGTTCTTCGGGTCCCGCACCGTCCGAGAGAACCTCGTCGTCGCCCACACCGCCACGGGCGGCACCTCGCTGGCGTTCTGGGACGTCCGCGGTTCCGCGGGCACGTGCCGGCAGGATGTGGAGGCCACGCTCGAACGGATGGGCCTGGCCACGCTGGCCGACACCCTGGCCGAGAACCTCGCCCAGGGTGACCGCAAACGGCTCGAGCTTGCGATGGCGATGCTGCAGCAGCCCCGGCTGCTGCTGCTCGACGAGCCCACCGCCGGCATGTCCGTCGACGACATCCGCCGGACCGTCGACCAACTGCGCAGGATCAAGGGCGAGAACCCCGAGCTGGCCGTCGTGCTCACCGCACACGACATGGACGTCGTGTTCTCGGTGAGTGACCGGGTGGTGCTGATGGGCCAGGGGGAGGTCCTCGTCGAAGGAACCCCGGCCGAAGTCGAAGCCGCTCCCGAGACGCGGGAGCTCTACCTCGGGACGGTGGACCGGTGACTCCGACGATCCTCGACGTCGGCGGGCTGCGAGCCTGGTACGGGTCCGCGCAGGCCCTGTTCGGCGTCGACCTCGACGTGAGCTCCGGTGAGATCGTCGGGCTCCTCGGGCGCAACGGCGCGGGCAAGAGCACCACCTTCAAGGCGATCATGGGGCTGGACGCCCAGGTCAGCGGGACGGTGACCTTCGACGGAGCCGACATCAGTGGGCTCCCGACCGAACGGATCGCTCGTCTCGGGATCGCCTGGGTGCCGCCGGACCGGCGGATCTTCCCGGGCCTGAGTGTCCGGGAGAACCTCATGCTGGCCGCGCGGGCGGCGCGGACCCCGCTCGACCTCGATCGGCTGATCGACGCCGTCCCGCTGCTCGAGCGGCTGGTCGACCGCGAGGGCTTCCAGCTCTCCGGAGGGGAGCAGCAGGCCGTCGCGATCGCCCGGGCGCTCGCCGGCACGCCTCGGCTCCTGCTGCTCGACGAGCCGACCGAGGGACTGGCTCCGCTCGTGGTCCAGCAGCTCGAGGCCTCGATCGCGGCGTTGCCCGAGAAATTCGGGGTCTCGGTGCTGCTCGCAGAACAGAACCTGCAGCTCGTGCTCCGCCTCTCCTCCCGGGTCTTCGTCCTGGACGGTGGCCGGCTGGGTCACGAGGGTTCCGCGGACGACTTCGCGGCGTCCCCGGAACTCCAGCACCGGCACCTGTCCGTCGCGTCCGCGGCCGAGGGGTCGTGATGTGGCGGCGACGGCATCCCACGAGTCAGGAGAGGAGCGGTCCGTGACCACATCGGCACCGCCACGTCGTACCACCGGCAGGGTCGAGGAGCGGGCCGGCCTGCTCGCCGCAGGGCTACGCCGGTACCGCCTCGGGCCGGACTGCGGCGTCGTCGTCTTCATGACCGACCTGGGCGAGGAGACCGAGGTCTCCGTCCGCGCCGCCCAGCTGCTGGGCAACGGTGCCCTGGTCGTCGGGATACCCGAGGCGGACTCCGCGGTCGCCGAGGCGGCCGCCGACATCGTCCGCCGCCGGCCGCGCGTGGTGTTCGCCTGTCCGCGTGGCACGGCTGCTCTGCGGGCGGCCCGATCGCCGGCACTGATCGTCGGGGACGGCCCCGGCGTGCTCTGGGCCCGCGCGATCGAGCTGATCGAGGCCCAGGCCGCATCGACGGGACGGGCGGAGAGATGACCGCGCCCACGGGGCCCGTGGAGGACACCTTCGTCGAGGTGATGGGAGGTGTATGTACGCCGGTCGCCGTGGTCACGGCCTTCGACGGGGACCGGCCGCACGGGACGACCGTCAGTGCCTTCGCCTCCCTGTCCCGGCAACCCCCGATGGTCATGGTCGCTCTCGACGAACGCTCGGACCTCCTGCACATCGTGCGGCGCACCCGGCTCGTCGGGATCAACGTGCTCGCGAGCGTCCACGCCGGACTGGCGACACGCTTCGCCGGCAAGGGCGCGGAGAAGTTCTCCGGCGTCGACTGGGAGCGGTGTCACGGGCTCCCGCGCCTGGCGGGCACCTCCGGCTGGCTGGCCTGCGACGTGGTCGATCTCGTGCTCGGCGGGGACCACACGATCGTGCTCGGGCGCGTCGTCGGAGCCGGCAGCCGGCCGGCGGAGCCACTCGTCTACCACCGGCGGTCGTTCGGTACGCACCGCGCCCTCGACGCGGGCGGAGTCACGGCGGACTGACGCCGGACTCGGGCGACCGTCGGTCGGGCCTGGACGCCGAGGCCCGGTGCGGTACACCGGGACGGCCCGCCCGAGATGGGCACACTCCGACCAGAATGACGGGGTCCGGCGAGGCGAGCGGTCGAGGAGCGGAGTGGCGTGCAGCGAGTATGGATGTTCGGGAGCATCGCGGTGACCGGGGAGGAGATCGACTTCCAGGACCCTGCCGAGACCGGGCCGGACGTGCGCGAACGCGGACTGCGGATCGAGCTGCGGATGGTCGAACCGGCGACGGCGGCGGGCAGCGTCTACGCCTCCACGGGCTGGGCCGCCGGTCCGGCCTTCTGCCGGTTCGACCTACTGGAGTCCCGTCCGGACGCGCGTGACCGGATCCACTGGCACCCCGCGATGACCGGCGGTGAGCCCGACGACCGGGTCTTCGACGCCGATCTCAGCCACGATCCGGCCGGGTGGATGCGCCGCCGGCTGGCCGACGCCGGGCCGTTGCTGCGCGAGGCCGGGATCGACGGCGACCACGACGACGCGCTGAGGGAGTTGCGCGCCGGGATCGCGGTGATCGGAAGCTGGATCGACCGCGGGCTGGAGGACATGCGGCGGCCGTGGCCCGACGTCGAGCACGACGAGCGCGGGCTGGCCGTGCCGTCCTGAGCGCTGCGGCGCCGCGCGGTCCTGATCCGGGACACCGCGGCCGTCGTCGCGGGCGGGGCCGCGCTGGCCGACGAGATCGGTCTCGACGCCATGTCGATGAGCGACCTCGCCCAGCGGCTCGAGGTCCGCACGCCGTCGTTGTACAAGCACGTCGCGAGCCGGCACGAGCTACGCCGGGGCATCGCCGTGCTGGTCTCGAACGAGGTCGCGGACCGGGTCGGCGAGGCGATCCGCGGGCGCTCCGGCCGGGACGCCCTCGACGCAGGGATGCGGGCCCACCACGACTACGCGGTGGCCCGCGCGGGTCGCTTCGTCGCGACGACCGGCGTACCCGTGGGGGCCCGGACGACCCGGTCGCGACGGCGGCCGGCCGGCAGCTCGACTACTTGGCCGCCTTACGCAGCTACGACATCGCTGCGGAACAGCAGGTGCACGCGATGCGGACTGTGCGCAGCCTGTTCCATGGGTTCGCCTCGATCCAGTCCGCGTCCGGTTTCCAGCTCGGGACCGATGTGGACGAGAGCTTCGAGTGGCTGATCGAGTTCGCCGACCGCAGGCTCCGGGCCATGGCATGTGTCGCGCCGCGCGGTCGGCGGGGACGACGGCACCCCCATCCGCAACGGACGGGGGCGCGGTCGGACTCGGGATGGGTCAGACTCCGGCGAGGTAGCGGTCGGTCTTCGCCGGGTCCATGAACCAGTGCCGGAAGTCCGACGGGTCGCTGAAGCCGTTGGCGAAGCGCCGCGCGACGACGTCGTTCTCCTGCGCCGTCCCGAGGATCTTCAGGACGTGCTCCGGCGGCGGGCCGAGCAGCGCGTTCGTCCAGTCGGTGACGTGCTGCGCGTAGTCCCAGTACGTGTGGAAGGTGGACTCCATCCACGCGGCGTCGAACGGGGCGTCACCGTGCTCCACGATGGACCGGTAGTACGTCTCGGCGCACTTGGCGGCGTTGTTCGACCCCTGGCCGGTGATCGGGTCGTTGGCCACGACGACGTCGGCCATGCCCAGCACCCGGCCGCCGGACGGGAGCGTGCCGACCGGGTTGCGCACCATCGGCGTGTAGCCGCCGGTCAGGGTGGCGAGCGGGTCGGTGAGCGTCGCGTTCTTCGCCCGCTCGTACTCCCACGGCAGGTACTCGCGGATGAGTCCGAGCATGCGCTCGAGGTGCTCCTGCGGACCGGGCCGGTCGCTCCAGCAGTCCAGCGGGCCGCCCGGCACACCCTCGAAGAAGAGGATCTCGCAGTTCCCGGACAGCGTGTACGCCGGGATCACGAACAGCTCGCCGACGCCCGGGATGATGTTGAACCGGACGGCGGAGAAGTCCGGGTGCTCCGGACGCCGGTCGACGCCGTGCACGTAGGCCAGGGACAGCGCGCGCTGCGGCCGCTCGAACGGCGAGAGCGCGGGGTTGCGGTCGAACAGCTGCACCAGCTCGCCCTTGCCGGCAGCGACGACGACGAGGTCGTAGAGCGGGGTGAGCCGGTCCAGGTCGGCGGTGGTGACACCGTGCAGCACGACCTTGCCGCCGCGCTTCTCGAACAGCTCCAGCCAGCCGGCCATCTTGACCCGCTGGTCGACGGACTGGCCGTACTCGTCGAGCATGCCGACCCAGTCCATCACCCGGCTCGAGTCCGGGCCCGCGATCGAGACGCCGAGGCCCTCGACGCGGACGGCGTCGTCCTCCCAGAAGTTCAGCTCGCGGCCGCGCTCGATCGCGAGCGCGTCGCCGAACATGCACTGGGTCGACATGACCCGGCCCTCGCGGATCTCGTCCGGGGTGCGCGCGGTCATGACGGTGACGTCGTAGTCCTTCGCCACCAGGCTCAGCGCGAGCTGGAGGCCGGACTGGCCCGCGCCGACGATGAGGACCTTAGGCATGGGAGCGCACCTTTCCTGGCATCGAGAGGTCTGGGAGCGACAGCACGTGCGTGACGAGCCGGCGCAGTGTGCCGACGGTCGACGCGGGCTCGCGGGCGTCGACGGTGACGAGGGGGATGTGCGGGGGCAGCGCCAGCGCCTCGCGGACGTCGGCGAGGTCGTGGTGCAGCTCCCCGTGGAACGTGTTGACCGCGACGACGAACGGGAGCTTCGAGTCGTTCTCGAAGTAGTTGATCGCCGCGAACGAGCGCTCCAGCTGACGGGTGTCGACCAGCACGATCGCGCCCAGCGCGCCGCGGGTCAGGTCGTCCCAGAGGAACCAGAACCGGGGCTGCCCCGGGGTGCCGAACAGGTAGAGCAACAGGTCCGACTGCAGGGTGATGCGGCCGAAGTCCATCGCCACCGTCGTCGTCGACTTGCCGGCCTCGACCGGCTCGTCGATCCCGGTTCCCGCCTCGGTCATCCACGCCTCGGTGTTCAGCGGCGGGATCTCCGAGACCGAACCGACGAAGGTCGTCTTGCCGACACTGAACCCGCCCGCGACGACGATCTTCGCGGAGATCGTGGGACGGCCGTCGGGACCGTCCTCCACCGACGCGGGCCGGCCCTCAGACCGATAGCCGCTCGAGTCCATCGAGGATCCTTCCGAGCATCTCGCGGTCATGGTGATAGGTGTGCGCGGTCGGGTGCACGTAGACCGCGCCCTGGGCGACCAGGTCGCTGAGCAGCACCCGGATCACGCCCAGCGGGGCGGCGACGGCCACCGACAGCTCCGCGATCGAGACCCGCGCACGGGCGCTCTCGTAGAGCTCCCGCGACTCCGGCATCAGCGTCGCGGACAGGCCCGGGTCGTAGCGCGGCACCGAGACCAGTGCCTCGACCAGCAGCTCGTGCTTGGCCTGGGTGCGCCCGCCGGTCAGCGTGTACGGCCGGATCCGGCGGCTGCGGCTGCGTGACATGCTGCTTCCCTCCGCCGTCATGCGTCGCCCTGCGGCGCGGACAGCACCCGGCGCAGATCGGCGCGGACCTCGGGCGTGAGCACGTGTCCGGCCTTGCGGACGAACTGGGTCATCTCGTAGCCGACGACCTTCATGTCGCACCCGGCCGCGGTGAGCACCGCGAAGCCGGCGCCCGAGCCGATCCCCATGAACAGGAAGTAGCCGTGGCTCATCCTGATCATGATCTGCTCGCAGGAGCCCTTGTCGAACAGGGCGGCGCTGTTGTGCGACAGGCTGAGCAGGCCGCTGGCGATCGCCGCGAGCTGCTCGGCCGCCTGGGTGTCGACGGTGCTCGACGCGGTCAGCGGGAACCCGTCCGACGACATGATCAACGCGTGCGTGACGCCGTGGACGCGGCCGACGAACTCGTTGACGAGCCACGCGAACTCCTCCTGGGAGGAGGTCATCTCCGCGTTCACCTCGTGTCCCCGTCCTCGGTCGGAGCGTCCTGGGCCGGGGCGTCCGGAGTGGGGGCGCCCGGGGTGGGAGCGTCCGGGTCGTCCTGGGCCCTGGCGGCCGCCTCGCCGTCGGTGAAGCCGTCGAGGTCGGCCAGGAACTGATCGGCGCCGGCGAGGTCGACGCCGTCGCCGGCCGGGGCCGGGACGACGTCCGGGGTGTCGGGCTTGATGCTGCGCGACACCCGGCGCGGGAGACCGCTGTCCGTGGTCCCGTCGATGGCGGGCGACGACGGCAGCGTCGGCTTCGGCGGGGCGGTCTCCTTCGGCGGGGCGGTGGCCTTCGGCCGGGCCGTGGGCTCCGGCGCGAGCCGTGGCGTCGGAGCGGTGGCCGAGCGGCGCGGCAGCTCGGCCGCCGCCCCGCCGGCACCCGCGGAGACCCCGTTGACGCCGGCGAGCACCGGGACGTCCTCCTCGGGCACCTGCGCGCCGCGGCGGGCGGGGACCGTGGCCCGGCCGGACCAGGTGTCCTCGGGCAGGTCGGTGATCAGCGACGGCGGGACGACGACGCCGGCCGTCGTGCCACGCGGGACCCGGTGGTCGAGCGAGACCCCCAGGCCGTGCCGCTCGGCGAGCCGGCGGACCACGGCGAGTCCCATGTGGCGCACCGCGGCGTCGTCCAGCGGCTGGTCGCTGGTGAGCCGGGTGTTCAGCTCGGCCAGGCGGTCGGCCGGGAGGCCGATGCCGTCGTCCTCGATCCGGATCAGCACGCTGCCGCGCTCGGTGAGGTGCGCGCTGACCCGCACGTCCGAGCCCGGCGGCGAGTGCGCGGCCGCGTTGTCCAGCAGCTCGGCGAGCACCCGGCTCAGGTCGTTGGCGCCGAACCCCGCGACGCCCAGCGGCACCATGTGCCCGATGCCGACCTTGGCGTACTGGTCGATCGAGGACATCGCACCGCGCACGGTGTCGAGCACCGAGATGGTGGTGCCGCCGTCCTCGTCGGCGTCGCGGTCGGCGAGGACGCGCAGGTTCTCGGCGTTGCGCCGGAGCCGCGCCGCGAGGTGGTCGAGCCGGTAGAGCTGGGAGAGCCGCGCGCTGTCCTCCTCGCCGCGCTCCATCGCCTCCAGGTCGGACAGCAGCGTGTCGATCAGGTTGAGGTCCCGCAGCGCGATGCTCGCGCAGACCTCGACCAGTGCCCCGTCCGTCGCCGTGGTGACCGCGGGCGCGGCGGGAGCACTCGGGGCCGCCTCGATGGCCTTCGGCACCGCCCTGCGCTGCGGGTCCAGCAGGTCGGCCGCCACGACCCGTGAGCGGCCGAACATCACGCGTGATCGATCGAGGATCTCACGAGCACGGGCTCGTGACGCCATGCGATCCCACCTCCGTCGTTACCTTGTGTGCCGGATCGATCCATGATCGGTAGCGGCGCCATGGAAGCACGCCCCGTCGGAGGTGTCGACCGACCGGAATCCGCGTCCGAAGTCGACGGAGTGCAACCGGTCTCGCACGGCCGGTGACGCGTTCGTGGAGGTCGCGCCACCGCGGCCCGTGACGAGCAGGCTCCCCCAAGGTGTGCACAGCGTGATTTCGGGCTGTCACCAGGGGTCACGAGCGCGTCGTCCCGTGCGCCGACCGGCCGATCAGCGTCGACCAGCGGTCGTAGACGGACATCCGCCCGCCATTCACCGGAACGCGAACGGCCCGCATCCGGGTGCGGATGCGGGCCGTCGCGAGGAGGGGCGCTACAGCGTCGCGCGCAGGTGCTCGGCGATGTCGGAGATCTGACCGAGGACGCCGTTGACGTAGCGCGGCGAGTCGTCGGTCGAGAGCATCCGGGCCAGCTCGACGGCCTCGGTGATGGCCACCGGGTCGTCGACGTCGTCGATCCACAGCAGTTCGTAGACCCCGATCCGGAGCACGCCACGGTCCACGGCGGGCATCCGGTCGACGCTCCAGCCCTCAGCGTGCTCGGCGATCAGCTGGTCGATCCGTCCGAGGTGGGTCGCGACACCCTCGACCAGCCGGGCGGCGTACTCCTGCACCGGCGGTGCGTCGTCGGTCTCGCGACGCGCGGTGAGCACCGTCAGGGGTGCCTCGCCGCGCGCCTCGGACTCGAACAGGATGTCCAGGGCCCGCTTACGGGCCTTGGTGCGGGCTCGCACGTTCTCGCCGGTCCCTCTAGTTGACGCGGCCGAGGTACCGGCCGTCGCGGGTGTCGACCTTGACCTTGGTGCCGGACTCGAGGAACAGCGGCACCTGGATCTCGGCGCCGGTCTCCACGGTGGCCGGCTTGGTGCCGCCGGTGGAGCGGTCGCCCTGCAGGCCCGGGTCGGTGTGCGAGATGACCAGCTCGACCGAGGTCGGGAGCTCGATGAACAGCGGCTCGCCCTCGTGCAGCGACACCTGGGCGGAGGCGTTCTCCAGCAGGTACTTCGCCGCGTCGCCGACGGCCGCCTCGGAGATCGGGATCTGCTCGTAGGTGTCGCCGTCCATGAACACGAAGTCGGCGCCGTCGCGGTACAGGTAGGTCATGTCGCGCCGGTCGACGGTCGCGGTCTCGACCTTGGTGCCGGCGTTGAAGGTCTTGTCGACGACCTTGCCGGACATGACGTTCTTCAGGGTGGTGCGTACGAAGGCGCCGCCCTTGCCCGGCTTGACGTGCTGGAACGACGTCACCGACCACAGCTGGCCGTCCAGGTTCAGCACCAGGCCGTTCTTCAGGTCGTTCGTGGTCGCCACGTGCGCGCTCTCCGATCGGGTGTCGCTGACGGTTCGTCTCTCGCTCGCCCCACCCGCCGGTCCGGCAGCACCCGCGCCCCGGGGGCGGGTGGCACGGACGGATCGCCGGCGGGGCACACGCACCCGCCGCGGGAGCGGTGCGCAGGTCCGGCGACCAGGGTACCGGGCGGGCCCGCCGGATCCGGTCCCGGGCCGTTCACGTGCCAGGATGACCGCGACGGGCGCGAGAGATCTTCTGGGGTGTGGATGACCGTGCGGGTGCTGGTGGCCGACGACCAGGCCGTCGTCCGGGCGGGCCTGCGGACCGTGCTGGCCGCGGCGCCGGACATCGAGGTCGTCGGCGAGGCGTCCGACGGGGCCGCGGCGGCCGAGCTCGCGGAGACGCTGCGCCCGGACGTGGTGCTGATGGACGTCCGGATGCCCGGCACCGACGGCATCGAGGGCACCCGCCGGATCCGCGCGCTGCGCGAGCCGGGGATCCGGGTGCTGGTGGTGACGACGTTCGACCTGGACCGGCACGTCTACGACGCGCTGCGGGCCGGGGCCTCGGGGTTCGTGCTCAAGGACGTCGAGCCGGAGGACCTGCAGGTCGCGGTGCGCACGGTGCACGCCGGCCACGAGCTGTTCGCGCCGTCGGTGACCCGGCGGCTGGTCGGGTCGTTCGTGCCGGCCGACCCCGCCCCGGACGCCGGGCCCGCCGGGTCGCTGACCGAGCGCGAGCGGCAGGTGCTGGGGCTGGTCGCGTCGGGCCTGTCGAACGCCGAGATCGCCGACCGGCTCGTGCTCGGCGGCACGACGGTGAAGACCCACGTGTCGAACCTGCTGACCAAGCTGGACCTGCGCGACCGGGTGCAGCTGGTGGTATTCGCCTACGAGCACGGGTTGGTGGGGGCGGGCCCGTGACACTGCTCGGTGGGGCGGGCCCGTGACACCGGGCGGGCCGCGCCCGCTGCCCGGGAGCCGGGCGGGAGACCTCGCGCTGGCCGCACTGGCACTCCTGCTCGTCGCGCAGGAGACGATGGGGACGGTCCTCGGGATCGTCCCCGCCGCCGGCGGCCTGCTGTCCGGGCCGGCAGCGGTGCTGCTCGCCGTGCTGCTGACCCTCGCGATGTCGGCGACGATGCTCGTCCGCCGCCACCGGCCGCTGACCACCTACCTCGGGTTCGCCGCGCTGGCGTCGGTCTCGCTGGCCACCCTCACGTCGATCGCGGCGCTGGTGTGGCCGATCCTGGCGTTCTCGGTCGCGCGGGCCCCGCGACGCGGCACGGCTGCGGCGGTCGCCTGGGTCGCGGGCCCGTACCTGGTCGCGATGCTCGCGGCCGTCGCGCTGCGGTCGCCGGAGCCGGGCGGGCTCGCGGACCGGACCGGGCTCGTCGCCGGCGTCTCGCTCATGGTCGTGCCGCTGCTGGTGATCGCCACCGTGGCCGGGCGGTGGAGCCGGACCGCGGCGCTGCGCGCCGATCGGGAACGTGCCGAGACCGACCGGCTGCGGCGGGCCGCCGCGCTGGACTCCGAGCGCGCCCGGATCGCCGAGGAGATCGGCGGCGGCGTGCTCGCCGAGCTGCGCCGGCTGGTCCGGCAGGCCGGCCGGCTCGGTCCCGGCGACGGCGCCGAACCGGAGCTGCGCGCCGTCCGCGACCTGGCCCGGTCCGTGCTGGCCGCCATGCGCCGCGTCCTCGGTGTCCTGCGTGCCCCCTCGGACGACGGCCCGCCCGACGCCCGGCCCGCTCCCCCGCCCGCTCCGCGGGAGCGCCGGCGGGCCGGGACACCACCGCTCCCCGACCGGGCCGGGGTGGCCGCGCTGGCCGCGTTCGGCGTCCCGGGCCTGTTGTTCGGGCTGTTGTTCGCGCGGGTGCCCCGGGTCGGCACCGGCCAGCCGCTCATCGACGGGTTCCTCGACCTGCTGCGGCTGCCGTTCGGTGCACCGGTGGCGATGGTCGTGGTCGCCGTGCAGTTCGCGCTCATCGCCTGGTGGCGGACCGCGCCGCTGACCGCGCTGGTCCTCGCCGGTGCGGGATCGTTCGTGGCCGGCGGGCTCGACGCGTCGAACATGTTCGCCGAGGCCGGCTGGACGTTGCTGGTGTGGGGCGCGGCGACCCGGGCACCGGTGCGGTGGTCCGCGATCGCCGTCGTCGTCTCGACCGGCGCCGTGGCCCTCGGCGGTACCCTGCACGGGGCGTGGGCGCAGCTCGGCCAGCCGGCGCCGCTGGTCGCGCTGTCGTTCCTCGCCGTCGTCCCGCTGTGGGCGGCCGGTGTCGCGGTCCGCCGGCACCGCCTCGACACCGACGCCCGTCGTCGGGCACTCGCCGAGGCCGGCGACCGGGACGCGCTGGCCCGCGAACGGCTGCGGGTGGCCCGCGAGCTGCACGACGTCGTCGCCCACCACGTCTCCGCGATCGCCGTGCAGGCCGGCGCGGCCCGGCTGGCGGCCGATCCGGCCCAGCGGGCCGAGGCGCTCGCCCACATCGTCGAGGCTGCCCGCCGCGTCGACGAGGCGCTGCCCGAGCTGGCGGCGCTGACCCCGGACACGCGCGGCGCCGACCTGTCTCCCGCCGCCGTCGACGCCCTGGTCGCCCCGTCGCGGACCGCCGGGCTCCCGGTGGTGTCCGATGTGGTCGGTGCGCGGCCGGACCGGCCCGGCGAGGCCGACCTGTTCGCGGGCCGGATCGTCACCGAGGCCCTCACCAACACCCTGCGGCACGCCGGGCCCACCCCGACCCGGGTGCGGGTCGAGCACCGCGCCGACGACGTCGTCGTCGAGATCACCGACGACGGTCCGGTCACCGGGCACCTCCCGGACGGCGCCGGGTCCGGGCTCGGCCTTGTCGGGATGGGCGAGCGGGTCGCGCTGCTCGGCGGCGATCTGCACGCCGGCCCCGGTGACGGGCACGGCTGGACGGTGCGGGCGGTGCTGCCGCGCAGCCCGCTCGTCCGCGCGGACGAGGGCCCCTCGGCGGCCATCTCGTCCTCCGTGCCGATCCGGGAGACCCCGCACGTTCCCTAATGTCGGACACCGCCGACGAAAGGGGCACGCGATGAGCGCAGGACCGATCACCCGAGCAGCCCCGCCGGCGGTCGCGGCGGGCGGCAGGACGCTGGAGATCGACGCCCTGACCAAGCGGTACGGCTCGACCGTCGCGCTCGACGGCGTCTCGTTCGACGTGCGGCCCGGCGAGATCTTCGGGTTCGTCGGCTCCAACGGCGCCGGGAAGTCGACCACCATGCGGATCGCGCTGGGGGTGCTCGCCGCGGACTCCGGCGAGGTGCGGCTCGGCGGGCGGCCGGTGGACCTCGACGTCCGCCGCACCATCGGCTACATGCCCGAGGAACGCGGGCTGTATCCCAGGATGAAGGTCGGCGACCAGCTCACCTATCTCGCCGAGCTGCACGGCGTCGGCCGCGCCGACGCCCGTCGCGCGGTGTCCCGCTGGACCGGGCGGCTCGGTGTGGAGGCCCGGCTCGGCGACACCGTCGACGCGCTGAGCCTGGGCAACCAGCAGCGCGTGCAGCTCGCGGCGGCACTGGTGCACGACCCGGCCGTGCTCGTGCTGGACGAGCCGTTCTCCGGGCTGGACCCGGTCGCCGTCGACGTGATGAGCGAGGTGCTCCGCGAGAAGGCCCGCGCCGGGGTGCCGGTGCTGTTCTCCAGCCACCAGCTGGACCTGGTGCAACGGCTGTGCGACCGCGTCGGGATCATCGTGGCCGGCCGGATGCGTGCCGTCGGCACCGTCGGCGAGGTGCGCCGCAGCGGCGGAACCCGGCTCGAGGTGCACGCCCCGGCCGCCGCACCCGGCTGGGCCTCGCACCTGCCCGGCGTCGAGGTGGTCGGCCACGAGGGCGGGCGGACGCTGCTCTCGCTCGACGACGGCGCCGACGACCAGCGGGTGCTGGCGGCCGCGCTGGCCACCGGGCCGGTCCACGGGTTCACCGTCACCACCCCGTCGCTGACCGATCTGTACCGGGAGGTCGTCGCATGAGTGACTCCATCCGCACGACGCTGCCCGCGCACCGCGCGGTCGCCCTGGTCGCGCGTCGCGAGTTCCGCGTCCAGGTCGTGAAGAAGAGCTTCTGGATCAGCAACGCGATCATGCTGCTGGTGATCGCCGGCGGGATGGTCGCCTTCTCGGTCTTCGGCGGTTCCGGTGACGACCGGCCGACCGTCGGGGTCGCCGGGAACGCGGCGCTGGCGACCGCGGTGACCACCGCGGGGGACCGGCTCGGCCTGCCCCTCGACGTCCGGCCGCTGGACTCGCCGCAGGCGGGCCGCGACGCCGTGGCGGCCGGCGACCTCGACATCGCGCTGACCCCGGACGGCGCCGGCGGGGCGGTCGCCGTCGTCGACTCCGAGGTCCGGCCCGCGATCGGCGCGGTGCTCGACGCGGCGCTGGCCGACCGGGCCACCGCGACCGCGCTGAGCGGGCTGGGTGTCGACCCGGCCGAGCTGGCCGCCACCACCGCTCCGGCGACGCTCACCGTGGACGCGCTCGACCCCGCCGACCCGGAGGCCGCCCAGCGGACCGCGATCTCGTTCGTCGTGCTCGTGGTGATGTTCATGCAGATCATGGGCTTCGGGCTGGCCGTGGCGATGGGGGTGATCGAGGAGAAGTCCAGCCGGGTCGTGGAGCTGCTGCTGGCGACGATCCGGCCGCTGCACCTGCTGCTGGGCAAGGTCCTCGGCCTCGGCGCGGTCGGCCTGGTGCAGCTCGGGCTCTACGGCGTCGTCGGCATCACCGCGGGTACCGCGACCGGGCTGCTGACGGTGACCGGGACCGCGGTGGGCGTCTTCGGCGCCGCGCTGGGCTGGTTCGTGCTGGGCTACGCCTTCTTCGCGGTCCTCTACGCGGCCGCCGGGTCGATGGTGTCCCGGCAGGAGGACATGAACTCGACCACCGGGCCGCTGATGATGCTGCTGTTCGCGATGTACGGCATCGCGTTCTGGTACATCGGCTCGCCGGACAACACCGTCGTGAACGTCCTGGCCTGGATCCCGCCGTTCCCGGCGATGCTGATGCCGTTGAAGATCGCCGACGGCAGCGCGACGCTGGTCCAGATCGGCGGCACGGTCGTGCTGATGCTGCTCGCGGTCGCGGTGCTCGCCCGGATCGGGGCGCGGATCTACGAGCGGTCGGTGCTGCGGATCGGCGCGACCGTGCCGTGGCGCGAGGTGCTCGGGCGCCGCTGAGTCCGGCCACGCAGGTGTCCCGGGCCGGGACGTCGTCACACCTCGACGAGCTCCCGCGGGAGCGTCGTCAGCGCGACGGCCGGGCGGCCCGGCTCCACGTGCAGGACGTCCTCGATCCGGACCCCGCCCCGGCCACCCAGGTAGACCCCCGGCTCGACGGTGACGACCTGCCCGGCCGCGACGGCGCCGGTCCCGGTCCGGGACAGCCACGGCGGCTCGTGCACGGCCAGGCCGATGCCGTGTCCGAGGCCGTGCGGGAACTCCTCCTCGCCGTACCCCGCGTCGCTGATCAGATCGCGGGCTGCGGAGTCCACATCGGTCACCGTCGCGCCGTCGGCGAGCGCCGCCCGGCCGGCCGCGGCGGCGGCGTCGACCAGCGCGTGCAGGTCCCGCTGCCAGTCCGCCGCCGGACCGAGGCAGAACGTGCGCGTGGTGTCGGAGTGGTAGCCGTCCAGCGCCGCCCCGAAGTCGATCTTCACGAGGTCGCCGCGGCGCAGCTCGGCGTCGGTCGGCCGGTGGTGCGGCACCGCCGAGTGCGCTCCGGCGGCGAGGATCGTCTCGAACGCCGGGCCGCGCGCACCGAGACGGCGCATCCGGTCCTCCAGATCCAGCGCGACCTCCCGCTCGGTCCGTCCCGGACGCAGCCCGCCGGCGTCGAGGAGCTCGCGCAGCGCGGTGTCGGCGAGCGCGCAGGCAGCGCGGATCGCGGCCACCTCCCCGTCGTCCTTCACCGCACGCAGCCGGCCGACCAGCCCGGGCGCGCGGCGCAGGCGCCGGCCGGGGACGGCGTCGCGGACCGCGGCGAGACCGTCCACGGTGATCGTGTCCGACGGGTAGCCCAGCGTCGCACCGGCCGGGACGGACGCGCCGGCGGCCGGTGCGCTCGGCCGCTCGACCAGCAGCTCCAGGTCCGGGGCCTGCTCGCCGGCCTGGAGGCGGTAGCGGCCGTCGGTGCACAGCACGTCGGCCGTCGGGTCGGCGCCGATCACGACAGCGGCGTTGGAGCCGGTGAACCCGGTGAGGTAGCGGACGTCGAGCAGGTCGGTGACCAGCAACGCGTCCAGTCCGGCGGCGGTGAGCAGGGGGCGCAGGCGGTCGCGACGTTCGGGGTGGGGCACGCGCGCGACCCTATGCCTCTAGGGTCGCGGCATGGGCCTGTACTTCCGCCAGCTGCTCTCCGGGCAGGACTACGCCGCCGGGGACCCGGTCGCGACCCAGATGGTCAACTTCTCGTACCTGATCGGGGACACCGAGAGCCGCGAGGCGGTCGTCGTCGACCCGGCCTACTCCCCCGGCGAGCTGCTGGCCGCCCTCGACGCCGACGGCATGCGGCTCACCGGCGTGCTCGCCACCCACCACCACCCCGACCACGTCGGTGGCTCGATGATGGGGTTCGACCTGGTCGGCGTCGCGGACCTGATCGGGTCGCACCCGGTGCCGATCCACGTGCAGCGCGCCGAGGCCGACTACGTGACCCGGGTGACCGGGCTGTCGGCGACCGACCTGACCCCGCACGACCACGACGACGTCGTCGAGGTCGGTGCGGTGCGGATCCGGCTGCTGCACACCCCCGGCCACACCCCGGGCAGCCAGTGCTTCCTGGTGCCGGACCCGGACGGCGACAAGCTCGTCGCCGGGGACACGCTGTTCCTGCAGGGCTGCGGGCGCACCGACTTCCCCGGCGGCGACGCGACGCAGATGTACCACTCGCTGCAGCAGCTCGCGTCGCTGCAGGGCGACCCGACCGTCTACCCCGGACACCGCTACTCGAAGGCGCCGAGCGCCCCGCTGTCGGACGTGCGGCAGTCCAACGCGGTCTACCGGGTGGGCTCGGCCGAGCAGTTCGTCTCGGCGTTCGGCAGCTGAGCCGCGCTGTCCCCCTCCAGCCGGTCCACGTCCGGGAGGTCGGCGGTGAAGGCGTGCGCGATCAGCCAGGACGGGAACGACGTGATCCGCGCGTCGATCACCAGCGGCCGGCTGCGGTCACCGTCCACCCAGGACCGGACTCCCGTGAGGTCGTCGGCGGTCCGGACGGAGAGGGCGCCGCAACCGTAGCCGCGGGCCACGGCAGCAATGTCGGTCTCCGGGAACTCGACGATCCGGGTCGGATGGCCCTCCGGTCCGAAGTGGTGCACCTCCGCGCCGTAGGCGTGATCGTTGTAGACGATCACCACCAGCGGTACCCGGTGCCGTACCGCGGTGTCCAGCTCGACCGCGCTCATCATGAAGCCGCCGTCGCCGATCCCGGCGACCGCGACCCGTCCCGGCGACGCCATGCCGGCGCCGATCGCGGTGGCCAGTGACAGGCCGATCGAGGAGAACGACAGGGTGAGGCAGAAGCCGCGCTCGTCGGGGACGTCGAGGAACATCGCCGGGTAGCCGTTGAAGTTCCCGCCGTCGGGGGCGACGACGCGCTCGGCGGGGAGCAGGTCGTCCAACGCGACGGTCAGCGTCCGCGGGTCGATCAGCTCGGCGGTGCCCGTGTCGTCGTAGGGGACGTCCCGCCAGCGCACCCGGCGGGCGATCTCCGCCCGCAGTTCCGGAGTGCGCCGCGCCGGGGCGGTCCGCGGTCGCTCGGCGAGCGCGGCGTCCACCGCCTCGGCGGTGACGGCGGCGTCGCCGACGACGCCGAGGTCGATCCGGGTGTGGGTGCCCGGCGCCGCACCGTCCACGTCGACCTGGACGACGGTTGCGGACGGGTCGATCAGCTCACCGTTTCGGGTGGTCCACACGTTCAGCGAGGCGCCCCACGCGACGACCAGGTCGGCGTCGCGCACCAGCTCGGCGGTGAGCGGGGAGGCGAAGCCGCCGGAGACGTCGATCGACCACGGGTTCCCGGCGAACAGGCCCCGGGCCGGGGCCGAGGTGGCGAGCAGCGCCTCGCTTCGCTCGGCGAGCGCGGCCAGGGCCGCCCCGGCGTGGCGGGCTCCGCGGCCGGCCACGAACACGGGCCGCCGGGCGGTGCGCAGCAGCCCGGCCAGCCGCTCGACGGCCTCGGGCGCCGGCCGCGCCGGCTCCGGTGCCGGTGGGAGGACCGGTCCCGGATCCCCGGGGTCCGGGGCCTCCTGGACGTCGAGGGGCAGGTTGAGCACCACCGTGCGCCGCTCGGTGCGTGCCGTCCACAGTGCCCGGAGCGCCTCGCGCACCGCGGTCCGCGGCGAGGTCGCGGTCCGCGAGACGATGCCGAGGCCGGCGAGCACGGCGGGCTGGTCGACGTGGAAGTTCGAGAGCGTGTCGCCGGTCGCCGTGTCCGCGGCGAGCACCAGCAGCGAGGTACGGCTCTTCGCCGCCTCGGTGATCCCGGTGAGTGCGTTGGTCAGCCCGCAGCCCTGGTGCACCGAGACCGCGGCGATCCCCCCGCTGGTCCGCGACCAGGCGTCGGCCATCGTCGCGGCGCCCATCTCGTGCCGGGTGGCCACGAACGGCACGCCGGCACCGGCGAGCGCGTTCGTGACGTGGAAGTTCCCGCTGCCGACGACGCCGAAGACCCGGCCGACCCCCGCCGCGGCCAGCGCGCGCCCCACCGCCTCGGCGACCCTCGCACCGTCCTGGTGGGCGCTCATCCGCAGATCAGCTCGTCGGCGGTGGGCGCGGTGTCCACGATCCCGTACTGCTGCATGAAGCTCATCTGCTCGTCGATCGCGGCGCGGTCCAGCTCGGACGTGAACACCGGCAGGCGCATCCGCTCGGCGATCTCGGCGGGGATCTGGGTGTAGGTCGGGATGATCTGCCGGACCGCGTCGGGGTTGTCCCGGGCGTGTTCGAGCGAGCGGTTCATCGCACGGGTGAACCGCTCGACGAGCTCGGGGTCGCCCTCCACGAACTGCCGGCTCGCGGCGTAGGCGCCGTTCGGGTACTCGGGCGCCAGCGTGGACTGCGGTGCGAACACCACCTCGCCGCCCTGGTCGAGGACGGTGGTGACGAACGGCTCGGCGGTGTAACCGGCGACGATGCGGTCGGCGGCGATCGCCGCCGGCACCTCGGGGAAGGGCACCTCGATGAACTCCACCGAGCCCGGCGGGACACCCTCCCGGTCCAGCGCGGCGGTGATCAGCACCTCGGCGACCCCGCCGAGCGCGTTGATGCCGATCGCGTTGCCGGCCAGGTCCTGAGGGGAGTCGATCGTGTTGCCCGGACCGGCCACCATCACCTGCCAGTCGTCCTCGGCGGTGGTGCCGGTGGCGTCGCTGGCGGTGACCACGCAGACCGGGACGTTCCGCCCGGCGGCGACCCCGGCCGAGATGTAGCCGACGAAGCCGACGTCGTAGTCACCGGAGACCAGGCCGGTGACGATCTCGTTGCCCCCCTGCAGCACGGTCGGTTCGATCTCGAGGCCCTCCTCGGCGAAGAACCCCTCCTGCATGCCCAGGTACATGCCGGCGGCGTTGGCGATGGGCAGGGTGCCCACCGCGAGCGTGGTCGGGCCGCCGTCGTCGGCCGCACCGCCACCCCCTCCGCACCCGGTCGCGACGAGCGCGCTCGCCGCGGCCAGCGCGACGAGACCGCGCAGGCGGAAGCCGTTCGGACGTCGTCGTCCCATGATGGTCTCCTTGCTGTTCAGGGCGAGGTCGGGCTCGGGGCCTCGGGGCGCTTGATCGACCTCCAGACGTATCCCCGCAGGTGGGCGAACTCGGGGAGCTCCTTGGTCGCGACCTGGTCGCGGGGATCGGGCAGCCCGACGTCGACGATCTCGGCGACGGTGGTCGGCGACGGGCTGAGGATCACGACCCGGTCGCTGAGGTAGACGGCCTCGTCGATGTCGTGGGTGACGAGCACGACGGTGATCCCGTAGCGGGTGCGCAGTTCCAGGACGAGGTCCTCGAGGTCGGCGCGGGTCTGCGCGTCGACCGAGGCGAACGGCTCGTCCATCAGCAGGATCTCCGGCTGGTAGGCCAGCGCCCGGGCGATCGCGACCCGCTGCTGCATGCCGCCGGAGAGCTGCCACGGGTACTTCTTCCCGACGCCGTCCAGACCGACCGAGGTCAGGGTCTCGTCGACCAGCGTCGCCAGCTCTCGCGTGCCGGGCCGGCGGTGCCGGAGCGGGAACTCGACGTTCTGCTCGACGGTCATCCACGGGTAGAGCGAGCGGGAGTAGTCCTGGAAGACCAGGGCCATCTTCTCCGGCGGCTCCTCGACCGGCTCCCCGTCGAGGACGACGGTCCCGGACGTCGGCGGCAGCAGTCCCGCGAGGCACTTGAGCACGGTCGTCTTGCCGGCCCCGGACGGGCCGACGATGGTGACCAGCTCGCGTTCGGTGACCTCGAAGGTGACGTCGCCGACCGCCTCGAACGCGGTCCGGGTGCCCTCCCCGTAGATCTTGCGCAGGTTCTCCACGTACAGCATGGGTGCCTCCCGGTCAGGCGGATCCGGCACGGGCGCCGCGGTGCCACCGCAGCACCCGCCGCTCGACGAGCAGGAACAGGGCGTTGAGGACGTAACCGAGCAGCGCCAGGAGGAAGATCCCGGACCACATGTCGGTGATCGCGTAGGTGCGCTGGGACTGCAGGACGAAGTAGCCGATGCCGTCGGTGCTGGCCACCATCTCCGAGACCACCATCATGATCACCGCGATGGACAGGCTCACCCGGGCGCCGGCGAAGATCTGCGGTGCCGCCGAGGGCAGCACGATGCGCCGCAGCCGCTCGCCGGGCGGGATCCGGAAGCTGCGCGCGGTCTCCCGCAGGGTCGGGTCGACGCCGGCCACCCCGTCGATGGTGTTGAGCAGGACCGGCCAGAAACAGACGAACGCGATCAGCGCGACCTTCATGCCCGACCCGACACCGAGCACCAGGATCCCGGCCGGCAGCAGCACCGGTGGCGGGATGGCCCGCAGGAACTGCACGACCGGGTCGCACATCTTCCGGGCGGTGTCCGAGCTGCCCAGCGCGAGCCCGATCACGACCGCCGCGACGACGGCGAGCGAGTACCCGGCGAAGAGCCGGCTCAGGCTGGGGACCACGTCGCTGCCGACGCGGTCGAACAGCCAGATGTCGCCGAACGCCCGGACGATGTCGACCAGGGGCGGGAAGTAGAACGAGTCGCTGTCGGCCGATGCCAGGCCCCACAGCACCAGCACGGCGACCGGGACTGTGATCTCCAGCCCGAGCCCGGTGGCGCGGGCCGAACGGGTCGGGGCGGTCACCGGGCCTGCTCCCGGTGCGACGGGTGCCAGGCCAGCAGGCGGGCCTCGACGCGGGCCATCGCCGCGTTCAGCCCCCAGCCGATCAGCCCGGTCACGATGATCAGGCCGTACATCGTCTCCACGGCGGCGCTCTGCCGAGCGATGTTGATCTGCTGGCCGAGCCCGGGTGCGCCCAGCACGAGCTCGGCGGTGACCACCAGGATCAGCGCAACAGCGGCGGATATCCGCACTCCGGTCGCGACGTAGGGCAGCGCGCTGGGAAGGATCACCCGGCACAGCCGGGTCCGGGCCGGGACCTTGAACGAGCGGGCCGTCTCGGTGGCGACCGGATCGACGTCGCGCACTCCGTAGAGGGTCTGCAGCAGGATCGGCCACGTCGCGGCCCACGCGGCGAGGAAGACCTTGCTCTCCAGCCCGACGCCGAACACGAGTACCGCGAGCGGGATCAACGCCACCGAGGGGACGGGCCGCAGGAACTCGACGATCGAGCGGGTCGCCCTGAAGAGCAGGAACACCGAGCCGATGAGGATTCCCAACGGCAGCGCGACCAGCACGGCCAGGCCGAGGCCGAGCGCCCACCCCAGCAGGGTCTGCCCGACCGGGAGCCGGAGCGAGCCGTCGGAAACCATGCCGAGCAGCGCCACGAGCATCGATGACACCGGCGGAAGGAACCGGTCGTCGACCAGCCCGGCGCGCGGGACGAGCTCGAAGATCGCGAGCGCGACGGCGACGCCGCCGACGGGCAGCCATCGCCCCTGCGCCGTCCCGGAACGCGCCCGACCGCCACGGTCCCGCCCGGCCGCCCGCCCACCACGGTCGCGCCCGGCCGCCCGTGCGGCCGCGCGGTCCTCGGTCGTCCCCGGTGTGGTCGCGAGCCGGGATGGGGGTCGTGGCACGCTGCTCCCCTGCGCGTCGATGCGGCTGTGCCCCGCCCGGTCTGTCCGAGAAGGGGCCGGAACCGGACCCTATGGCGGCCCGGATGCCGGTTGCGCCGGTCGGATGACGGGTCACGAACGGCGAGACGTCGGCCGTCCGGACGCGACGGATGTCTCGGACACCGGCCGACTCGCCGGCCGGTCCGGTTGCGACCACCCCGTCCGGAACGTCGGTGCATGTCACCCGAACGTCGGGGGTACAGACCCTGGATCGCGCACGCGGTCCGGCGGACCATCGCTCCCCTGCCCGACCGGCGCACCGGTGCCGGTCGACGGGGAGGGAGATCGAGATGACCGTTCCGGGAGGGGATCAGGCCGCACGGGCTCGGGCCACGACGGCCGATCAGAGCACGGTCGGCACATGGGTCCGGGGCCTGGTGGCGCTACGCGGAGTGCTGCTGCTGGTGCTCGGCCTGGCGGTGCTGCTGACGCCGGGGATCGCGCTGCTGGCGCTGGTGTACGTCTTCGCCGCCTACGCCCTGGTAGACGGCGTGGCCGCGATCGTGCTCGGCGTGCGGCACCGCCACGAACGGCCGGGCTGGGGCTGGGCGATCGCGCAGGGCGTCATCTCGGTGCTCGCCGCGATCGCCGCGTTCGTGCTGCCGCTCGCCGCGGCCGTGGCGATCCTGTTCGTGATCGCCTTCTGGGCGATCGTCGCGGGCGTGGTCACCGCGATCTCGGCGAACGAGGTGCGCAAGCACGACGGCCCGTGGGGCTGGATCGCCACGAGGGCGGTGCTCGACATCGTGTTCGGTGTGGTGCTGCTGGTCTGGCCGGCGTCCGGGATCCTGGCGATCCTCTGGCTGATCGGCGGGTTCGCGGTGGTGACCGGGGTGGTGCTGCTCGTCCAGGCGTTCCGGTCGCAGCACCACCCCGCCGTCGGCTAGCCGCTGATCGCCGCGTAGGCCGTCTCGAGCAGTGCCGGGTCGGGGCCCTCCAGGCGCCCGGGCTTCGCCAGCCCGTCGAGCACCACGAACCGCAGGGTTCCGGCCCGGGACTTCTTGTCGCCGCGCATGGTCGCCGTCAGCTCACCGAGCACGCCGGGCTCGTAGGACGTCGGCAGCCCGACCCGCTCCAGCACCTCCCGGTGCAGGTCGGCGGTGGCGTCATCGAGCCGGCCGGCGGCGCGGGCGAGCTCGGCGGCGAACACCAGCCCGACCGCGACGGCATTGCCGTGCCGCCAGCGGTAGTCCTCGCGGCGCTCGATCGCGTGGCCGAGGGTGTGGCCGTAGTTGAGGATCTCCCGCAGGTGCGACTCGCGCAGGTCGGCGCCGACGACGTCGGCCTTGACCCGGATCGCCCGGCGCACCACCTCGCCGAGCACCGGACCGGCCGGGTCGAGCGCCGCGGCGGGGTCGGCGCGTACCCGGTCGAGGATGACCGGGTCGGCGATGAAGCCCGCCTTCCAGACCTCGGCGGACCCGGCGACGAGCTCCTCACGCGGCAGCGAGCGCAGCGTGTCCAGGTCGACCAGCACCGCCGCCGGCTCGTGGAACGCGCCGACGAGGTTCTTGCCGGCCGCGGTGTTGATCCCGGTCTTGCCCCCCACGGCGGCGTCGACCATCGCCAGCAGCGTGGTGGGGACGTGCACGACGCCGATCCCGCGCATCCAGGTCGCGGCGACGAACCCGGCGAGGTCGGTGACCGCTCCCCCGCCGAAGCCGACGACGAGGTCGGAGCGGGTCAGCCCGGCTGCCGCGCAGGCGTCCCAGCAGGCGGCGAGTGATCCGAGGGACTTGCCGGCCTCGGCGTCGGGGACCTGGTGGGTGAGAGCCGCCGTGCCTGCGGCGGCGAGCTCGGCGCGGGCGGCCTCGGCCCGGTCGGCCAGGGTCGGCGGGTGCAGCAGCAGCACCCGGCCGGCACCCGTCCCGGCGACGACCTCGGCGAGCCGGCCGGCCACGCCCGGGCCGACCAGCACCGGGTACGGGCGGTCGGCGTGCACGTCGATCCGGACGGCGCCGTCGGGCTCGACCACACCGGAGCCGTCCGGGGTGGAGCCGGCCATCGGGGCCCGCTCGCCCGGTGGCGTCCCGGGCTGCCGGCCGCGGCCGGCGTTCCCACCGGGGCCTGACCCGCCGCCGGTCACCGGGCCGGTCGCCATGAGGGCGCGACCGGTCCCGGACGGTCCGGACGCTGCGGGTTCGGTGGGCTCGGTGGAGGCATCCGATGTGCCGGTCGCCGCGTGCCCGGCACCGGTGCCGGACGCTCCGGCCGGGGCGCCGAAGCCGGGGGTGGGCAGCGCCGCGTCGTCGCGCTCCGTCGGACGGTCGTGCGGGTCCGACGCGTCGCGGGACGCCGTGGGCTCCTCGTCCCCGCCGAGCCCGAACGCGGCCAGCACCGCGGCGACGACCTGGTTCGGGCTGCGCCGGGCGGTCTGCACCTGCACCGTCGCGACCCCGGCGTAGAGCGGCGCGCGGTCGGCGAGCAGCGTGCGGAACGTGGCCCGCGGGTTCACCCCGGCCAGCAGCGGGCGCGCGGTGGACATACCGGTGCGGCGCATCCCGTCGGCCAGGTCGACGTCGAGCGCGACGACCCGGTGCTCGGCCAGCAGCTCGCGGGTGTCGGCACGCAGCACCGAGCCGCCGCCGAGGGCGAGCACGCCGTGCCCGGCGCGGAGCTGCTCGGCGACGACCTCGTACTCGAGCTCCCGGAACGCGGGCTCGCCGTCCTGGACGAACATCTCGGCGATCGGCTTGCCGATCCGCTCGACGATCGCGGCGTCGGTGTCGGCGAAGGCCAGACCGAGCCGCTGCGCGAGCAGCGTCCCGATCGTCGACTTGCCCGATCCGGGCGGGCCGACGAGCACCAGGAAGGGACGGCCCTCGGCGTCCGGACCCGGGGCGCTCACCGGTCCCCCGCCAGGTAGCCGGCGACGTTGCGCCGGGTCTCGGCCACCGAGTCGCCGCCGAACTTCTCCAGCGCGGCCCGGGCCAGCACCAGCGCGACCATGGTCTCGACCACGACCCCCGCTCTCGGCACGGCGCAGGCGTCGGAACGCTGGTGGATGGCGGTGGCCTTCTCACCGGTGACCGTGTCGATGGTGCGCAGCGCCCGGGGCACCGTCGAGATCGGCTTCATCGCGACCCGGACCCGGACCGGCTCGCCGTTGGTCATGCCGCCCTCGATGCCACCGGCCCGGTTGGTGAGCCGGCTGACGGGGACGGTGCCGGCCGGGCCCTCGTGCGGCTTCCCTGCCGGGACCATCTCGTCGTGCGCGACGCTGCCGCGGCGGTGCGCGGTGCGGAACCCGTCGCCGATCTCGACACCCTTCATCGCCTGGACGCCCATGAGGGCCGAGGCGAGCTGCGCGTCCAGGCGACGGTCGGCCTGCACGTAGGTCCCGACGCCGACCGGCATGCCGTAGGCGATCACCTCGATCACCCCGCCGAGGGTGTCCCCGTCCTCGTGCGCGGCGTCGATCTCGGCGGCCATCGCGGCGCCGGAGGCCTCGGTGAAGGCCCGGACCGGGTTCGCGTCGATGCGCTCCAGGTCGCCGGGGCCGGGCAGCGGCTCGTCGTCCGGGGCGTCGGCTCCGCCGATCGCGACGACGTGCGACACGATCTGCACGCCGAGGGCCTGGTCGAGGAACGCCTTGGCCACGGTGCCGAGCACGACGCGCGCCGCGGTCTCCCGGGCGGAGGCGCGCTCCAGGACCGGGCGGGCCTCGTCGAAGCCGTACTTGGTCATCCCGGCGAGGTCGGCGTGCCCGGGACGCGGCCGGGTCAGCGGCGCGTTGCGCGCGCGGTGCGCGATCAGCTCCGGGTCGACGGGATCGGCGGCCATCACCGTCTCCCACTTGGGCCACTCGGTGTTACCGATCCGGACGGCCACCGGGCCGCCCTGGGTGACCCCGTGCCGGACGCCGCCGATCACCTCGAGCTCGTCGGCCTCGAACGCCATCCGCGGGCTGCGGCCGTAGCCCAGCTTGCGGCGGGCCAGCTCGGCCTGCAGCTCCTTGGTGGTGATGCCGACACCGGCGACCATGCCCTCCAGCACGCCCACCAGCGCAGGGCCGTGGGACTCACCGGCGGTGATCCATCGCAACACGGAGTTCGTCCTCTCGCCCGCCGGTCCCGTCCCGCCGGGCCTGTCGTTCCGTCGGCGCGTCCCGCCCTCGTGGGGTCCGGACCACGCCTGAATAGGCATGTTCGGGTTGTCAACCCAGTCTCTCACTCACCGTCGCGCGGCCCGGATCAGGTCATGTCCCCGCACCCGCGACGACGACCACGAGCGCCGACCCCAGCAGCACCGGCCCGTGCGGGAGCCCGGTCCGCCACCCGGCCCGGCCCGACACGAGGGCCACCACCGCCACCACCGCCGAGAGCTGGACCACCAGCACCGCCGCCACCGGTAGCGACGCCCACGCCGGCCCGGTCACCGCGGCCCCGACCGCGCCGGCGAGCTTCACGTCACCGGCCCCCATCGCGACCGGCGACACCAGATGCACCACCGCGTACGCCCCGGCGAGCACCAGCGCCCCGCCGAGCCCACGCAGCACGGCGGCCTCCCCGGCCGGAACCAGTGCGAGCAGCACCAGGGGCAGGGCGGGCAGCGTCAGCGCGTTCGGCAGCCGCCGGCGGAGCAGGTCGGTCGCCGACCCCGCCACGGTGAGCCAGGACAGCACCGTGAGCAGCGCCGCCCACCGGACATCGACCAGGCTGCCGGCGACGCCGACCCCGAGCGCCGCCCAGAGCACACCGAGCCCGACCTCGCACCACGGCGGCTCGACCGGGGCTCCGCGGCGCAGGCGGACCAGCCACCGGCGCGTCAGCGCGCCGGCGAGGGCACCGGCCGCGCCGCACAACACCGCGGCCACGAGCGGAAGGGCGGCGCCGAGCGGGACGGCCGTGCCGAGCAGGGAGGCCGCGACCAGAGCAGCGGCGTCGCTGGCCCCGGCGGCGGGCGGGAGGAGCAGCAGGTCCACACCCCCGAGCCTGGCGCGCCCGGCCGCCGCCGCACCCACGATCTCGCGCCCTGTGGACAACTCCCCGCCGCACCGCCGACGAGTCGCCCCGCCCCGCAGCCGGCCCACCCGCCCGCCGACCGCTCGGGGGGGCACGTGGGAGTAGTTCGATCAACCGATGACGACCCTCATGTACCCCTCGCGGGCGGTCGACCCTCGCCACCGAGCCGTGCCGGGCCCGCCGAGCGGCTCACCGGGCACCATGGGCGCATGGGTTCCGGTGTGCCGCAGCGCGGGCGCGTGGCGACGACGGTCGTCCGCGCCGAGGTCGACCACGGCGTCGCCGAGCTCGTGCAGGACCCGGACCGCGCGCAGTCGTGGACGCTGCTGGTCGACGGCACGGCGCAGTCGCACGTCGACCTCGACGACCCCGAGCACCTGGAGTTCGAGTACGTCCGGCGGATCGCGCACGTCGCCGACCTGGCGGTGCCGCCCGCGGTCCCGCTGCGGGTGCTGCACCTCGGCGGTGGCGCGTGGACGCTGGCCCGCTACGTCGCCGCGACCCGGCCCGGGTCGGCGCAGACCGTCGTCGAGCTCGACGCCGCGCTGGCCGAGCTGGTCGCGCACCGGCTGCCCGGCCCCGGCGCGGACGACGGGCTGGAGGTCCTGACCGGTGAGGCGCGGGCGAGCCTGGCCCGGCTCCCGGCGGCGTCGGCCGACCTCGTCGTGCTGGACGTCTTCGCCGGCGCCCGCACCCCGGCCCAGGTCACCACGGCGGAGTTCGTCGCGCAGGTCCGGCGGGTACTCGCCCCGACCGGGATCTACCTGGCGAACCTCGGCGACGGCGCGCCGTGGCCCTTCCTGCCCGGCCAGGTCGCCACGTTCTCCGCCGCATTCGGCGAGCTCGCGCTGATCGCGGCCCCGGACGTGCTGCACGGGCGCCGGTTCGGCAACTGCGTCCTGGTCGGCTCGGACCGGGCACTGCCGATCCCCGGCCTCACCCGCCGGGCCGCCGCGGACCCGTTCCCGGCCCGGGTGCTCGACGACGACGACACCCGCGCGCTGGCGGGTGACGCCGCCGTCGTCACCGACGCCACGGCCGCACCGTCTCCGAGACCGCCGGCCGGCCTCTGGGGCCAGTAGTTCTCAGGCGATCGCGATCGACGGATCGACCAGCACCTTCATCTTCCGCCCGGCGTGCAGCGCCTCGAAGCCCTCGTCGACGACGTCGCGCATCGCGATCTTCTCCACCCACCCGGTGGTGTCGTAGTGCCCGCGGCTCATCAGCTCGATCACGGCCCGGTAGTCCTCGTGGGTGTAGCAGAGCGAGCCCTGGATCCGGGACTCGCCGAGCACCAGGTTGAGCAGCGGGGTCTCCAGCGGCGTCTCGTAGATCGCCACGCTGACCATCGGCCGGCCCGCGCCGAGCGCGTTCAGCGCGGTCGCGACGGCCGGGGCGACGCCGGCCGCGTCGTAGCAGGCGTCGGCGCCGCGGCCACCGGTCATGTCGTTCACCAGCGCGGGGACGTCGTCGGCGGTCGGGTCGAGGGTGGCCGCGCCGAGCCGCTCGATCGCCGCCCGCCGGGTCGCCGACGGCTCCACCACCTGCACGTTCTCCACGCCCATACCGCGCAGCGCGAACCACAGCCCGATGCCGATCGGTCCGGCGCCGAACACCAGCGCGGTCGAGCCAGGGTTCACGTCGCCGAGCTTGGCGGCGTGGTAGGCCACCGCCATCGGCTCGACCAGCGCGCCCATCTCCAGGGAGACCTCGTCGGGCAGCGCGTGCAGCATGTGCGAGGGCACGACGGTCCGCTCGGCCATGCCGCCGTCGGCCATGAGCCCGTGGAAGCCGATCTGCGCGCAGACGTTGTAGCGGCCCTCCCGGCACCGCGGGCAGACCCCGCAGGTGTAGAGCGGCATGACCGCGACCCGGTCGCCCACGGCGGCGTTCTCGACGCCGGCGCCGACCTCGGCGACGGTCCCGGAGAACTCGTGGCCGAGCGTCAGCGGGAGCTCGCGGCCGGTGAGCGGGTGCTTCTCCCCGTCCGGGATGAAGATCGGTCCGGCGTAGTACTCGTGCAGGTCCGACCCGCAGATACCGTTGAAGCCGACCTCCAGCCGCACCTCGCCCGGCCCGACCGGGCCCTCCGGCACGTCGGTGATGTCGAGGTCCTCGCGACCCCGGTAGACGACCGCACGCATGATCGAAATCCCTTCACCCGACGACGCTGTCCGGCTCCGGTGTACCCGCTGGACGTGACTCCGGTCACGCGTTGGACCGAGGTTGCATGCGGCAGAAGGTCAGAACGCCCCGGCGGCCCGCGCCTTGTCGACCTCGACGAGGTGCTCCTCGTAGGTGACCGAGAAGCAGGACGCACCCTCCGTGGTGCACCGCACGAAGAACAGCCACGGCCCCTCGGGCGGGGCCTCGGCGGCCGCCAGCGCGGTCGTCGACACCGACGCCACCGGCGTCGGGGGCAGCCCGGTGTTGAGGTAGGTGTTGTACGGCCCGGGGGTGCCGCGGGCCTCCGCGGTGGTGCGCAGCGCCTGGACGTCGAGCGGGTAGTTGACCGTCGAGTCCATCTCGAGCCGCTGGTTGATCGCGAGCCGGTTCTCGATCACCCGCGCGACCTGCGGCATGTCCTCGGCGAGGCCCTCCTTCTCCACGATGGAGGCCAGCACCAGCGTCCGGTAGGCGCCCTCGCCGGAGAGGCCGGCCTCGGCCAGGCGCGCCGACGAGATCTCCAGGACCTCGCGCAGCACCTGGTCGGGGTTCCCGACGGGGTCGATGTTGTACGGTCCGGGCGCGATCAGCCCCTCGAGCCGGCGTTCCGGGGTGGCGGCGCGGAAGCCGTCCGCGGCCCAGTCCGGCACGCCGATCGCCGCGGGGTCCGCCGCGGCCATGGCCTCGCGCAGCTGGTCGGGAGTGGTGCAGCGGGGCTCGTCGTCGGCCCGGCCCAGGCAGGTCGCCTCGGAGATCTGGGTGATCACGCCCGCGCTGACGTCGCCGTTCGGGGCGCGGGTGTCGTCGAGCTGGACGCCGCCGCGGACGTCCATGAACCCGACCCGCCGCTCCGGGTCGACCATCGCCTCGGCGGCCGACGAGCCCGACATCTCGGACCGGAGCTCGTAGAAGCCGGGCTGCACGCGTGCGATGTCCGGCTCCCCGGCGGCGGCGCCCACGAACGCGGAGCGCGACTTCACGACGCCCGCGGCGACCAGGGTGTCCCCGATCGCGCTGGTCGAGTCGCCCTGCTGGACCCGGACGACGACCGATCCGCTGCCCGTGCCGATGTAGTCGTCCGGGCCGAGCACGAACAGCGCCGAGGCCACCAGGACGGCTCCGGCGAGCAGCGCGGAGGCGAGCAGCGCCAGCCGGCGGCGGCGGAACTGCGCGGGCGTCGGACGGTGGCGGACGGGCCGGGCGGTCACCGGTGCGCTCACTCCCGGTCCCGTCCCGGGGACCGTCGGTTCTCGTCGTTCACACCGGTCCCGGTCACGACCCGAGGGTAGCCGCCGGGGCACACCCGCATGCGCGACCGGGCCTTGTCGATCACGGAAGACCGCCTGGTAGGGCGGTCACGAACGGGTCGTGTCCAGCCATCCCTGCAGGATCTGGACAGCGGCGGCCTGGTCGACCACGGCCCGCTGCTTGCGTCCCTTGACCCCGCGCCCGGAGAGCTGCCGGGCTGCGACGACGGTCGTCATCCGCTCGTCGGTGAGCTCGACGGGCACGTCCAGGCCCGCCCGCAGCGCGTCCGCGAACACCCGTGCCGCCTCGGCGGCCGGGCCGTCCTGCCCACGCAGGTTCCGCGGCAGCCCGAGCACGACGCCGACGACGTCGTGCTCGGCCACCAGCTCCGCGATCCGCCGCACGTCCGCGCCACCCTCGAGGTCCCGCGCGACGGTCTCCACCGGGGTGGCGAGGATCCCGTCGGGGTCGCACATCGCGACCCCGACCCGGACCGCACCCACGTCGATCCCGAGGCGCCGCCCGCGCGACCACGTCATCCGCGTACGGCCCCGCGCAGGGCCTGGATGGCGGCGTCGATCCCGGACGGGTCGGTCCCGCCGCCCTGCGCCAGGTCCGGCTTCCCGCCGCCGCGACCGCCGACGGCCGGGGCGAACTCCGGGATCAGCTTCCCGGCGGCCAGACCGTTGTCCCGGGCCGCGGCCGTGGTGGCGACGACGAACGACACCTTCCCGTCCGCGACGGCGAACAGCGCGACCACACCGGGGCGGGTGCCGAGCTTGCCGCGCACGTCGGCGGCCAGGGTGCGCAGGTCGTTGCCGCTCACCCCGTCCGGCGCGGTGACGGCGACGAGCGCGGTCCCGTCCAGGTCCTCGGCCCGCTCGGCGAGCGCCCCGGCCGAGGCGAGGACGGCGTCGGCGCGGTGCTTCTCCAGGTCCCGCTCCGCGGTGCGCAGCCGCTCGACGATGCCCTGGATGCGGTCGGGCAGCTCCTCCGGACGGGCCTTGAGCTGGTCGGCGAGCTGGTTGACCAGCAGGTGCTCGGTGGTGGCGTGCCGGTACGCGTCCAGCCCGACCAGCGCCTCGACCCGGCGGACGCCGGAGCCGATGGAGGCCTCGGACAGCACCCGGACGAGCCCGAGCTCGCCGGTGCGCCCGACGTGGGTGCCTCCGCACAGCTCGCGCGAGTAGTCGCCCATGTCGACGACGCGGACCTTGTCGCCGTACTTCTCGCCGAACAGCATCATCGCGCCGAGCTTGCGGGCCTGGTCCATCGACGTCTCGTAGGTCTGGATCTCCCGGTCGGACTGCAGGACCGAGTTGACCTCCTCCTCGATCTCCACCAGGGCGGCCGGGGCGACGGCGCCGGTCGGCGAGGTGAAGTCGAACCGCAGCCGGCCCGGGGCGTTGAGCGAGCCGGCCTGGGCGGCCGAGGTCCCCAGCGCCCCGCGGACACCGGCGTGCACCAGGTGGGTGGCGGTGTGCGCGCGGGAGATCGCGGCCCGGCGCCCGGTGTCGACGGAGGCCACGACCTCGGCGTCCAGGGTGACGGTCCCGGCGGTGACGACGCCGCGGTGCACCCGCAGGCCGGCGACCGGGGACTGGACGTCGTCCACCCGGACCTCGAAGGAGGCGCCCTTCAGGACGCCGGAGTCGGCCTGCTGGCCGCCGGCCTCGGCGTAGAACGGGGTGCGGTCGAGCAGCACCTCGACCTTCTCCCCCTCCTCGGCGGCGGGCACGGTGGCGCCGTCGCGCAGCAGCCCGACGATCCGGGACTCGGAGTTCAGCGTCTGGTAGCCGAGGAAGTCGGTGGCGCCGTGCGTGTCGAGCACGGCCCGGTACACCGAGGCGTCGACGAAGCCGACCTTGCGCCCGGCGGCGTCGGCCTTGGCCCGGTCGCGCTGCTCCTTCATCAGAGCGGCGAACCGGTCCCGGTCGACGGCCAGCCCGGCCTCGGAGGCCATCTCCAGGGTGAGGTCGATCGGGAAGCCGTAGGTGTCGTGCAGCGCGAACGCCTGGTCCCCGGCCAGCACGGTGCCGCCGGACCGCTTCGTCTCGGCCACCGCACCGTCGAAGATCTTCTCCCCGGCGGACAGCGTGGCGAGGAAGGTCTCCTCCTCGGCCCGGATGACCGCGGAGATCCGCTCGAAGTCGCTCGCGAGCTCCGGGTAGGTCGGGGACATGGCGTCCCGGACGACGGTGGCGAACTCGCCCAGGCACGGCCCGGTCACCCCGAGCAGGCGGGCCGAGCGCACGATCCGGCGCAGCAGCCGGCGCAGCACGTAGCCACGGCCCTCGTTGCCGGGGGTGACACCGTCGCCGACGATCATCATCGACGACCGGGCGTGGTCGGCGATGACCCGGAACCGGACGTCGTCGACCTCGTTCCCGCCGTACCGCCTGCCGGAGAGCTCCTCGGCCTTGGCGATCACCGGGCGGACCAGGTCGGTCTCGTAGACGTTGTTCACGCCCTGCAGCAGGAACGCGACCCGCTCGACGCCCATGCCGGTGTCGATGTTCTTGTGCGGCAGGGTGCCGATCGGCGGGTGCCCCTTCTTCGGGGACAGCTCGCCGCGCTCGTCCTGCATGAAGACGAGGTTCCAGATCTCGAGGTAGCGGTCCTCGTCGGCCTCCGGGCCGCCGTCGGCGCCGAACTCCGGCCCGCGGTCGAAGTAGATCTCCGAGCAGGGTCCGCCGGGACCGGGCACGCCCATGTCCCAGTAGTTGTCGTCGCCGCCGCGGCGCTGGATGCGCTCCTCGGGCAGGCCGGCGATCTCCTTCCAGAGCTCGATCGCCTCGTCGTCGTCGAAGTAGACGGTGACCCAGATCCGCTCGGGGTCGAAGCCATACCCGCCGTCGTCCTGGCTGTTCGTGATCAGCGACCAGGCCTGCTCGATCGCGCCGCGCTTGAAGTAGTCGCCGAACGAGAAGTTGCCGGCCATCTGGAAGAACGTGGTGTGCCGGGTGGTCTTGCCGACCTCGTCGATGTCCGGCGTGCGCACGCACTTCTGGATCGACGTGGCGCGCGGGTAGGGCGCGGGCACGTCACCGAGGAAGTACGGCTTGAACTGGACCATGCCCGCGTTGACGAACAGCAGCTGCGGGTCCTCGAGGATCAGCGACGCGCTGGGGACCGGCGTGTGCCCGGCGTTCTCGAAGTGGGCGGTGAAGCGACGGACGATCTCGTGGGTCTGCACCGTGAGGGACTCTCGTTCTCGGGTACGGCGACGGGTGTGCGCTGCTCGCGCAGGCCGACACCGTACGGCGGGACGGCGCCGCAGCGCCGTGGAGGCTCGGGGACGCGGGAGCTTCTCAGGCGCCCGCGCCGGGCGCTCGGTCACGGTACGGCTCACGGGGCACGGTGGAGGGAACGGCGGCGATGGTCACGCGGCTCCTCCCCTCGTCCCGAGTCCGACCGCCACGTGGCGTCGAGGTCGCGGACCAGGTTACTCCCCGCGCCCGGCAGACCTCTCCCCGGTTGCGTCCGGTCAGGACCGGTCGAGCTCGTCGGCGAAGGTCGTCGTGCCGGCGCCGGGCTCCAGACGGGCCCGCAGCTCGCCGTAGAGGACGACGGCCGCGGCGAGGGCGAACACGGTCAGCGGGATGAGGAGCAGGTTGATCAGCAGCTGGCTCACGATCAGCGCCGGGTCGCCCGGCACGGCCCCGAGCGCGGGGACCGAGCCGACCAGGGTGGCCACGACCGAGTAGGCGGCGGAGAGAAGGAACAGCGCCAGCAGACGGCCCAGCACGCCGAAGAACCGCGGGTTCACCAGCGCGAACGCCCGCCCGATCCCGGCCCGCTCGACGACGACGGCGCCGGTCAGCGCGCCGGCGAACACGACCGTCAGGTAGATGCCGGGAAGGACCAGCGCCAGGAACCCGATCACGGTGAGGATCGCCGACAGCACGATCCAGCCGATCAGCGGCAGGAATCGCCGCCCGGCGAACCCGAGGACATCACCGGGGCTCCATGCCCGGCCGGCCGCGTCGCGGACGACGACGAAGACGGAGGCGGCCAGTCCGAGGGCGCCGAACACGATCGACGCCAGACGGACTCCGGCGGACTCGGTGGCGAGGCTGTACTCGAACCCGAACCGGGGGGCGAGGGCCTCGGCGTCCTCGAACGCCCCGAGACCACCGAGCAGGCCGACGACCACCGCCACGGGCACGAACACGCAGAGCTGGATCACGACGAGCGGGACGAGGCTGCGACGGACGACCGCGATGCTCTTGCCGAGCCAGTCGGAGAAGCCGCCGGAGACGAGCGGGTCCTCGGCGTCCTGCGGGGCACTCGCGTGCGGGGAGACCATCCGGCGCACGCTATCTGGGCTGTTCGGCGCACTATCGAGCCACCGCGCGGGAGCCTGTCGAGGGCTCGACCGAGCAGAGCCGGTGCCGGCGCGCGCCCGAGCGCGCCGGCACCGGCGGGGCGGGCCACGCCGCCGTCTCCCGGTACGGGGGGACCGGAGACGGCTCGTGGCGGACCCGCTGCCGGGGGCCGGGTCAGACGGCGACCGGGAGCCCACGCCCTCGACCGGCCGCGTCCGTGCGGACCTCGTGCGGGCGGGGGGCCGGGTGGGCGGCGGACCAGGCCACACGGCCGGGACGGCGCGGACCGGGGATGACGGGTCCCGGCCGGCGTCCACCGGCGGCCGGAGACGGCGCGACGGTCACGTCGCCGTCGGTACGGCGGGCGGCGGGCCGCGGCCGGGGAGCCCGGACCGGCGCCGACGGGGCGAGCCGCTGCTCGGCCGCGGCCAGGCGGGCGTCGCGCTCGGCGATCTCGCGACGCAGCCGGTTCAGCGCGCGGTGCTGGGCGACCCGGATCGCGCCGGGGGTGGACCCGAGCGCGTCGGCCGTCTCCTCGGCGGTGAGACCGACGGCGACCCGGAGGGTGAGGATCTCGACCTGGCGGGGTCCGAGCACGGCGAGCAGGTCGCTCAGCCGCGCGCTGCGCTCGGCGTCGAGCACGATCTGCTCGGGGTCCTCCTCGCGGCCGATCCGCTCGGGGATCTCGTCGACGGCGTCGGAGCGGTTGCGGGCCATCGCGCGGAACGCGTCGGCGATCTTGTGGCGGGCGATCCCGAAGACGAACGCGCGGAACGACATCCCGGACAGCCGATACTGGGGCAGCACGGCGAGCACCGCCATGCACACGTCCTGCGCGACGTCGTCGGCGGAGCCCAGGGTGGTCTCCCGCCGTCCGAGCCGGGCCCGGCAGAAGCGCTCGACCTGCGGCTGGATCACGGCCAGCAACGCCGCGATCGCGTCGGGCTCACCGACGACCGCGCGCGCCAGGAGATCCGCCGGGAGCGGCTCGGCGACCGGCGCCGGTGTCGCGGCGCCCGGTCCCTCCCCCGGTTCCTCCTGTTCATCGGGCTCGTCGAGGACGGCGCCTTCGGCCACTGCGGGTCCGTGATCCATCCTGCGCTCCTCCGGTGCGGCTGCCGCCGCGCCCCCTCGTGTCGGTCGCCGGGACGTCGTGTGCGCCGGACCTCAGGGCCGACCGGCCGCGTCCCGGCCTGCGATCAACACTGTCGAGACACCCGATCGGGGTCAATCAACATGGTCAATTTGCGGTACGCCGACAGGAAGCGGGACGGAGGGTGCGCCAGTGACCCCAGGGACACCCGTTCAGGGCCACCCGGTCCGGGCACGCCCATGTCCGTGACCCGGACGGAGCAGTCTCGTTGATCCAGATGTCACGGTCCGCTCACCGTCCTAAGGACTACTCCCGGTGCCTCTCCGTCGTCGGAACCGCCTCCTGCTCGCCGCCCTCGCCGGGGCCGCGGCGATCGCCGTCGGGGCTGCCGTGCCGGCGACGGCGGCACCGGAGCCGGCCGCGCTGCCGCTGCTGAGCGAGGTCGCGGCCGCGGGCCTGCTGCCGGAGGTGTCCCGGGTCGCGGGCGGGTCGGCGGCCGGGGTCTGGTTCGACGACGGCCGGCTGATGGCCGGCGTCTGGGACCCCGCGGAGGCCGCGGCGCTCGAGGCGATCGGGGTGACGCCGGTGCTGCGCGACGGTCCCCGCCGCGACCCGGCCGCCGCCCGCACGGCGCTGGACGCCCGCACGGCGTCGGGTATGCCGGAGGGCCTGGCCTCCTACGGCGTGGACCCGCGGACCGAGCAGCTGGTGCTCGACGTGGTGGCGGGCCAGGACACGGAACCGCTGGTCCGCGAGCTCACCGCCGGGCTGGACCCGTCTGTGGTGCGGGTGGAGACGGTGCCGGCCGGCCCGGCGCGCCAGGCCGCGGTCACCGGCGGTGACTCGATCTCCGACGGCAGCCGCCGGTGCACCGCCGGGTTCTCCGGCTCGGACGCCGCCGGGGACTGGCTGATCACCGCCGGGCACTGCACCCGCGGGTCGTCGACCTGGTACGCCGCCGACGACAGCACGATCGGCACCGATTCCCGCAGCGCGGAGCGGGGCATCGACGTCGGGGCGATCGCGGTCGACCCCGGCAGCGCCTCGGCGACCGTCGCGGGCACCCGGGTGACGGGGACCCGGGCGGCGCCCGTCGGGTCGTCGGTGTGCCTGTACGGCTCGACCAGCGGCCGGTCCTGCGGGACGGTCGAGCGCACCGACATGACCGTCAACTTCGACGGCCAGCAGCAGTCCGGTCTCACCTCGGTGCGCGCGTGCGCCCGGCAGGGCGACTCCGGGGCGCCCTACATCACCGCGGACGGCCAGGCCCAGGGCGTGCACACCGGCGCGGGCGGCCCGGACGGCTGCACCAGCTACTTCACGCCGATCGGCACCGCGACCAGCGCGCTCGGGCTGACCCTGCGGACCGGCTGACGCCCCATCCGCCCCACGCATCCCATCCACCCCATCCACCCCATTCCCGTGGGCGACTCATGGAGCTTTAGTTCGGTATGGCCGAACTAAAGCTCCATGAGTCGGTCCGTGGGCCGGGGCGGGTCGGGTCGGGGGGCGCTCAGTCCCGGCGTCCACGGACCACCCGTCGCAGCTTGGGCAGCCGCTCGGCCAGGGTCCGCTCGTGACCGCGCCCGGTGGGCGCGTAGTAGTCGGTCGCGACGAGGTCGTCGGGCGGGTACTGCTGGCGCAGGACGCCGTCCGGGTCGTCGTGCGGGTACCGGTAGCCGACGGCGTTGCCGAGCTTCTGCGCACCCGCGTAGTGCCCGTCGCGCAGGTGGGCGGGCACCGTGCCGACGGCGCCGGCCCGCACGTCGGCCATCGCCGAGTCGATCGCGGTGATCACGGCGTTCGACTTCGGCGCGGTCGCCAGGTGCACGGTGACCTGGGCGAGCGCGATCCGCGCCTCCGGCATCCCGACGAGCTGGACGACCTGGGCGGCCGCGGTGGCGGCGGGCAGCGCGGTCGGGTCGGCGAGGCCGATGTCCTCGCTGGCGTGCACCATCAGCCGCCGCGCGATGAACCGGGCGTCCTCCCCCGCGACGATCATCCGGGCCAGGTAGTGCAGGGCGGCGTCCGGGTCGGACCCGCGGATGGACTTGATGAAGGCGCTGATGACGTCGTAGTGCTGGTCGCCGGCCCGGTCGTAGCGGACGGCGACCTCGGTGACGGCGCGTTCGACGGCGTCGAGGTCGACGACGGGACTCTCCGCTCCGGTCGCGCCGCCGGCCGGGTCCGCAGGATCATCGTCGTCGGCGGCGGTGCCCAGCACCCCGTCGGCTGCGGCCTCGAGCGCGGTCAGGGCGCGTCGCCCGTCCCCGGCGGCCAGCCGGATCAGGGCCTCCTCCCCGTCCTCGGCGAGGACGACCGCGCCGGCCAGCCCGCGCTGGTCGGCGACGGCACGGCGCAGCAGGCCGCGGACGTCGTCCTCGCCGAGCGAGGTCAGCTGCAGCACCAGGGAGCGGGACAGCAGCGGGGAGACCACCGAGAACGACGGGTTCTCCGTGGTCGCCGCGACGAGCAGCACGAGCCGGTCCTCGACGGCGCCGAGCAGCGCGTCCTGCTGGGTCCGGGAGAAGCGGTGCACCTCGTCGATGAACAGCACGGTCGAGGTCCCACTGCGGTCGCGGCGGCGACGGGCCTCCTCGATGACGGCCCGCAGCTCCTTCACCCCGGCCGACAGCGCGGAGAGCGCGACGAAGTGCCGCGCCCCTCCCCCGGCGCGGGCCATCAGCCGGGCCAGGGTGGTCTTGCCGGTGCCCGGCGGGCCGTAGAGCAGCACCGAGGCGGCCGCACCGCCGTCGAGCAGGCGGCGCAGCGGCGCACCGGGCTTGAGCAGCTCGGCCTGCCCGACGACCTCGTCCAGGCTGCGCGGGCGCATCCGGACCGCCAGCGGGGCGTCCGGGCGCGGGGTCGCCCCGCCGTCGTCGCTGTCGTCGATGCCGTCCACGGCTCCGCCCGGGCCGGGGTCGAGGTCGAACAGGCCGTCGGTGCTCATCGCCGTCCAGCCTGCCAGGGGTGCACGCACCCCGGCCGGTCAGGGACGGTCCAGCTCACCGTCGAGGACCGGGGTGTGGACGGGGTGGTGCTCGCGGAACCGGTTCTCCGCGTAGATCACCACGAGGGCGGCCGTCGCGACGACCGACATCGGGATCAGCAGCACGTTCTGCAGCAGCTGCACGAGCACCAGGCTGGTCAGCGCGAACGGGCTGGTCAGCAGGCCGATGAGCCCGCCGTAGACCAGCGCGAGGACGGCGATCAGCGCGAGCCGCCCGAACGTCGGGAAGAACCGCGGGTTGACCAGGGCGAAGGCCCGGCCCATCCCGGCCCGCTCGACCACCACGACACCGGTGAGCGCGCCGATGAACACGACCGCGAGGTAGACACCCGGGACGACGAGCGCGACGAGCCCGAGCACCACGAGCAGGCCGGCGAGCAGGTTCCAGCCGACGACGGCGAGCGCGCGGCTCCGCGCGAACGCGAGCACCTCGTGCGGGTCGTACGTCCGCTGCGCGGCATCCCGCACGACGACGAACACCGACGCCGCCGAGCCGAGGGCCATGAGGACGACGGATACGGCGAGCTGCAGGAGCTCGATCGCGCCGAAGGTCGCCAGCGTCGTGACCGCGGGGACGCCGACGGTGCTCGCCCGCGAGGTGGCGCCGAGGCCGACCAGGGTGAGGATCCCGTCCAGCAGGGCGATCGGGACCCAGACGGCGACCTGGATGACCGCGAGCGGCCGCCAGCTGCGCTGCACCGTGCCGATGACCTTGGAGACCCAGTCGCCGAAGGAGAAGGGCACGAGCGGGTCCGGCGAGGGTCCGTGGGGGACACCGGTCGCCGACACCGGATACCCGCCGGGCTGGGCGTCGTAGGGCGCGGAGCCGTACCGGGGCGCTCCGTAGGGCGACTGACCGGAAGGCTGCTGGGCGTCGTAGTTCTGCTGCCCGTAGGGCTGGGCGCCGTAAGGCTGCTGCCCGTAGGGCTGGGCACCGTAAGGCTGGGCGCTGTAGGGCTGGGCACCGTAGGGCTGGGCGCTATAGGGCTGGCCCGTGTACTGGCCGTGGGTCCGGGCGCCGTAGGGGTCGCCACCGTCAAGAGCCCGGCCCTGAGTGGGCTGGTCGTACGACTCCACCTTGTAGCCCTGCCCGCCGTCCGGCTGCTGACCGGGAGCCTGGTGACCACCGTAGGGCGCCGCGCCGTAGCCCTGCCCGTCGTAGGGCTGCGTACCGTGCGCCTGGTGCGCAGCAGCCGGCCCCGTGCCGTGGCGCTGTTGAGCGTCGGCCTGCTGCTCGCCGTGGGCCGGCTCGCCACGGAGCTGGTCACCCTGAGCCGGCTGCTCACCGGAGGCCCGCGGATCGTCCGGGCGTTCGGCCGGGACGTCCCCGCCCGCGGGCGGGAGGGGCCCGGCGGGCCCGTCCTGCGAGGTCTGCGACCCGACCGTCCGCTCCGGTTCCCCGGACCGCACCTCCTGGGTGTCCGGTTCGTCCGGTGCCGGCGACCCGGCGGTTCCCCGAGACGGGTCGTTCACCGGCGGCTCCGTGCTCATACGCGCGGACCCTAGCCCCACCCCCGGACACCCGCAGTGATCATGGTCCGCCGCGTCCGGTTCCCGGTGCGATGACCGGTGATCGCGACGGACCCCCGATCGTCGCCGGAACGCAACTCCGGCGACGCGTGGTGTCACCGACCGGCAACACGGGCGCGGCACCCTCGTCGGGCATGGACACGATCCCGGCCTGCCCCCTGTGCTCCCGCCCGCGCACTCCCGCGGCCGTCCGCGGCCAGGAGTGGAGCGGTCACCACGGACCCGACGGCACCGTCTGGGTGTGCGGGCCGTGCACCCGCACCCACCTCACGGACCTCGAGTGCGGCCTGCTCGACCCGGTCCGCCCGGTACCGCGGGTGGCCGCCCGCGAGAGGCGGGCGGCCTGAGACCCGCGCCGATCCGGGTCGTCGTTCAGCGGCGGTTGTGGATGTCCTCCGACATCCGCACCACGGCGTAGTAGAACTCCAGCGTCACCCGGAACAGCGTGAGGTAGATCAGGAACCCGATCGCGCCGCCGATGAGCGCGAGCAGGCCCAGTCCGAACCCCTGGCTGAATCCGGCGACGACCACGAACACGTAGCCGATCACGAGCGCCGCGAACAGCAGGATGTAGAGGAACTTGACGATATAGGGCGTCACGAAGCGGTTGAAGCCGAAGTCGAACAGCGCGACGAACGGGTTCGACGGCGGCGGTGGCGGCGGTGGCGGCCCGCCTGCCGGGTAGGGGCTACCCGGGTACTGCGGCGGCGGTCCAGGTGGTGGTGAGCTCATGGCGGCGGACAGTAGCGCCGAACCGCGGAGTCGATAGGCCGTTCGCACCAATCGTGATCGGCTGGTCACCCGATGGACGTCTCGCGGCCCGGCGAGTCGTAGGGTCCATCACCGTGCGGGAGATCCTGGAATTGCTGGAACGGGACGCGTCGCTCGGCCACGCCACGATGGCGACCATGCTCGGCCTGCCGGTCGAGGAGGTCGACACCCGGGTTGCCGAATGGGAGCGGACCGGTGTCATCCGGCGGCACCGCGCCGTCGTCGACTGGGCCCGGTACGAGGACGGCACACCGGACGGCCACGTCGCCGGCGCCGGCCGGGCGGGGGCGCAGGTCACGGCGTTCATCGACGTCGCTGTGGCCCCGGCGCGCGGGGTCGGGTTCGACGACGTCGCGCACCGCATCTCCCGCTTCGACGAGGTCCGGGACTGCCATCTCGTCTCCGGCGGGCACGACCTGCGCTGCACGGTCATCGGCCCGGACATCCGGGCGATCAGCGACTTCGTGTCCCAGAAGCTGTCGACGATCGACCGGGTGCGGTCCACCGCCACGCACTTCGTGCTGGCCACGCACAAGCGCGACGGCGACACGTTCGCCGAACCCGAGCCGGACCACCGGCTGCCGGTGACCCCGTGAGACCGCTCAACACGACGATCACCGCGATCCCGCCGTCCGGGATCCGCCGGTTCTTCGACATCGCCGCCGAGATGGACGACGTGATCTCCCTCGGCGTCGGCGAACCGGACTTCGTGACCCCGTGGCGGATCCGCGAGGCCGGGATCTACGCCCTGGAGCACGGCTACACCACCTACACCGGCAACGCCGGGCTCCCCCGGCTGCGCGACCTGATCTGCGCCGACCTCGCGTCCCGGTACGACGCCCACTACGACCCGGCCACCGAGTGCCTGGTGACGACCGGGGTCTCCGAGGGGCTCGACCTCGCCCTGCGGGTGCTGCTGGACCCGGGCGAGGAGGTGATCGTCCCGGAGCCCTGCTACGTCGCCTACCAGCCGTGCGTGCGGTTCGCCGGGGGCACACCGGTCGAGGTGGCGACGCGGGCCGCGGACGGATTCGCCATCGACGTCGCCGCGGTCGAGGCGGCGGTCACGCCGCGGACCAAGGCGATCCTCATCGGGTCGCCGGCCAACCCGACCGGCGCGGTGCAGCCGCCGGAGGTGCTGCGCGCACTCGTCGCACTCGCCGAGCGGCACGACCTGTACCTGGTATCCGACGAGATCTACGACCGTCTCACCTACGACGGCGTGCACACCTGCCTCGGCGCGGTGCCCGGCGCGCGGGAGCGGACCGTGGTGCTCGGCGGGTTCTCCAAGGCCCAGGCGATGACCGGCTGGCGGGTCGGCTGGCTGGCCGCGCCCGCGCCGATCGCCGAGCTGTGCCTGCGCGTGCACCAGTACACGATGCTGTGCGCCCCGCACGTCTCGCAGGCCGCCGCGATCGAGGCCCTGGCCGGTGCCGAGCGCGAGGTGGCCGAGATGGTCGCCGACTACGACCGCCGGCGCCGGGTGTTCGTGAAGGGGCTGCGCGAGGTCGGGCTGGACTGCCCGGAACCGGCGGGCGCGTTCTACGCGTTCCCGTCGATCCGCGCGAGCGGCCTCGACGCGGAGACGTTCGCCGAGCGGCTGCTGCGCGAGGAGTCGGTCGCCGTCGTCCCGGGGACCGTGTTCGGGCCCTCCGGCGAGGGGCACGTCCGCTGCTCGTACGCGACCGCGCTGCCCCAGCTGGAGACGGCCGTCGAGCGGATCGGGAACTTCCTGCGCCGGCTCTGACGCCACCGGCTCTCCCGGCCGCACCGGGTGATCATCGCCCGGGTCCCGGACAGTGCCACGGATGGCACCGACCGGCGCCGGAACGGCGATCACCGGACCCCGGCACCCAGCCGACTCCCCCACCGCCGCGAAGATCGTCGACCGGGTCCCGGGAGAGGCCATCCATGGCACCGATCGGCACCAAGACGGCGATCATCGCTCACCCGCCTCGGCGTCGGCGGGCTCCCGGGCCAGCTCCTCGGCGCGGGCCGCCCAATGGGCCGCGCCGAGGGCGCCGGCCAGCTCGCCGGCCCGGCGGGCGAACCGGGCGGACCCGGCGTCGTCGCCCAGGACGCGCGCCGTGCGGGCCAGGAACAGGTCCACCGGGCCGAGCACCAGCAGCCCGTTCCCGGTGCACACCAGCCGGCCCGACCACGGCAGCAGCTCCTCGTGCGCCGCGGCGGTCGCCGCACGGTCGCCGAGCGCCACCGCGTTGCGGGCCCGCAGCGCGGTCACCGCGAGCCAGGTGGCGTCGCGCGGCCACGGCGGGAGCGGCCAGAGCGCGCGGGCCTCGTCGGGCCGGCCGGCGTCGACGAGCGCGGTGACCAGCAGGTCGTCGACGCCGCCGTGCGCGTGCGCGGCGACCGCACGCAGCCGCTCGACGAGCACTCCGGTGTCGCCTGCGGCGAGCTCGACCGTCGCCGACGTCCAGGCCCGGATGATCTCGGTGTTGGGTTCGCCCTCGGCGCCGAGCCGGTCGACGACGTCGGTGAACAGGGTGCGGGCCTCGCCGATCCTCCCGCGCAGCACCGCGTCGGTCGCGCGGGATATCCGGGTGGCGAGCAGCATCGTGCCCAGCCGCCCGGTCCGGCTGGCCCGCACCGCCGCGTCGAGGTTGCGGTCCCGGTCGGCGGTGTCGGCGCGGCCGACCGCGTCCGAGGCGGCGACGAGGTGGCCCAGCGCCAGGTAGTCCGGGTCGTCGGCGGCCCGGGCGGCCTCGATCAGCTCGGCGGCGCAGCGGCCGAGCTCCGCGGTGTCGTCGTCGGTGAACGCCTGCACCACCCGCGTGTTGAGCACGCGGCAGCGCAGCAGCGGGTCCCCCAGGCCGTCGGCGAGCCGGCCGGCCTCGCGGGTGCTGGGCAGCGCGACGTCGAGCAGCCACGGCTCGGCCTCCTGCGCCCGGGTGACCAGGAGCTCGGCCCGCAGCCGCAGGTCGGCGGGGTCGATCCGGTCCAGCAGCCGGCCGATCTCGTCGGCCGTCGCGGCGCTGTCCGCGGGGTCGAACGGACGGGCCGTCCACAGTGCCGGTCCGGGGATCGGCCATGCCCGGGCGACGTCGGTGTCGGTCCCGAGCTCGCGGGCGGCGGCCAGCGAGACCTCCCGCTCCCGGCGGGCGCCGACGACGTCGCCACTCCCGGCGACGGCCGCCACCAGCTCCCGGTGCGCCGCCAGCCGGCCCGCCGGGGTGCCCGCGCCCAGCCGGTGCGCGGCCAGCACCTCGCGCCAGTACCCGGCCGCCTGGGCCGGGGCGCCGCCGTCGCCGGCCCGTCGCGCGGCCCGCTCCAGGTGCGGCAGCGCCCGGGCCGCGGTCGCCGGCCCCAGCGACCGGGCCGCGTGCTCGGCCAGCAGGAAGGTCCGGTCGCCGGCGCGCTGCTCCAGCGCGGTCAGCGCGGCGAGGTGCATGCGGGCCCGGCGCAGCGGCGGGATCCGCTCGTAGCAGGTGTCGCGCACCAGGACGTGGGTGAACCGCAGCTCCCCCGGCGGCACCGTCTCCAGCAGCCCGGCGACGACGGCGGCGTCCAGGTCGTCGATCACCTCCTCCTCGCCGTCGGTCCCGCGCGGCGGCGACAGCTCCAGCAGGAGGTCGACGTCGACGTCGCGGCCCAGCACCGCGGCCCGGGACAGCGTGCTGACCGCACGGGCGGGCAGCTGCTCGAGCCGGCGGGTGAGCAGGTCCCGCAGGGCCCGGGGCAGCGAGCGGACCGCGGCCGGCCCCTCCAGCGCGACGACGCCGGCCAGCTGGCGCAGGAACAGCGGGTGCCCGGCCGCGCGCTCGACGAGCTCCCGCCAGGCCGCATCCGGCAGCGGGCGGTCGAGCAGGTCGCGCAGCAGGATGGTCGCCGCGTCGTCGTCGAGTCCACCGAGGACGATCCGGTCCGCGGTCCGGCCGGTGGTCGCGGCCAGGGTGGCGAGCAGCTCCGGACCGCCCTCCACGCTGCGGAAGGTCGCGACGACGAGGAGCCGGCCGCCACCCCGCCCCGAACCGAGCAGCTGGCGCAACACCTGCAGGGTCTCCTCGTCGGCCCGGTGCACGTCCTCCAGCACGACCAGGACGCCGGGGTGTGCGGCGACCGCGGACGCGACCCGGCCGGCGAGGTCGAAGGCCCCCGACGGGCCGGGGTCGTCGTCGCCGGGGGCGAGCTCGCCGAGGACCTGCTGCCACGGCCATCCCGGCGGAGAGCCCGTCGCCTCAGGGCAGCGACCGCGGGTGACCCGGACTCCGTCGACACACCGGGCGTACTCCTCGACCAGCGCGGACTTGCCGGTCCCCGCCTCCCCCTCGACCCAGACGACCGACGGCTGCCCGTCGCCCCGCCCGGCCGCCGCGGCCAGCCGGGCGAGCTCGGCGTCGCGGCCGACGAGGCGGGTGCGGGGATCCGGCGGTTCCGGGCCCGCCGCGCCGTCCGATCCGACGGCGCCGTCCGGGCGGACCGGATCCGCCGCGCCGCCCGGGCCCGCGGCATCGGCCAGGACCGCCGCGTCGGCCGGGACGGTTGCATCGACCGGGCCCGCCGCACCCCCGGCCCCCGTCGAGCCGACGGAGCCACGTTCACCACCGCTGTCACCCGGCGCCGCACCCGCCCGGCCCGGCGCGGGAGCGAGTGGGCCGGGGCTGTCGAGGACCGGGGACTGGGTCAGGATGTCGGACTCCAGGGTCCGAAGCGCGGGGCCGGGGTCCAGGCCGAGCTCGTCGGCCAGTCGCGCGCGCAACGCCCGCAGCTCGGCCAGCGCCTCCCGCTGACGGCCCGCCCGGTACAGCGCCCGGGCCCGGAGCGCGACCGCCGGCTCCCGCAACGGGTCGGCGCCCAGCAGCGCGTCGGCCAGGACGTCCCGTGGCCGGTCCAGGTCCAGTGCGGCGGCCGCGCGCAGCTCCACCGCCGTGGCCCGCGACTCGCGCAGCCGCGCGATCTCGACGTCCGCCCACTCCGATCCGGAGTAGGCGGCGAACGGCTCGTCGGTCCACAGTGCCAGCGCCCCGGTGACCAGCTCGACCACCTGTGCCGGGTCCGCCGACCGGGCCGCCGTGGCGACGAGACGGTCGAACGACCACACGTCGACCGCGTCGGGCGGGAGTCGCAGCGCGTAGCCCGGCACCGCGCTGACCAGCACCGACGCCGGCGTCCGGGGAGCGCGGTCCGGTTCGAGCAGGCGACGCAGGTGCGACACGTAGGCCTGCAGCGACCCCAGCGCGTGCGGCGGAGCACCGGTGGACCACAGGTCCGTGGTGAAGCGGTCGGCCGACACCACCCGGCCCGCGGCCGCGACCAGCACGCCGAGCACGGCGCGTTGCCGGGGGCCGCCCAGCTCCACCGGCTCCCCGTGGACACGGGCCGATATCGGCCCGAACGCGGTGATCGTCACGTCCGCCACGCGCGCAGCGTAGACCGATGCGCGGTGGAAGATCAGCCCTCGGCGGGACCCCGTGTCACGAACCCGCGGTGCGGAACGCGGGGAACAGCGGGAGCTCGGACGGCGCGTCCGGGAACCGTTCGTCCAGGGCGTCGACGACCGCGCCGGCGAGCTCCGCGGTCCCCGGCAGCCCGGTGGCCGCCGCGATGCCGGCCAGCCCGCGCCAGTAGTGCCGCAGCGCGGTGCTGATCCGCGGCGACCGGCCGGCGTCGCTGCCGATCGGACCGTCCCGGTGCCGGATCCGCGGCAGCAGCATCCACGTCGACCACCACACCCACAGCACGTGCGCGTCGGTCAGCCGGGACGCGAGCAGGTCGGGATCGTCGAGCTCGGGCCACACCGGCGCGACCTCGATACGCCAGGCCTCGAGCATCTGCTCACCCATCCCCGCGGGCAGCGCGAAGCTGGCCGCGCACCCCGGGAACGGGACGCGGGCGTAGGCGGCGTCCAGCACGACGTCCCGGAAGCACCCCCACTCGAAGTCGACGAACCGCACACCGCGGCTGGTCACGAGGTTGTTGTCCGGGCAGGTGTCGGACGGGCTGAACGCGCGGAACCCGGTGCCGCCGAGCAGCCGGACCGCGGCACGGGCCTCCAGCACCGCCAGCTCCGGCGGCGCGACGCCGAGGTCGGTCCCGAGCAGCTCGGGCAGCCCGGCGAGCGCGGCCCGGGCCTGGTCGGCGACCGGGTCCCGGCGGACCTTCTCCCCCAGCCGGCGCAGCAGGGCCCCGAAGTCACCCTCCCGGCCGGCGGTGGCGGCCTGCATGCGGCCGAGCCCGCGGGCCCAGCCGAGCAGGCAGGACTTCGCGGCCTCCCGGTCGTGGCCGAAGAGCTTGTCGGCCAGGGTCGAGCTGCGTCCGAGGTCCTCCAGCACCAGGAGCCGCTGCTCCGGGTCGTGGGCGATGATCGCCGGGCTCGGCCGGACGTCGGTGGGCAGCGCGGTGAACAGCTGGCAGGACGCGACCTCATAGCGGAACGGGTCGGACGTGGCCGGCCCGCCCGCCGCGGGCTCGGCGGTGATCGGGAAGTACTGCTTGACGACGACGCTGCGGCGGTCGGAGAACGGGTTCTGTCCCATCCGGGCCCGGGCGACGACCGAGTTCCCGCTGCCACCGAGATCCTCGGGCTCGGAGAGCTCGACCTCCGAGCCGGCCCGGCGCGACAGCAGCCGGGCAGCACCGGCCGCCGCCGCGACCGCCGTGGGGGTCGCGTACGGATCGGACATCGCCGGAAACCCTACCCTCCGTCCGCGCCCCGGTCCGCGCCGTGACGGCACGAACCGGCGAGCGGCGCGGGGCGGTAGGAACGCTCCCGGCCCGGCAGCGCCGCACAGGATCCGGCCGCGGCGCACAGGTCACGGCCTGTGCGGCGAAAGCCACGACCTGCGCGGCAGCGCTGCCGGTCAGGCCGACGGGGCCGGCTTCTCCGGGGCACCGCCGCCGGTCTCGGCCGGCTTGCCGGGGCGGGCGCCGCCGGGGGCAGCGGCGGCCGGCTTCGCGTCGACACCGGCCTCCTTGCGCTGGGCCGCGGTGATCGGCGCCGGGGCCTGGGTCAGCGGGTCGAAGCCGCCGCCGGTCTTCGGGAACGCGATGACCTCGCGGATCGAGTCGACACCGGCGAGCAGCGCCGTGATCCGGTCCCAGCCGAACGCGATCCCGCCGTGCGGCGGCGGGCCGTAGGCGAACGCGTCGAGCAGGAACCCGAACTTCTCCTGCGCCTCGTCCTGGGTCAGCCCCATGATCTCGAAGACGCGCTTCTGGACCTCGGCGTCGTGGATACGGATCGAGCCGCCGCCGATCTCGTTGCCGTTGCAGACGATGTCGTAGGCGTAGGCCAGCGCGTTGCCGGGGTCGGACTCGAACTTGTCGATCCAGTCCGGGGTCGGCGAGGTGAAGGCGTGGTGCAGCGCGGTCCAGGCGCCCGCACCGACCGCGACGTCGTCGGTGTCGGCGGCCGACTCGAACAGCGGCGCGTCCACGATCCACACGAACGACCACGCGGACTCGTCGATCGCGTCGATCCGGCGGGCGATCTCGCCACGGGCGGCGCCGAGCAGCGCGCGGGCCTCGGACGGCTTCCCGGCGGCGAAGAAGATGCAGTCGCCCGGGTTCGCGCCGACGGCCCCGGCCAGCCCGGCCCGCTCGGTCTCGGAGAGGTTCTTGACGACCGGGCCGCGCTCGTCGACCTGCCCGTCGTCGCCGATCAGCACGTAGGCCAGCCCGCGGGCGCCGCGCTGCTTGGCCCACTCCTGCCAGCCGTCGAGCACCTTGCGCGGCTGCGACGCCCCGCCCGGCATGACGACGGCGCCGACGTAGGGGTTCTGGAACACCCGGAACCCGGTGCCCTCGAAGTACGAGGTGAGCTCGGTCAGCTCGATCCCGAACCGCAGGTCCGGCTTGTCCGAGCCGTACCGGGACATGGCCTCGGCGTAGGGCATCCGCGGGAGCGGGGTCGGCACGTCGTACCCGACCAGCTTCCAGAGCGCGACGAGCACCTTCTCGGCGAGCGCGATGACGTCGTCCTGCTCGACGAAGCTCATCTCGACGTCGAGCTGGGTGAACTCGGGCTGCCGGTCGGCGCGGAAGTCCTCGTCCCGGTAGCAGCGCGCGATCTGGTAGTAGCGCTCCAGCCCGCCGACCATGAGCAGCTGCTTGAACAGCTGCGGGCTCTGCGGCAGCGCGTACCAGGACCCGGGCCGCAGCCGGGCCGGGACGACGAAGTCGCGGGCGCCCTCGGGGGTGGACCGGGTCAGCGTCGGGGTCTCGACCTCGAGGAAGTCCTCGGCGGCCAGCACGTCGCGGGCGGCCTTGTTGACGTCGCTGCGCAGCTTCATCGCCGCGGCCGGGCCGGGGCGGCGCAGGTCTAGGTAGCGGTGCGTCAGCCGGATCTCCTCGCCGACGCCGGTGTGCTCGTCGACCGGGAACGGCAGCGGCGCGGCCTCCGACAGCACGGTCAGCCCGGTGACAGTGACCTCGATGTCGCCGGTCGGCAGCTCGGGGTTCTCGTTGCCCGCGGGGCGCCGGACGACCTCCCCGACGACCTGCACGCAGAACTCGGAGCGCAGCCGGTGGGCGCGCTCGGCCATCTCGCCCTCGCGGAAGACGACCTGGGCGGACCCGGAGCGGTCGCGGAGGTCGATGAAGATCACGCCACCGTGATCGCGGCGGCGGGCCACCCATCCGGCGAGGGTCACGGTCTGGCCGGCGTTCTCGGCACGCAGGGTGCCGACGGGGTGGGTTCGCATCACGGCGGTCAAGGCTATCGGCCGGGCCCGGGGGCGCCGCCACCAGGTTTACGACGACCGGCGACCTGCGCACAGCGGACTCGTGGCCGTGGGCAGATGGCGGAGAAGAGGCTGCGTCGCGCGGTCCCGGCCGGCGAGGTCGACAGGCTGCTCGACGAGCTGCCGCCGGTCGATGCGCGAGCCTGGTCCCGCGACCGCGCGGAGGTCGAGGCGCTGCTCGATGACGGAGCACTCGGCGATCCCGCCGAGGACGGACCACGGTGACGTGTGAGCCCACGGTGAGCGGCCCCGACTCCGTTCACATGAGGCTCAGCTGCCCCTCCCGCGGGTCGGGCGCGGGGGCCTGCTCGGGGATCCGCTGCCACCCCGGATCCCGCGGATTCGGCAGCGGCCGGTCCAGCCCGTGCCGGGCCAGCAGCGGCGCGACCCGCCGGGCGAGCGCCTCGCGGTGCTCCCGGCCGGCGTAGGCACCGCGCCGGTAGAGCCGTTCGTAGCGGCCGACCAGGGCCGGGTACTCACGGGCCAGCCACCGCAGGAACCACTCCCGGGTGCCGGGCCGCAGGTGCAGCGCCAGCACCGTCGCCCGCGTCGCCCCGGCCGCCGCGATCTCGGCGAGCAGCGCATCGAGGGCCTCGTCGGAGTCGGTCAGCCACGGTAGGACGGGCGCGACCATCACCCCGCACGGGAGGCCCGCGTCGGTGATCCGGCGGACCAGGTCCAGCCGGGCCCGCGGGCTCGGCGTGCCCGGTTCCAGCCCGGCCTGCAGGTCCCGGTCCAGCAGCGCGATCGAGACGCCGGTGCCCACGGTGACATCGGCCGCGGCCGCGCTCAGCTCCGGCAGGTCCCGGGTCAGGACAGTGCCCTTGGTCAGGATCGAGAACGGCGTCCCGGACCGGGCGAGCGCGGAGATCACGCCGGGCATCAGCCGGTACCGCCCCTCCGCCCGCTGGTACGGGTCGGTGTTGGTGCCCATCGCGACGTGCTCGCGGGCCCACGACGGCTTCGCGAGCTCACGCTCCAGCACCCGCGCGACGTTCACCTTCACCACGATCTGGGAGTCGAAGTCGGTCCCCGCGTCCAGGTCGAGGTAGGTGTGGGTGTTGCGGGCGAAGCAGTTGTGACTGACCACCCCGGCGGCGACGAAGTCCCCGGTGCCGGTGGTGATGTCGAACATCGGCACGATCTCGCCGGTGTCGGCGACCGACACCACCCGCGGCTCTCCCCGCGGCCCCGGCTCGACGAGCGCGCCGCCGACATCGCGCACCCGCGCTACCGCCGGGTCCGCGAGCGCGACCAGGCGGAGCTGCTCGGCGACCCCGCCGAGCAGCCGCAGCACCCGCACCCCCGGCCGCCCGGACGGTTCGGTCGCGACCCGGAACCCGAGCCGGCGCAGCGCGTCGACACCGGCGCGGGCCAGCGCCTCGTCGCCCGGGACGATCCGCAACACCCCGGCGGTGACCTCGCCGCAGCCGTCGAGCAGGCCACCGAGGAACCCGGCCGACCAGCCGGCGCCGGGCCGGGCGGGCCAGGCGGTGACGCCGACGGTGCGCCCTCCCCCGCGCTCCGGGAGCGACGGACCGCCGGCCGGGACCGGCCGCACCGTCGTGAGCAGGTGGTGGGCGCGGGTCAGCGCCTCCAGCTCGACCCACGCGGACGGGAACGGCTCCGCCGTCACCCGGGCCCGCACGGCGTCGGCCCGGACCAGCCCGCAGAGGTAGCCCTCCGTCCAGCCCTCGGGACGTTCCCCGCCCGGCACCGCGTCGGCCCCGGGGCCGACGAGCGCCGTTCCCGGCCGGAGGTGCGGGCGGTCCGACGACGCGCGGCAGCGGCCCGGCCGGACGTGCGCCCAGCCGTCTCCGGTGAGGAACCGGTGCTCGGCGGAGGTGACCAGCACGGTGCCGTCGTCGAGGGTCACCCGCTGGGCGCGGCGCCGGGTCGACCAGTGCGCCAGGACCGGGGTGCGGGCGAAGCGGCGCCGGCCGCGCCGGTCCGGCACCGTTCCGATCACCTCGTCGCCCGGACGCAGGTCCGCGATCGGCCGGGACCGGCCGTCGGCCATGAGCACGGGTGTGTCCCCGCGCAGGCAGTAGGTGCAGGCGTGGGAGCAGCCTCGATACGGGTTCACCGTCCAGCCGAACGGCACGGGCGACGACGCCCCGACCCGGTTCAGCACCGAGCGCGCCTCCACCTCGTGGAAGACCGTGCCGGCGAACTCCGGGGTCCGCACCGATCGCAGCAACCCGCGCATCCCCGGCAGCGCCGCGTCGCCGCCGACCCCGTCCATCCCCACCTGCTGTCCGCTCCACCGCACCCACTGAGTCGAACACATATTCGAACAACGGGCAACCGGTCGGCGCCCGGCGGTGTCGTCCGGGCGAGCACCGGTCGGGCCGGCGCGGGGCGCTTGCGAGGATGGGGCCGTGCAGCCCCACGACCCCCGTCACGGTCCGCCCGGCGGCCGTGACGGACGGTCCGGCCGGGGCGAGCCCACATCCGAGCCCGGCACCGGACGCCGCCGTGCCGTACGCCCGCCCGAGACCGGTCCGTACGCACGCCCCGCGACCGGGCACACCGGTGGGCACCGCCCGCCGGACGTCCGGCGTGGTCCAGGGGATGACCCGGTCCCGGAACGTGGCTCCGACCGGGAATACGAACGCGGCGGGTACGAGCGGGACGGATACGACCCGTACGACCACGACCGGCGGGAGTACGACCGGCACGGCCACGAACCGGGCGGCTACGACTCGCACGGCTACGAACGGACCGGTCACGAACCCGACGCGTACGATGAGCCGTACGACCGGCACGGTCACGACGGGCACCGGCCCGGACGAGAGCCGTACCCGGCCGGGGCCCGTCGACGCGGTCCCGGCCGCCGGACCGGCCCCCCGCACCCCCGGGAACCGTGGCCGGACGCCGACCGGGCCACCCCCTCGACCGCGGGTGTGCGGGACACCGGCGCGATCCCCGTCGGCGCCGGTACCGACCATCCGGACGGTGCGGACACCGGACGCCGGGCCACCCGTACCCGCGCGTCCCGCCGGTCCGGGCCCCCTCCCCCGCCCGCCGACGACGCCGCAGCGACCGGGCACGGCCACGGGCACGGACACGGACACGGCCCCGCCACCCCGGCCGGCCGGCGGATCCGCACCCTGCTGATCGCGCTGCTCGTACCGTGCGCGCTCGCGACGCTCGCCGGCGTCGTACTGCTCTGGCCCGGCGAGCTCCCGGTATCGGAGCTCCCGCGGACCGAGCAGGTGCGCGCCGACGTGACGGCCGTGCAGGTCGCGGACTGTGCCCCCAACTCCGGGGACGGTGCCTGCACCGGCGTCACCGTGACCATGACCGACGGGCCGCGCGAGGGAAGGGAATTGGTCCAGCTGGTGCCGAACGAGCCGTCGAGCCCGCGGTTCGCCGTCGGCGACCCGGTGACGATGTCCTACTCCGGCGGTGACCCGGACGCGGCGAGCTCCTACCAGATCAACGACTTCCAGCGGACGCCCGCGCTGGTGTGGCTGGCCGGGGCGTTCGCGCTCGCCGTCGTGCTGCTCGGCAGGCTGCGCGGGCTCGCCGCGCTGGCCGGCCTGGTGCTGAGCTTCGTGGTGCTGCTGGGCTTCGTGCTGCCCTCGATCCTGTCCGGGCACGCGCCGCTGGCGGTCGCCGTCGTCGGCGCCTGCCTGATCATGTTCGCGGTGCTGTACCTGGCACACGGGGTCTCGGCGCGGACGTCGTGCGCGGTGCTGGGCACCCTGGCGTCGCTGGCGCTTATCGGGGTGCTCGGCTACGTCTTCACCGCGGCGACCCGGCTGACCGGGCTCGACGACACCACCGCGAACCTCATCGGCACCCTCGGCGACGCCCCGATCGACCCGCGCGGCCTGATCCTGGCCGGGCTGGTGATCGGCGCGCTCGGCGCGCTCGACGACGTCACCGTCACCCAGGCCTCGGCGGTGTGGGAGCTGGGCGCGGCGAACCCGGAGCTCGGGGCGAAGGATCTCTTCGCGGCGGGGATGCGGATCGGCCGCGACCACGTCGCGTCGGCGGTGAACACCCTGGTGCTGGCCTACGCCGGTGCCGCGCTGCCGCTGATGCTGCTGTTCACGGTCGCGGCCGGGAGCGTCGGTGACGTGCTGACCAGCCAGGACGTCGCCACCGAGATCGTCCGGACGCTGGTCGGGTCGATCGGGCTGGTGGCCTCGGTCCCGGTCACCACCGGGCTCGCCGCGCTGGTCTGCGCCCGGCGGTAGTGCTCGCGACGCACCGGCCCGATCCGGTTCCTCCTCACTTCGGGTACCGACGGCCGGACCACGAGCGGCGGGACGGAAGGTGCGCGATCTCGTGCCGCCAGGCCACGGTCAGGTTGAGACCGCCACCGAGGTCCGGGAGCTCCGCCAGGTCCGCCTCCGGAACGGGAGCCGGGGTCCCGCCGGCCGCCGCGACGGCCAGGGCCGCCCTCGCCAGCACGTCCACGCTGCGTGCGCGCAGCACGGCCTCCGCCGGCCCCGCCCCCACCGCTGTCAGTCCGTGTCCGCGAAGGACAATCACCGGCCGGCTCCCGAGCGCCTCGGCCACCTCGCGGCCGAGGTCCGGCGTCCGCACCAGCACGCTGCGCGGGTACACCGGGACGCCCCCCGCGGCGAGGTGCGCGCCCGGGATGTCGTAGGCCCCCAACAGCGGCCGGACCGGATGCCCGGCCAGATCCGCGGCGACGACCGCGAACGGGTGCGCGTGCACGACGCAGCGCACGTCCGGTCGTGCCGCGAGGATCTCGGTGTGCAGCGGCAGCTCGGCCGGCGGTGCGTAGCCGCCACCAGGATCCCCGGAGCCGTCGACCGCCACCACGCGGACGTCGGCCGGTTCGGTGTGGGCCAGTCCGCGTTCCCGGGGCCCCCGGCAGCGGATCAGCATCCGGGCCGCGTCGAGCCGCACGCTGATGTGCCCCAGGAACCCGTCGGCCAGACCCCGCGCGGCCAGCACGCGGCAGCCCAGCGCGATCTCCCGGCGCAGCCGGCGAACCCCCGCAGCGGTCACCGTCCCGCGGGCCGTCAGATGATCACGGCCTCTCGGGTCTCGGGCGCGAACAGCTCGTCGGGCTCCAGAAGGCGGCCGGTGAGGCCCTGCTCGTGGGCGTAGCGGAGGAACACCTCCAGCACCCCCCGGTTGGCCTCCAGCCCGTAGGGCCAGAAGTCCTCGCCGAGCAGCGCGCGGGTGCGGTCGAGCTCGTCGGACAGCCAGGGCACCATCGTCGGGTTCGCCGCGGCCTCGGTCATCCGGGCCTCGACGAGCTCCTTGGAACGCTCGAACGCCGTCAGCATCGACCCGGCGAGCCAGGGGTGCCGCCGGTAGAGGTCCCGGCGCAGGACCACGGTGTGCATGATCGGGAAGATGCCGGTCTCGGCCGCGTAGCGCTCCTCCTCCGCCCGCGGATCGGTGAAGAGCGTGCGCACCGATCCGGGCTGCGACGGCCGTGGTGTGCGCGGCGCGTACAGCGCGTCGATCTCGCCGTCGACCAGCATGTCGACCAGGGTCCGGTCGGCCGGGATCGGCTCCACATCGATACCGGCCGGCAGCGCGAGCGGTTGTTTCTCCACCCGCCCGGGGCTGTGCATCCCCCCGGTCCGGTACCGCACCGACCGCACCGGCAGGCCGTGCCGGTCGGCGAGGATGCCGCGGATCCAGACGACGGCCGTGAGCTGGTACTCCGGCACCCCGACCACACCACCGGCGAGCTCGGCGGGGTCGGTGACCGGGCTGTCGGTGCGGACGTAGATCCCGTGGTGTCGGAACGCCCGGGACGGGAACGCGGGCAGCGCCACCAGGTCCGGGGAGTCGGTCGCGGCGACGTGCGTGACGTAGGACGACAGCGACATCTCGGCGGCGTCGAACTCGCGGTGCCGCAGCATCCGGAAGAAGGTCTCCTCGACCGGCAGGCACAGGTAGGTCAGGTCCACCCCCACCGGCCGCACGCCACCGTCGGCGAGTGCGCGGGTCCGGTCGTAGTCCCAACAGGCCAGGGACACCGGCAGCGGGCTCACGTGATGTCCCGGACGATCTGCTGGAACGCCGGGTCGGCGTTCAGGACCTCGCGTACCGCGCCGGCCAGCTCGGCGCCCGGCATGAACCCGATCGGCCGGCGCTGTTCGGCCGAGGCCGCGACCAGGTCCGGGTTCTCCAGGGCACAGGCGAACGCCTCGCGCAGGAAGTCCAGCCGGTCCGGCGGGAGGTCCGGCGGGGCGGCGACGGTCCGGCTCAGCGCGACGAGGTCGAGCAGCGACGACAGCGTCTCCCGCTGGTCCGTCCCGGCGACCGGCAGATCCCGCGCACGGGGGACGTCGTGGAGCTGGGGGCTCTCCGAGTCACCGATCACGAGGACCGGACGTAGCTCACCGGAACGGATGCCGCCGATCGTGCTCGCCACGGGGAGCACCTGGGCGTCGGCGTCACCGCGCAGGTACGCGGTCCTGGCCTCGCCGGACCCGGCGAACCCGCTGATCACCTCGACCGGGAAGTCGAAGATCTGCTGGAGCAGGGGCGGGTTGACGTAGTCGTTCGACCCCGGTCCGGTGGAGACGAACCGGACCGGATCGACCGAGTCCCGCATCGCGTCGACGCTGTCGAACCGTCCGTCCGCCGCGACCACGACCACATTGGCCTCATCGGAGATCCTGGCCACCCAGGACAGGTCCTCGAGCCGGAAGTTGATGCCGTCGGCACCGCCCATCTGCGCGGTGACGGCCCCGACCGTGTTCACGATCTGCACCCGGGTCCCGTCCGGTGCGGCCGCCGCGGTGTTGGACGTGGCGAGGAGGCCGCCCGCGCCCGCTTCGTTGACGACCTTGACCTGTCCTCCGGTGCACGACGCCAGATACGGGGCGATGTCCCGGACGTACAGGTCGTATCCACCGCCGGGCTCGTACGGGACCACGAACTCGATCGTCCGGTCCCGGTAGAACTCGTCGGCGGGCAGTGTCGCCGGGGCGGCGCCGCAGCCGGACGCGGCGAGGACCGCGAGGCTGGTGAGCACGCCGGCGAGTGTCGTACGCAGTCTCATCCGAACAGCCCTTCCGGGAGTGCGATCTCGAACACGACGCCGAAGAGGAGCCACGTCGTGAGGCCGATCGCGACGGCGTAGAGGAGACAGGCCGGCCAGCCCGACCGGGCCTGCACGCGCAGGTAGGCCGCCGCGAAGCAGGCCGCGGTGACGGCCAGCCCGAGCACCCAGGTCGCCAGGAAGAACCCGCCCGTCCAGAGCAGGGCCGAGACCCACGACCGGCGATCGGCCTCCCGGAACACCCGGGCCGTCTCGTCGCCGGAGGACGGCCGGTCGCCGGCCGACGGGGGTCTCCCCCGGCGGCGCCCGACGAGCGCCGTGACGAGGTACAGGCCGCTCAGCGCCGCACCGGTGCCCGACACCAGCAGCGGTGTGAGCGCGGCGCGGAAGCTCCAGTCGCCCGCCAGGACGAGCGCCACGACGAAGACGACCAGCAGCGTCGCCGAGATGACGACACCGGAGCGGTCGATGCCGCGCCCTGCCGGCACGGCGTCGTCCACAGCGGCCCGGGCCTCCGCGCCGTCGCCGGATGTGCGGTCGGTGGTACTCATCGCGGACTCCCACTCGTGGTCGCGCTGCGGACGGCACGGCGACGCCGCAGCAGCGGGCGGAGCAGCGCCAGTGCCGCGATCACCCCGATGACGACGACCGTCGGCCGGGTCAGCCACTCGGCCCCGTACAGCGACACGGACAGGAACAGGTAGCGCTCGGCGATGGACCCGAGCACGACGGCCAGCAGGAACGGCACCCTCGGCCAGTTCCACCGGACGCACACCACACCGATCCCCGCGGCGCACAGCATCACCAGCACGTCGCCGAAGTTGTTGCTCGCCGTGTAGGTGCCGATGGTCAGCAGGACGAGCAGCGCCGGGACGATGTAGGTGCTCGGGACGTCGGTCAGCTTGACCAGGTGCCGCACCGTGAGCAGCGCGATCGCGACGGCGACGACGTTGGCCAGGATGACGATCCAGGCCATCGACAGCGTCACGTCCAGGTCGGTGGTGAGCATCTCCGGCCCGGGGTCGAGGCCGACCACCAGGAACGCGCTCAGCAGCACGGCCGTCGCTGCACCACCCGGGATGCCGAACGCGACCGTCGGCACCAGGGCACCGCTGTCCTTGGCGTTGTTACTGGCCCCGGCGGCGATGACGCCCTCGATCGCTCCCGTCCCGAACTCCTCCGGGCGGCGCGAGGTCTGCTGGGCGTGTCCGTAGGCCAGGAACTGGGCGACCGAGCCGCCGACACCGGGCATCATCCCGACCGCCACGCCGATCGCCCCGGAACGGATCACCAGCCACCAGTGGGCGAAGGTGTCCCGGACGCCGCTCAGCAGCGCCGACATCCCGCTGGCCCGCACCTCCTCGCCGGCCGCGACGGCGTCGGACACCGCCTTCCCGGAGCGGTTGATCGATCCCTTGGTCATCATCAGCTGGAGCAGTTCCGCGCCACCGAAGAGGCCGACCACCAGTGGCACGAGCGGGATCCCCGCCCAGAGGTACAGCTCGCCGAAGGCGTACCGGGGCACGCCCTCCTGCGCGTCGATACCGATCATCGCGACGAGCACCCCGAACAGGGCCATCAGCAAACCGCGGAGGATCTTCGCACCGGAGAGGGCGACCACGAAGGTGAGGCCGAGGATCGTCAGGGCGAAGAACTCGGCCGGTCCGAACGCCAGCACCAGTGGCCGCACGATCGGGATCACCGCGACCAGCACGATCGCCCCGAACGCGGCGCCGAGTGCCGAGGCCGACAGGACGGCGCCGAGCGCGCGGCCGGCCTCGCCGCGTTTCGTCATCGGATGGCCGTCGAGGACGGTCGCGGCCGAGGTCGCCTCCCCGGGCACCCCGAAAAGCACCGAGGTGATGTCGCCGGCGGTCGAGGTGACGGCGAGCATGCCGAGCAGGAAGGCGAACGCCTGGACCGGCTCGAGGCCGACGGCGAACGGCAGCATCAGCGCGAGGGTCACCGCCCCGCCGAGACCGGGGAGGATGCCGACCGCGAAACCGACGGCGACGCCGATCAGCATCAGGAGCAGTGTCTGTGGCTGGAGCAGCTGGGTGAGGCTGCTGAGGAGCGCTTCTCCCATGGATCCTCCGTGATCTCGCCGTCGGCTCCTCGGTGAGCCGAATGGGGTGAGCGGGACGTACCGCGGCCTCGGCCAGACCGGGGCCGGGGGCGATGCGTCGCGCAGACCCTGCCACACCGACGGCGCATTGGGCTATTGTCAGTCCAATAATTTCTTGAGTTCGACCAGCGCCCACGCCGGCAACGCGTCCGGCCGGGCCGCGCACTTCCCGCACAGCGCCGGAAGCGGTCTTGCTTCGCGCTGATTGGCATGATGTCATACCAATCGCCTCCGACCAACGAGGCTGTTCGCCCGCCGCCAGGGAGGTCTCTCGTGCCGAAGGTCCTGTTCGTCCTGCCGGACGGCACCCGCACGGTCGTGGACGCGCGGGGCGGGGACTCGGTGATGGTCACCGCGACCCAGAACGGTGTCAGCGGCATCGTCGCGGAGTGCGGCGGTAACGCCAGCTGCGCGACCTGCCACGTCTGGGTGCGCGACGACTTCGTGGCCCTGTTCGACCCGCCCGGCGACATGGAGGAGGACCTCCTGGACCTGGCCGTGTCCGAACGGCGGGCCGGGAGCAGGCTGTCCTGTCAGATCACCGTGACCGACGAGCACGACGGCCTGACGGTCGACGTCCCGCCGGAGCAGCCGTGAGCGGCACCCTCGTCATCGGCGCGGGTCACGCCGGGGTCCAGCTGGCCGTCGCACTGCGGGAGGGCGGGGACACCGCGCCGGTCACCCTCGTCGGTGGTGAGCCGCACCCGCCCTACCAGCGACCGCCGCTGTCCAAGGGGTACCTGGCCGGCGCCGTTGACGCCGACCGGCTCGCCCTGCGCGCGCCGTCGTTCTACGCCGATCGGGACATCGACCTGGTCACCGGCGAGCGGGTCACCGACCTCGCAGACGGACGGGCGGTGACCGACCGCGGCCGGGAGATCCCCTTCGGCCGTCTCGCGCTGGCCGTCGGCACCGGCGTCCGCCGGCTCGACGTCCCGGGATCCGATCTCGACGGGGTGCACCATCTGCGCGACCGCGCCGACGCCGACCGCCTGCGCGCGGGGCTCGGGAGCGCGCACCGGATCGTCGTGGTGGGCGGCGGGTTCATCGGTCTGGAGGTGGCCGCACACTGCGCCGCACAGGGGCGATCGGTCACCGTGGTCGAGGCCGCCGACCGGTTGATGGGCCGGGCCGTCGCCCCGGCCGTGTCCACGTTCTACCGCGACACCCACGAGCGGCGGGGCGTGCGGGTCGTCCTCGGCGGGACGGTCGCCGCGCTCGGCGGCGAGCACGCCCGGGTCCGGGCGGTCGTCCTCGGCGACGGCCGGGAACTGCCGGCCGACCTGGTACTGGTCGGCATCGGCTGTGACCCACGGACCGGGATCGCCGAGCGGCTGGGCCTGGACTGCCCCGGCGGGATCCCGGTCGACCGGGCGGCGCGGACCGCACTGCCGGGCGTGGTCGCCGCGGGCGACTGCACCCTGCAGCCCCACCCCACCGTTCCCGGCGCGGGCCCGGTCCGCGTCGAGTCGGTGCAGAACGCGGTCCACCAGGCGAAGGTCGCGGCCGCGACGCTGACCGGCGGGACTCCCCCACCGCACGAGACACCCTGGTTCTGGTCCGACCAGCACGACCTCAAGCTCCAGATCGCCGGCCTGGCCCACGAGGCCGACGAGGTCGTGGTCCGGGGTGATCCGGCGACCGAGCGATTCGCCGCCCTGCACTACCGGGCGGGCCGGCTCCAGGCCGTCGACGCCGTCAACTCGCCGGCCGACTTCCTGGTCGTGCGGCGGGCGCTGACCCGCGGGATCGCCCTGCCCGCCGAGGTGGCGCGCCGGTCCGACCGTCCGCTCAAGGAACTCGTCGGCACCTGAGCGATCGACCCGATCGACCGACACGACCGTTCGGCACCGAGCAACGGAGGGGTTGCAGTGCTCAAGACAGAGATCAACGAGCTGCTGACGCAGACCGGACCGGGTACACCGATGGGCGAGATGTTCCGGCAGTACTGGATCCCGGCGCTGCTCGCCGAGGAGCTGCCCGAAAACGACTGCCCGCAGGTCCGGGTCAAGCTGCTCTCCGAGCGGATGATCGCGTTCCGGGACAGCACCGGGCGGTACGGGCTGATCGACGAGTTCTGCGCGCACCGCGGGGCGTCGCTGTGGTTCGGGCGCAACGAGGAGGGCGGCCTGCGCTGCGCGTACCACGGCTGGAAGTTCGACGTCACCGGACAGGCCATGGAGGTGCCGTCGGAGCCGGAGAACAGCAACTTCTGCGCGCACGTCCGGCTGCGCTCCTACCCGCTGGTCAGGATCGGCGACGTGCTCTGGACCCACATGGGCGATCCGGCCACGCGCCCACCGCTGCCCGAGTTCGAGTTCTCACGCGTCGCGCCGGAGCAGAACTACACGTCCAAGCGCTGGCAGGAGTGCAATTGGCTGCAGGCGTTCGAGGGCGGGATCGACTCCAGCCACGTCTCGTGGCTGCACTCCGGCGGGCTCAAGAACGATCCGCTGTTCAAGGGCGCCAAGGGCAACGACTACAACATGAACGACCTGCGGCCGTTCTTCGAGGTCGCCGACGCTGAGGGCGGGCTCTTCGTCGGCGCCCGGCGGAACGCCGAGGCCGACTCGTACTACTGGCGGATCACGCCCTGGGTGATGCCCAGCTTCACGCTCGTGCCCCCGCGTGGTGACCACCCGGTGCACGGGCACTGGTGGATCCCGATCGACGACCACAACTGCTGGGCCTACTCGTTCGACTACCACCCGACCCGTCCGTTGAGCGACGACGAGCTCGCCGCGATGCAGGCCGGGCACGGGGTACACAGCGAGAACATCCCTGGCACGTACCGGCCGGTGGCGAACCGGGACAACGACTATCTGATGGACCGCGAGGCCCAGCGTCGCGGAGAGTACTTCTCCGGCGTGAAGGGCATCGCCATCCAGGACTCCTCGCTGCAGGAGAGCATGGGGCCGGTCGTCGACCGCTCCCGGGAGCGCCTCGTCTCCGCCGACGCGGGCATCATCAAGGCCCGCCAGAAGCTGCGCCGGGCCGCGGTCGCACTACGGGACCAGGGGGTCGTGCCACCCGGCGTCGACCCCGCACACCACCACGTCCGGTCGGCGGCGGTGGTGCTCCCCCGCAACACCGCGTTCATCGACTCCAGCCGGGACGCGCTCACCGCGGAACCGGGCAAGCCGCACGCGTCGGTGTGAGAGCCATGACGTATCCGGCCCCGACGGGACGACCGATCCTGCAGAGCAGCTGCGCCCTGGCCACGACCGCGACGGAAGCCGGCTACCGGATCGACGCGAGGGTCGAGAGCCGGCCCGGCGCCCGGGTCGTCGCCCTCGACGACGACGCGGCCACGCTGGTCCGGCGCATCGCCCGCGACGAGTGGGCCGCCGCGCGCTTCTACGCGCTCGACGCCGGGCGGGGCGAGCGGCCCCTCCTGCGCCGGACCTCGGGAGCCCCGGCCGAGCTCGCCGACGAGATCGCGACCGCGGACGTCGTCGTCATGGTCGCCACGGCGCGCGCCGGCCGGGACGCCGCGGACGCCGCCGCCGGGATCGGCCAGGCCTGCGCCGAGCGCGGCGTGATGACCGCCGGCGTCGTCCTCGGCGAGGACCGGGACACGGCCCCGACGGTCCACGCACTGCGCCCGTACGCCCGGGTACTGCTCGTCGGCGCCGCCCCGACCGACCTCACCGACCTGCTGACCGCGATCCGTGCCTGAGGAGGACCCGATGGGCGAACCGATGACCGTTCCGGCACTCCGGGCGATGAAGCAGGAGGGACGAAAGATCGTCGGAGTGGTGGCGTGGGACTATCAAATGGCGCGGATCGTCGACCGCGCCGGCGTCGACCTGATCTCGGTCGGTGACACCGTCGGGATGAACCTGTGGGGCCAGCCGAACCCGCTGGAGATCACGTTCGAGCAGCTCCTGGTCGTCTGCCAGGCCGTGCGGCGCGGGACCCGGCACGCCCTGTTGTCCTGTGACTTCCCGTTCGGCCCGCTGCAGGAGGGTCCGCGCGAGGCGGTCCGCGCGGCGATCCGGCTGGTCAAGGAGGCCGGCGTCGACATGGTCAAGCTGGACGGCGCCGCCGACCACCTCGACGCCGTGACGGCCGTCCACCGGGCCGGGATACCCGTGTTCGCCCAGTTCGGCATCACCCCGCAGACCGCGCTGCGGCACGGCGTCGGCTACGACACCACCCCCGGGGCGGACAGCGAGGTCCCGCCCGCGATGGCCGAGCAGATGGTGGCCGAGGCGAAGGCCCTGGAGGCGGCCGGTGCGTCGCTGCTGAACTTCACCAACTCCGGCCCGGTCGCCGGACCGGCGGTGGTCGAGGCGGTGTCCGTCCCGGTGCTCGGCGGGCACGGCGGCGGCCCGTGGCTCGACGGCCGGGTCCGGATGGCCAACGCGGCGATCGGCTACGCGGCCTCGCAACTCGACGACCCGCGTGAGAGCTACGCCGACGTGGCCCGGATCAGCTTCGAGGCGATCTCGGCCTACGCCGGGGACGTGCGGGCCGGCCGGCAGATCCGCGGCGGGAGGTGAACCCGTGCCGACGACCACGATCGACGGACTGACCACCCGCTACGAGGTGACCGGCGACGGCCCGCCGCTGCTGCTGTTCTCCCCCGGCGGATTCAACGCCACGCTGGAGAACTGGGCCACGCACGGCGTGTACCGGATCACCGGGATCGTCGAACGGCTCGCCGAGCGCTTCACCTGCATCGCCTACGACCGGCGCGAGGCGGGCCGGTCCGGCGGGCGGGTGGAGCGGATCGGCTGGGCGCACTACGCCGCGCAAGGCGCGGGGCTGCTCGACCATCTGGGGATCGGGCGCGCGTTCGTGATGGGCGGCTGCGTCGGCGCCTCGGTGGCCACGACGTTCGCCGTCCAGTATCCGGAACGCACGTGCGGGATGGTGCTCTACTCCCCCGCCGGCGGGGCCCGGTACCGGATGACCCAGCATCGGCGGTTCGCCGACCACGCCGCGTTCGCCGCTGCGAACGGTCTCGCGGCGGTGGTCGCGCGGGCCCGCGGCTCCGACGCCGGCTTCGGTGCGGACGCCGCGGTCGGCCCGTGGGCACCGGTACTGCGCCGCGACCCGGATTTCGCCGCGGCCTACTCCGGCCTCGACCCGGAGCGCTACCGCACGGTGCTCGACGGACTCGTGCGGACGATGTTCGACCGGGACACCGTGCCCGGCCCCGAACCCGAGGACCTGCTGGCCTCCGACGTCCCGGCGCTGGTGGTGCCCGGTCAGGACAGCTCGCACGCCCGCTCGGCGGCCTGGTTCCTGCACGAGTGCCTGCACGGCTCGCAGCTGTGGAACGTACCGGTGGCCGAGCAGACGCAGGAGACGGCGCCGGAGCGGGTGCTGCGGTTCCTCGTCGAGCACGGCGGGTGAACGGCCCCTCCGGTCACCGCGGAGCGTGCGGGTACCCGAGCAGGGACTCGCCCCGCTCCAGGGCCGCGATCTGCGCGACACGTCCGGCGTGCCGGCCGCCGCGGAACTCCGTGGCGAGCCAGACCTCGAGGATGCGTTCCGCCGCGTCCGGGGCGATCACCTTCGAGCCCATCACCAGCACGTTGGCGTCGTTGTTGCCGCGGGCGACCGAGGCGACAAAGGTGTCGTGGCACAGCGCGGCCCGGATCCCGCGGATCTTGTTGCAGGCCATCTGCTCCCCGCTCCCGCTCCCGCCCAGCACGATCCCGGCGCCGGCGGCTCCGGTGAGCACCTGCCGGCACAGGTCCTCGCACAGCGGCGGGTAGTCGACGACCTCCTCGCCGTGCACCCCGCGGTCGTCGACCCGGTGGCCGCGGGCGGTGAGCCAGGCGCCGAGCCGGGTCTTCATCGCCACGGCGTTGTGATCGGCGACGATCGCGATCCGGGGCGCGCTCATGCGACGAGGGCGCGGGTGCCCGCGGCGAACAGGGTGTCGATCTCCGGACGGTCGGAGAGGATGTGCTGGTCGTGGGCCAGGTCGACCAGGTGCTCCAGGGCGGCCCGGTTGGGCTCGACGCCGTAGGGCAGCGGGTCGGCATCGGTCTCCGTCGCGACCGCAGTGTTGAGCCGGTCGGTCGCGTCGGGGGCGGGAATCGCCCCGGCGACCAGGTCGGCTACGTAGCGCCGCTTGGCCTCGGCGAAGGCCTCGAACAGGTCCTCGGCCAGCCACGGGTGCGCGGCGAGCAGGTCGTCCCGCACGACGACCAGGTGGTTGATCGGGTGGAAGCCGTCGCGGCGCAGGGCGGCGAGGGCGGCCGCCTCCGGATCGGGGAGGAGCGGCTCGACCCCCGCCACGGCCGGTGCGGCTCCGATCACCGCGGCGAGCGCGCCGGAGGCGACCTCCGCCGCCAGGTCGGTGCCGGCCGGAGCGGACTCCACATTCAATGGCGGCCGGTACCCCTCGACGTGCTCGTCGTCCGAGGTGACCCAGGTGATCCCGTCGAGGTCGAGCCCGTACTCGGCCGCGAGCACACCGCGTGCCCACACCCCGGTGGTCACGGTGTAGCCGCGGTTGACCCCGACCCGGCGGCCTGCCAGGTCCTCGGGTCGGCCGACCGAACCCGAGGCGACCTGGATCGCGCCGTGGTGGAACCCCCGCACCAGGAACACCGGGAGCGCGGTGAACGGAACCCCGTGCTCCCGGGCGACGAGATAGGTGGTCACCGCCATCTCGGCGACGTCGAACTCCAGCCCGCGCACCATCCGCCGGAAGCCGCGCGGCAGCGGTGACACCTCGACGACGTCGAGCTCCGCGCGCGCCGGTGTGACGGCCCCGCTCAGGAGCGCCGCGTTCGCGCCCTGACCACGGGTGAGCGTCGACAGGTGCAGCAGCTCGGTCATGTCCTCCGCCTCTCGCCCTCGGGCGGACCTCTGGTCACTCCGCCACCCGGAGGCTAGCATTGGTATGACACCAGACCATAGGCCCGCTTCGCGCGGACCCCCGGCAGAGGAGAGAGATGACGGACGACATCGTGGCCGCCGTCCGGGTGGCCCCCGGCCACACGGAGCTGCAGCACTTCCCGATGCCACGGGTGCCCGCGGACGGTGCCCTGCTGAAGGTGGAGGTGGCCGGGATCTGCGGGACCGACGTCAAGATGTACGCCCGCCCGCCCTTCGCCGACCCGGTGATCATGGGCCACGAGAACGTGGGTGTGATCGTCGACGCGGGCCCGGAGTTCGTGCGGCGGCACAGCGTGCGGGACGGCGACCGGGTCTTCGTCGAGCACTACGTCGGGTGCTTCCACTGCGAGTGGTGCCACGCCGGCGAGTACCGGCACTGTGAGAACACCGACTGGCGGACCAACCCCGACGCCCGCCGCTACGGCTACACCTCGGCGCACAACGAGCACCATCTGTGGGGCGGCTTCGCGCAGTACATGTTCCTGCCCTGGAACGCGGTCCTGCACCGGGTCCCGGACGGCGTCTCCGCCGAGCTCGCCGGGCTCGCGACCCCGCTGTCGAACGGCATCGAGTGGGCGCTCAACGCCGGCGGGGTGGGGTACGACTCGACGGTGCTCATCCAGGGACCGGGCCAGCAGGGCCTGTCCCAGGTCGTCGCCTGCCGGCAGGCCGGAGCGTCGACGATCATCGTCACCGGCACCGCGCGGGACGCCGCCCGGCTCCAGCTCGCCAAGGACCTGGGCGCCGACCACGTGGTCGACGTGACCTCGGAGGACCCGGTCATCGCGGTGCGCGACCTGACCGGCGGCCGCGGGGTCGACGTGGTGCTCGACTGCACCGCGGGCGCCGGCACCGCTCCGCTGCTGCTCGGGGTGGAGGCGCTCCGGCGCCGGGAGGGCGTGATGGTGGTCCAGGGCGAGGTCGCGGCGTTCCCGGACTTCCCGCTGAAGAAGATCACCGAGAAGGCGATCACCATCCGGAGCGCCCGCGGCCACGGCTACCGGTCCTGCGAGCTCGCGATCGCGCAGCTGGCCTCCGGCCGGTTCCCGCTCGAGCGGCTGGCCACCCACAGCTTCGGGCTGGCGGAGACCGACGCGGCGATCCGCGCCGTCGGCGGCGAGACCGGCGACGACGTCGTGCACGTGTCGCTGCTGCCCTGGGGCGGTGACCGGTGAGCGGGCCGGTGGTCGTGCGCAACCCGCCGCGGGCCGATCCCGACGCGGTCGCCGCGCTGGGCCGGTTCGGGGTGTCCACGGTGCACGAGGCCCAGGACCGGACCGGCCTGCTCGCGCCGCGGCTGCGGCCGATCCACCCGGGTGCCCGCATCGCCGGCACCGCTGTCACGGTCTCCGTCCCGCCGGGCGACAACTGGATGATCCACGTCGCCGTGGAGCAGTGCCGCCCGGGCGACGTGCTGGTCGTCGCACCGACCACGCGGTCCGAGGCCGGCTACTTCGGCGAGCTGCTGGCGACCTCGCTGGTGGCCCGCGGCGTGCGGGGACTGGTCATCGACGCGGGCTGCCGCGACGTCCGTGAACTGACCGAGCTCGGGTTCCCGGTCTGGTCGCGCGCGGTGTCGGCCTTCGGCACGGTGAAGGAGACGCTGGGCCGGGTCAACGTGCCGATCTCGTGCGCCGAGCAGATCGTGCACCCCGGGGACGTGGTCGTGGCCGACGACGACGGGGTCGTCGTCGTCCCCCGGAGCGACGCGGCCGCGGTCGCCACGGCCTCGGCCGCCCGCGAGGAGCGGGAGTCGGTGGTCCGCGAGCGGTACCGGGCCGGGGAGCTCGGCCTGGACGTCTCGGACATGCGCGGGCGACTGGAGAGCAAGGGACTGCGCTACGTCGACCATCCGGAGGGAGCCGCGTGATCATCGACTGTCACGGCCACTTCACCTCCGCGCCGCGCTCGCACCGGGACTTCCGGCGGGCGCAGCTCGACCGGCTCGGGGATCCGGCGCTGCCGTCCCCCGTCCCGCCGGCCGTCGGCGACGACGAGGTCCGGGAGGCCATCGAGAACAACCAGCTGCGGGTGCTCCGCGAACGCGGCGCGGACCTGATGATCATCTCCCCGCAGGCCTCGGCGATGGACCACCACGTGCCCGACCAGGACGTGGCCACGACCTGGGCCCGGACCTGCAACAACCTGGTCCACCGCGTGACCACGCTGTTCCCGGAGCACTTCGCCGGGGTCTGCCAGCTGCCGCAGACCCCGGGGGGCACGCTCGACGCCTGCATCGCCGAGCTGCGCCGGTGCGTCGAGCAGCTGGGCTTCGTCGGGGCGAACCTGAACCCGGACCCCAGCGGCGGGGCCTGGACGGGGTCGGCGATGACCGATCCGTCCTGGTTCCCGCTCTACGAGGCACTGGTCGAGCTGGATGTCCCGGCGATGATCCACGTCTCGGGCTCGTGCCTGCCCCCGGTGCACACGCTCGGCGCGCACTACCTGCACGCCGACACGACCGTGTTCATGCAACTGCTGCTCGGGGACCTGTTCGCGCGCTTCCCGGGCCTACGCCTGGTGATCCCGCACGGCGGTGGCGCGGTGCCCTACCACTGGGGACGGTTCGAGGGGCTGGCCGCGCGGCTCGACCGGCCGCCACTGCGCGAGCACCTCATGGACAACGTCTGGTTCGACACCTGCGTCTACCACGCACCGGGGGTACGGCTGCTGCTCGACGTGGTGGGGCCGGACAACGTCCTGTTCGCCTCCGAGATGCTGGGGGCGGTCCGCGGGACCGATCCCGCGACGGGCGCCGCCTGGGACGACACCCTGCGCTACGTCGACGCCGCGGGACTGGCCGGCGACGCACGCACCGCCGTCCTGGAGGGGAACGCCCGCCGGGTCTACCCGCGGCTGGCCGCGCGGACCGCGGCCCACGCCTGACCGCCGGCGATCCCCGGAGCGTCCCGGGGACCGCCGCCGGTCACTCCCGGGCCAGCCGTTCGGCCGTGCGGGCCAGGTGCGCGGTCATCACCGCGGTCGCCGCCGCGACGTCGCGCATCCGCACGGCGTCGACGAACTCCCGGTGCTCCGCGGTCCCCTTGACCCCGACCCGCGGGTCCTCCTCCTGCGCGCGGATCAACGACCGCAGGATCGGACCGTGGAACGAGCGCGCGAGCATCTCGATGGCCGGGTTGTGCGTGGCGCGGGCCACCCGGACGTGGAACTCGGCGGACAGCGACACCGAGTAGCCCTCCCCCGACTCGAGCGACTCCTCCGCGCGCGCGCAGATCGCCTCGAGCTCGGCGATGTCCTGCTCGTCGGCGCGCCGGCACACCAGCGGGACGATGGCGAGCTCGAAGACCTGGCGGGCCTCGGTGACGTCGGACGGCTCGACCACCGAGAACCGCAGCAGGTCGGAGATGCCCTCACCGACCTGCTCGCTCGTGGGTGCGGTCACGAAGGCGCCACCCCGGGCACCGACCCGGATCGTGACGATGCCGGTCGCCTCCAGCATCTTCAGCGCCTCGCGCACGGTGACCCGGCTCGCGCCGAACCGTTCACCGAGGTCCCGCTCTGAGGGCAGCCGGTCCCCCGCGACGAGCTGGCCGTCCGCGATCAGCGTCCGGATCTGCTCGACGATCAGGTTGGAGACCCGCCCGGCCCGCACCCGGCCGAACATCTCGGGGTTGTCGCGGCGCGCGCCGGTCTCGTCGGCACTACCGGGCACTGGAGGCATGGACCAATAGTATGGCCATCGACCGGAAGGCGGGCACCCGTGCCGGTGCGCCGGCACCGTCGAGCTCAGCGCCGTGCGTCGTCCAGCGCGCGCAGCCGCCCGAGCGTCTCGTCCGCCATCGTCCCATCGCCGAGCATCCTCCTGCACAGGAACATCGCCTTCGGCCAGTTCACGGTCACCGCCCCGCACAACCGCCCGTCCGCGCCGGCGTACACGGCGGCACCGCGGGCGGCGTCCCCGGCGATCGACCCGACGAGCTCGTGCCGGTCCGCCTCGACCGGTCGGCCGGCGATCTGGATCTTCCAGTCGTACTGGTCGCTCCACACGTACTCGACCGGATCGTGCACCCGGAGGTCCTCCGGCGCCACGATGTTGTGCGCCGCGACCGCCGCCATCTCGGAGGCGTTCGTCCAGTGCTCGGCCCGGACGTGCCGCCCGAGACCGCGGCGGTAGCTGCGGGCGCCGTCGCCGACGGCGTACACCCCGGCTGCCTGCGCGCCGGCGTCGTCGACGGCCCTGCAGTGCTCGTCGGTCACCACCCCGTCCTCGATCCGCAGGCCGGAGGATGCCAGCCAGGCGTCGTTCGGGACCGCCCCGATCCCGACGACCACCGCCGCGGCCCCGAGCGAGGACCCGTCGTCGAGCAGGACCCGGAGCCGGCCGCTGCCGCCCTCGATGCCCGCGACCCCCGTGCCGAACCGGGTGGCGACGCCGTGCCGGTGGTGCAGCTCGGTGAACAGGGCACCGACCTCCGGGCCGACGACCCGGCCGATCGGCGCCGGGAGCGGGTCGACGACCGTCACCGCGCAACCGGCCGACCGCGCGGTCGCCGCCACCTCGGCACCGATGAAGCCGCCGCCGACGACGACCAGCGGGGCGCCTGGCACCAGCTCGGCGCGCAGGGCTCGGGCGTCGTCCAGGCAGCGCACCACGTGCACGCCGGAGCTCACCGGCCACGGGACGGCTCGCGCGTCGGCCCCGGTCGCGAGGACGACCGCGTCCCAGTCCAGGGTCGTGCCGTCGGCCAGCCGCAGGGTCCGGCCACGCGGGTCCAGGCGCTCGGCGGCCGATCCGAGCCGCAGCTCGATCCCGAGCCGGCCGGCCATCTCCTCGGTGAGCAACGTGACCCCGGCGAGGTCCCGGCCACCGGCGAGGAACTGCTTCGACAGCGGTGGCCGGTCGTAGGGCAGGTGGGGCTCCCGGTCGACGAGCACGATCCGCCCGTCGTGGCCCTCCGATCGCAGGGCCTGGGCGACGCGGACACCCGCCACCGACCCGCCGACGACGGCGACGGTCGGCATCTCACCCACCCAGCGTCAGGGCGTGGACCGGGCAGCTGCGGGCCGCCTCCTCGACCCGGGACCGCTCGGTCTCGTCGATCTCCTCCTTCAGCAGCACCACGACCCCCTCGTCGTCGAGGTCGTACACGTCCGGTGCCCCGGTGACGCAGTTGCCGTAGCCCTGGCAGGCCCGGTGGTCGGCATGCAGCTTGTGCATCCGGTCTCCTCCTCCGTGAGTCGGACCGCGGCGGGTCAGACGAAGATCCCGCCGCCGTCGACGGTCAGTTGCTGGCCGCTGATGAAGGCGCCGGCCTCCGAGGCGAGGAACAGCACCGCGCCGACGACGTCGACCGGGTGCATGTCCCGGGCGAGGCTGCGCTCGCGGGCGCGGTCGGCCGCCCGGATGTCGAAGGTGTCCTCCTGGCCCTCGCGGCTGGCCTCGTTGTCGACCAAGCCCGGGGTGACGCAGTTGACCCGGATCCCGTGCGGACCGACCTCGCGCGCGATCGCCCGGGTCGCCGCCAGCACGGCGCCCTTCGACGCGACGTAGTGCAGGTTGTGCGCCGTCCCCTTCAGCGCGGTCGTCGAGGCGATGTTGACGATCGCGCCGGAGCCGGCCGCACGCATCGAGGGCAGCACCGCGGCGGTCGTGTTCCAGACGCCCCGCACGTTGACCGCCATCACGTCGTCCCACTCCTGGGGCGGGATCGACTCGAGCGGCCCCCGGTAGAGGCCCGCGTAGCGCGCCGCGTTGTTGACCAGGACGTCCACCCGCCCCCACCGCTGCAGAGCCGCGGCCACCATCGCGTCGGCCTCGGACCGGAGCCGCACGTCGGTGCGGACCCAGGCCGCGTCGACGCCCAGCGACCGGGCCTTCGCGGCGGTGTCCTCGCCGTCGGAGACGTCGGCGACGAGCACCCGGGCGCCCTCCTGGGCGAAGGCGTGCGCGTACTCGGCACCGATGCCGCGGGCGGCACCCGTGACGATGACGACCTGGTCGACGAACGACATGCTCACCCTCCCTGGGCGTGACCGGCCGGCCACGCGATCGATCGGATCTGGAGATAGGCCCGCTCGTCCGGCGGGCCGCCGACCGCGCTGTCCTTGAAACCCTGGAACGCCGCCGCGATCTCGCCGTCCTGACCGTTGATCGAGACCGTCCCGGTCTCCATCGCGCGGGCCACCGCGCGCGCCCGTTCCACGTCGGCTCCAAACACCGCTCCGCCCAGCCCGTACGAGGAGTCGTTCGCGATCCGGACCGCGTCGGCGTCGCCGTCGTGCGGCACCACCACCAGGACCGGCCCGAAGATCTCCTCCCGGACGACGCGCATCTCCCGGTGCACGTCGACCAGGACGGTGGGCTCGACGTAGAAGCCCTCGGGGAGCCCGGCCGGGCGCCCGCCCCCGAGCGCGACGCGCGAGCCCTCGTCGCGCGCGGAGCGCAGGTAGTCCTCGACCCGCGCCCGCTGGGCCGCGCTGACGAGCGGCCCGAAGTCCGACGCCGGGTCGGCGGGGTCCCCGAGCACCGCCCGCGACAGCACGGTCGTCGCGACGTCGACCAGCTCGTCGAACCGCGCCCGCGGCACGATCAGCCGGGTGCACGAGTAGCAGACCTGCCCGGTGTTGGGCAGGCAGGTGCGGATCAGGTGTGTCGCGAGCAGCGCGGGGTCGGCGTCGTCCAGCACCACGGCGGCGGACTTCCCGCCGAGCTCGGCCAGCAGTGGCACGAGGCGCTCCCCGCACCGGGCGGCGATGCCGCGCCCGGCGGCCGTGGAGCCGGTGAAGGACACCATGTCGACGTCCGCGCACCCGACGAGGGCGGCCCCCGTCCCGCGACCGCCGGTCACCACGTTCAGGACGCCGGGCGGGATCCCGGCCGCCGTCGCGAGCTCGGCCAGCAGGAGCGCGTCCAGCGAGGTCTCCGGCGACGGTTTGACGACGACGGTGCACCCCGCCGCCAGTGCCGGCCCGAGCTTGGCCGCCAGCAGGGACTGGGGCGCGTTCCACGGGACGATCGCGCCGACCACGCCGGCCGGTTCCCGGCGGGTCACGCCCCGCCCGGACGGCCACGGCGTCTCCCGGTCCAGCGAGCGCGCCCGCTCGGCGTAGTGCCGGTAGAGCGCGACCGGGCGGGTGCCGTTCGTCCGCCGGGAGCGCGTGATGACCGCCCCGTTCTGCTCGGTGACCAGCGCCGCGATCTCCTCCCGCCGCGCGTCGTAGGCCGTCGCCAGGTCCGTCAGCAGCTCGGCCCGCCGGTCGCCGGTGGTCCGGGACCAGTCGGGCAGGGCCCGGCGGGCCGTCGCCGCGGCCTCGGCGACGTCGGCGTCGCCGGCGTCGACGACCGAGCCGATGCGCTTCTCGGTGACCGGGCTGGTCAGCGTGATCCGCGCGGACGAGTGGGCGGTGCGGTACCGCCCGCCGACGTGGATCCGGTCGACGTCATGCATCGGCACGCCGCCCCCGCGCCGGGCCGCCCGCCGCGGCGGTGGCCGCCGGCGCCGGGGTGAACGTGGTCGGGACGCTACGGAGCCCGCGGAGCACATTGTTGATCTTGCGGACGGGTTCGCCGGTGGTCACCGTCCCGACCTTCGCCAGCATCGCCTCCAGGACCGCGCGCAGCTCGAGCTTCGCCAGCGCCTGACCGGCGCAGGCGTGCAGTCCGGTGCCGAACGCGAGGTGGCCGGCGGGGTTGCGGTGGATGTCGAAGCGGTCCGGGTCCGGGTACTGCCGCTCGTCCCGGTTGGCGCTGGCGTAGACGACCGCGACCCGCTGCCCCTCGGCGATCGGCACGCCGGAGACCGTCACGTCCTCGGCGGCGACCCGGGAGAACAGCTGGGCCGGGGCCTCGATCCGGAGCACCTCGTTCACCACGGCGGGTGCCTGCTGCGGCATCGTGCGCAGCTCCTGGTACTGCTCGGGATGCGTGCCCAGCAGCCAGACCATGGCGCCCAGCGCGTTCACCGTGGTGTCCATCCCGGCCGTGAGGTAGGCCGAGAGCAGGTGCAGGCAGTACTCCTCGGGGATGATCCCGGCGTCGGCCGCCTCGTAGACCGCTGCCCCCATGCTGCCGGGCGCGAGCCGCTCGCGGGTGGCGACGGTGCGGATGTAGGAGAACTGCTCGGCGATGTCGCGCAGCCCCGCGCTGGTGCGCTCCCCGGGTGGTCCGAAGGCGTCGAACGCCCCGTTCGCCCAGCGCAGCAGCTCGCTGCGGCCCTCGACCGGGAGTCCGATCAGCTCGCCGACCACCTCCACCGGGAAGACCTGGGCGAGGTCGGTCATCGCGTCGAACGTCCCCCGGTCGAGCATCTCGTCCACCAGCTCGCCGGCCCGGGCCGTGATCACCTCCTCCGCCGAGCGGAGGGAGCGCGGCCCGAGCCTGCCCTGCAGGACCCCCCGCAGCACGTCGTGCCGGGGCGGGTCCGAGGCGATCACGCTGCTCTTGCGCACGCTGTTGAACTCGTCGTTGAACCCGACGCCGCGGCCCGAGACGAACCGGGTGTGGTCCATCAGGACCGTCCGCGCCTCGGCGTAGCGGCCGACGGCGAGCACGTCGTGCCGGGCCAGGCGGACGACCGGCCCGAGCTCGCGGATCCGCGCGTAGACCGGGTAGGGGTCGGCGAGCACATCCTCGGAGAACAGGTCGACGTCGATCTCGGGAGCTGCGGAACCCACGGTGGTGCTGCCTCTCGTCGGGGACGTGTGGTCGGCCATCAGGCGACGCTCGTCCCGGCGGTCGTCGTCTGCTGCTGGAAGTGCGTGGCCCTACGGATCAACGCGCTCAGGCCGAGGCTGACCACGGCCGCGGCGGCGAACACGATCAGCAGCAGGGCGTACATCTGCGCGGTGTCCAGCCGGCCGTAGTACTCGATCGCCCGGTAGCCGAGCCCCATGTCGGCGACCTTGGTCTCCGCGAGCAGCGCCGCGGTGATCGCGACTCCCAGCCCGAGCCGGACCCCGCCGAGCAACGGGCCGAGCAGCGCCGGCAGGTGGACGAACCGGTAGACCTGCATCCGGCTCGCACCCAGGACCCGGGCGGCACTGAGGTAGATCGGGCGGATCTCGCGGACCGCGACCGCGGTGCTGACCGCGATCGGGAACGCCGCGCTGATCGCCGCGATGCCGACCTTGGACTCGATGCCGGTGCCGAGGAACAGCACGAAGATCGGCAGCAGCACGATCTTGGGAACGGCTCCGAAGTAGTACAGCAACGGGTCGAGCAGCCGGTAGACGTAGTCACCGGCACCCATGGCGCTGCCGAGCGGCACGCCCACCAGGACCGCGATCGCGGTGCCGACCGCGATCTCGTACAGCGAGGCGCTCACGTCCAGGGCGAAACTCCGGTGTCCCACCACGTCGCCGACCGCCAGCAGTACCTCGGTGGCGGGCGGGAACACCGACGCCGCGATCACACCGGTCCGGGCGATCAGCTCCCAGACGAGCAGGAGGAACAGCAGCGCGAGCACGCGCAGGATCCAGACCGTCCTCATCGGGTCACCACCCGCTGCAGGTGCGCGATCAGCCACATCAGCGTGGCCGAGATGGCGACGGTCAGACCGACCGAGACGTAGAGGTCGACGGCCTGGAACCGCAACGAGGCCTCGGCGACGGACAACCCGAGGCCACCGATCTGGAGGATGTACTCCATCGCGATCACCACGATCAGCACGTAGGTCAGGGCGACCCGCAGACCGGTGAAGATCGTCGGCGCCGCGGCGGGGAGCATGACGTGACGGAACAGGCTCCACGTGCCGAGCCCGAGGCTCCGGCCGACGTCGAGCAGGGTCCTGCGGACCTCGCGGAGCGCCATCCGGGTGTAGAGGATCGTCGGCAACGTCGCGAACACCGCGGCGAGGGCCACGATCGCGGTCGGTGTGCGCCCCATGACCACCAGGAAGATCGGGTACAGCAGGACGATCGGCGACGAGAACAGCGCCGCCACCACCGGCTCGAACGCCTGCCCGGCCCGGACGGACCGCCAGAGCACGAACCCGACGGCCACCCCGACCGTTCCGGCGATCACGAACGCGGCGAGCACTTCACCGAGGGTCACCGCCACCAGCCGGAGGTAGCCGGGATCGGCGATGCTGCGGGCCATCCCGACGACGACCCGGGACGGCAGCGGGACGAAGAACGGGTCCAGGAACCGCAGCCGCACCCCCAGCTCCACCAGCGCGAGGAGGACCCCGATGAGCGCCACGCGCACGATCCACAGGGGCACCCGGAACCGGCCGGTTCCGCTGCTGGCGCCCCGCTGCCGGACGACCTTCGGACCGGCCGGCGCGACGGTCACGACGCGCCCTCGGTCTGGTAGCTGCTGTCGAAGAGCTGCTGTTCCTGCTCGGGGGTGAGCTCCTCGGTGATGAAGTCGAACTTGAGCGCGTCCTCGAGGATCACGTCCTGGCCGTTCAGCGGCGCGGTACGGAAGTTCTCCCGCTGCAGGTAGTCGAAGGTCGTGAGCAGCGTCTCCCGCTCGATGTCCAGGTCGGTGGACCGCTGCCAGATGTCGACCGCCTCGTCGGGGTTGTCGAAGATCCAGTCGAAGGACCGGTCGACGGCCTGGAAGTAGGCCCGGGCGGCGTCCGGGTGCTCGGTGAGGAAGCGGTCGTTGGCGATGTTCACGCGGACCGCCACGTCGCGGTAGCGGTCGAGGTCGGCGCCGTCCGCGACCTCGACGAGGGTCCCGTCCTCGATCTCGGCGAGGAAGAAGGGCGGCTGGGTCCAGCCGGCGTCGATCTGTCCGGTCTCGACGGCGGTGAACTGGTCCGCGGGCCCGCCGATGACCTGGGCGTCGACGGGCGGGAGGCCCTGGGCGGTGTTCAGGTCGTTGATCTCCAGGATCCCGATGTGGCTGGATCCGCCGGTCGCGCTGTAGCCGACCGACTTCCCGGCCAGGCCGCGCTGGTCGGTGATGCCGCTGTCCGGCTTGGCGAACCAGACGAGGTCCAGGCCGGTGGTGGACGCGGCGACGATCCTGATCGGGGCGCCCTCGACGAACGCGCCGACCGCGGCGGGTGCGCTGGTCTCCACCCCGATGTCGCTGCTGCCGGACACGACGGCCTGGACCGTCTCGGCCCCGCCACCGGTGAAGGTGACCGACACGTCGAGCCCGGCGTCGGAGAAGAAGCCCTTCTCCTGGGCGACGTAGTAGGGCAGACCGGTGCTGAACAGCGTCCGGTTCGACACCGCGATCCCCATCGGCGTGACGCCGTCCGCCGCGCCGGACTGCCCCGGCGCACCACAGCCGGAGAGCAGGAGGACCGCACCGAGCGTGAGGGCGGTCAGGACCCGGGACATCGGCCGGCTAGACATTGGCGTGCTCCGCCCGGACCGGGGCGGCGGGCGCCTGCTGCTCGCGGGCGAAGGCCTGCAGCGACTCGTCGCGCAGGACGGACCAGACCCGGCCGACGATCGCCGCGAACTCGTCGGTGGCGAGCAGGCTCGAGTCACGGTCACGCGGCAGGTCGACCTCGACCACGGCCTTGATGCGGCCGGGCCGCGCGCCCAGGACCACGATGCGGTTGGAGAGCAGGACCGCTTCCTGGATGTTGTGCGTGATCAGCAGGATCGTCTGCTCGAGCGTGCGCTGGATGCGGAGCAGCTCCTCGCCGAGGATGATCCGGGTCTGCTCGTCGAGCGCACCGAACGGCTCGTCCATCAGCAGGATCGCCGGGTGCATCACCAGCGTGCGCGCGATCGCGACCCGCTGCTTCATCCCGCCGGAGAGCTGACCGGGATAGCTGCCGACGAAGTCCTCCAGGCCGACCAGCTTCAGCATGTCGAGGGCCCGGCGGCGGCGCTCCACCTTGCCCACACCGCGCATCTCGAGTCCGAACTCGACGTTCTTCTGCACGGTCCGCCAGGGGAAGGTCGACTCCTCCTGGAAGACGGCCCCGACGTCGCGGTGCGGTCCGGTCACGGTCTCGCCACGGACCACGATCCGCCCCTCGTAGCCGCTGAGCAGGCCGATGATCGTCGACAGCAGGGTCGACTTGCCGCAGCCCGAGGGGCCGACGACGGACACGAACTCGCCCTGGTCGACCGACAGATCGATGTCGCGCAGTGCGGCGACCGGCTGGGCGGTCCTCGTCGTCGGGGGATAGGTGACGTTGAGTCCCTCGATCGAGAAGAACCGGTCGGTCGTCACCGGGGCTGCCGGGGCAGCGGGGTCGATTGCGCTGGGCACACGTTCCTCCGGGTGGTTGGCGATCAGGCGTCGCTGCGAGACGCACCCCCGCGAGCGGACTTTCTGCTCTGCAGAGAGAGATTCTTCAGAGAAGATGACGGACACGGGCCTGCCGTGTCAAGGGTCACGATCTCGGACGCCTTCGGATGCACCACCGGACGGGCCGGCGCCGGAGCGGGCGTGCGCGTCGCCCCCACCGAGGGAGCCTCGGGCGGGGACACCCCCCCCCGGCCACGACTCAGATCAGCGAGTCACCCAGCTCGGTGGCGGCCTCGCGCAACAGCTCGACGGCGAGGGCGACCGTCTCCTCGGTCGCCCGGTGGATCGGGGTGGCCACACTGAGGGCGTACCGGGAGTCCCCGACCCCGGACACCGGGACGGCGATGCCGACGACCCCGTCCTCGGTCTCCTGCCGGGACAGGGCGTACCCGCGGTCCCGCACCACGGCGAGCTCCGCCAGGAGGTCGGTACGGGTGCCGATCGAGTGCTCGTTGACCTTCTGCAGGACCTCGTCCGGGTAGAGGGCCACCACCACGTCGTCGGAGAGCCCGCTCAGCACGGCCTTCCCGCTCGCCGCGCAGTGGGCCGGCATGGACACCCCCGTGCGCGACCCGACCCGCAGCGCGCGGCCGCCCTCGATCGAGTCCACGTAGCGCAGCGACGTCCCCTCGAGCCGGCCGAGTGCCGTGGTCTCCTGCAACCGCAGGTTGAGCCGCTCGAGGAACGGGCGCGCCTGAGCACGGGCGTCGATCTGGCGCGCGGCCGCCGCGGCGAGCACCGTCAGCGAGCGGCCCGGGGCGTAGGCGCGGGTGCCGGACTCCTGGACGACGAACCCGCGGAACTGCAGCATCGCGAGCAGCCGGTGCGCGGTCGACGACGCCACGCCCAGGTACTCGGCGGCCTCCTTGAGTCGCACCCTCGGCCGCTCCTCGAACAGCAGGAGCAGCTTGAGTGCGTTGTCGACGGACTCGATGGGGTACTGCGGCGGCACCGGACCGTGGACCTCCTCGGACGACTGCGGGGTGGTCATCGATCACTGTCCTCTCGCCACGGGGAGCCCGACCCGGTCGGAACGGGCCCGATTCTGCTCAGCAGAGAGACATTGTGCCCACCGCGGCGCAACGTCGGCGAACCTTGCCGCCGGACGGTCGAAGGACTAATAGTAAGACCGTCATTCTGCGGATGAGCGCGCGTCGCCGGGACTCCGGTGACCGGCCGGACGTCCCCGTGCGAGAGGCGGCTTCATGACCATCCTGGACGGCGCGACCAGTGTGCTGGACCGACGCTACGACCTGTTGCTCGGCGGGCGCCCGACGCCCACCGCGGCCCGGTACCCGGTCGAGGACCCGGCGACGGGCGACCAGCTCACCGACGCCCCCGACTGCTCGGCGGACGAGGTCGACCGGGTGGTCCGCGCCGCGGCGGCGGCCCAGCCGGCGTGGGCGGCCCTGCCGGTCCCGGCCCGGGCCGCCCGGCTCCGGCGGTTCGCCGGCCTGCTGCGCGAGCACGTCGACGAGCTGGCCGCGCTGGACGCCGTCGACGCGGGCTTCCCGCTGCCCGCGATGCGCGCCGACGTCGAGGCCGCGGCCGCGCTGGTCGACGCGGTGGCCGATCTCGCGTCGGGCCTCGGCGGCTCCACCTACCCGATCTCGGAGCACCTGCACTACTCGGTGCAGCAGCCCTACGGCGTGGTGGCGCGGATCGTGCCGTTCAACCATCCGCTGATGTTCGCCGCCGGCAAGGTCGCCGCTCCCCTGGTGGCGGGCAACGCCGTCGTGGTGAAGGCGCCGGACCAGACCCCGCTCTCCGCACTGCGGATGGCCGAGCTCGCGGCCGAGGTGTTCGGGCCCGACCTGTGCGCGGTGGTGTCGGGCAGGGGCGCCGTGGCCGGTCGCGCGCTGGTCACCCACCCGCTGATCCGCCGCATCGGCTTCATCGGGTCACCCGCGACCGGACGGCTGATCCAGCGCCAGGCGGCGGAGGTCGGGGTCAAATACGTGACCCTCGAGCTCGGCGGGAAGAACGCGATGCTCGTGCTGCCCGACGCCGACCTCCCCCGGGCCGCGGCGAGCGCCGTGCAGGGCATGAACTTCACGGTCACGGCCGGGCAGTCGTGTGGCTCGACGAGCCGGCTCCTGCTCCACGAGTCGATCGCCGACGAGGTGCTCGCGATGGTCGTCGAGCAGGTCCGGGCGATCCGGGTCGGCCCGCCGCTCGACCCGGACACGCAGATGGGGCCGCTGATCGACGAGCGGCAGTACGACATCTCGATGCGGGCCATCGAGGCGGCACGCGCGTCCGGTGTCCCGGTGCTGTGCGGAGGCGGGCGGCCGGACACCGGCGGCGACCGGGGTTTCTACGTCGCCCCGACCGTCCTGGGACCGATCCCGGCCGACCATCCGACGGCGGTGGAGGAGATCTTCGGCCCGGTCCTGTCGGTCATCACCTTCCGCGACGAGGAGGAGGCACTGCGGATCGCCGACTCCGGCGAGTACGGGCTGACCGCGGCCGTCTGGACCCGGGACGTCACTCGGGCGCACCGGCTCGCCGCCCGGCTCGAGGCCGGCTACGTGTGGGTCAACGGCAGCGCCCGGCACTACTGGGGACTGCCGTTCGGCGGGGTCAAGAACTCGGGCGTCGGGCGCGAGGAGTCCATCGAGGAACTCCTGTCCTACACCGAGACCAAGGCGGTCACGGTGACCCTCGACGCCGACGGGCCGGCCCGATGAGCGCGGCCGCACCGGGCCCCGGCCGGACCGGGGCGGACCTGGTGGTCGCGTGCCTCGTCGCCGAGGGCATCGAGATCGTCACCGGGGTCCCGGGCACGACGGTGATGGACGTCATCGACGGCATCGCCCGCGAACCCCGGATCCGGTTCGTGGCCACCCGGCACGAGCAGGTCGCGGGGTTCATGGCCGACGGGGCGTCCCGCGCCGGGGCGGCACCCGGTACCGCCCTGGTGTCGCGGGGGCCGGGCGCGGCCAACCTCGCGATCGCGGTCCAGAACGCCTACGACGAGTCGGTCCCGATGCTGGTGCTGGTGGGGCAGGTCTCGGGCGCGATCGTCGAGCGGCGGGCGTTCGAGGAGATGGACGTCGTCGCGACCTTCCGTCCGATGAGCAAGTGGGCGGTGGAGATCCACGACGTGGCGCGGATCCCGGAGCTGCTCCAGCGGGCGATCCGTGCCTCGGTGAGCGGGCGACCGGGGCCGGTCGTGGTGTCCCTCCCGCTGGACGTCCTGCAGCACCCGGTTCCGGACGGCGTCGTGGCCGCGCCGCGGTGGCGTCCGTACCCGCCGGCACCGGCACCGGACGCGGTCACCGAGGCCGCCCGGCTGCTCGCCGGGGCCGAGCGGCCGGTGCTGCTGCTCGGGGGTGGCGCCGTCGGGGACCCCGGCCCCTACCTCGCCCTCGCCGAGCGGACCGGCGCGGCGGTGGTCACGACCTGGATGCGCCAGAGCCTGGTGCCCTACAAGACCCCCGGCTACGTCGGATGCCTGGGGTACGGCGCGCACGAGGTCACCGAGCAGGTGGTCCGCGAGGCCGACGTCCTGGTCGCGTTCGGCTGCCGGTTCTCGGAGTTCACCACCAAGCGCTGGACCCTGGTCTCCGACGAGACGGCACTGATCCACGTCGACGTGGACCCCGAGGAGCTGGGACGGGTGCACCCGCCGCGGCTCGCGCTCGTCGCCGACGCGAGGCTGGCGGCACAGGCCCTGCTCGACCGGGCCGAGCGGACGGTCGGGGACGCCGGCCGCGAGCGGCTCGCCGGGTTCCGCGGGTGCTTCGAGGAGGCCACCGATCTCACGGCCGACGCGCTCGCCGGCGACGACCCGCGCGGCGGGGTGAGCGGGGCGAGCGGGGTCCGGGCGCTGCAGCACGTACTCGACCGGCCGGACACCGTGCTCGTCCAGGACGCGCCGAGCTTCGTCCCGTGGATGCAGCGGCACCTGCGGGTCCCGCGGGCCCGCAGCGTGTTCGGCTCCGCCGGGGGTGCGATGGCCTGGGGCCTCCCGGCCGCGATGGGCATCGCACTCGCCCGCCCCCGACAGCGGGTGGTGACGGTGAGCGGGGACGGCAGCTTCTGGATGGTGGCCCAGGACTTCGAGACCTGTGTCCGCGAGGGCATCCCGCTGGTCAACCTGGTGATGAACAACTTCGCCTACGGCAATACCCGCGATCGGCAGCGGGCGGCACACGGTGAGCGCTACCTCGGCGTCTTCTACGACAACCTCGACTTCGCCGGGTTCGCCCGTTCCCTGGGCGGGTACGGCGCGCGGGTCGAGACCGACGACGGGCTCCTGCCCGCGGTCGAGTCGGCGCTGGACCAGGACCGGCCGGCGATCATCGACGTGCTCCAGCACCCGATGTACGGACTACCACCGGGGCTCACACCGCTGCCGGCGCGCTGACAGGCCGTCTACGTCGTGACGAGCTCGGCCCGCAGCACCTCCGCCGCCCCCGCCATCGCCGCCATCTTCCCGGCGGCGCTGTCGCGGGGCAGGTACTTCATCCCGCAGTCGGTCGAGATGACGATCCTCTCGGGTGCGGTGTGGCCGAACGCCCGCCGCACCCGGGCGGCGACGACGTCGACCGGCTCCACCGCGTGGTCGGCCAGGTCGATCACCCCCAGGATGATCGTCTTGTCCGCCAGGTCGGCGAGCACGCCGAGGTCCAGTCCGGACTGTGCGGTCTCGATCGAGATCTGGTCGGCGGTGCAGCCGGCGAGCTCGGGCAGGAACGAGTAGCCCTCCGGGCGTTCGTGGATGATCGCGGCGTAGCCGAAGCACAGGTGCACCGCGGTGGTGCCGGTGACACCGTCCAGCGCGGCGTTCAGCGCGGCGAGGCCGTAGCCGCGGGCGGCGTCCGGGTGCGCCTGCAGGTAGGGCTCGTCGATCTGGACGATGTCGGCGCCGGCCGCGTGCAGGTCCTTGATCTCGGCGTTGACGGCCGCCGCGTAGGCCATCGCCGCGGACTCGACGTCCGGGTAGTGGTCGTTCTGCGCCTGCCGGCTCATCGTGAACGGCCCGGGCACGGTCATCTTGATCGTGCGGTCGGTGTGCGCGCGCAGGAACCGGACGTCGTCGACCTCGACCGGGTGCGGCCGCCGGATCGGCCCGGTGATCCGCGGGACCGGGTTGGGGTGCCCGCTGCGGTCGAGCGCGGTGCCCGGGTTGTCGACGTCGACGCCCTCGAGCGCGGTCGCGAAGTGGTTCGAGTAGCTCTCCCGGCGGATCTCGCCGTCGGTGAGGATGTCCAGACCGGCCTCCTCCTGTTCCCGGATCGCGACGAGTGTGGCGTCGTCGAGGGCTTCGGGCAGCAGCTCGGGCGCGACCCGCCACAGTTCCTCGGCCCGCACCCGGGGCGGGAAGCGTCCGGCGAGGCGGGCACGGTCGATGAGCCATTCGGGCTGGGCGTAGCTGCCGACCAGCGAGGTGGGGAGCAGTGGCAGGGCGGGTGTCACGGTCGGTCCCTCCGGGAGTCAGGGGGTCAGGACGATCCGTCCGCGCGCCCGGCCGGCGGCCTGGCGTTCCCAGGCGGCCGCGGCGTCGTCGAGCGGGACGCTCTCGTGGTCGACGCGCAGCGACCCGTCCGCGACGGCGGCGGCGACCCGGCTGATCGCGGCGGCGCGCTCGGCGCGGGTCAGCGCCAGGTTGGTGTAGCCGAGCAGCCGCAGCGAGCGGCCGCGGATCGTGCCCGAGTCCAGCGGGATCGTCTCCCCCGCCGCGCTGCCGAGGTGCACCAGCCGCCCGCCCGGGCGCAGTGCGCGGGCGGCCGCGGCGGCGGGTGGGCCGAACAGCGGATCCAGGACGAGGTCGACGGGCCCGCCCGCGGCCTGCCGCAACGCGCCGGTGAGCGCGTCCGGGTCGGCGTCGTCGATACCGACGACGGCGTCCGGTCCGGCCTTCCCCGCCCGCTCCCGGGCAGCCACCGAGCGGGCCGCGGCGACCACCCGGGCCGCGCCCTGGGCCCGGGCGAGCTGGATCGCCGCCTGCCCGACGACGCCACCGGCCCCGAGCACGACGACGGTCTCCCCCGCCGTGAGCCCACCGGTCGCGGTGAGCGCCTGCAACGCCGCGACCGCGGAGAGCCCGGCCGCGGCGACCGCGACCGGATCGACCGGCGCGGGCAGCTCCACCACGTCCTCGGCGACGGCGAGCGCGACGCCGGCCATGCTGCCGTCGCCCGCAGCGGTCCCGGCCGTGGTCGGGAACCAGACCAGGCGGCCGCCGGCCCGCCCGACGCCCTGCACACCCGGCACATACGGCGTCGCCGGCGTCCCGAGGTAGGACGTCCCGCTCGCGCACAGCAGGTCAAGCGGTGTGATCGGCCCGGCGAGCACGGTGACGGGTACCGCCCCACCACCCGGCTCCGGTTCCGGAACCGGACGGTCGGCGACGACCGGTGGCGCACCGAGGTCACGGATCTCGGCAGCGCGCATCTACCCGGGCTGCAGCACGAAGTCGTAGCGGCACTCCAGCCACGGCACGTCGGAGGACCCGCCGTCCGGCGTCGGGCCCGGGTCCCGCCGCTCGAACCCGACGACCAGCTCCCGCTTCACCCCGAACACGACGTCGGAGTCGAGGTACTCGGCGCCCTCCCGGAACAGGTGGGTGATCAGCGGTTCGTAGCCGGGCACGGCGAGCAGGAAGTGCACGTGCGCGGGCCGGTAGTGGCTGATGTCGGTCTGCGAGATCAGCGCGCCGACCGGGCCGTCCATCGGGATCGCGTACCCGAGCGGCGCGATGGTGCGCAGGCAGTACCCGCCGTCGTCGCCCGCGGTGTACTTCGCCCGCAGCCGGGCCTCGTCGACCGGGAGCTGGGCCTCGTAGTTGCCGTCGGAGTCGGACTGCCAGACGTCGAGCACGGCGCCGGGCACCGGAGTGCCGTCCAGCGCGCGGACGGTGCCGTGCACCCAGAGCGGCTCGCCGGGCAGCCCGTCGGACATGTCCTCGCCCCAGCCGCGCTCCGGGGAGCCGTCGATGTGGAACGGGCCGAGCACGGTCGCGGGCGTCGCGGACGGGTCGAACCGGTGGTTCTGCTGCACGACGAGCATCGACAGCCCGAGCACGTCGGAGGCGAGGATGAACTCCTCACGCTTGTCGTCGGAGATCTGCCCGGTGTCGGTGAGCCACCGGATCGCGGCCATCCACTCGGCCTCGGTCAGCTTCGTCTCGCGGGCGAACTCGTGCAGGTGCCGGACCAGGGCGGACATCAGCTCCGCGGTGCGCGGGTCGTGCGCGGTCGCCCAGCGCGCGGCGGCGACGTCGGTGATGGTGTCCTCGGTGACGGTGAGCGGTTGCGTCATGGCGACTCCTCACAGGCGGTAGGGGCTCGGCTCGACCGGGACGCCGTCCCGCTCGACCCCTCGGAAGATCTGATCAGCGACCGGGCTGCGCAGTTCCTCGGCGAGCTGCCCGATCAGCCCGGCGGTGCGGGCGAGCAGCGCGAACCCGCGCAGCAGCTCCAGCGGCAGGCCGAGGTCGGCCAGCGCCGCCCCGCAGACGCCGGCGCCGTTGAGCGGCAGGCGTTTCCCGAGCACCTCGGGGTGTACCCGGCCGATCGCGGCGAACAACCGCAGGTGCGGGCCGGTCACCCGCTCCTCCTCGGCGATCGCGAACAGCCGCGGGGTGCGCGGGTCGCCGTCCTTGTGCAGGTGGTGGCCCAGGCCGGGGACGAACCGTTTCGCCTCCCGCTGGGAGCGCACGACCTGCAGCGCGACCGCGTCCCAGCCGTCGTCGTCGACCGGGAGCGAGCCGGGGAGATGGGCGTGCAGGAACCGGCCGCAGTCCTCGGTGACGCCCAGGAACCGGGACCCGCCGCCGAGCAGCCCCGCGGCCAGCGCGCCCTGCACCGAGTCCGGCGCGGACAGGTGCGTCAGTCGGGTGACGATCGCGGTCGGGGTGAACCCGTGGTCGGCCAGCGCGGCGAGCACGGCCTCGAAGACCCGGGTCTCACCCGGGGTGGGGCGGCGCTGGGTGGCCAGCCAGAACGCGAGCTCGCCGAACCCGACCTCGCCCATCACCTCGCCGGCGAGGTCCCGGCCCAGCAGCGTGATGGAGTCCTTCGTGGACGCCCCCAGGGCGGTCGGATACGTCATGTGTCGAGCCACTTCCGCAGGTCGTCGCCGTGCTCGTCGAGCCGCGGCGGGGGCAGGTCGTAGACGGCCGGGGTGGCCGAGAACCGGATCGGGTTCCGCGTCGTCCCCACCGCGCGCTCCCCCTCGCCGACGGTGACGACGGGGTCCAGCCCGAACCGCTCGGCCATCGCGAACCCGCCGTCGATCGTCTGGATCGGCCCCGACGGCACCCCGGCCGCGGTGAGCAGCTCGAACCACTCGACAGCGCCCCTGGTCGCCAGCCGCTCGACCAGCAGCGGGCGCAGGGCGTCCCGGTTCACGGTGCGGTCGGCGTTGCGGGCGAACCGCGGGTCGTCGGCCACCTCCGGGATCTCGAGCACCACGCAGAGCTTGCGGAACAGCGTGTCGTTGGCGGCGGCGACGATCATGTCGTCGTCCGCGGTGGGGAACGGCTCGTAGGGCACGACGGACGGGTGCGCGTTGCCCATCCGGTACGGCACGGTGCCCGACGCCACCCACGCCGAGCTGTGGTTGACCAGCCCGGACAGCGCCGAGGACAGCAGGTTGATCTCGACGTGCTGCCCCTCGCCGGTCGCGTCCCGGTGCCGCAGCGCGGCCAGGATCCCGATCACCGCGTGGTTGCCGGCCATCACGTCGAACACCGAGATCCCGGCCCGGTACGGCGGCCCGTCCGGGTCCCCGGTCAGGCTCATCAGCCCGGACACCGCCTGCACCATCAGGTCGTAGCCGGGCACGTGCGCGCCGGCGCCGGACCCGAACCCGGAGATCGAGGTGTAGACGACGCCCGGATTGGCCGCCGCCACGTCGTCGTAGCCGAGGCCGAAGCGGGCCATCCCGCCCGGGCGCAGGTTCTGGATGACGACGTCGGCGCGGCGGGCGAGCTCGCGGGCGGCGGCGAGATCGCACTCGTCGCTCAGGTCGAGCGCGACCGACCGCTTCCCCCGGTTGATCCCGAGGTAGTAGGTGGCCTCGCCGTCGTGCTCGGGCGGGCGCCAGGTGCGGGTGTCGTCGCCGTTCGGTCCCTCGACCTTGACGACGTCGGCGCCCAGGTCGGCCAGCAGCATCGTCGCGTACGGGCCGGCGAGGACCCGGCTGAAGTCCGCCACCAGCAGCCCGGCCAGTGGTCCCGCTGTCTCGGTCATGATCCGGTCCACCGCTGCGACATGACCCGATCCTGGCGCGTGACCCCCGTCATGCGCCAGGGTGACGTGATCCGTGTAGCGAACGCGAAGGAGCGGCTCCGATGACCGGTTCGACTGTTCTGCGCGGAGGCACCGTCCTGACCGTGGACGCCGGGCGCAGCGTGCTCCCGGGTCACGACGTCCTGGTCACCGGCGACCGGATCGCCGCGATCGGACCGGACCTGGCGGTCCCGCCCGGCACCGAGGAGATCGACGCGACCGGCGGGATCGTGATGCCGGGGATGATCGACACACACCGGCACATGTGGCAGACCGCGATGCGCGGCTACGGCGCCGACTGGACGCTCACCCAGTACTTCGTCTGGTACTACCTCGAGTGGGGCACGATCTTCCGGCCCGACGACGTGTACGCCGGCAACCTGCTCAGCGCGCTGGAGAGCCTGGACGCCGGCGTCACCACCACCGTCGTCTGGTCGCACGGGCTGCAGACCCCGCAGCACGGCGACGCCGCCGTCGACGCGCTGACCTCGACCGGCGGCCGGTTCGTCCTCGCCTACGGCAACATCCAGCAGGCCCCGGCGGCCTGGACCGCCGACCCCGGCTTCCGCGATTTCGTGGCCCGCCGGATCACCCCCGGCGACGACATGCTCGGCTTCCAGCTGGCCTTCGACGTGACCGGCGACCCGGCGTTCCCGGAGCGCCCGGCGTTCGAGGCCGCCCGCGAGCTCGGCGTCCCGGTCACCACGCACGCCGGGGTCTGGGGCGCGACGAACGACGACGGCATCCGGCTCATGCACGAGCACGGCTTCATGACCCCCGAGACCGTCTACGTGCACTCGGCGACCCTGTCCGACGACTCCTACCAGCGGATCGCCGCGACCGGCGGGTCGGTGTCGGTGGCGACCGAGAGCGAGCAGAGCGCCGGCCAGGGCTACCCGCCCACCTGGGCGCTGCGCCGCTACGGCATTCCGGTCTCGCTGTCGATGGACACCTCGGTGTGGTGGAGCGGGGACCTGTTCTCCGCCATGCGCACGACACTCGGCGCCGACCGCTCCCGGGAGCACCTGGAAGCGCACGCCCGCGGGGACACCGTCACGAACTCGGCGCTGCGGGCGGACCAGGTCGTCGAGTGGGCCACCCGCGGCGGGGCGCGCGCGATCGGGCGGGAGCACGACCTGGGCAGCGTCGAGGTCGGCAAGAAGGCCGACCTGGTGCTGATCCGCAACGACCACTCGCCGGTGTCGTTCCCGCTGCTGAACCCGCACGGGCACGTGGTGTTCCAGGCCCAGCGCGGCGACGTGCACACCGTGCTGGTCGAAGGCCGGGTCGTGAAGCGCGACGGCCGGCTCGTCGCCGACCTGGGGCGGGCCCGCTCGGCGATCGAGTCCACCGTGGCGCACCTGCGCGGTCACCTGGGCGAGGACGCCTGGCAGGCGGGGATGCATCCCGAGGTCGTCGAGACGACGGTGCTGGAGAACCCGTACCAGTACTCCGACTACCAGCGCACGACGACGGCCGGGGACTGAGCCGGGCTCAGCCGCGGGCGAGCAGGTACGCCTCGCCGTCGCCCTCGTGGTGGGCCAGCACCTCCAGGTCCCCGAAGGCCGCAGCCAGCTCGCCGGGCGCGGCGCGGAACCGCCCGCCCTCGTCCCCGACCTCGGACCGCACGGAGATCACCAGCAACCCGCCGGGCGCGACGGCCGCGGCCAGCGCGGGATACAGCGCAGGGTCCCGGAACCGCTGGCAGACGACGAGGTCGTAGGTCCCGTCCTCGTCCGGGAAGCCGCCGTCGAGGTCGGCCTCCACCCAGCGGACCCGGACGTCGTGGTCGTCGGCGAGGGCGGCGCCGGCGGCCAGCCCGGCCGGGGACACGTCGACGGCGACGACGTCGAGCCCGCGCGCGGCCAGCCAGACCGCGACACCGCCGCGCCCGCAGGCCACGTCGAGGGCCCGGCCGGTCGACGGCACGAGGTCGAGCCGGCCGCGCAGCGCGTCCGGCGGCAGCGGGGTCCCGGCGCCGAGGGCGCGGTGCTTCGCGTCCCAACGTTCCCGATCGGCTTCGGCCATCGCCGCGCTCAGCCCTCCGGCGCCGCGTGCACGGCGGTGGTCACCGCGTCGACGACGGCGTCGAGCGGCACGTCCTGCTGCTCGCCGGAGACGAGGTCCTTCAGCCCGACCGTGCCCGCCGCCAGGTCCCGCTCGCCGAGCACGAGGGCGAACCGGGCGCCGGACCGGTCGGCGGACTTCATCGCGCCCTTGAGGCCACGGCCACCGTAGGACAGGTCGACCCGGATCCCGCGCGCCCGCAGTGCGGCGGCCACGATCACCAGCCGGCGCTTCGCGGCGTCGCCCAGCGGCACCCCGAAGACCTCGGCACGCGCCACCGACCAGGGCCGGACGCCCTCGGCCTCGCACGCCAGCAGCGTCCGGTCGACGCCGATGCCGAACCCGACGCCGGACAGCTCGGGCCCGCCGAGGGTGGCCATCAGGCCGTCGTAGCGGCCGCCACCGCCGATCCCGGACTGGGCGCCGAGGCCGTCGTGCACGAACTCGAACGTCGTCTTGGTGTAGTAGTCCAGGCCGCGGACCATCCGCGGGTTCGGCGTGTAGGCGACGCCGAGGTCGTCGAGGTGGCCGAGCACGGCGGCGTGGTGCGCCGCGGCGGCGTCGGACAGGTGGTCCATCAGCAGTGGCGCGTCCGCCATCGCGGCGCGGACCTCGGGACGCTTGTCGTCCAGTACCCGCAGCGGGTTGATCTCGGCGCGGGCCCGGGTGGGCTCGTCGAGGTCGAGGCCGGCGAGGAACTCCTGCAGCCGCTCGCGGTAGGCGGGCCGGCAGTCGGCGTCGCCGAGCGAGGTGATCTCCAGCCGGTAGCCGGTCAGGCCGAGGGCCTTGAAGCCCTCGTCGGCGATCGCGATGACCTCGGCGTCCAGTGCCGGGTCGTCGACGCCGATCGCCTCGATCCCGACCTGCTGCAGCTGGCGGTAGCGGCCGGCCTGCGGGCGCTCGTAGCGGAAGAACGGGCCGCTGTAGCGCAGCTTGACCGGCAGCCCCTGCTTGTCGAGGTTGTGCTCGATCACCGACCGGACGACGCCCGCGGTGCCCTCGGGCCGCAGCGTCACCGAGCGGTCGCCGCGGTCGGCGAAGGTGTACATCTCCTTGGCGACGACGTCGGTGGACTCCCCCACCCCGCGGGCGTAGAGCGCGGTGTCCTCGAACACCGGCAGCTCGATGTGCCCGTACCCGGCCCGCTCGGCGGCTCCGGCCAGGGTGTCCCGGACGTGCGTGAAGCCGGCCGACGCCTCCGGGTAGTACTCCGGGATCCCCTTCGGCGCGGCGAACGGCTCGGGCCTGCGGGCCCGGCCGCCGTCGGTCCGCTGGTCGGTGGCGGTCACAGCTGGTCGGTGTCCTCTCGGGCGGGGTGTCGGCGTGCCCCACCAGCCTAGAAGGACCGTCTCCCGGATTCCGTCCGAGGTCGTCCGGATACGCTCGCCGGACCCGAGCATGTGATCGAGCAGGGAGTAACGAGAAGCGTGGCGACGAACGAGCAGCGCCGGGAGGCCGCCAAGCGCAAGCTGGCCGCCCAGCAGGAGCACCGGGCCGAGCGGGCGAAGAAGCAGAAGAAGAACGCGACGGCCGCCGTCATCGTGACGGTGCTGGTCGTCGCGCTGCTCGGTGGTGCCCTCTACGCGCTGAGCACCGCGTGGGGCGGCGGGGACGGCGACGACCAGGCGGCCGCGCCCGAGACCGGTGCCCCCGCCGCCGGTCCGGACACCTCCGGGCTGCCGACGGTGCCACTGCCCACCCGGCCGGAGGCGCTGCCGGCGTCGGTGAACTGCACCTACGCCCCGGACCGGGAGCCGTCGAAGCCGGTGAACCCGCCCGCCGACGGCGAGGTCACCACCGAGGGCACGGTGCCCGCGACGGTCGCCACCAGCGCCGGGACGATCGACCTGACGCTGGACCGGGCGCTGGCGCCCTGCACGGTGAACAGCTTCGTCAACCTGGCCGAGCAGGGCTACTACGCGGACACGAGCTGCCACCGGATGACCACCAGCCCCGGCCTGCAGGTGCTGCAGTGCGGCGACCCGACCGGGCAGGGCGCGGGCGGTCCGGGCTACTCGTTCGCCGACGAGGTGTTCGACGGCCTGACCTACGGCCGCGGCCTGCTGGCGATGGCCAACGCGGGCCCGAACACCAACGGCAGCCAGTTCTTCATGATCTTCGGCGACGCCCAGCTCCCGCCGGACTACACCGTGTTCGGGTCGATCGGGCCGGAGGGTCTGCAGACCATCGACACGGTCGCCGCGGGCGGGGAGGACACCGGCTCCGGGGACGGGCGGCCGAACATCCCTGTCGACATCTCGGACGTGACGGTCGGCTAGGCGCCTGCGGCGCCTGTGAGTACTTTTCGGGGCTCCGGCCCCGAAAAGTACTCACAGGCGGCTACGCCGCACTCGTCACGCGGTAGACGTCGTAGACGCCTTCGATGTTGCGCACCGCCTGCAGCAGGTGCCCGAGATGCTTGGGGTCGCCCATCTCGAAGGAGAACCGGGAGACCGCGACCCGGTCCCGGGAGGTCGTCGTCGACGCCGAGAGGATGTTGACCCGCTCGTCGGCCAGCACCTTGGTCACGTCGGACAGCAGCCGGTGCCGGTCCAGGGCCTCGACCTGGATGGCGACCAGGAACACCGACTCCGGGGAGACCGACCAGGCCACGTCGACCAGCCGCTCGGAGCGCGCGGTCAGGTCGGCGGCGTTGGTGCAGTCGGTGCGGTGCACACTGATCCCGCCGCCGCGGGTGACGAACCCGAGGATCTCGTCGCCGGGAACCGGGGTGCAGCACCGGGCCAGCTTGACGTAGAGGTCGCCCATCGCGCCGCCGTCGGCGTCGGTCACGACGACCCCGGCGTTCCCGGACGGCCGCCGGTGCCGGACGGTCGACAGCGTCGCCCGCTCGGCGAGCTCCTCCTCCGCCTCCTCCTCACCGCCGAACCACGCCACCAGGCGCTGCACGACGTGCTGGGCGCTGGTCTGGTGCTCGCCGACCGCGGCGTAGAGCGCGGAGACGTCGGAGTAGTGCAGCTCGCGGGCGATCGCGGACATCGCGTCGCCGGAGATCAGCCGCTGCAGCGGCATCCCGGTGCGGCGGGCCTCCCGGGTGATCGCCTCCTTGCCCTCCTCGACGGCCTCCTCGCGGCGCTCCTTGGCGAACCACTGCTTGATCTTGGCCTTGGCCCGCGGGGACTTGGCGATCTGCAGCCAGTCCCGGCTGGGGCCGGCGTCCTCGGCCTTGGAGGTGAAGATCTCGACGACGTCGCCGGAGGACAGCTCCCGCTCCAGCGCGACGAGCTTGCCGTTCACCCGCGAGCCGATGCAGCGGTGGCCCACCTCGGTGTGCACCGCGTACGCCAGGTCGATCGGGGTGGAGCCGGTGGGCAGGGTGACGACGTCGCCCTTGGGGGTGAAGACGAAGATCTCCCGGGCGGCGAGGTCGAAACGCAGCGAGTCCAGGAACTCGCCGGGGTCGGCGGCCTCGCGCTGCCAGTCGAGCAGCTGGCGCATCCACGCCATCTCCTCGACCTCGAGCTCCTTGGACGAGCCGCGGACCTCCTTGTAGCGCCAGTGCGCCGCGATGCCGTACTCGGCGGTGCGGTGCATCGCGCGGGTCCGGATCTGCACCTCGAGGGGCTTGCCGTCCGGCCCGATCACCGTGGTGTGCAGCGACTGGTAGACGCCGAACCTCGGCTGGGCGATGTAGTCCTTGAACCGGCCGGGCATCGGCTGCCACAGCGCGTGCACCATGCCGATCGCGGCGTAGCAGTCCCGCACCTCGTCGACCAGCACGCGGACGCCGACCAGGTCGTGGATGTCGTCGAAGTCGCGACCCTTGACGATCATCTTGCGGTAGATCGAGTAGTAGTGCTTGGGCCGCCCCTCCACCGTCGCCGCGATCCGCGCGGACTCCAGCTGGTGGGTGACCTCGTCGATCACCTGACGCAGGTAGGTGTCCCGGGACGGCGCCCGGTCGGCGACGAGCCGGACGATCTCCTGGTACTTCTTCGGCTGCAGGATCGCGAAGGACAGGTCCTCCAGCTCCAGCTTGACCGTGGCCATCCCGAGCCGGTGCGCGAGCGGGGCGAACACCTCCAGGGTCTCGTTCGCCTTCTTGACCTGCTTCTCCGGCCGCAGGAAGCGCATCGTGCGCATGTTGTGCAGCCGGTCCGACAGCTTGATCACCAGCACCCGCGGGTCGCGGGCCATCGCGACGACCATCTTGCGGATCGTCTCGGCCTCCGCCGCGCTGCCGAACTCGACCTTGTCGAGCTTGGTGACGCCGTCGACCAGGTGCGCGACCTCGTCGCCGAAGTCGGCGCGCAGCCGCTCCAGGGAGTAGTCGGTGTCCTCGACGGTGTCGTGCAACAGCGCCGCGACCAGCGTGGTGGTGTCCATGCCCAGCTCGGCCAGGATGGTGGAGACGGCCAGCGGGTGGGTGATGTAGGGGTCCCCGGACTTGCGGGTCTGCCCCTCGTGCTTGGTCTCGGCGACGTCGTAGGCGCGCTGCAGCAGCACGAGGTCGGCCTTCGGGTGCAACGAGCGGTGCACCGCGGCCAGCGGCTCGAGGACCGGCTTGACGACCGCGACCCGGGCCGGCGTCATCCGCCGGGCGATGCGGGCCCGCACCCTCCTGGTCGCCGACGGGCGGGGCGGCTCGTCCTCGGCGGGCGTGAGCGGCCGCGTCGCCGGGTGCTGCGGTGCCCCCGGGGGCTGCTGCGCCGCCGGTGCGGCGCTCGTCCGGTCGACCTCGGTCACCGCACCTCCTGATCGTGCCGGTCGTGCTCGCCGACTGCGAGGATAGTCCGCGTCACGGGGCGGCGAGGACCCCCGCCGTTCGACGATCGTTCACGTGCGGGTGTTACGCCCGGCCGTTCACGCCGTCAGCAGCGCGTCCACCCGCACGTCGGGCAGCGTCGCGCGGCCGTGCAGCCCGGTCAGCTCCAGCAGCGTCCCGAACCCGACGACCTCGGCTCCGACGTCGGCGAGCAGCGCGCAGGTCGCGGCGGCGGTCCCACCGGTGGCGAGCACGTCGTCGACCACATACACCCGCGTCCCGGGCTCGACGACGCCGGCCGGCAGCTCCAGGGTGGCGCTGCCGTACTCCAGGTCGTAGCTGCGCGACGCGGCGACGGCGGGCAGCTTCCCGGCCTTGCGCACCGGCACCGTCCCGAGCCCGGCGACCAGCGCGACGGCGGCGCCGAACAGGAACCCGCGGGCCTCCACCCCCGCGACGACGTCGGCGTCGCCGGTCCGGGCGGCGAGCTCGGTGGTGACGGTCGCGAACGACTCGCCGTGCGCGAGCACCGGGGTGATGTCGCGGAACAGCACGCCCGGCTGCGGGTAGTCGGGAACCGACCGGATCCGTTCGGCGACCCGGAGCATGTCCTCGACGGCGGCATCGTCGTCCGCCCCGTCACCGACGCCCGGGCCGACCCGGATACCGCCGACCTCGGCGCGGCCGTTCACCGGCGCCTCCGTCCGGCGCGACCGGTCGGCCGCGCGCCCGGGCGCGGCGCGGGACCGCGGCCGGATCCGTCCCGGCCGGGGCCGGTGGAACGCCCGGCGCCGGCCGGCGCGGGCCCGCCGGTGGACTCGTCGTCGAGCGTGCCGGTGGAGTCGGCGTCCGCGGCCCCGTTCCCGGCGCGGGCACGGCGGGCGGCCACCCGCGCGGCCTGCGCGCGGAAGCGGGGATCGCGGAGTTTCAGGTCCACCAGCAGCGGGGTGGCCAACAACAGGGAGGAGATCACCCCTGAGATCATGCCGACCAGCTGGACGAGCGCGAGATCGGCCAGGGTCCCGACGCCCAGCAGCCCCACCCCGACCACGAGCAGGCCGAGCACCGGCAGGATCGCGATCAGCGAGGTGTTCAGTGACCGCATCAGGGTCTGGTTCAGCGCCAGGTTCGCGGCCTCGGCGTAGCTGCGCCTGGTCAGGCCCAGCAGCCCGCGGGAGTTCTCCCGGACCTTGTCGAACACCACGACGGTGTCGTACAGCGAGAAGCCCAGGATGGTCAGCAGCCCGATCACCGTCGCCGGGGTGACCTCCAGGCCGACGATCGAGTACACACCCGCGGTGACGACGACGTCGTTGATCAGTGCGACCAGCGCCGCCGCGGCCATCGCGCGCTCGAAGTACAGCGCCAGGAACGCCGTGACCAGCACGACGAACACCCCGAGCGCGATCAGTGCCTTCGTGGTGATCTCGCCGCCCCAGGTCCCGGAGACCAGCGAGTCGCTGATCGCCGAGGGGCTCGGGCGGCCGTCGGCGCCGAGGGGTTGCAGCTGGCCGTACAGGGCGTCGCGCAGCGGGACGAGCTGCTCCGGGGTGAGCGGCTCGGACCGGACGAGGATGGACGCCGCGTCACCGGTGCCGACCGACTGCACGGTCTCCGGCGGGGTGCCGATCACCTGCTGGTAGATCCGCTCGACCTGCTCGGTCGAGATCGTGCCGTTCGCCCCGGCGGCGGGCATCTGGATCTGCGAACCGCCGGTGAAGTCGATGCCGAGGTTGAAGCCCCGGATCAGCATCGACAGCACGCAGAGCGCGATGAGGACGGCGAAGCCGAGGTAGAAGATCCGGCGGCGGCCGATGACGTCGACGTTCGCGGTGCCGGTGGTGAGCCGGGTCCAGCCGGATGTCCGGTGCTCCGTCCGCGTCGTGGTCATGCCTGGGCCCCCTTCGCGGACGCTGCCTTCCGGCCGACGGTGGGTGCCCCGCGCCGGACCCGCGACCCGATCCGGTCGACCGCGGCCAGACCGGACAGCCCCGGCCGCCCGAGGGTGCGCGACCGGGAGATGAGCACCACCAGCGGGAACGTCACGAGGAAGACCACCACCAGGTCGAGGACGGTGGACATGCCGAGGGTGAAGGCGAAGCCGCGGACCTCGCCGACGGCCAGGACGTAGAGCACCGCGGCGGCCAGAAAGCTGACGGCGTCGGCGGTGAGGATCGTGCGCCGGGCGCGTTCCCAGGACCGGGGCACCGCGGAGCGGAAGGTGCGGCCGTCGCGCATCTCGTCCTTGAGCCGTTCGAAGAAGATCACGAACGAGTCCGCGGTGATGCCGATGGCGATGATGAACCCGGCGACGCCGGCGAGGTCGAGGGTGAACCCGATCCAGCGCCCGAGCAGGATCAGCACCGCGTAGACGACCAGCCCGGACAGCGCGAGCGAGAGGATCGTCAGCACGCCGAGCAGCCGGTAGTAGAACAGGCAGTAGGCGAAGACCAGGGCCAGGCCGACGCCGCCGGCGATCAGTCCCGCGTCCAGCGACGCGAGGCCGAGCGAGGCGGAGATCGTCTGGGCGGTGCCGGAGTCGAACGACAGCGGCAGCGAGCCGTAGCGCAGCACCTGGGCGAGTTCCTGGGCGCGGTCCTGGTTGAACTGGCCGGAGATCTGGGTGGGACCGTATATGGGGCCCTCGATCTGCGGGGCGGAGACGACGTCGCCGTCGAGGACGAACGCGACGTTCTTGCCGACGTGCTGGGCGGTGTACCGCCCCCAGGTGTCGGCGCCCTGCGGCGTGAAGGTGACGCTGACGACCCAGCCCACACCCTGCTGGTTCTGCTGGGCCGACGCGGAGGCGATCTGGGTGCCCTCGATGAACGACGGGCCGAGGACGTACTTGCCGGTGCCGTCCTCGCTGCAGGTGACCAGCGGCTTCGACGGGTCGTCGTAGCCCTGCAGCGGGTCCTGCTTGGTGCAGTCCAGCGCGGCCAGGGCCTGCTGCTGGACGGCCGGGTCCTCGCTCTGGCGCTGCGCCCGGAGCTGGGAGACCTCGGCGGCGATGCGTGGATCGGTCGGGGAGGCGGTGCCGTTCCCGTCGGGGGGTGGGGCGGGGGGTGGCGACGGGTCCTGTCCGGAGACGGCGGGTTCGCCGCTGCCGGCGCCCTGCCCGGCCGCGGCCGCCGGTCGCGTCGTGCCGGCCCGGTCACCCGTGACGGCCTGCTCGAGCTGACCGCCGGTGCCGGACGGCTCGGCCGGTGCGTCCTGCAGCGTCACGGTGTACGCGGCGGGTGCGACGGCGCGGTTCTCGGGCGCGCCCATCCCCTGCGGCTGGGTGCCGTCCCCCCGGGACTGGGTGCCGTCCGGGGCCTGGCTCGTCTGCCCCTGTTGTCCGGGCTGGGCGGGTTGCCCCGCCCCGGTGGCGACCGGTCCGGCCAGCACCTCACGGAACCGCAGCTGCGCGGTCTGGCCGAGCGCGCGGGCCTGCTCGCCCTCGTCGCCGGGGACCGTGATGACGATGTTGCTGCCGTCGAGCTGGACCTCGGCGCCGCTCACACCGAGCCCGTTGACCCGCTGCTCGATGATCGCCTGCGCCTGCACCAGCTGGTCGCGCGGTGGCGGCCCGCCGTCGGTGGTCCGGGCGGTCAGCGTGACCCGGGTGCCGCCCTGCAGGTCGATGCCCAGCTTCGGGGTGAGGTTCCCGCCCCCGGTGAACAGCACCAGGGTGTACAACACGACGACGATCCCGAGGAAGGCCGTCAGGTAGCGCCAGGGACGAATGCGGTGCTGCGGTCCCGGCTGCCCCCGCGAGGGTGCCACGTGTCTTCTCCGATCCGACTCACGAGGCGGCTACGGCCGGCCCGGTGGTCGGTCGGTCCGGTCTCGCGCCGACCCGGCCGGTGCGGACGTGTGCCGTCCGGGGCCGGGACCGGTCGCGATACCGGTGCCGCCGAGGCGGACCGGTGTGGCCCGCCCCTGTGCTCAGTGGATCGTCGGCTTGCTCTCCGACGTTCCAGTCGAGCCGGAGGAATCCGCCGAGTCGTCCTCGGACGTGGTGTCCGGGGCGACCTTCTCCCGGATCGCCACGCGCAGCCAGGTCGTGACCACGCCGTCGGCGATCTCGAGGTCGATCGTGTCCTCGTAGGAGGCGTCGACGATCGTTCCCCGCAGCCCGGACGTGGTGATGACGACGTCGCCGTCCTCCAGCGCCGACTGCATCGCCTGGGTCTCCTGCATCTGCCGGCGCTGCTTGCGGCCGTTCAGGAACAGCGGCACGAACAGCAGCAGGATGATGAGGAAGGGCAGCAGGGACAGCAGGCTCGACCCGCCGGCCTCCTGCGCAAGGGTCAGATCCATCGTGCGGATTCTCCGTCTCGTCTCGTAACGCTGAAGTGTGCCAGCCGGGGCCGGCAGCGACGGGCGGCGCCCTCCCGAACGCGGGACCGCTCGTCGCACCACCGTGGCCGAACGGTGTCCGTGGGCTCCCGGCCCGTGCACTGACGAGCCGGATGTCCGGATCGGTTCCGGCAGGTGTCCCGCCGGAGGCCGATCACCCACGCGGTGTCCGGGTGCTCCCGCGCGGTGTACGGACATCCCAGGATGCCCTGGACGGCACCGGTGTGGTGCCCGATCCGTTCGGTCCGTCCGGATCCTCCCATGTCGGACGACGGCGACATGCCCCACGTCTCCCGGGCGTCCCACCCGTGGCGTCCGCGCGGAGTCCGGATCACCGGACCGGTTCCGGTCACACCGCGTCCGTCTGCGCCGCCCGCGCTCGGACCCGGACAGGTATCGAGGTCATCCGCGGCATCGCGTTGATCCGTTCGACGACGTCGTCCGTCCGGACCAGCAGGTTGGTGGACGAGCCGACATCGACGTAGGAGAGTCGGTCCTCGGGCAGCCCTCCCCAACAGTGGGACATCGAGACGCACCCCGGGCGCAGCCCGGGCTCCGCCTCGGCGATGGCGGGGATCCGGCCGCCGTTGTCCGCCTCGATCTCGATGCCCGCGCCGTTCTCGATGCCGAGGGTCTCCATGTCGACGGGGTTGAGGTAGGCGGCGTTGTAGGGGTGCCGACGCCGCACTCCGGGCTGGAGCAGGCCCAGCGAGTTCATCATTCCGCGCAGCCGGCGAACCGTGAGTCGGAAGGGGAAATCGTCGGTTCCGCTGCTCACCGGTCGGGTGCATTCAGCGGCGACCTCGCCCAACTCCTGCGCCACGTCGGGGGGCATCACATCGAACTGCGCGACCGCCTCCGGTCGCCGTGCGAGTACCTCGGCCGGCTCGACGTCGAACACGTGTCCACCCGGGTGACTACGGATCCGCTCCAACGGGACGTGGGAGTTCCGCAGGATGATCGCGAGCAGGTCCTCGGAGCTCGGGGCCCGCTCCATGTCGAGGTCGACGCCGGCGACAGTGAGCCCGACCCCGAGCCTGCGGGCCAACGCCCAGTAGACGTACCAGTCGTCCACGACCTCGGACCCGACGGGCGGACGGACGACGCCCGTGACGTACTGCGCGAACGGGACCTCGAGCAGCGGCTCGTAGTGGGGGGAGGACACCGTGTCGGCGCGCTCGAACTGCAACGTGGGGGGCAGCACGTAATCGCAGAGTGCGGCCGTCGGAGTCATGAACGGCTCCACTGCGACCAGCAGGTCGAGCCGCTTCAGTGCGGACACGGCCTTCGTCTGATCCGGCAGCGCGACCGCCGGGTTGCCGCCGTTCACGAACAACGCTCGCAGTCGGCCCGGATCCGTCCGCAGGATCTCGTCCGCGAGGACCCCGCTCATCAGTTCCCCGAACAACGACCCGTGCCCGGTCGAGGTGAACGGCCCCCGCTCCCATTCCCGGTCCGCCGGCACGACCTCGGCGCGGAACGCCCGCCGTGGATTCTGCACGCCCGGGTTCGTCACCCGGTCCCCCGCTCTCGGGTACCGTCCGCACACCACGTTGAGGCACTCCACGAGATGATCGGCGAGATTGGACCGCGGCGCCATCGACGGGCCGGTGCCCGCAGTGGCGATCCCCCGCCGGGCCTCGCGCGCGAACATCTCGGCGGCCCGTTCGATCAACCCGGGATCGACCCCGGTCCGATCGGCCACCCGGTGCAGGGTGAACGGTTCCACGGCCGAGCGCAGGGCGGCCATACGGTCCGGCCCGACGTACTCCGTGCAGAAAGCCGCGTCGTACCAGCCGCGCTCGAGCACCACACGCAGTAGACCGGCGACGAGCGTGGGATCCTCCCCCGGCCTGACCTGTAGATGCAGATCAGCCGCGCGGGCGGTTTCAGTCAGACGAGGGTCGACGACGATCAGTCGCATGCCTCGCTTGAGAGCCGCCTTGAGCCGTTTCACCGGATCGTAGGTCAGATTGGCCACGGCCACCGAGACGAACGGGTTGCCTCCGACGATCATCTGCACGTCCGAGTCGCCGAGCCGGTCCTTTCCCGCGTCCCAGAATCCCATGCGGCGCATGGTCACCTGCTTGGCCGACTGGTCGATGGTGATCGTGGTGAAGACCCGCGTGGAGCCGATGGCGCGCGGCCACGCCAGCATCGTGTGGTGCGCAGTGACGTTCTTCCACGTCTGAGTGCCCTTGAACACGCCGACCGCTTCACCACCGCTCTCGTCGAGGATGGTGCGCAACCGGGCGGCGATGTCGTCGAGCGCCTGCTCCAGTCCGACCTCGACGAAGCCGTCAGGGGTGCGCTTGAGCGGTCGCAAGATCCGACCGGGGTGATACATCGCCTCCGCGGACTGCAGGCCACGGGCGCAGGAGAAGCCCTGGGTGAGCGGATGCTCGCGGTCTGCGACGAGCGACGCCAGCCGCCCGTCCTCGCCGACAGTCGCGATCATTCCGCAGGAGCCCGGGCAGTACCGGCAAGCGGTGCGGACCGAGTGGGACGTGCCGCGAGGAGCGTTTCGTCCGACTGCCGGCATCACGGAAGGATTACCCGAACCGTCAATCTTCATGTTGTAGATTATGGCCGAACACCACGTCGGTGACCAGCCCGCACGAGAGATCGCGCAATCGGCCCCGTCGCTCCGGCCTGCCACACTGATCCGGTGCCACGCCCCCTGACCCCGATGCTCAACCGCGATCTGATCATTTCGACGGCCCTCGAAGTGATCGACCGGGATGGGCTCGACACGTTCAGCATGCCTCGGCTGGCGACGTCGCTCGGCGTGCGCTCACCGTCGCTCTACTACTACTTCGAGGACAAGCAGACGCTGCTCGCGGCCGTCGCGCGGGCGATCGTCTCGAAGACCAGGTACCCGCCGATGGAGGATTCCGACGACTGGGTCGAATGGTTCGTCTGCATCAGCACGGACTTCCGCCGCCGCGTCCTGGAACACCCCAACGCCGCTCCGGTGCTGTTGCGCTACATGCCGCGTGACCTATTCGTCGAGATGTACGAGCGCACCGCCGAGTTCCTCTCCCGTGCGGGCATCCCCGAAGACGGTCAGATGGTGATCATCGACTGCCTCGACCGGCTCAGCATCGGCGCCGCTCTCACCGAAGCCACGAGGACCCCGGAGGAGCGACGCCGCATCTTCGCCGGCATCGACCCCGGCGCCATGCCCCGGCTGGCCGGCGTGGTGCGGGCGAACGAGCGCGACTCCGAGCAGCTGTTCGCCGACGCCGTACGGATCTTCCTGCGAGGCGCCGCGGCCCGATCGCGGAACGGCGGAAAGGACACCACTCGCTGAGATCACGCTCCGGCATCCGCGCCGGATACTAGATAATCTACTGGTTGTTGATTACGCTCCAGCACGCCGGGTGGCGCCCATCGTCTGCGCCGCTCGCGCCGGGCGGAGGTCCACGGCAGGCGATCCCGGGCTCGCTCCACCGCCACTCGTTGCAGATCCCACCGCTCGGCGCCGCCGCAGCGGCGATCCCGTCTGGAGTCCTCACACATGGCGATCCCGATCGAACGGCCGACCGACCGGAAGGAGTCCCGGCGCGCCGGCAGGGCCGCGTTCACCGGGACGCTGCTGGAGTACTACGACTTCAGCCTCTACGCGGCCGCCGCCGCGACCGTGTTCCCCCGCGTCTTCTTCCCGGACGCGTCTCCCGCGCTGGCCACGCTGCAGTCCGTCGCCACCTTCTCCGTCGCCTTCCTGGTCCGGCCCGTCGGCGGTGCGATCCTCGGCAGCCTCGGCGACCGGATCGGACGCAAACGTGTCCTGGTGTTCACGCTCGTCCTGATGGGCGTCGCGACCACGGGCATCGGCCTGTTGCCCGGTCACGCGACGATCGGGTGGGCTGCTCCGATGCTGCTGGTCCTGATGCGGATCCTGCAGGGCATCGGGGCGAGCGCCGAGTACGGAGGCGCGACACTCGTGGCCGTCGAGTTCGCGCCGGAAAAGCGCCGGGGTCTGCTCGGTTCCCTCCCCGGTGCAGGCTCCGCGTTCGGTGGTGTCCTGGGCACGCTGGCGCTGCTCACGGCGTCGAGCACGCTCAGCGCCGAGCAGTTCGCCTCGTGGGGGTGGCGGGTCCCGTTCCTGCTCAGCGGCATCCTGGTCGTCTACGGCATCTGGCTGCGAGCCACACTGCCGGAAACCCCGGACTTCGCCCGAGCCGAGCGGTCCGGGCGCACCTCACGGACGCCGCTGCGCGACGTCCTCCGTCGGTATCCGCGGGCCGTCGTCACCGTCATCGTCATCGTGACGGCGCAGACCGGACTCGGTTACTTCTACCTGGTCTTCATGGTGTCCTATGCCGGCTCGCAGCTCGGGTTCAGCCAGAGCGAGACGTTCACCGGACTGCTCGTGGCCCAGCTGTCGTGCGGTCTGCTGATCCCGGCGTTCGGCGCGCTGTCCGACGTCGTCGGGCGCAAGCCGGTGGTGGCGTTCGGCATGCTCGTGTCGGCCGCGACCGCCTTTCCGACGTTCATGCTCGTACAACCAGGCTGGCCGCTCGGACTGTGGCTGGCCATGTTCCTCGGCAACGGGGTCGGCGTCGCGGCCATCTTCGCTCCCGTCGGCACATTGGTCGCCGAGATCTTCGCCAGCCAACACCGGTACAGCGGGATGGGGCTGGCCCGGGAGACCGGCAACATGATCGGGGCAGCCGTCGTTCCCGTGCTGGCGGTGCAGTTGTCGTTCATGGGTGCGGGGACGACACCGCTGAGCCTGCTCCTGCTCGGTCTCGCGGCGCTCGGTCTCGTCGGGGTGCTCGCCGCCCCGCGCCCGCACGCTCCCGCCGCGTCTCCCGGCGGACCGCCGGTGTCGGCCACCTCGCGTCCCGGCGGGTGAATCCGGGTGGCCACCACGGGCGACGCCGTCGCTCACGAGGGCGGGACCAGCACCGTCTTCCCGCGGGTGTCGCCGTCACGCATCGACGCGAACGCCTCACGCGCGTCGGTCATCGGCAGCCGCGCCCCGACGACGGGCCGTACGCCGGTCGACACGCAGAACCGGACGAGATCGGCGAGCTCGGCGCGGGTGCCCATCGTCGTCCCGACGATGCGCAGGTGCTTGATGAAGATGTGCTGCAACTCGGTACGGTCCGGCTCCCCGGTCGTCGCCCCGCATGTCACCAGGACCCCGCCGGGGACCAGCGCACGGACCGAATGCGGCCACGTCGCCCGCCCCACGCTGTCGAACACGCCGTCGACCCGTTCCGGCAGCCGTGCCCCCGGCTCCACGGCGACGCAGGCGCCGAGCTCGCGGGCGAGGGCCCGCTTGGCCTCCGAGCGGCCGGTGGCGACGACGCGGAAGCCGGCAGCGGCGCCGAGCCGGACGAGCGCGGTGGAGACGCCACCCGAGCAGCCCTGCACGAGGATCGTCTGTCCCGGCCGGAGTCCGGACGCGACGAACAGCATCCGGTAGGCGGTCAGCCAGGCCGTGCCGAGACAGGCGGCCTCGTCGAAGGTCAGCTCGACGGGCAGGGGCAGGGCGTTGGCCACCGGCACGACGACGCGCTCGGCGAACGTTCCCTGGTATCCGCCGGACAGACAGGTCCGTCCCGGGTCCAGTGCCTCGTCGCCCATCCAGCCGGCGGACCGGATCATGCTGTGCAGCACGACGGGGCTGCCGTCGTCGAGTGTTCCCGCCCCGTCCATGCCGAGGATCATCGGGAACCGGTCGGCGGACAGACCCACGCCCCGCAGGGTCCACAGGTCGTGCATGTTCAGGGAGGCGGCCCGCACCGTCACCGCGACATGACCGGCCGGCACCTCCGGTTCGGGCCGGGAGCCGATCCGCAGCGCCGCGAGCGGATCGTCGGGCCGCGGAGCGGCGGCGTACACGGCGAGCATCCGCCATCACCTCCGATTTCCGGCCGGCAGGCCGTCGCTCATCCGAACACACCCATCCCGGACCGGAACAGGTCCGCCACTGCGTCACCCGCCGTCGCGAACTCGTCCCCGCTGGTGGCGCCCGAGAGATGGCGGTGGTGAATGCCCTGCGCGATGACGGCCAGCTTGTAGTAGCCCAGGGCGAGGTGGAAGTCGTTGCCGCGGAGGCGCACTCCGGCCTGCTCCTCGTAGCGGGCCAGCAGCTCTTCCGAGCCCGGCAGGCGGTCGCTGGTCCATGCCGCCCGTTCGCCGACGATCAGGTCGAGGGCCGGATGCCGATAGACACGCATCATCGCGACGTCCGCGACCGGATCACCGATCGTGGACAGTTCCCAGTCGACGACCGCGCGCACGATCCCCGGATCGGAGGGGTCGAGCAGCGTGTTGTCGATGCGGAAGTCGCCGTGCACCACCGACACCGTGTCCTGGTCGGGCACGTGCCGGCTCAGCTGCTCCCGCAGGCGTCTCTCCAGCTCCGCGGTGGCTGCCGGCGCCGACGTCCCGACGTGCACCCACTGCGCCGACCAGCGCCGCAGCTGCCGGGCCGCATAAGCGTCCCGTCGCCCGAACCCGGCCAGCCCGGCGGCGTCGGGATCCACGGCGTGCAATGCGGCCAGCCGCGCGAGCAACTCGTCGACACAGCGGTCCAGGTCCGCGTCGCTGAGCTCCGCCAGATCAGCGGCCGTGCGCACGGTCCGTCCGGCGACGTACTCGACGACGGTGAAGGGCACGCCCAGGACGTCGTCGTCCTCGCACAGCAGCACCGGTGCCGCCACCGGCACACCCGTGCCGTGCAGCGCCGTCGTCACCCGGAACTCGCGCGCCACGTCGTGGGCCGACGGGGTACGTCCGGCGAACGGGGGGCAACGCAGGACCCAGCGGGGATCTCCGCCGTCGCGCAGGACGAAGGTCTGGTTGGAGCGGCCACCGGCGATCCGGTCCGCCGTCAGCTCCCCCGCCGAGCCGACGCCGGCTTCGGCGAGCCGACAGCGGACGGCGGCGAGATCGAGCGCCGGCGCGCTCACACCCGGGCCCCGGCGACGCGGCGGACCGCTCGGCGGGCGATCGCCCAGCGGTGCACCTCCGACGGCCCGTCGTAGATCCGGAACGGCCGCAGCTCGCGGTGGATCCGCGCGACCGGCAGTTCCGCGGACACGCCCAGGCCCCCGCAGATCTGCATGCTGCGGTCCGCGACCCGGAACAGCGCCTCCGCCGCGAACGTCTTCGCGATCGACGTCGACTGGGACGCCGCCCGGTCTCCGGCGTCCAGGTCGGCACAGGCCCGCAGGAGCAGCGCCCGGCTCGCCGCGAGGTCGATCTCGTTGTCGGCGATCTGCTGCTGCACCATGCCCAGGGACGCCAGTGTCGCCCCGAACGCATCGCGGCCGCTCACGTGCTGCACGGCCGACTCGTGGGCCCGCCGGGCCGCACCGAGCCAGCGCATCACGTGCGTCATGCGCGCCGGGCCCAGCCGGACCTGCGCATACCGGAACCCCTCGTCCACCGCGCCGAGCACGTTGTCCTGCGGCACCACGACGTCCTCGAACGTGACCTCGCAGTGCCCGCCGATCATGGAGCGGTCCACCGTGTCCAGGTGGCGGCCGACGGTCAGCCCGGGCGAGCCCGCCGGGACCACGAACATCGTCGCCCCATCCGGTCCACCGGGCTCGCCGCCCGTCCGGGCCATCACGATGAAGAACCCGGCCCCGTCGGCACCGGTGATGAACCACTTCCGGCCGCTGATCGACCACCCGTCCGACACCCGCACCGCCCGGGTGAGCAGGGCGGACGGGTCGGAGCCCGCGCCCGGCGCGGGCTCGGTCATCGCGAACGCGGACCGCTGCGTGCCGAGCGCCAGCGGGGTGAGGAACTCCTGCCTCTGCGCCGCGGTGGCGACCTCGGCCAACAGGTGCACGTTGCCCTCGTCCGGAGCGGCGATGTTCAGCGCGAGCGGCCCGAACAGCGAGTACCCGGCCTCCTCGAACACCGCGGCCCGATCGGTCATGCCCAGCCCGTGCCCGCCGAGCTCCACGGGTGCGTGCGGGGCGAACACCCCCGCGTCCCGGGCCGCGTCCTGCAGCCGGACCCGGGCCCCTTCACCGCCGGCCGCGGCGATGTCACCGTCGTACTCGTCGTCGAGCGGCAGGACCACCTCGCGGACGAACTCCCTCGTCCTGGCCGCCAACTCGGCCGGATCCGCCCGCTGTGCCGTCTCGGCAGTAGCCACGTCGTCCTCACCTCTCGTTCCTGGATCCGTCCGGATCCGCCGGCCACCCGGCGAGGACGGAGTCGATCTCCTGCGGCCCCGCGCCGTGCCGTGCGATCGTCGTCGCCGTCCGGGAGAACCGCGGGGCCGGCGCGGCCTGGGTGACCCCGTCGACGGTGACCACGGTGTCGCGGGCCACCAGGTGCGGATGGGCAGCGGCCTCGCCGAACGACAGCACGGGGGTGACGCAGGCGTCGGTGCCCTCGAAGACGGCGGCCCACTCGTCGCGTGTGCGGGAGCCGAACACCGTCGTGAACAGCTTTCGCATGGCGGGCCAGGACGCACGGTCGTACTGCGCGCCGGTGTCCCGCTCGGTGACCCCGAGCCCTGAGGTCAGCTCGGCGAAGAACTGGGGTTCGAGGGCTCCCACCGCCACATGCCGCCCGTCGGCGCAGGTGTAGGTGTCATAGAACGGCGCGTGGCCGTCGAGCAGGTTTCGGCCGCGCTCGTCGACCCAGCTCCCGTCGGCGAGGAAACCACGGAACATCTGGGTGAGGACGCTGGCGCCGTCGACCATCGCGGCGTCCACGACCTGCCCGCGACCCGAGGACCGGGCCTCCCAGAGGGCGGCGAGCACGCCGACGACCAGGAGCATCGAGCCGCCACCGAAGTCGCCGACCAGGTTCAGCGGCGGGACCGGCCGCTCCCCCGCCCGGCCGACGGCGTGCAGCGCACCGGTGAGCGAGATGTAGTTGATGTCGTGGCCCGCCCGGGACGCGAGGGGCCCGTCCTGCCCCCAGCCGGTCATCCGCCCGTAGACCAGGCGCGGGTTGCGCCCCAGGCACTCGTCGGGGCCGACACCGAGCCGTTCCGTGACTCCGGGCCGGAATCCCTCGAGGAGCACGTCGGCACGTTTCACCAGGCGCAGCAGTGCGGTGCGACCGTCGGGATCCTTGAGGTCCACGACGACGCTGCGGCGTCCCCTGTTCGTCGGGTCGGGGACGCCGCCCGCGTCATCCGTCCCCTCCGGCGACCGGTCGACGCGGACCACGTCCGCGCCGAGATCGGCCAGCACCATCGCTGCGTGCGGGCCGGGACCGATCCCGGCCAGTTCGACGACTCTCAGGCCGGCCAGCGGGCCGTGACCTCGTGTCACTCCGTCTCCTCCATCCTCGGTACTCCACCGGCGTCCGCACGCGCGACCCCAGGTCCATTTGGCGATGACGTCACGGGAGCAGGATGTGCCGGCCCACCGCACGGCGCGCACGATGCAGCCCGAGGACACGTCCGGCGTCCTCCAGCGGCACCGCAGCCGGGGCCGGGGGGCTGAGCTCACCCCGGTCGATGCGGCCGAGCACGTCGGCCAGCAGCGCCGGGTTGCCCGCCCGGCCGGCGTCCTGGCGCGACCAGTCCCCCCAGTCCACCCCGACGACCGACCGGTTGCGCAGCAGCACGATGTTCGCCGGGATCCGCGGGATCTCCCCCGCGGCGAAACCGAGCAGGCACAGCCGCCCCCCGCTGCCGAGTGCGCGCAGCGCGGTCTCCGTGGTGGCTCCCCCGACCGGATCGACGACCACGTCGGCGCCCCCGCCGGTCGCTTCCCGGATCGAGTCCTTGAGGTCGTCGTAGCCGAGCGCGACGTCCGCGCCGGCCCGGAGCACCGCCTCCCGCTTCTCCGGCGACGAGGCGACGCCGATCACCCGGGCGCCCAGACTCCGCACGACGTCCACGGCGGCGAGCCCGATCCCACCGGCCGCCCCGAGCACGACGACCTGCTCCCCCGGCCGGATCGTCACCCGCCGGGTCGTCGCGTGGGCGAGGGTCAGATAGGACTCGACGACCGACGCCGCGAGCTCGGCCGGCACGCCGGGGGGCCGGGCGACCGCGGTCCACTCCGGCACGGCCACGTGCGAGGCGTAGCCGCCGAACCCCGCGACGACCGCGGCGACGTCGGCCCCGGTGAGGTTCCGGTCGACCCCGTCCCCGGTCGCCACGATCCGCCCGGCGACCGCGATGCCGGGAGTGAAGGGCAGCGCCGGCCGGAGCTGGTAGCCGCCGGCGACGATCAGACCGTCGACGAAGCTGACCCCCGCCGCAGCGACACCGATGACGACCTCTCCCGGTCGGGGGCGCGGATCGGGACCCTCGGCCACCTCGAGCAGCGGGGGATCACCGAACTCGGTACAGATCATTGCGCGCACGGCCCGCCCCTTCCCCGGCCCGTCCCGCTGGTGCAGGTCACAGGCCCAGACCGCGGCCGATGACCTCTTTCATGATCTCGGTGGTACCCCCGTAGATGCGGGTGATCCTGGCGTCTGCGTAGGCCTTCGAGACCGGGTACTCGCTCATGTAGCCGTAGCCACCGTGCAGCTGCAGGCAGCGGTCGACGACCCGACCCTGAAGCTCGGTACACCAGTACTTGGCCTTGGAGGCGTCGATCGCGGTGAGCTCGCCGGCGTTCAGCGCCCGCACGCAGTCGTCGACGTAGTGCTCGGCGATGTCGATCTCGGTGTCGAGTTCGGCCAGCACGAAGCGAGAGTTCTGGAACGAACCGACCGGCGAGCCGAACGCCTTCCGCTCCTTCACGTACTCCAGCGTGGACCTCAGGGTCGACCTGGCTGCGGCGACGCCCGCCAACGCGATCGAGAGGCGTTCCTGCGGAAGCTTCTGGACCAGCTGGGTGAACCCCTGTCCCTCGTCGGGTCCGAGCAGGTTGCCGACCGGCACGCGGACGCCGCGGAAGGACATCTCGGCGGTGTCCTGGGCGTGCTGGCCCAGCTTGTCGAGGTTGCGACCACGCTCGAAACCCGTCATACCGCGCTCGAGCACCAGCAGGCTGATGCCCTTGTGACGCTGCGACGGGTCGGTCTTGACCGCGACGACCACCAGATCGGCGTTGATGCCGTTGGTGATGAAGGTCTTGGCCCCGTCGACGACGTAGTGGTCGCCGTCCCGGACCGCGGTGGTGGTGATCGAGGCCAGATCGGAGCCGGTCCCCGGCTCGGTCATCGCGATCGCGAGGATCGACTCCCCACTCACCGCCCCCGGCAGCCATCGCCGCTTCTGCTCGTCGCTGCCGTAGGACAGCAGGTAGGGGATGACGATGTCGTTGTGCAACGTCATCCCGAGGCCCAGCCCACCCACGCCGGAGTCCATCAGCTCCTCGATCACGACGGCGTTGAACCGGAAGTCCGGCACCCCACCCCCGCCGAAGTCCTCCGGCACGTCCATCCCCAGGAAGCCGCTCGCGCCCGCCTTGGTGAACAGCTCACGGGAGACGATCCCGTCGCGCTCCCAGTCCTGCTCCCCGGGGACGATCTCCTTCTCGACGAACGCCCGGAACGCGTGCCGGAAGTCCTCGTGATCGGACTCGTAGAGCGTGCGTCTCACGGGGTCTCCCTCCCTGTGGCGGTCACCGCGGCTGCATCCGGATCGCGCCGTCGAGCCGGATCGTCTCGCCGTTGACCATGGGGTTCTCGATGATGTGTGCAGCCAGCTGTGCGTACTCCGCGGGCCGGCCCAGCCGCGACGGGTGCGGGACCTGCGCGCCCAGCGAGGCCTTGACGTCGTCGGGCAGGCTGCCCAGCAGCGGGGTCTCGAACAGGCCCGGCGCGATCGTGACCACCCGGATACCGAGGCTCGCCAGATCGCGCGCGATCGGCAGCGTCATGCCGACGATCCCGCCCTTGGACGCCGAGTACGCCGCCTGGCCGATCTGTCCCTCGAACGCGGCCACCGAGGCGGTGTTGACGATGACACCGCGCTCCCCGCCGGCGTCGTCGGCGCGGGCGATCCGCTCGGCCGCCAGCCTGATCACGTTGAATGTGCCGATCAGGTTCACTGAGACGACCTTGGCGAACCCGTCCAGTGGGAAGGGGCCCTTCTTCCCGTAGGTCTTCTCCGCGTTGCCGATGCCTGCGCAGTTCACCGCGACCCGTACGGTGCCCAGTTCCTCGGCCACGTCCAGGGCCGCACCGACCTGCTCCTCGCTGGTGACGTCGGTCGGCACGAACCGGACGTCCTCACCGAGCTTGCCGGCGACCGCCTCACCGTCCGAGGACGCCAGGTCGATGATCACGACTCGCGCGCCGAGCTCGACGAGCTTCTCGGTGGTCGCCAGGCCCAGGCCCGACGCGCCGCCGGTCACGACGGCCACGGAACCGTTGATGTCCATCTGGATCCCTTTCTCGGAGGTCAGAGCAGCTCGAGGATGGTGGCGTTGGCCTGGCCGCCGCCCTCGCACATCGTCTGCAGGCCGTAGCGGACACCGTTGTCACGCATGTGGTGCACCAGCGTGGTCATGATCCGCGCGCCGGAGCCGCCCAACGGGTGACCCAGTGCGATCGCACCGCCGTTCGGGTTGAGCCGGCGGTCGACGCCGGCGTCGTCGCCGCCGACGTCGGCCAGCCACGCCATCGGGACCGGCGCGAACGCCTCGTTGACCTCGAAGGCGCCGATGTCGGACAGCGAGAGCCCGGAGCGGCGCAGCGCCTTCTCCGTGGCCGGGATCGGCGCGGTCAGCATGATCACCGGGTCGGCGCCGGCCAGCACCGCGGTGTGCACCCGGGCGATCGGGGTCAGCCCGAGCTCGGTCGCCTTCTCGCCGGTGGTCATGAGCAGCGCCGCGGCACCGTCGGAGATCTGCGAGGAGTTCCCGGCGTGGATGACGCCGCCCTGGTCGGCCTCCTTGAAGACCGTCCTGAGCTGGGCCAGGCTCTCCAGGGTGCCGCCGCGGCGCACACCCTCGTCGGCGTCGACTCCGACGATCGGGGCGATCTGGCCGTCGAAGCGGCCGTCGTCCTGCGCGGCGGCGGCGCGCTCGTGTGACCGCAGGGCGAACTCGTCGAGCCTGGTCCGGGAGAAGCCCCACTTCTCGGCGATCATCTCGGCACCGACCCCCTGATTCGGGGCGACGCCGTAGCGGGCGAGGAAGTCCGAGCCCAACGGATCCTGGCCCTGGCTCGAGGAGAACATCGGCACCCGGGTCATCGACTCGACACCGCCGGCCACGACGACGTCGTACTGCCCGGCGATCAGACCGGCCGCGGCGAAGTGCACCGACTGCTGGCTGGACCCGCACTGGCGGTCCACCGTCACCCCGGTCACGGTCTCGGGGAGTCCCGCGGCGAGCGCCGCGGTGCGCCCGATGTCCATGGTCTGTTCGCCGGACTGGGACACGCATCCCCAGATGACGTCCTCGATCTCGGCCGGGTCGACACCCGACCGCTCGACCGCTGCCCGCAACACGTGTGCCGACAGATCGGCCGGGTGCACCTCCGCCAGACCGCCCTTGCGCTTACCGACCGGTGTGCGCACCGCCTCCACGATGACTGCGTCCCGCACGATTGACCTCCAGAGTCGACTACCCGGCGTCGGTGGCGCGTTGCCGCCCGAGACACCGATGAACAGAAACGTCACATGTTCGCGGCCGACCGGGCAGGGTGCGCGGGTCATCGTCCGTCCCGGACACCCTGGCCGGCTCCTGCCGCGTCACGGGTCGGCGTGGCTCAGGCGGGCACCTGCCGCTCCGTCGTCCCCGCTTCCCCGGCTGTCGGGCGCGCCCGGTCGGTGAGCCCGGTCCGCGGCACCAGTGCGACCAGTGCGGCCGCGATCAGCCCCACGACCGTGAACGCCCAGAACACTCCGTTCGCGCCGGACGGTGTCGCGATCACGATGCCGACCAGGATCGGGCCCGCCACGCCACCCAGCCGTCCGAGTCCGGTGCACAGCCCCAGCGCGGTGCCGCGGGCGGCGGGCGGGTAGTAGACCCCGGCGAAGCCGTACACGGCGGACTGCGACGAGGCGCAGAACCCGATCAGCAGGACGAGCGCGAAGACGAAGCCCTGGGCGGGGCCCAGGGTCAGGGTCGCCACGGCCGCCGCGCCGACCACGAACCCGGTGGAGATCACCCGTCGGGAGCCGAACCGGTCGGCCAGCCCGGTGAGCACCACCATCCCCAGCGCACTGCCGAGGTTGAACGCCAGCATGAACGACAGCGCCGAGCCGAGGTCGTATCCGGTGGTGCGCAGGATCTGTGGGATCCAGGTGTTCATCCCGTAGGAGAGCAGCAGGCCGAAGAAGCTGATCAGAGGGAAGAGTATCGCCGCGGTGCGGAATCCGGGCGCGGAGAGCAATCGGACAGCCGACCGACGCCGTCCGGTCGTGCCGGCGTCCGATGCCGCGACGGCACGCCCCGACTCGGCCGCGGTCCCGATCTCGTACCGCTCCGCCAGCGCCGCCGCCTCCTCGTGCCGCCCACGAGCCACGAGGAACGCCAGGGACTCGGGCAGGTTCCGGTAGGCCACGGCGAACAGCACGATGCCCACCAGGCCGGCCGTGGCGAACAGCGACTGCCACCCGAAGGCCGGGATGACGAAGATGGCGATCACCGAAACGAGTGCACCGCCGATCGGGAACCCGGTCTGGACCACCCCGTTGTAGAACTGACGACGGTCGATCCGCACGTACTCCATGGTCAGAGCGATCACCGTCGGGAGGGCGCCGCCGAAGCCCAGGCCGGCGAGGAAGCGCAGCAGGCCGAAGACCTCCAGGCTCGGGGCCAGCGCGCACAACCCGGTGAACACGCTGAAGCTCGCGACGCACGCGAGCACGATCGGGCGCCGGCCGACGATGTCGGTGAGGTAGCCGGCCAGCATCGCGCCGATCATCATGCCGAACAGCGAGAGGCTGCCGACCAGACCGGCCTCGACCGTGGTCATGCCCCAGACCTGGTCCTCGAGCAGCACCGGCAGGACCGCGCCGAACATGAGCAGGTCGATCCCGTCGAGGACGGTCACCGCGAGGCAGGTGGACACCACCGCCCCGAAGCCTGTCCTGCGGGTGAGGGATCTGGACATCGGTGTCCTCCGTGTGGTGGTCGCGCCGACCGGATGGGAAGCGGGGCTCCGACGAGCGGAGACGGTCCGCGCGCCCCTCCCTGCCGACTTCGGCCGGGCGGAACGCCGCGCTTAACTTATGGTTATAGGTAAGATGAGGTCAAGAGCCCTGTCGGCGGGACGTCGCGGCGTAGCACTCTCGCCGACGGTCGCCATCGTGACGCAGTGAGACTGTAGACGGTTTTTGTCTCACGTGTCATTCTCCCGATGCGCTGTGACACCGACCGCACCGACGCGGTCGCCGAGGCGCGCCGAAGCGGAGGACCTGATGGGCGACAGTCCGGCCCCCTCGATACGTGATGTCATCGACCGCAGCCCCGTCTCTCGGTTCCAGAGGCGCACGGTTCTGCTCTGCTTCCTGCTCGGGATCGCGGACGGCTTCGACGCGCTCGCCATCGGCTACCTGCTGCCGGCGATGGCCGCCGAGTGGGAGGTGCCGGCCGGCTCGTTCGGGCCGGCGATCACCGTCGGGCTGATCGGCATGATCGTGGGCACCACCCTGGTGGCCCCGCTGGCCGACCGCGTCGGCCGCCGGGCCGTCCTGCTCGGTGCGACGCTGCTCTACGGCGCGGTCACCGCGACGATCCCGCTCGTGTCGACGGTGGGTGAGCTCGCCGGGGTGCGGTTCGTGGCGGGGATCGGCCTCGGCGCGGTGGTGCCGAACCTGGTCGCTCTCTCGTCCGAGTACATGCCTGCGCGTGCGCGTGGACGCGCTGTGCTGATCGTGCTGTGCGGCATCACGATCGGCGGCTTCCTCTGCGGGATCGTGGCCGGCCGGCTGGTGCCGACGCTCGGCTGGCGGTCGGTCTTCCTCGTCGGCGCGATCCTGCCGATCGTGCTCGTCGTGGTCTGCTGGCGCCTGCTGCCCGACTCGATCGGGATGCTGGTCCGGCGCGGCCGGCCCGACGCGGCCCGTGCACTGCTCGCGCGGATCTCGCCCGAGCTGGCCACGACACCGCTGGACGACTCGCTCTCCGGCTCGGCACCCCGCACGGCACGGATCCCGGTCGGCAGCCTGTTCGGCAGCCGGAGCCGGGCGACGACCCTGCTCTGGATCACCTGGTTCGCGACCTACGTGATCGTCTACTTCCTCTACAGCTGGCTGCCCACACTGCTCGTCGACGTCGGGGTGGACCAGGGTGTCGCGATCCTCGCGATGTCGTTGTGCCTGCTGGCGAACACGGTCGGCGGGCTGTCCCAGGGAGCGCTGATCGACCGGCGCGGCGACTACTTCTCGCTCACGGTCGGACTTCCCGTAGCAGTGCTGGTGATCCTCGCGGTCCCGTCGACGTTCGGGCAGCCGGTCCTGCTGACCTTCCTGATCTGCCTGATCGGCTTCTTCGCCGTCGGCGTGAACCAGGCGCTGTCCACGATCACCGCCGAGATCTACCCGATCGACGTCCGGGCGACCGGCATCGGCTGGGCGTTCGGCGCCGGCCGCGTCGGATCGTTGGTGGCCCCGCTCGCCGGTGGGCTGCTGATGACCACCGGCGTCCCCGGAGCAGTGATCTTCCAGCTCATCGCGGTGCCCGCCGCGGTCGGTGCGATCTCCCTGGTCCTACTGGTCCTGCTGGTCCACCGGACGCGACGGCGGGCCACAGCCATGGCGCCATCCGGAACACATCCCACCGCGGCGGACGCCGGGTGAGCCCGAACCACCACCCCCACCCACGGAGCATCCGATGAACGTTCCCGAACTCGTCCGATTCTGGGCCCGGACCCGGACCGACCACGACGCGATCGCCTTCGAGGGCACGAGCGAGTCCTGGGGCGAGCTCGACGCGGTCAGCGACTCGCTCGCCCGCGGGTTGGCCGCGCGCGGCATCGGTCACGGCGATCGGGTCGCGCTGCTGATGCACAACCGCCCCGAGCTGGCCCGGGTCATGGTCGCGGTGCTCAAGCTGGGCGCGGTCTGTGTCCCGCTGAACTTCCGGCTGCTGCCCGGGGAGCTGGGCGAGCTGCTGCGCGACGCCGACGCCGCGCTGATCGTCACCGAGCAACGGCTGCTGGACCGGCTGCCCGACCGGGTGGACGGCGAAGCCTACGACGTCGTGTCGCTGGACTCGACCGACGTCCCCGGGTTCGACACGCTGCTCGCCGACCCGGGCCCGGCCCCGCGGGTCGAGATCGCCGACGACGACCCGGCGTTCCTCTGCTACACGTCCGGGACGACCGGGGTGCAGAAGGGCGCGGTGCTGACCCACCGCAGCGTCCTCGCCCCCGCCCAGGGGCAGATGATCGCCTACAACCTGTCCTGGCGGGACCGCGTGCTGGTCCCGGCTCCGCTGGTCTACACCGGATCCGTCGTCTCGGTCTTCGTGCAGCTCGTGATCTATCCGGGCGCGACGATGGTGCTGCTCGCGGACTTCGACCCGGAACGCAGCCTGGAGATCATGGTGCGGGAGCGGGTCACCGCCGCGACCTTCGTGCCGGTGATCTGGCAGCGGATGGCGGCGCACCCGGGCTTCGCCGACGCCGACCTCGCGAGCTTCACCTACGCCGCGGCGGGTGGCGCCCCGGTGCCGACCCAGACCCTGGACATCTACCGCCGGCGGGGCGTGCCCCTGAACCAGGTCTACGGGCTGACCGAGGCGTCCGGGCTGGTCACCAGCCTGCCGTGGCACGACGCGCTGGCGCGGCCCGAGTCGTGCGGGCGCGCCCTGGTCGGCACCGAGGTCCGGGTCCGGGCGGACGCGCCGGGTGAGGTCGGCGAGGTACTGGTGCGCGGACCGCACGTGATGCAGGGGTACTGGCGCCGTCCCGAGGCGACCGCCGACACGATCGTCGACGGCTGGCTGCACACCGGCGATCTCGGCCACATGGACGAGGAGGGGTTCCTGACCATCGTCGACCGCAGCAAGGACCTGGTCATCTCGGGGGGGATCAACGTCTATCCCGCTGAGATCGAGAAGGTGCTCGCCGCGGTACCCGGCGTCGCCGACCTGGCGGTCATCGGGGTCCCCGACCCGTCGTGGGGCGAGGTCCCGATGGTCGTGTTCCACTCCGATCGTGACCCCGCGAGCGTGGTCGCCGAGCTCGCCGCCGCCGCCGAGTCCCGGCTCGCCCGGTTCAAGTGGCCCAAGCACGCCGTCGCCTCGCCGGAGCCGCTGCCGCGGACCTTCTCCGGCAAGCTGACCAAGGCCACTCTGCGGGAGCGCTTCCGCGAGGTGCCGCCCGAGGCGATCGTTCTGCGGAACCGGACGACGGCCTGAGCTACGACCGACGCCGGGGTGGTCCGGAGACCGGAGCCGTCCGGTCCACCCCGCGTTCAGGTCGGTCGCTGCTCCGCCCGGGCTGCCATCCGGGTCGCGTCGGCAGGCCACTCCCGACCGAGCGAGGCGCCACCGTCCACGACGATCTCCTGGCCGGTCAGGAAGGCCGACGAGTCCGAGGCGAGGAACACCGCGGCGCCCGCGAGATCGTCCGGCTCACCGGCACGCGGCATCGGCTGCAGCGAGCGCAGGCCCGCGCGGACCGTGTCGACCGAGTCGTCGAGGCGGTCGCCGGTCAGGCCGGCCCCGTGGCCGACGATCCGGGTCGCGACGCCACCGGGAACCAGGGTGTTCACCCGAACGCCGTGCGGCGCGAGTTCGACGGCGGCGCTGCGGACGAGCTGGGCGACGGCCGCCTTCGCCGCTCCGTAGGCGTGCGGACCGTACCCGGTGCGCAGACCGGCGACGCTGCCGGTGGCGACGATGCTGCCCCGTCCGGCGGCCTTCATCGGCAGCGACGCGTACTTGATCGCGAACAGGACCGAGCGGCAGAGCAGCGCGAACGCGGCGTCCCACTCCTGCGCCGGGGTGTCGTGCAGGAACCGCCAGCGTCCCACGGCCCCGGCATTGGCGACGACGCAGTCGAGCCGCCCGTGCCGCTCGACGACCTCAGCCACTGCCGACTCCACATCGGACTCCACCGTGACGTCGACCCGGCGGAAGCGGGCGCGAGCCCCGAGCGATTCGGCGAGCCGGGCACCGCGCGGCTCGTCCACGTCGGTCACCAGCACGGTCGCCCCGGCCGCCACGAACCGGGCGGCGACCGCCGCGCCGATTCCACTGGCCGCACCGGTCACGACGGCGGTGCGGCCGTCCAACCCGGTACCGGTCACCGGTTGCGGAACACGGCCGGGCGCTTCTCCAGGAACGCCGTCACCGCCTCCCGATGGTCCCGGGTCAGCGCAGTGAGGATCTGGGAGCGGTTCTCCAACTCGACCGCGGCCTGGAAACTGCCGGTCTCCTGGTTGGCCCACAGCACCTCCTTGCTCATCCAGACCCCGAACGGACTGTGCCCGGCGATCAGCCGGGCCCGCTCGAGGGCGGCATCGGCCAGGACGTCGTCCTCGACGACGGCCGAGACCAGGCCGATGCGCTCGGCCTCCTCCGCATCGACCGTCCGGCCGGTGAGGATGAGATCGGTGGCGCGGGCGAACCCGACCATGCGCGGCAGCAGCCAGCTGAGTCCGATATCGGTCCCCCCCAGGCCGCGCCGGATGAACGACGCCTGCAGGATCGCCGACCGCGCCATCAGCCGGATGTCGCAGAACACCGCCAGCGCCATCCCGCCGCCCGTCGCCGGGCCGTTGACCGCCCCGATGATCGGGGCCCTGACCCGGCGGAAGGCCTCGCCGAGGCTCGAGATGTGCTGCTGGACCCGCATCCCCGCCTGGGAACGGCCCTCCTCCTCGTCGGGCTGCTGCGGCGGGTCCCCGTACCCGCGAAGGTCGATGCCCGCGCAGAACGCCCGCCCATTACCGGTCAGGACGACCGCCCGGACCTCGGAGTCCTCCTGGACCGCGCGCAGCTCGGCGTGCAGGGCCTCGATGAGCTCGGCGCTCATCGCGTTCAGCGAGCCGGGCCGGTTCAGGGTCAATCGCAGGATGCCCGGTTCAGGCCGGTCGGCCAGGACCGGGGCGGGCTCCGCGGTGGCTCCGGGCTGCCCTCCGGGCCCGGTGGCACCGTCGTCGGTGGTGCTCGTCATCAGTTCCTCCGGGGTCGTCGGCCGGTGCGGCCGTGGTCACGGAGCGAGGCCGGACGGACCGCCCAGCCACACGCCGAGCTGCTCTCCTGAGACGTGGGCCGCACGGTCGGAGACGAGGTAGGACACCGCGTCGGCGACCGCGGCGGACGGGATCTCGGGCCACTCGGCCCGCAACGCCGCGATCGCCCGTTCCCCCTCGCCTCGGGTCATGTCGGTGTCGACGAAACCCGGGACGACCGAGTTGACGGTGATCCCCCGCCGGGCCGTCTCCTTCGCCAGCACCGCGACCAGTGCGCCGATCCCGGCCTTCGCCGCGGCGTAGGCGCCCGTTCCGGGCAGCACGGAGCGCCCGGCGGCCGGGCTGCCGACGAACACGACCCGTCCGTGCCCGGCCGCGTACATCGCCGGGAGCACGGCGTGGGTGCAGTAGAAAGCCCCGCTGAGGTTCACCGCGATCACCTGGTCCCAATCCTCTGTGGCCAGCCTGCGCCCCGACGCCGTCAGGTTGAGCCCGGCGTTGTTGACCAGGACCGACGGCGGAGCCCAGGCCGAGGACACGGCGTCGACGAGTCCGGAGACCGCCGCGGGGTCGGTGACGTCGGCCTGCCAGCACCGGGCGGTGCCCCCGCCCCGTCGGATGTCGTCGACCAGTGCGCCCGCCTCCGTCGCGCTGCGGGCGTAGTTGACCGCCACGGCGTACCCGTCGTCGGCGAGCCGCCGCGCGATCGCGGCTCCGATACCCCTGGCTCCCCCGGTGAGCAGCGCCACCCGCGTGTGCCCGGCCTCCGGCGAATGCACGGCCGGCCCCCTCTCGTCGTTTCTCTGCATCCTGACACGTGATACGAATGACGTCTAATGTTTCAGCGCCACAGGAGGTCCTGATGCGACTCGGCCTGCACCTCGGCTACTGGGGATCCGGCCCGCCCCGGGACGCACAGCAGTCCGTACTGCGCGCGGAGGAGCTCGGCTTCGACTCGGTGTGGACGGCCGAGACCTACGGATCGGACTGCCTGACGCCTCTGGCGTGGTGGGGGGCGGCCACCGAGCGGATCACGCTCGGGACCGACGTACTGCAGCTCTCGGCACGGACCCCCACCGCCACCGCGATGGCGGCCATGACACTGGACCACCTCTCCGGTGGCCGGTTCGTGCTCGGCCTCGGGGTCTCGGGTCCCCAGGTCGTGGAGGGGTGGTACGGCGCGCCCTACCCGCGACCGCTCGCGCGGACCCGGGAGTACATCGAGATCGTGCGCGCGGTACTCGCCCGCGAGGCACCTGTCACCAGCGCCGGCGAGCACTACCCGCTACCCCGTCCCGGAGGCACCGGGCTCGGCACCGCGCTCCGCTCGACGGTGCACCCGCTGCGGGCAGACCTGCCCATCCACCTGGCCGCCGAGGGCCCCCGCAACGTCGCCCTGGCCGCCGAGATCGCCGACGGCTGGCTGCCGTTGTTCTTCTCGCCGCGCCTGGACGGGTTCTACCGCGCGGCACTGGCCGAGGGGTTCGCCCGGCCGGGGGCCCGGCGGACGGCGTCGGAGTTCCGGATCTCGGCGACGGTGCCGGTGGTGATCGACGACGATGTGGAGCGCGCCGCCGACCGGGTCCGCCCGATGCTCGCGCTCTACGTCGGTGGGATGGGCGCGCGGGAGGCCAACTTCCACCGCGACGTGTTCGCCCGGCTCGGCTACGAAGCCGAGTGCGCCCGGATCCAGGACCTCTTCCTGGCGGGCCGCCGGGAGGAGGCGACGGCCGCCGTCCCCACCGCGATGGTCTCCGACATCGCGCTCGTCGGGCCGCCGGCCAAGATCCGGGACGAGCTCGCCCGCTGGGAGGAGACCGTGGTCGACACGCTCGTGGTCCGCGCCGGACCCCGCGGGCTGGTGCGGATCGCCGAGGTCGTCGGCCGGTGACCCGCCGTGGCCGGGCCCGGCTGCTCCGTATGCTGGGCCCGTGCCCGACCGTCCGTCCCCGGTGACCGCCAGGCCCCCCGCCGCCGTCGAACGAATCCTGGACGCCGCTGACTCGTGCTTCACCCGGTACGGCATCGCGAAGACGACCATGGAAGACGTGGCCTCGGCGGCCGAGATCTCGCGCGCGACCCTCTACCGCACCTTCTCCGACCGGGAGAGCCTGTTGACCGCGCTGGTGCGCCGGCACGCCCGGATGAACATCGAGCGGAGCCGGGCCCGGATCATGGCGCTGGACACGCTCGCCGAGCGCCTCGTCGAAGGGATCACGTGGAACGTGCGGGTCGGTCACCGGGACCCGTTGATGCACGCGCTCGTCTCCCCCGAGCAGATGGCACTGGCCAACACCCTGCTCAGCTCGACCGGTCTGGCGACCGAGCTGACTCAGGAGTTCTGGGAGCCGGTGCTCGTCGCGGCCCTCGATGCCGGAGAGCTCCGGTCCGATCTCGACCTGGTCGGCCTGTGCGAGTGGATCGCGCGACTGGAGATCATGTTCATCGTGCAGCTCGGCGACTCCGCCGAGGACGAAGCCCGGATCCGCCGGCTGGTCGCGGACTTCGTCGTGCCCTCCCTGATGCCGGTCGGCTGAGCAACCGGTCGGCAGGGGTCAGTCGCCGAGATCGGCGGCGAGCTGACGATGGAGATGCTGGCAGGACTGCTCGTTGCGGCCGTAGAGATAGGTCCCGTGCGGCCATGCCGCGGCGTTTCGCTGGATCGTCAGCTCCATCGGCCAGTCCTCGTTGACCGCTGCGTCCTGCAGGATCTCCCAGCTGCGCAGCACCCGCTTCTCGATGCGCTCGGTCCGCTTCTCGGGCCGGACCAGGAACCGGATCTGGGTCGTCGAGCGGTGCGGCGTCGTGGTGTCGGGCCAGACGGTCCAGAACTCGACGTGGTCCGGTGTCGAGATGACCATGGAGTTCGGGTAGAGGAACAGGTTGCTGCCCATGAGCCGGAAGTCGGCGTCGACCGGCTCGCCGGCACGGGCCATGTCGCCCATCCGGGTCCGGGGGCTGAACGACTGGCCGTGCCGGCCGTACTGCCGCCAGACGCTGGTGTTGGTCTCGATCAGCTTGCCGACCCCCTCGGGGTGCAGGAACTTGGGGTGCAGCACGTCGATCGCCCCGTCGAGGACCAGCTTCCAGTTGATGTCGAGCGTGAAGGACTCGTCGAGGAAGATCTCGGCACCGTCGAGGCCGTACGGCGCCAGCTGGGCGTCGACCTCGGGGCCCAGCCACTCGTCGGCGTCCCAGTCCTGACCGCCGGACAGCACCGCGAACAGGAACCCGTGCCGTTCCTCGGTCCTCACCTGGCGCAGGCTGTGCCGGTCCTTGTCGACATGGGTGTAGAAGTCGTCGTAGGGCACGCCGCGCAGGCTGCCGTCCTCGCGGGAGTAACTCCAGCCGTGGTAGTGGCAGGTGAAGATCCGCTTCTTCCCGCACGACTCGTCCTCCACTCGGCCGCCGCGGTGCCGGCAGATGTTGAGGTAGGACCCGACCGTCCCGTCCGACCGGCGCACGGTGATCAGTGGGATCCCGAGGATCTCCCGGGTCATGAAGCTGCCGGGAGCAGCGATCTCGGAGCCGTGTCCGATGATCACCGGGAGCTCGGTGAGCAGCCGGCGCTCCTGGGCCGCCCGTTCGTCGCTGACGAAATGGGAGATCGGCACCCGCAGATCCGTCGATGACATCTCGGTGGTCCCCGCCCGTAGATGCTCGGCCAGGGTGTGGGCGACGTCGTTGTTCAGCAGTGTCACCGTGGTGTCCTCCGTAGTCCGGCCGGCGCCGACGTGGTCACCGGAGTGGTGGGTCGAGACGCGCGAGCACCTCGGCGGTGTGCTCGCCCGGGCCCGGCGCCAGAGCAGGGGCGAAGTGCTCGCCGACCACGCGCACCGGGGACGCGGCGAGGCGCAGCGGCCCGTCCGGCCCGGCGACCTCGTAGACGGCGCCGCGTGCGGCGAAGTGCGGGTCGTCGAGGAGCTCCTCGACGGTGTTGACCGGTCCCCCGGAGACGTCGTGGGCGAGAAAGAGGTCGACCCACTCCCGTTTGGTGCGGGTCCGGAACAACGCCGACAGCTCACGCCACACGAGCTCGGCCCGCTCGGAGCTGCCCTCGTCCACCGTGGCCAGGTCGATCTCGAGGAGGTCCGGGCGGTCGACGGCGGCGCAGAACGCACGCCAGAACTTCGGCGTGTGCGAACCGAAGACGATCGCGCCCCCGTCCGCGGTCCGGTAGGCGTCGAGCAACGGCCAGTCCGGCAGTCGACCGTCGACCGTCCAGCCCGTCCGTCCGTGGGTCCGGCCGACGTTGAGTGCCGCGTCGATGCGGTCGGGCATCCAGGACGTCGCGACGTCGACGCTGCTGACCTGCAGCCGGGCGCCACGGCCCGTCTCGCGCGCCCGCAGCACGGCCGCCACGACCGCCATAGCCCCGTAGGCACCGAGCGCGTACATCGCCTGCGGGGTCTCGGCCGACCCACCCATCACCCCCGGCGGGGACGGCCGGTCCGGATCCACCCGGCGCAGGCCGGCGTAGGCGTCGAACCACATCCCGCCGGTCGCCAGGTCCCGGTAGGGCCCCTCGGCACCGGTCCCGGAGACCTCGCACAGCACCACGGACGGTCGCTGCGCGGTGAGCCGGTCCCAGCCGAGGCCGAGCCGCTCGAGATGACCGTGCCGGGTGCCCTCGACGACCGCGTCGGCCGAGGCGGCCAACCGCAGGAACGCCGCGGCCCCCTCCTCGGTGCGCAGGTCCAGCTCGACGCTGCGCTTGCCGCGGTTCCACCGCAGGTGCATGAACCCGGGGCCGTCCGGGCCCCCCACCGCGCGCGCACCGGCGTAGCGCACGCCCTCACCACGGCCTGGTGCCTCCACCTTGATGACCTCGGCCCCCAGGTCGGCGAGGTGCCCGCCGACCGAGGACGGCGCCAGCTGCGCGACCTCGACGACGCGCACCCCCTCCAGCAGCGAGTATCCGCTCATCGCGCCTCCTTCGACGCCGTCGACGCTGACACGTGAGACAAATATTGTCAAACATCTCACCCCACGAGCCGGTGTCCGCGCCATAGGGTCGACGGATGTCCCCGTTCCGGTTCGGCCTGCTCGGCACCGGCTCGACCGCCGGTCCGGGCGGCTGGACGGCTTTCGCCCGCCGGGTGGAGGACCTGGGCTTCGCGGTCCTCCAGGTCCCCCAGCACTTCAGCGTGCCGTCCGTTCCCCCGCTGCCCGCGCTGGCCCTCGCCGCCGCGGCGACGTCCAGGCTCGTCGTCGGCACCCTGGTGCTGGACAACGAGACCACCCACCCGGCCGTCGTCGCCCGGGACGCCGCGTGGCTGACCACCGAGACCGGCCGCCGTTTCGAGCTCGGCATCGGAGCCGGCTGGCTGGCAGCCGACCACAGCATGCTCGGCCGCCCCTTCCGGCCGGCGGGCGAACGCGTGGACCGGCTCGCGGAGGCGCTCCTGCTCATCCGCGCGGTCTGGTCCGGGCAGCAGTCCTTCACCGGCACGCACTACACGCTGGACGGGCTGCCGGAGGGCGCCGCCACGCCGGTCGCCCCACCGTTGCTGGTCGGCGGAGGCGGGCCCCGCGTGCTCGACCTCGCCGCCCGGCTCGCCGACATCGTCGGGATCGCCCCGGACATGCGGACCGGAAGGATCGGTCGCGCGGCGGCGCGGACCACCGGGCGTGCACCGGTGGCGGCGAAGGCCGCCCGCATCCGGGAGGTGGCGGCCGACCGGGGGGCCACCGTCACGCTGCACATGTCGATCACCGGTCTGTACGACCGGACCGACACCGCGCGCATCGGCCGGCTCGCCGACAGCTTCGGTGTCGCGGCCGAGCAGGTGCCCTGTCTGCCGGGCGTGCTGATCGGCGAGCCGGCCGAGATGGCCGACGAGCTCCGCCGCCGGCGGGCGGAGACCGGCGTGAGCTACCTGACCGTCAACGAGTCCCAGCTGGAGCGGATGGCCCCGGTCGTCGCCGAGCTGGCCGGGACCTGAACCGGCCGTCCGACCGAACCCGTGAGCGGGTTCAACGGCGCGTACCGGCCTCGACCACGTCGAGCATGTCCCGGATGTCGACGAGCTTGACCCGCGGCCGGCCGGCGGCGCGCCCGGCCCGGCGCTCGTGGGCGTCGATCGCCCGCCACTCCGCGAGCCCGAGCGCCTCGGGACGGCGCTGCGCCAGCAGCGCGACGAACTCCGCATCACCGCGGGCGGGCGACGGCAGGCGGCCCTGCGCGAAGTCGGTCAGCAGCGCGTCGACGGTGTCCTCGGCGCACCAGCGGTTGGTGCCGATGACACCGCTGGGACCGCGCTTGATCCAGCCCGCGGCGTAGGTGCCGGGTACCGCCCGCCCGGTGTCCGGGTCCACGACCCGCCCGTCGTCGGTGGGCAGGACGCCCCGACGCTCGTCGAACGGCAGACCCGGGATCGCGGCCCCCCGGTAGCCGACCGCGGTCAGCACCAGCCCGCAGCCGAGGTCGGTGGTCTGCTGCGTGGCCCGCGCCACCACCCGGTCGCCGTCGGCCTCTGCCGTGGTCCGCGCGACGCGCAGACCCTCGACCCGCTCGTCCCCCAGCACCCGGACGGGCGCGCTGCGGAACCGCAGGACGATGCGGCGCGCGGCACCGCTAGGGGAGCGCTCGGCCAGCTCCCGGAGAACCTCCAGCTTCAGGGACAGGACAGCGTCGCGATCACGCTCGAGCCGGCCCGCCGTCAGCTCGTCGAGCAGCAGCTCCTCGGGGTCCACCACCACGTCGACTCCGGGGAGGTCGCCCAGTGCGAGCAGCTCCGGTGTGGTGAACGCGGCCTGGGCCGGGCCACGACGCCCCAGCACGACCACCTCGCGTACCGCGCTCGTCGACAGCGCCGCGAGCGCGGCCGGGGAGATGTCGGTGCCGGCCAGGTGCTTGTGCCCCGCGACCAGCACCCGGGCCACGTCCAGGGCCACGTTGCCGTTGCCGACCACCACCGCCCGCTCGCCGGAGAGGTCGACGGTGCGCCCGGCCGCATCGGGATGCCCGTTGTACCAGGACACGAGATCGGTGGCGGACACGCACCCGGGAAGGTCCGCACCGGGGACACCGAGCGCCCGGGCGCCCGGGGCACCCACGGCGTAGAGCACCGCGTGGTGGTGGGCGAGCAGGTCCTCGTGCCCGAGGTGGGTGCCCACCTCCACGTTGAGGTGCAGCCGGACCCGGCGGTCCCCCCAGGTGCGTGCGAGCGTCGTACCGGCGCCCTTGGTGTCCTGGTGGTCAGGCGCCACGCCGTGCCGGACCAGCCCGCCCGGCACCGGAAGCCGGTCGATCATCGTGATCGCGACGTCCAGGCCCGGCAGGCGCAGCAGGCTCTCCGCCGCGTACGACGCGGCCGGGCCGGTCCCGACCACCGCGACCCGCAAGGTCCCTGCACCGGCCGGTGGCGGGACGGACGGGGCGGCCCGAGCCACCCGCGGCTCCGGCGGCCGGCCGGCGAACCACGCCGCATTGATCTGCAGGTAACGCTGGGCGCCGAGGTCGAGGTCGGCGTCCGGCACGATCGCCGCCACCGGACACACGTCCAGGCACGCCGCACAGTCGATGCAGGTGTCCGGGTCGATATAGAGCATCTCGGCGCTCGTGTAACCCGGTTCACCAGGGGCCGGATGGATACAGTCCACCGGGCAGACATCGACGCACGACGCATCGTTGCAGCACGCGCGGGTGATCACGTGGGTCATCGCCGGCTCCTCGTCAGCGCACCTTGCTGTGGGTCGCCGCGATGTCGGCGTACTCCGAGCGGACCGCCGGCTTGGCGATCTTGCCACTGGGTAGCCGGGGCAGCGGTTCGTCGCGGACGACGACGTAACGGGGGACCTTGAAGTCCGCCATCTGACGGTTGCACTCCGCGATGATGATCTCGGGTTCGAGCCCCTCGCCCCAGACGACGGCGGCCGGCGTCTCCCCGAACCGCTCGTCCGGCGCGGCGATCACCGTGACCTCCTTGACGCCGGGTATTCCCGAGATCACCGCCTCGAGCTCGAACGGCGACACGTTGATCCCGCCGGTGATGATGAGGTCCTTCAGCCGGTCGACGAAGGTCAGCCGACCCTCGGCGTCACGGCGGCCGAGGTCGCCGCTGTGCAGCCAGCCGTCCCGCAGCGCTCGTCTCGTGTTCTCCTCGTCCTGCCAGTAGCCGGGGGTGACCCCCGGTCCCCGCATCAGGATCTCGCCGTCCTCGCCCGGATCGCACTCGCCACCGTCCTCACGGACGACCTTGATCTCGGTGAAGATGTTGCCGCTGCCGCAGGTGTCCGGGTGGTCGGCGGCCTCCTCCGGCCAGGTCGCCGTCGCCACCCCGCCCACCTCGGTCATCCCGTAGATCTGCCGCAGTACCACGCCCTTGGCCGCGTACGCCTCCAGCAGCGGCACCGGGACGGCGGCGCCGCCCACGATGGCAGTGTCGAGGCTGCTGAGGTCGGCGTCACCGAACTCGGGGGCCGCGGTGAGCGCCTGAAAGATCAGCGGGACGCCGAACATCACGGTGATGCGGTGCTTCTCGATCAGCTGCACCGCCCGCGAGGGCTTGATCTCCCTCTCGGCGACCAGGGTGCCACCCAGCACGCCGGTGATCATCACGCCGTAGACGAGGCCCGGGGTGAAGGCCAGCGGCAGCAGCAGGAGCGTCCGGGCGCCGGGCCGCATTCCGGGATCGGTCAACGTGTTCTCGAAAACGATGTCGAGCAGCGTCCGGTTGGTACAGACCACGCCCTTGGACAGCCCTGTCGAGCCGCTGGTGAACAGGATCGCCACCGGCTCCTCGGGCGCCCGGTCGATCCGGAAATCCTCCTGAGGTCCCTCGCGCAGCCGCAGGACCTCGTCATGGCCGACGAACCGGTGGTCGTGCCCGAGGCCCATGACCTCGTTCAGCGTCGCCTCGTGCTGCTCCGCCGCCACGACGAGCCGCGCCCCGGACTCGCCGAGGATCTTGTACAGCTCGACCGCGACCAGGCGCGGGTTGAGCGGCACGAGCACCCCGCCCGCCTTGACGATCCCCCAGGCCGTCGCGACCCATTCGACGCTGTTCGCACCCATGAGACCGACCCGGTCCCCGGGTACGACTCCCTCGTCGGCCATCCGGCGGGCGATACGCCCCGACCAGTCCTGCAGCTCCCGATAGGTGACGGCGTCGTCCCCGACCACGACCGCCTGCTGATCCGGCTTCCGACGGGCCCACCAGTGCAGAGCCGATGCCACCGACGTCGCCATGATTCTCCTCCTCGCGCCACGATGCGCAGTCAGTGCGGACTCCGGGCCCGGTGCCCGGCCGCTCGGTGTGCCGGCCTGTACCTCGTGCCCCGGCCGTCAGCGGCCGGCGAACTCGCGTCTCAGGCGGGAACGACCATCCGCCCGGCCAACCGGCCGAGCACCTCCTCCGCCTCGCGCACGATGCGGTGCACCAGGTCGGCGACGGACGGGACGTCGCCGACCAGGCCCTGGCACTGACCGACCGTCCAGATGCCGGCGTCCAGGTCCCCGGTCTCGAACACCGTCCGGCCGCGCGCCCCGGCGACCAGTTCGCGGACGTCGGCGAACTCACCGCCGTCGTCGAGGATCCGGACGACCTCGGTGCTCACCGCGTTGCGCGCCACCCGCGCGGTGTTGCGCAGCGGGCGGAAGATCAGGTCGGTGGACCGTTCGTCGGCCTCGACGATCGCGCGCTTGACCCGCTCGTGCACCGGCGCCTCCACCGTCGCCATGAACCGGGTACCCATGTTGATCCCGTCGGCCCCGAGCGCGAGCGCCGCCGCCAGGCCACGGCCGTCGGCGAACCCGCCGGAGGCGACCACCGGTACCGAGAGTCGCGCGGTGGCGGCCGGGATCAGCACCAGCCCCGGCACGTCCTCCTCACCCGGGTGCCCGGCGCACTCGAACCCGTCGATGCTCACGCCGTCCACGCCGACCCGCTCGGCCTTCAGTGCGTGCCGAACGCTGGTGCACTTGTGCAGCACCTTGATCCCGTGCTCGTGGAACAACGGCAGGTGTGGCTCCGGGTTGGAGCCCGCCGTCTCGACGACCGGGATCCCCGCCTCGACGATCACGCGCCGGTACTCGTCGTAGGGCGGTGGGTCGATCGTGGGCAGGATCGTCAGGTTCACCCCGAACGGCTTGTCGGTGAGCTCGCGGCACCGGGCGATCTCGGTCGCCAGGTCCTCGGGGGTGGGCTGGGTCAGCGCGGTCAGGAAGCCGAGCCCGCCGGCCTCGGCGACCGCCGCGACGAGCTCCGCCCGGCCCACCCACTGCATCCCGCCCTGCACCACGGGGTGCTCGATCCCGAAGACCTCGGTGAACCTCGTCCGCAGCGGCATGTGTCTCCTCGCCCGTCGATTCCGGTGAGCACTCGTCAGAGCTGCTCGGTGAACGACGCGTCCCGTTTCCCCCGGAACGCGGTGAAGGCCTCCTCGGCGTCCGCCCCGCGCAGCGTGATCGCCTGCGCGGCCGCCTCGGCGTCCAGGGCCGACGGGAGGTCGCGTCCGCCGCCCTCGGCGAGCAGCCGCTTCGTCAGCGCCATCGCCACCGCCGGGCCGGCGGCCAGCCGGTCGACGATCGTGCCGACCTCCGTGTCCAGCTCCGCGCTCGGCACGACCCGGTTGACCAGCCCCATCGCGGCGGCGCGGTCCGCGGGCACGATGTCGCCGAGCAGGCACAGCTCCTTGGCCCGGTGCAGCCCGATCAGGCGGGGCAGGATCCACGACCCGCCGAAGTCGACGGCCAGACCGCGCCGGACGAACACCTCGGAGAAGCGTGCCCGGTCGGAGGCGACGACGAGGTCGCAGGCCAGCGCCAGGTTCAGCCCGGCCCCGACCGCGACGCCGTCGACGCGGGCGACGACGGGTGTGGCCATCCGATACACCGCCAGCGCGGTCCGGTTGATCCGGTTCATCGACCCGAGCGGGTGCCGGTCCTCGGACACCGCGGAGAGGTCGGCCCCGGAGCAGAAGTCGCCGTCCCGCCCGGTGAGGACGACGACCCGCACCTGCGGGTCGTCGTCGAGCTCCGGCAGCACCCGGTACAGCTCGTCGAGCATCGACGCGGTCAGCGCGTTGCGCCGGCCGGGGTTCGACAGCTCGACCGTGGCCGCCGCACCGTCCCGGCGCACCTGCACCGCGTCCTGGAGCACACCGGTCACGCGAAGTCCACGACGCCGCGGAGGTTCACGCCCGCGTGCATGTCCGCGTACCCCTGGTTGATCTCCTCCAGCGGATAGCGTCGGGTCACGAGCTCGTCGAGGCGCAGCGATCCCTGCCGGTACATCTCCAGCAGGTGGGGCACGTCCCGGGTGGGCGAGCACATCCCGAACAGCGCCCCCTGGATCCGCTTCTGGTACATCGCGAGCTCCAGCAGGTTGACCGGGATCCCGGTCGCGGCGTAGTTCGCGACAGCCGTCAGGACCACGGTGCCGTCCTTGCGTACCGCCGCGAAGGCCTCGGCGACGTGCTCACCGGTGGCGACCCCGACACAGACGATCGCGCTGTCGGCGCCCTGCCCGTTCGTCAGGTCCTTCGCCAGCGCGGTGGCCTCGGCCATGGTGCCGACCGCGTCGGTGGCGCCGAGCTTGAGGGCGCTCTCCCGCTTGAACTCGACCGGGTCGACGGCGACGATCCGCAGGGCGCCCGCGTGCCGTGCCCCCTGGACCGCATTGATGCCGATCCCGCCGACGCCCATGACGACCACGACCTGGCCCGGCCGGACGGCGGCGGCGTTGACCGCCGAGCCCCAGCCGGTCGGGACACCGCAGCCGATGAGCGCGGCGGACTGCAGCGGAATGCTCTTGTCGATCTTGATCGCGCCCCACTCCGGCAACACGCTGTACTCGGAGAAGGTCGACACCAGCGAGCACTGTGCGACGTCGACGTCCCCGTGGTGCAACCGGAACGTGCCGTCGAGCTGGGTGCCGGTCATCATGAACGCGCCGTTGTCGCAGAGGTTCTGCTTGCCCTCGGCGCACCACCGGCAGCGTCCGCACCCCGGGATGAAGCTGGCGACGACGTGGTCGCCGGGCCGCAGGTCACGCACGGCGGCGCCGACCTGCTCGACGACACCGGCACCCTCGTGGCCGCCGCAGTAGGGCAGATGCGCCGACGGCACGTCCCCCTTCGCGACGTGGTCGTCGGAATGGCACAGACCCGCCGAGACGTAGCGCACCAGGATCTCGTGATCCTTCGGCTCGTCGACGTCGACCTCGACGACATCCCACTCGCCCGGGGACTCCCACAGCACTGCCGCCCTCGACTTCATCGTCTGGTTCCTCTCGGGATGCGGGGGATGGCCGCCCGGCCGTGGACCCTCCGAGGACGGCCGGCGACCTCGCCGGAACCGCACCGGTGGATCGGGCCCCGCCGGAGCGGAGCCAGCCTAAAGTGAGTAGGTAGAAGCGTCAATACGCTTCCCGGCGGTTGTCTCACCGACAGCAACCGTTGCCGGTTCGACCCTGCTCACGCCGACACGGTGCCTGTTCGAAGATACATATGACATGATCCGTCATATGGTCGACGAGGATTCCGCCGGGCGCCCGGCACCACCCGACACCCCCTTGCTCGACCTGTTCCGGCTGGACGGCCGGGTCGCCGTGGTGACCGGCGCGAGCTCCGGCCTCGGGGCGGGCTTCGCCTGTGCTCTGGCCGAGGCGGGCGCCGATGTGGTGCTCGCGGCGCGCCGGTCGGACCGCCTGCACGAGACCGGGGACGCCGTGGCGCGGCACGGCGCCCGCTGGCACGCGGTGGCCGCCGACGTCGCCGACCCCGACGACTGCGAACGGGTCGCGGCCGCGGCGACCGAGCGGTTCGGCAGACTCGACGTGCTCGTCAACAACGCCGGGGTCAGCAGTGTGGTGCCCGCTCTGCGGGAGTCCCCCGGTGACTTCCGCAGGGTGCTCGACGTCAACCTCGCCGGTGCGTACTGGATGGCCCAGGCCTGCGCGCGGCGGATGTCCGCCGGCGCGTCGGTCGTCAACGTCTCCAGCGTGCTGGGTCTGGTCGCCTCGGTACTGCCCCAGGCCGCGTACTCGGCGAGCAAGGCCGGCCTGATCGGCCTCACCCGCGATCTCGCGCAGCAGTGGTCGGGCCGGCGCGGGATCCGGGTCAACGCCCTGGCCCCCGGTTTCGTGAACACCGAGATGACCGGGGAGATGACCGACGAGACCCTCGACCGCTTTCTGGCCGGGGCACCGCTGCGGCGGCTCGGCACCCAGCGCGAGCTCGACGCGGCCCTGCTCTTCCTCGCCGCACCGGCCTCGGCCTACGTCACCGGCGCGACCCTCGCCGTCGACGGTGGCCTGAGCGGGCACTGACCGACCGCGATCACCAGGACCGAACCACGACCGCAGGCCCGGGCGCCGGCAGTTCCGCGCTCCGTCTGCACCCTTCCCGAGGAGACCGGATGACCAGCACTCCGTCCACGGTCCCGCCGTCCGGCCCGCGGGCGGACGGCACGCGCACGGTCCCGCGCGGGTGTCCGCTCTGTGAGGCGATGTGCGGGCTCGAGGTCACTCTCGACGGCCGGGACCGGGTGGTCACCGTCCGCGGTGACGCCGACGACGTGTACAGCGCCGGTTACCTGTGTCCCAAGGGCGCCTCTCTCGGTGCCGTCGATGACGACCCGGACCGGCTCCGGGGTCCGCTCGTGCGCCGCGACGGCGAGCTGCGGCCGGCGAGCTGGGACGAGGCGTTCACCGAGGTGGACCGGCTGCTCCGGCCGCTGCTGGCCGACGACCGGAACTCGGTTGCCGCCTACACCGGCAACCCGACCGGGCACAACGTCGCCTTCACCCTGCTGGCCGGGCGCCTGGCCAGGTCCCTGGGCAGCGTCCAGGCCTACTCCCCGGCGACGATGGACCAGCTCCCCCAGACCGTCACCGCGGCGCTGCTGTTCGGCGAACCGACCAGCACCCCGGTCCCCGACCTCGACGCCACCGACCTGCTCGTGATCGTCGGGGGGAACCCGCTGGTCTCCAACGGCAGCGTCGGGGCGGCGCCGGACTACCGCGGCCGGCTCCGCCGGCTGCGCGCCCGGGGTGGCCGGGTCGTCGTGGTCGACCCGGCACAGACCGCGACCGCCGCAGCCGCCGACCTGCACCTGCCGATCCGCCCCGGCACCGACCTGTTCCTGCTGCTCGGTCTGCTGCACGTGGTGTTCGCCGAGGACCGGGTGCGACTGCGGGCGGCACGCGACCGGGTCTCCGGCCTCGCCGAACTCGGTGCCGCGGTCGGGTCGTGGACCCCAGAGGCGGCCGGCCGGGCCACCGGTATCGCCCCGGAGACGATCGTCGGGCTGGCCCGCGACATCGCCGGCGCCGATCGTGCGGCGCTCTACGGCCGCCTGGGCACCACCCTCAACCGCCACGGCACCCTCACCTGCTGGGCGCTGCAGGTCCTCAACGTGGTGTGCGGGCACCTCGACCGGCCGGGGGGCATGCGCTTCACCCGGCCCGTCACCGGCTCGCCGACGACCCGTCGTGCGACCCGTCCGGCACGCCCGTTCACCACCGGCCGCTACCACACCCGGGTCAGCGGCCACCCCGAGGTGCTCGGCGAGTTCCCGGTGGCCGCGCTGGCCGAGGAGATCAGCACCCCCGGACCCGGGCGGGTCCGCGGGCTGGTGATCTACGGCGGCAACCTCGCCCGCTCGATGCCGGACTCGGCGGCCGTGCAGCGCGCGCTCACCGAGCTCGACGCGCTGATCTGCGTCGACCCCTATCTCAACGAGACGACCCGGCACGCACACGTCGTCCTCCCCCCGCCCGGGTCGCTCACCCGCGACCACTTCGACCTGGTGCTCTTCCAGTTCGCACAGCGCAACTTCGCCCGGTTCTCCGAGCCGGCGCGGCCGGTGCCGGACGGGATGCTGCCCGAGTGGGACGTCCTGCTCCGGCTCTGCGCGATCTACGAGGGCCGGGGGCCGGACACCGACCCGGGTGAGATCGACGACGAGATCGCCGCGGCGCTGCGCCGGTCGGTCGCGCGCGGGCTCGACATCGACGAGCGGGAGGTCGTCACCGACTTCCCGGGCCGGGGCCCGCGCCGGCTGCTCGACATGCGGATCCGATCGGGTCCCTACGGCGATCTGTTCGGCCGGAGCCCGGGTGGGCTGACGCTGGCCCGGCTGCTCGACGCCCCGCACGGAGTCGATCTCGGCCCTCTCGGACCGCGGCTCGACGAGGTCGTACGGACCCCGTCGGGAAGGATCGAGCTGTTCGCCCCGCAGATCCGCGAGGCGCTGGCCGCCGCCCGGCCACCGGCGGTGGAGCCGGGGTCGCTGCTGCTCATCGGCCGGCGCGACCTGCGGTCGAAGAACTCCTGGCTGCACAACGTCGACCGGCTGGCCGGAGGCCCCGAGCGCGGGCTGCTGTATCTGTCCCCCGGTGACGCCGAGGCGTACGGCATCGCCGACGGCGGCTCGGTCACGGTCCGCTCGACGGCCGGACGGATCGAGGTGCCGGTCCGGGTGACCGATCAGGTGCCCGACGGCGTCTGCTCGCTGGCCCACGGCTGGGGGCACGACGACGACCGGGCCCGGCTGCGGGTCGCGGCCCGGCGTCCCGGGGTGAACAGCAACACCCTCACCGACGGGACGGTCCTGGACCCGCTGTCGGGCACCGTGCAGATGAACGCCATCCCGGTACGCGTCGAGCCGGCACCACGACCCGGGTAGAGCCGGCGGGGCGGGTCGTCTGCGTCACGTCACGGGCGGGCGGCGATAATGAGTGGATGCCCCGCCCGGCCAGCCCGCTCATCCGGTACGACGCGGTGATCGCGACCTCGCTGCACATCATCGACACCGAAGGTCTCGACGCGTTCAGTCTGCCGCGACTGGCCCGCGCCCTGAACGTGCGTGCGCCCTCGCTCTATCACCATTTCGCGGACAAGGCCGACATCCTGCGAGGGGTCGCCCGTGCGGTCGTGGCCGAGACCCCCATGCCGGACAGCGCCGGCGTACCGAACTGGATCGAATGGTTCGTCGCGCTGAGCCTGAACTTCCGGGTCGCGGTCCTGCGCCACCGCAACGCCGCACCCCTGCTGTTGCAGTTCATGCCCCGCGACATCCTGATCCGGACCTACGAACAGAGCGCCCGCTTCCTGGCCGAGGTCGGCGTACCGCGCGAGCGGCGGGTGCTGGTGCTCGACGGTCTGGACAAACTGGCGCTCAGCGCCGCGATCACCGAGGCGTCCCGCGAGCCCGGCGAGAGCCGGGAACTCTTCGGTACCGCCGACCCCGCGACCGAGCCGACACTGGCAGACGCGGTCGCGTGCAACCACCGGTCGCCCGAGGAGATCTTCGCGGACACCGTCCGCAGCTTCCTGCGCGGAGCCGTCCCCGAGGTCCCGGACGATGTACCGGCCCCACGGCAGACCCCCGGACAGACCGTCGCCGACCTGTCCTCGCCCGCGGCGTCCTGACCCGGGCGCCCAGCGGAGTCAGACCGTCGCCTCCGAGCCGAACAGGGTGGCGCTGACCAGCGGGGCCATCGGGCCCCCGAGCAGCAGCGAGACATCGGCCCCCGGTACCGGGTTCGGCGAGGTCCCGCGGATCTGGCGGACGGCCTCCACGATCAGCCCGAAGCCGTGGACGAACCCCTCCGCGATGTTGCCGCCCGCGGTGTTGAGCGGGAGTGCGCCGTGTGGCGCGATGAGGTTCTCCAGCTGCATCACGCGGCCCGCCTCGGCGCCGGGCGGGACGAGACCGACGTCGATCAGCGACGCGACGGCGGGCCCGGAGAAGTTCTCGTACACCTGCGTGACGTCGACCTCGCCCGGCTCGACCCCCGCCCCCTCCCAGAGGCGAGCGACCAGCGCAGGGTGGAAACCGGCGCTGGAGTACGGGTTCTCGTTCTCCACCGACTCGGTCCACGCAGGACCCGACCCCTGCACACCGGACAGCACGTAAGCCGGCTTCTGTCGCAGCCCGCGGGCCCGGTCCGCACTGGTCACGATCACCGCACCCGCGGCGTCGTTCTCCCGCGAGCAGTCGTAGAGCCGCAGCGGCTCGGAGATGATCCGGGAGTCCGCGTAGACCTCGGCGGACAGCGGCCTGCCGTAGGCGACGGCATCGGGGTTGTTCTGGGCGTGGTGGTAGGCCGCCGCGACCAGCGCGGCCAGCGCCTCCCGCGGCACCCCGTCGACCTCGAGCAGGCGCTGGGTCCGCAGGGCGCAGATCTGCGCGGGGGCGAACACGCCGTGCGCACCGTAGAGCGGACCGATGTGCCCCTTGCTGTAGCTCTGGCGGCCCGCGTCGGCCTCGGAGAGGCCACGGTAGACACAGACGGTCTCGGCCTGTCCCGAGGCGATGGCCGCGGCGGCCGTGTTCACCGCAGCCGCGACCCCGCCGCCACCGCCGCCCCAGACCATGCTGGACCAGCGGATCTCCTTCACGCCCAGTGCGGCACCGACGGCGAGGCCCTCGTTGTCGTCGTTCGCGTACGACACGAAGCCGTCGATGTCGTGGGCGTCGACGCCGGCGTCGTCGGCCGCGTCGAGGATCGCGCGCAGGGCCAGCTTCAGCGCACTGGAGGTGGCGGTACCGCGCTTGAGGAAAGGGGTGTTCGCCGCGCCGACCACGGCGGCGGCGGCGCGGAAGGTCCGGTCTGATGTGCTCATCGTGCTCCGTTCGATCAGGACAGGCGCCAGCGCAGCAGCGGGTAGGCCGCCGCGTCCGCGGAGTGGTCGAACTCCGCCGTGACGTGCTGCCCGATCCGGACGTCGGCGCCGTCGCCGTCCAGCAGGACACCGACGACCCGGCGGTTGCCCGCGGCGGGCAGCTCGACGGCGACGACGACGTAGGGCAGGTGCCCGGTCGCCGAGGGATGGAACGGCTGCCAGGTCCGCGTCCAGGCGTAGACGGTCCCGGTGGGGTCCACCGACGGCCACTCGAGCTCGTCGTGGTGGCAGGACGGGCAGATCGGGCGCGGCGACCAGATCCACTCCCCGCAGGCCGGGCAGTGCTGGATCCGCAGCTCCCGCTGGGCCAGCCCCGCCCAGTGCGGAGTGTCCAGGCCGTCCGCGGACGGCTCGGCGAACGGTGTGACCGGGGGGGTGTCCGGCACGTTGCGGACCTGGGTCACCCGCCACGTGCCGTCCATCGCGATCCACCGTGAGCGGAACACGGCCTGAGCGCCGCCGGCGCCGGTGTAGCGGATGTGCGCGGTGTAGAGCGAGTCCGGGCCGGGCTCGATCGACAGCAGCTCCGCCGCGTGCAGTCCGTCGGGCGGGCGGGCGGATCCCAGCAGCTGACCGATCCGGTCCTTCCGGAAGTCGGCCAGGACGGTCTCGTTGTCCAGGGCCGCGACGGCCCGGCCGTGGCGGTCGACGACCTCGGCCAGGTCGTCGGGGACGTCGGGGAACCGTGTCTCGGTCATCTCGGTCTCCGGATCACAGGTGCTCACCGGATCGCCGGCAACGGCGCGGTGGTCCGGTTCTGGACGGTGTACATGACGTCGGTCTGGTCGTGGACGAACCCGAGCGTGCGGGCCTCGTGGACCAGTGGCCGGTCCTGCGAGTCGATGGTCACAGCGCCGACCCGCACCCCCTGGTCACGCAGCTGCTCCAAGCCGGCCACCAGCAGAGAGCGCACCAGCGGGTCGGCGTCGCGGGTCCGATCCGGCTCGCGGGTCACCACCGCCACCAGACGGCCGGCAGTGCCGTACTCGGTCGGCTCGCCGGAGTGCGGGTCGACCCAGACGGCGCCGTCGGGGCGGGTTCCCGGGCCGCTGACCAGCAGCACGGCGCGCTCGGGCGGCGCGTGGCGGAGCCCGCTCGCGGCCCACAGCTGGGCCGCCGCGGCCACCTCGGCAGCCCCGTCGGCCGGACGCACCCGGGGGTGTGCGGGCTCGGCACCGGGATCGATCTCGCGGTCGATCCGCAACGGGGCCAGCATCTGCCACTGGCGCAGCGTCGTGCGGATGCCGTAGCGCCGGAACCGCAGTGCCATCCGCAGCGCGGCCGGGTGGTTGGCCCGCGCCCAGATCCGCAGCCGGGACACTCCGGTGCCCTGCCAGCCGTCCGGCGAGCCGAGCTCGAGCCCCATCTTCTCGACCAGCAGCGTGGTGATGCCGCGGGAGCGGAAGTCCGGCCGGATCACGTGCGAGACCTCGGCGGTGCCGGGCTCGTCGTCGTGCACCGGCTCCACCCGCAGGTACCCGGCCAGGCTCGGTACCAGCGGGGCGTGCAGCCCGGACCGTTCGTCGGGCAGCAGCCAGACCAGCAGGTGGGCGGTGCCCGGCTCGACCGGGTCGTCCGGCGACAGCTGCGGGAAGCCGGCCTCGGCGTCGACTCCCGCAGCCTCGGCCAGCATCTCGCGCAGCTCGGATGCGATCTCCGGCGCGAGACCCGGGCCGCCGGGTCGATACCACTCGAAGTCGATCACGAGACCAGCTTCCGGAGCTCCCGGTGGAAGATCTGGTTGATGACCTCGTTGCGGCCCAGCAGCATCCCGCCGGCGTCGGCGCTGGCCATCCCGGCCTGGGAGCTGCGCAGCAGGGGGAAGTCCTCCTGGTGCAGCACCGCGAGCAGGATCTTCCAGTTCTTGTCCCAGATCCGGTTCCAGCGCTCCTCGTCCATGCCCGAGTCCTCGAGCGTCGGCACGACCAGCCGCATCTCCATCCGGCAGCGGGCGGGGTCGGTCGGGTGCGGCCGGAAGGTCAGCAGCTCGAAGTGGTCGGGCTGGCGCAGCAAGGTGCTGTTGGGCAGCAGGAAGTGCGTCTCGGTGATGTACGGCGAGAGGTCCTCGTCCGGGGCAGGCGGCTCCTCGAGGTACTTGTCGATCGTCTTGCGCGGCGCGACGAACCGCGCGTGCCGGCCGAAGTCCTCGACGGCCATCACGTTGGTGTGGATGTGCTTCGCCGCGGTGTTCGGGTGCGCGTACTGGATGTGGTAGCCGTCGAGGAAGGCATCCTGCATGATCTTCCAGTTGACCGGCTCGTCGAATCCCTCCGACCGGGCCGCGACCAGCCGGTCCATCCCGTAACCCGCGAGGATGCCGTCCATCTCGGTGCCGAGCCAGCCGGCGACGTCGATCTCCGCGTCAGCGTCGTCGACCATCCAGACGAACCCGTGGCGCTCCTGAGCGGGCAGCTCCACCAGGCCGTAACGGGTGCGGTCGATCTCGCCGAAGGTGTTGTCGCGGGTGATCGCTCGCAGCGAGCCGTCGGTGTCGTAGGACCACCGGTGGTAGCCGCAGGAGAACAGCCGGCAGCGACCCTTCTCCTGCTCCTCGAGCAGCGCACCCCGGTGCCGGCAGAGGTTGACGAACGCCTTCACCGAGTGGTCCCGCTGCCGCACGATGATCACGTTGTTGCGTGGCATGCGCATCGTGATGAAGTCGTTCGGCTTCGGGATCTCGCTGCCGTGGCACACGATCGAGGGCACCGCGCCGAACACCGCGTCGCGCTCGCGCCGAGCGATCGCCGGATCGGTGTACTCCTGCGCCGTGAACGTCGAGACGGCGTCGACCGAATCGGTGCTGTCGTTGCGGATGTGGTCCAGGGTTCGCCGGATCCTGTCGTTGCGGTCGGCCAGCACGTCCGTCCGGTGCGTGCTCGCCGCGGTCTGATCGGTGGCCACTGCCGCCTCCTTCGCCCGCGACCGTTGTCGTCGCGTCCGGGGTGTGATCCCACTATTCTACAGCCATAAGGTTTATCGCGGGAGTACCGGCCCCGAGCGCCGGGACCGTTCAGCGATCGAGGACGAGCCGGCCGGACAGGCAGCGCGAGACACACGGGAACATGACGTCGTTCGCGGCCCGCTCGTCCGGGGTGAGGAGCGAGTCCCGGTGTTCGGGGACCCCCTCGAGCACCTCGGACTCGCAGGTGCCACAGGTGCCCTCCCGGCACGAGGTCTCCATCTCGACCCCGGCTGCCGCCGCGGCGTCGACGATGCTCACCCCGGGCGGCACGCTCACCGTGACCCCGGACCCGGCGAACTCGACCTCGAAGACCCCGTCCGCGGCCGGCTCGGACGCCTCCTTGGGCGAGAACCGCTCCAGGTGCAGGGCGCCTCCCGGCCAGGACGTACAGCGCTGTTCGACCGCTGCGAGCAGTGCCTCCGGCCCACAGCAATAGACGAGGACGTCCTGACTCGGGGCGCTGAGCAGCCCGTCGAGGTCGAGCAGGCCGCGCTCGTCCTGCGGTGCGATATCGATCTTGTCGCCGTACCGCTCCACGAGGTCGTCGACGAAGGCCATCGAGCCTCGGGACCGGCCGCCGTAGACCAGGCGCCAGTCGGCACCGCTCTTCTCGGCGGCGGCGACCATGGGAAGGATCGGTGTGATGCCGATGCCTCCCGCGACGAACAGGTAGCGCCGGGAGTCGGCGAGCGCGAAATTGTTACGCGGGCCGCGCACACTCACCCCGGATCCGGTCCGCAGGACGTCGTGTACATGTGCCGAGCCGCCCCGGCCGGACGGCGCACGCAACACCGCGACCTGGTAGACCTCGCGGTCGGCCGGATCCCCGCACAACGAGTACTGCCGGACCAGCTCGTCGCCCAACCGCAGGTCCAGGTGCGCTCCGGGCGCCCACTCCGGCAGCGGCCCGGCCCCCACCGGGCGCAGGGTGAGGCGCACGACGCCGTCCGCGACCGGCTCCCGGCCGGCCACCACCATGTCGATGTCGTGCACGAGTGTCCCGTCGGACCTGGCCACCTCGTTCGATCCTTTCCTGTTCCCGCCGCCGACCGTGCGGCCGGCGACCCTGCCGCTCACGCCGGTGACGGCTCCACCAGTGCAAGCGCCCGCTCCGGGCACATCGCGACCACCCGGCGCGCCGTACCGGCCAGGTCCGCCGGTACCGGCTCGGTGACGATGACGGGGTCCCCCTGCTCGTCGGAGTCGACGAGCTCCGGTGCGGAGCCGTAGCAGAGCCCGTGTCCGGCGCAGATGGCCCGGTCGACCGTCAGCCGCTGCATCACGTCCCGTCCCCCGTCACGACCCGTTCTCCGTCGGCACGCAGCGCCCGGTCCCGGTAGGCACGTGGTCCACCGGCCTCATGCCGCGCCGACCGGGGTGAACCGCAGTCCCAGCCGGGCGAACCCGCGGACCTGGCTCGGCAGCACCACCGGCGGGTCGTCGGGGTCGAGCCGGTAGTCGGGGATCCGCCCGTGGATCTCCTCGGCCGCGATCCGCAGCATCAGGCGGGCGAGGTGCGAACCGATGCAGCGGTGCGGCCCGGAACCGAAGGTCAGATGCCGGTTGGGCGAGCGCCCGACGTCCAGCGCCTGCGGCTGGTCGAACTCGTCCCCGTCCCGGTTCGCCGCGCACAACAGCAGCAGCAGCTGATCGCCGGCCCGCACGGTGACGTCGCCGATCACGGCGTCGACCGTCGCTCGCCGGCCCATCGCGACCGCGGCCTCGTAGCGCAGGATCTCCTCGACCGCAGCCGGAACGGCGCCCGGATCGGCCACGATCTTGTCCCGTTCCGCCGTGTTCTGCGACAGGTGCAGCATCATCCACGCGAGCGAGCCCTGAGTCGTGTGCAACCCCGCGATGAGCAGCAGGAAGAACATCCGGGCGAGCTCGTCGTCGGTGAGCGGGCGCTGCTCCCCGTCGGTGTCGGCGACCTGCGCCGCCAGGATCGCGTCCGTGATGTCGTCACCGCCGGCGCGGCCGGTCGTCGACGCGGCACGTCGTTCGGCGATGACACGCAGGAAGTAGCCGAACATCTCCTGGGCGGCGGCGGTGCGCGATGCGACCGCCTGTTCGGGGTCGTCGCCGGGGCGGCCGTTCAGTGCGACCTCGGTGGCTTCGGTGAACAGGACCGCATCCCGCAGGGGCCATCCCATCAGCGCGAGGAACACCCGGGTCGGCAGCTCGTGGGCGAACCGGCCCACGAACTCCACCCGGCCGTCGGCCTGGAAGGACGTGATCAGCTCGACGGCGATCTCCCGGATCCGGGGCTCCAGCGCCTTCATGCGACTCGGGTTGAACAGCGGTTGCAGCGCCTGCCGGTAGGAGGTGTGCTCCGGCGGGTCGAGCTCGATGGGGAGGAATTTGCCCTGTCCGGCGTCGACGAGGTTGTTGGGATGACTGGAGAAGGTGTGCGGATCCCGCAGGATCGCGTGGACCTGAGCGTAGGAGGTGACCAGCCAGTGCCCTCCGTGCGCGGTCGACCACACCAGCGGCCCGCGCTCGGCGAGCTCGGCCGTGCGCTCCTGCATCCGGTCGACCGGCATGGTGACGGTGGGGTCGTAGATGTCGAAGTCGCTGACGAGGTCGGGGGCGAGATCACTGGGCGTGGTGGTCATCCGGGGCTCCGTTCGGGTCGACACTGACACGAAGTAACAGATAACTCGAATCGTCTCATAGTAATGCGGCCCGGACGACTCTCCACCGCAAGCCTCGCCGTCACCGTTCTGCGGGCACCCGGTCGGGCACCTGGAGCACGCCGGCGGTCACCAGGTCGTCGATCGCCGGTCCGGAGAGCCCCAGCAGCTCGGCACAGATGCGGCGGGTGTGCTCTCCGGGCATCGGGGCCGGGCGGAGCTGCGGGTCGGGCACGGACGAGAACCGGGCGATCCGGGCGTTCGTCGGCACCGGGGCGCTCAGCTGCGGATGCTCGAGGGTCCGGAAGGCCCCACGGGCGACGAGCTGGGGATCGGTCAGCTCGTCGGGGAGTCTGAGCATCGCGGCCGCGGGCACCCCGGCGGCCTGCAGGATCCCGGTGACCTCGCCAGGGGTGCGGGTCGCGGTCCACTCCGCCAGTGCCGCCTCGATCTCGGCCCGTCGCTCGCGGCGGCCCGGCGTGGCGTCCAGGGACGGGTCCTCGGGCAGGCCGGTCGCCGCGACCAGCCTGCGCCACTGATCGTCGGTGCGGACCGACACCACACACCACTGGTCCTGCCCGGCACAGCGGAACACTCCCGCAGGCGCCCGGTCCCGGCGTGTGTTCCCCTCGGCCGTCACCTCGCCCGGCCGCAGCGACGCCCTGGCCAGCGTCGGACCGAGGGCGACCAGTGCCGCGTCGGCCTGCGCGGAGTCGATCGCGGCACCCCGCCCCGTCCGTGCCCGGCCGATCACCGCGGCCAGCACTGCGACCGCGGTGGCATGCCCGGCGACGTGATCGGGGTAGACGGTCGACCCGTCGCAGAACGCCGCCGGATCGCCGGGGTCGGCGGCCGGGTCGCGCCAGAGATGGGAGATCCCGCAGGAGGCCCGCACGAGCGGGCCGTACCCCATCCGGCGACGCCACGGACCGCGGGAGCCGAACGCGCTGCTGTCCGAGACGATGATCCGAGGGTTCACCGCGGCCAGTTCGGCGTGCGAGAAGCCGAGCGAGGCCAGCGTGCCCGGCTTGAAGTTCGCCAGCACGATGTCGGAGGCGGCCGCCATCTCGCGGAACAGCTGCGCGCCCTCGCTGCTGCGCAGGTCGAGCCCGAGGCCACGCTTGTTGCGCTGCGCCCAGGCGAACGACGGGTTCATCCCGCCGCCCCTACGCGTCTGGCGCAGACCGTCCGGGTAGGCGTTGTTCTCCACCTTGACCACGTCGGCGCCCTGGTCGGCGAACAGTCGCCCCAGTTCGGCGCCGAAGACGATGATCCCCAGGTCGAGCACCCGCAGGCCGGCCAGCGGGCCCGCACCGGCTCCGAGCTCGGGCAGGCCGAGATCCTGAGCCGGTGCCGCACCGAACCCGGTTCCGCGGCCGCCGGGCGCGGGAGCGGGTGTCCGCAGCCCCGCCCGGACCCCGTCCACCGTCACGTACCCGGATGGGACCCGCGCTCGCAGCCCCTCCCCCAGCTCGGCCTCGACCAGGGAGCCGGTCTCGCGGAAGTGCTCGGCCGCGAGCACCTCGTCCGGGCTCAGCATGCCCCCCAGCGGGATGCCCCGCGCCGCGCCCTCGGCGACCAGCTCGTCGCGGGTTCGGCCCGCGAACAGCGCCGCGATCAGTGGGTGCAGCCGGTCGGCCGCGGCGAACCGTGCCGGGATCGCGTCGAAGCGCGGGTCGGCGAACTCGGCCGGCTCGCCGAGCCACGCGAACATCGCCCGCCACTGCCGGGTCGCGAGCAGGCAGAGCCGGACGTGGCCGTCCGCGCACGGGAAGACCGGGTAGAAGGCGGCGGCGTCGGGCCGGTCGGTGGGAAAGGTCTCGGCCCGGCCCGCGGCCGCGCTGCCCTGCGCACCGAACGCCGGATCCACACCGTGCACCACGGACTCGAACGCGGACACGTCGACGTGCTCGCCGACCCCGGTGCGCAGCCGCTTGACGTAGGCGACCAATGCCGCCCAGGCGGCGTGCACCCCGACGATCTGGCCGACGATGCCGGCCGGCGGCAGCAGCGGCACACCTCCGGGCTGGCCCGAGCGGCACAGCACCCCGCCGGTCGCCGCCAGGACGTCCTCGTCGGCGACCCGGTCCCGATAGGGCCCGGTCCGGCCGAAATCGGTGATGGAGACGACCACCAGCTGCGGATGGGCCGCGCCGAACCGCTCCGGGGTGAGACCGAGCGATTCGGCCCGGGCGTGCGTGAACGACTCGAGCAGGATGTCGGCCTCGCCGGCCAGGGCCAGGAGGGCGTCCGCACCGTCCGCGGTGTCCAGGTCGAGCTCGGCCCCCCGCTTGTTCGCGTTGCGCAGCGCGAACCCGATCCGGTCCGACCGGCTCTCCGACCCCCCCGGCGGCTCGATCCGCAGCACGTCGGCGCCCAGATCGGCGAGGTACCGGGCGCAGCTCTCGGCGTCGCCCTCGGTCAGGTCGATGATGCGCAGTCCCGACAGGGGGAGTTCGTCGTGCCGGATACCCGTTCCACTCACGCAGTGCGCCCCTTCGGTCGTCGCCGCCGCGGCGCGGCTCGGCCACCGTCATATCTAAAGAACATAGGTTGCTACCGGGAGCCTACCCGGGTCCAGCGGGTTGGCGACATCGAACACTTTGTGTTGTACGTATCACCACGCAGAATGGGTTCGAGGTACCGCCCGGCGGGTCCGACACCGGGGTCCGTGTCCCCGGGCCGTGCCCCTCGACCCGTGTACGGTGCGCCACGAACGGAAGTCGAGGTGCCATGTCGAACAACGCCGATGGCGGTGGGCGCCGGGTCTCCCGGAGCCGCGTGTCGGATCCCGCGACCGCGATCCTGCTCGCCGCCGAGTCGTGCTACCTGCGCCTCGGCGTCGCCAAGACCACGATGGACGACATCGCGCGGGAGGCGGGCGTCTCCCGGCCGACGGTGTACCGGCACTACGCCAACCGTGACGACCTCGTTCTCGGCGTGCTGCTCTCGCGCGCCCGCGGTGTGCTGGAACGGGCACGCCGGTTCATCGACACCCGGGGGCTGATCGACGACAAACTCGTCGACGGGCTGATCTTCCGGGTGGACGCCGGAAGCCGCGATCCGATGCTGGCACAGCTGGTGGACCCGGAGTTCCTGGAGGGAATGGCGGGCCATCCCGAGGCCTCACGATTGCCCGCGGCGCTGGCCGTGGAGCTGTGGGAGCCGGTGGTGCGGGCGGCGCAGGCGACCGGCGACGTGCGTGCGGACCTCGACGTGACCGGCTTCTGCCTCTGGCTGACCTTCATCGAACTGGTGGTGCTCAGCCGGATCAACCGTCCGGGGAGCACCGACGAGGAGCGGCGCGCGCTCGTCCGCGCCTACGTCGTCCCGGCCCTGCACCGGTCGGGGGTGCGGGGCGGCAGCGCGATCGCCGCGGGCTGATCCGTTCCTACCGCCCGGTGGGCCGGGTCACGCCACCAGCGCCGGCAGCAGGAACTCCCCCACCAGGTCACGCACCCCCGGCCCGTCCGGGTCGAGCAGGTCTTGCCGGCCGATGAGCATCAACTCGAGGTCGGCCATCAGCCCGCAGAGCTCCCGTGGGTCGAGGTCCGGCTGCATCTCGCCCGCCTGCTGGGCCGCAACGAGCACGGGCTCCCACACCTCCAGGGACAGCTGCTCGGCGACCCTGCCCGCGGTGAGGATTCCGCTGGTGGCCGAGAGGTTGTCCGGCCGGAGCAGGGTGCGCAGGATCGGGTCCCGCTGACCGCCCCGGACCAGGAACGTCAGCCCGTCGACGATCTTGGAGGGAAAGTCGGACCGTCCTGCGATGTACTCACGGGCCCGCCCTGCGAAGGCCCGCGCGCGCAAGGTCACCACCTCGACGACCAGCGCGTCGCGATCGCTGAAGTAGCGGTAGACGGTCGGCCGCGAGACGCCCGCCCGGCGGGCTACATCGTCCATCGTGGTCCGGCGCACGCCGTAGTCGAGGAAGCACTCCTCCGCCGCCCCGACCAGTCGCCGGCGCGCCTCCTCCGGCCCTCCGGCGAACGGACCCCGCCCCCGTCCCACGGCTGCTCCCCCGCTCGTCGACCCCGCAGATGGTACCGCCCGGTCGCCTCAGGCCCGGGCCACCGGTGCGAACACCGGGAGGGTCTCACCCGGGTCGTCGGGCCCGCCCGACGAGACGAAGCGGATCTCCACCGCCTCCCCCACGTGCAGCGAGTCGGTGTCGCCGACCAGCCGGACGATCAGCCACGGTCCCTCGGCAAGCTCGACGACCGCACTCACGTAGGGCACGGCGTCGGCGAGCGCGGGCACCGGCGCCCGGTGCACCACCGCCCAGCTCACGAGGGTCCCCTCGCCGGACGCCGAGACGTCGACGAGGTCGGACGACCCGTCGACCGGATCCGTCCGGGCCTCGGGGGGCAGTACCGTGCCGGACGAGCCGCGGCGCACGAGCAGCTCCCCGCGCGCGGCCGCCTCGAAGAACGCGGCGCTCGAGGCGTCCCGCTCGACCTTCGGGAACGCGGTCATGGACGACTCCCTCCCCGGTGCGGGCTGAGCACGAGCGTGGAGTGGTGCTCGAGGATCCCGCCGTTGCCACTGACCAGCACCATGTCGTGCCGGGGCGCCTGACGGGCCCCACCGGCACCCCGGGCCTGCACGACGGCCTCGGAGAGCGGGGTGAACCCCCACATGTAGTACGACGACAGCTGGCCGCCGCCGGTGTTGCAGGCGAGCGCGCCGCCGGGGGCCAGCCGACCGTCGGCGACGAACGCGCCCCCCTCGCCCTTCGCGCAGAACCCGTAGTCCTCCAGCGTCACCAGGACGGTGTAGGTGTAGCAGTCGTAGATCTCGGCGACGTCGACGTCACCGATCCCGATCCCGGCCATCGCCATCGCCTGCGGACCGGACCGTGCGGCGGGAGTGACCAGCCCCCAGTCCGATCCGGCGTGCATCCGGCGTGGCGCGTGCGCCTGGCCGTAGCCGCGGACGTGGACCGCCGGCTGCGCCAGCCCGGCCGCGCGCTCGGCCGAGGTGACCACGACGGCCACCGCGCCGTTGCTCACCAGGCAACAGTCGAGCAGGTGCAGCGGTTCGGCGATCCACCGCGAGGCCTGGTGATCGGCGACGGTGATCGGATCGCGCAGCTGGGCCAGCGGATTGCCCGCGGCCCAGGCCCGCTGCGCGACGGCGATCTGCGCCAGTTGCTCGGAGGTGGTGCCGTAGCGCTCCATGTGCCGGCGGGCGCACAGCGCGTAGAGGATGTTCGGGTTGATCGCCCCCGAGGCCAGCGACCAGCCGGCGAGGCCACGTGCGGGCCCACTTCGTCCGCCGCTGCTCCTGCCGGGGCTGCCGTAGCTCGCTCCGGAGGACTCCTTCGGCCGCAGCGGGCTGTCGGCGAACACACAGACCACGGTGGTGGCCGCCCCGGCCGCGACGGCCTGCGCCGCCTGCGCGACCATCACCCCGGCCGTCGCGCCGAAAGCATTGACCTGGTTCAGCAGCGACAGGTCGTGCATACCCAGCACTGCCGCGAGGCCCACCCCCACGTCCTGCCGGATGCCGGAGCTCACCAGCAGCCCGTCCACGTCGGTGAGGGTCAGGCCGGCGTCGGCCACGGCGGTGCGCACGGCCTCGGCGGCCAGCGACGTGGACGACCGGCCGTAGACCTTGCCCATCTCGGTCAGACCCAGCCCGGCGATCGCGGCACCAGTCATCTAGCGCCCCTCCCATCGGGGGGCCCGCTTCTCGGCGAAGGCGGTCGGCCCTTCGCGGGCGTCCCGGCTGGCGAACACGATCGCCATCGCCTCGTCGCTGAGCGCCCAGGCCGGGTCCTCCCAGTCCGACCCCTCGTCCCGGGACCGGTGCACGACCCGTTTGCTGTGCTGCACCGACAGCGGGGCGTTGCGTGCGATCACGTCCGCGACGCCGAGGGCCACCTCCAGTGCGGTCCCCGCGGCCGCGATCCGGTTGACCAGGCCGAGCTCGTAGGCCCGGGCCGCGTCGATCGGCTCGCCGGTCAGCACCGCCTCCAGCGCCACCTTCTGTGGGATCTGCCGGGACAACCGGATCAGCCCACCGGCACCGGCCACCAGCCCGCGGGTGACCTCCGGCAACCCGAGCGAGGCGGTCTCGTCGATCACTGCGAGGTCACAGGACAGCACGATCTCGGTGCCACCGCCGAGGGCGAACCCGTTCACGGCGGCGATGGTCGGCTTGCCGATCCACTGCCGGACGAGTCCGGCGAAGCCCCGTTCGGGGTGGTCCCGATCATCGATCCGGTGGCCGCGGGCGACCTCCTTGAGGTCGGCGCCGGCGCAGAACCCCCGGCCGGCGCCGGTGATCACCACCACCCGAACCTCGTCGTCGGCCGCGGCCGCTGCCAGGGCGTCACCCGCCGCGGCCGCCAGCGCCGCGTTCACCGCGTTCATCGCGCGCGGCCGGTTCAGCGTGATCACGCCGACGTGGCCACGACGCTCCCAGCGGGCGGGAGCGTCCTGGTCGCCGGCGTCCTGAGGAGTCTCGGTGCTGGTCATCGGCTCTCCGGGGGCAGGTAGACGGATTTGAGGGCGACGTAGGCCGCGAGCCCCTCGGGGCCGAGCTCGCGGCCGAGGCCGCTGGCCTTGACGCCGCCGAACGGGCCGAGCACGTCGAGGGCGTAGTGGTTGACCCCGACCGTGCCGGACCGGATACGGTCGGCGATCGCCGCGCCGCGTCCGGGGTCGGTGGTCCAGACCGTGCCGCCCAGCCCGTACTCGGAATCGTTGGCGATACGCACCGCGTCGTCCTCGTCGTCGTAGGGCAGCACGCACAGCACCGGGCCGAATATCTCCTCACGGGCGAGCAGGCTGTCGTTGTCGACTCCGGCGACGACGGTCGGCTCGACGAACCAGCCCCGGTCCCGTCCGGCCGGCACGCCGCCGCCGGTGGTGAGCCGGGCCCCCGCCGCCCGCCCGGCCCCCACCAGGCCCAGCACCCGGTCCCGCTGGGCGGCACTGACCAGGGGCCCGATCCGGGTGGCCTTGTCCAGCGGGTCACCGACCGGCAGCGCACGCACGGTGTCGGTGACCGCGTCGACGATCTCGTCGTAGCGTCCGCGCGGCGCGAGGATGCGGGTGCAGGCGTGGCAGGTCTGGCCGTTGTTGGCCAGCGATACCTCGGGCAGCGCGGCGAGGAAGGCGTTCAGGTCGGCGTCCTCGGCGAGGAGCGCGGCCGACTTGCCGCCGAGTTCCAGGGTCACCGGGCGCAGCAGCCGCCCGCACGTCTCCCCGATGGCACGGCCCGCGGCCGTGGAACCGGTGAAGGCGACCTTGTCGACGACGGGGTGCGCGACGAGGTGCGCGCCGGCCTCCCGGCCACCGGGGAGGATGTTCAGCACCCCGGCGGGTAGTCCGGCCTCCGCTGCGGCGTCGGCCCAGGCGTAGGCGTCGAGGGCGGTCTCCGGTGCCGGCTTGAGCACCACGGTGCAGCCGGCGGCCAGCGCCGGAGCGATCTTCATCGCGGCCAGCGCCTGCGGGTAGTTCCACGGCGTGACGGCCGCGACGACCCCAACCGGCCCGCGGCGCACGCTGACCCGGGCGAGCATCCCCGAGCGCAGGTCCTCGTCGTCGAGACCCTCGGCGAGCCCGGCGTAGTAGTCGAGCATGAGCGGGGGCGCGAACCCGTTGGCCCCGATCGAGAGGGACCGGGGCATCCCGTTCTCCCTGCTGACGAGCGCCGCGGTCTCCCGGGCCCTGCTCGTCAGCACCGCGGCCAGGCGGCGCATGACGGCCGCGCGTTCGGCGCCGGTCATGCGGCCCCACGGCCCGTCCAGGGCGGTCCGTGCGGCCGCCACCGCGGAGTCGACGTCAGGAGTCGAGGCCAGCGCGGCCCTGCCAAGGACCGCGCCGGTGGCGGCCTCCAGGACTTCTGTGCTCTCGGTGGTGGCGGGCGCATGCCACCGCCCGTCGACGAAGAAGGCATCCCGATCGGCGGTCCCGGTGTCGTGATCGGTCACGTGCCGCTTCCCCTCCGCGCCCGGGGGCGCTGCTTCGCGTTCGGCGCACGGACGCTAACCGGATACGATGTGACAAGCAACGTCATACGTCTCACGCAGCCCGGTCGCGGCCCGCTCGATCGACCGCCGACGCTCACGTGATAATCAACCTACAGTCATACGGTTTACCGGGTGGCCATCCGGCACCCGGCCGAGTCCGCCCCGATCGGGGCCAAGAGCCGGAGGAAGGTCATGACCTCCACCGACGCGCCACCCCACCCGCAGATCCGCTACGAGGTCACCGGAGCCACCGCGGTGATCACGCTGGACCGGCCCGACCGGCTCAACGCCTTCACCCCGACGATGGCCGACGAACTGGTCGCCGCCCTCGACACCGTCGACGCCGACGACGACGTCCGGGCCGTGGTGCTGACCGGTGCCGGGCGCGGCTTCTGCGCCGGGGCCGACCTCGACCGCGGCACCGAGACCTTCGCCGGCGAGCCGGCGGGCGGCCCCGGCGCCCACGGCACCGTCGATGGCGTGGCCCGCGACCTGGGCGGGGTCGTCGCCCTACGGATCGCGGCGTCCCACAAGCCGGTCATCAGCGCGATCAACGGACCGGCGGTCGGCGTCGGAGCCACCATGACACTCCCGTCGGACGTGCGGATCGCCGCCGACACGGCGCGCTTCGGCTTCGTGTTCGCCCGGCGCGGACTCGTGCCGGAGGCCGCGTCGACCTGGTTCCTGCCCCGGATCGTCGGGATCTCACGCGCGATGGAGTGGGTCGCCACCGGACGGGTCTTCGGCGCCGAGGAGGCGCTGGCCGGCGGGCTCGTCTCCCGCGTGGTGCCACCCGCCGAGCTCCTGCCCACCGCGCTCACGCTCGCCGGCGAGATCGCCGAACACACCTCGGCAGCCTCGGTCGCGCTGTCGCGCCGGCTGTTGTGGGCCATGCTCGGCGCAGCGGACCCGTGGGAGGCCCACCGGCTCGAGACGCTCGCCATCGACGAGCTGGGCCGCGGCGGCGACGTCGCCGAAGGTGTGTCGGCCTTCCTGGAGAAGCGACCCGCCCGCTTCCCCGACCGGATCGCCGACCGGATGCACCTGGTCCCACAGTGGCCGTCGGTGGAGACGGAGGACGCCCGATGAGCGGCACGACCGACGTCCGGAACGAGCCGGGCGATACGGTGATCCGTGTTCAGGGCGACGGCGTCGTCCTCGTCGGCGACCTGCGCGAACCGGCCGGTCCGGACCGGCACGGCGCCGCGGTGCTGCTGCACGGCGGTGGACAGACCCGGCACTCCTGGCGGCACACCGCTCACCGGCTGTCCGAAGCGGGGTGGGCCGTGCTGTCGCTGGACCTGCGCGGGCACGGGGACAGCAGCTGGGCGCCCGACGGGGACTATCTGCTCGACGCGCACGTCGGGGACCTGCGAGCCGCGGTCGACGTCCTCGGCGAGCCCCCGGTGCTGATCGGCGCCTCGCTGGGCGGGATGACCTCGCTGCTGGCCCTCGGCGCGGACCCGGATCTGGCGCGTGGACTGGTGCTGGTCGACGTGACGCCGCGGACCGAACGGGCCGGCACCGCCGCGGTGACCCGGTTCATGCGGGCCGGGCGGGACGGGTTCGCGTCGCTGGACGCGGTGGCCGACGCCGTCGCGGCCTACAACCCGCACCGCCCCCGGCCCCGTGACACCGGTGGGCTGCGCAAGAACCTGCGCCACCGGTCCGGCCGCTGGTTCTGGCACTGGGACCCGCGGATGGTCGAGGAACCGCAGACCGCGCCGGAGACCCTGGACGCCAACGAGCACCGGGCTCGCGCAGCCGCGCGCAGCCTCCGGGTCCCGACCATGCTGGTGCGCGGTGCGGGGTCCGACGTGGTCAGCCCGGCCGGGGCGCGCGAGCTGCTCGACCTGGTGCCCTCGGCGTGGTACGTCGAGGTGGAGGGCACCGGGCACATGGTCGCCGGGGACGACAACGACGTGTTCACCGGCAGCTTGCTCGAGTTCATGCGGCACATCGCGGACGGGACCGGGGCCGATCGTCCGGCCGGGCCCTCGCGGCCGGGGTGACAGCGGTAGCGCGCCCGATCACCCGTCGCCGGCACCGGCTCCCGCGGCGGCGATCAGGCCGTCGATGGTGACGATCTTGCGGCGGGGCGCCCCGGCGGGACGCCCGCCGAGCCGCTCGGCCCGGTCGATCGCCCGCCAGCCCTCGAGACCGACCCGCTCCGGCCGGCGGGCGCGCAGCAGCCGGTCGAGATCGTCGGCCGCGGACGGTGCGGGCTCGGTCAGCCGGCCCGCGGCGTGGTCGGCGAGCAGCGACCCGACGGTCTCGCCCGCGCACGTCCGGTTCGTGCCGATCACCCCGGACGGTCCGCGCTTGATCCAGCCCGTCACGTAGTGGCCGGGCACCACCCGGCCACCGGGCCCGGTCAGCACCCGGCCCGCCTCGTGCGGGACGGCGGCGCGCGCGTGGTCGAAGGGCAGGCCCGCGACCGGGGTGCCGCGGTAGCCGACCGCACGCAGCACGAGTCCGCACTCCACGTCCTCGACTCCGCCGTCCGGGGTGCCGAACCGCACCGCCCGCACCGCGTCTCCGCCGAGGATCTCACGAGGGGCGCGCCCGAACCGCAGCACGATCCGGCGACGCGCGGGGTCCGGGACACGCCCGGCGAACCCGGCGACGATCCCGGAGCGAGCACCGTCGGCGAACCCCGTCGTCGGCCCCGACACCGCCTCGCCGCCGGGGACGAGCACCTGCACACCGCGGACCCGGTCCAGCCCGAGCAGCTCCGGGGTGCTGAACGCCGCCCGTGCCGGGTCCCGTCGTCCCACCACGTGCACCTCGCGGATGCGGCTCCGCCGCAGGGTCTGCAGCGCGGGCAGCGCGAGGTCGGTGGTGGCGAGGTCCGCGGGGTCGGAGACGAGGATGCGGGCCACGTCCAGCGCGACGTTGCCGTTCCCGATCACCACGGCCCGTTCGGTGTCCAACGCGAAGTCCCGGCCGTCCAGGTCGGGGTGGCCGTTGTACCAGGCGACCAGGTCGCGGGCCGGGTGGCTGCCGGGCAGGTCCTCGCCCGGGATGCCCAGGCGCCGCTCCCCCGCGGCACCGACCGCGTGTACCACCGCGTCGTGGCCGTCGAGCAGCTCGGCGGCGGACACGTGCGCCCCGACCTCGACGTTCAGGTGCAACCGGACCTGCGGACGACGCAGCAGGCGCTCCATCCCGTCGCCGAAACCCTTGGTCGCACCGTGGTCGGGCGCGACCCCGTACCGGACCAGACCGCCGGGGACCGGGAGCCGGTCGAGCAGCGACACCTGAACGTCACCGGCCGTGCGCTCGAGCAGCTCCTGCACCGCGTAGAAGCCCGACGGCCCCGTCCCGACGACGGCGACCCGCAGGCCGCCCCGTGTGCGAGGCGCCGACCGCACCGGGCGACGGTCGGGCCCGGGGGCCACGGGCGCCTGCGCGAACCACGACTGCGCCAGCGCCAGGCCGGTCCGGCCCTCGTCGTCGAGTCCGCGGTCGGTGACGATCGCGCCGACCGGGCAGACGTCCGCGCACGCCCCGCAGTCGATGCAGGTGGAGGGGTCGATGTAGAGGGTCTCGGCCGAGCCGAAGCCGGGGTCGCCGGGGCGGGGCCGGATGCAGTCGACCGGGCACACCTCGACGCACGCGGCGTCGTTGCAGCAGGACCGGGTGATCACGTGGGTCATCGGCGGGCCTCCTCGGCGACGGTGGTCCCGGCGGGACGCACGGTGACGGGCACACCGTTGAAGACCGGCGTCCCGGTGAGCGGTTCGAGGCTCCGGTCGTCGACGAGCAGGTTGACGTTCGCTCCGGGGGCGGCGGTCGCCCGTGACATCCGCAGACCGTCGCCGGTGTGACCCCACCCGTGCGGCAGGCTGACCACCCCCGGCCGGATGTCCGAGCTCACCCGCAGCTCGACGACGACCTCGCCGGGCCCGGCCTCCACCCGGACCAGCTCGCCGGGCACGAGGCCGAGCCGGTCGGCGTCGTCCGGGTGCATCATCAGTCCACCGGCACCGTCGTCGCGGTAGGGCAGGGCGTTGTGCAGCCACGAGTTCATCCCACGGTGCTGACGGCGGTTGATGAGCCGCAGGCCGGTGTCCGGGGCCGCCCGGGTGCTCGCCCACAGCCGCGGCACATCACCGGTCAGCAGGCCGGGGGCGACGTCGATACGGCGGTCCGGGGTGCGCAGCACGTCCGGCAGTCGCGGCTCGAGTGGTCCGAGGTCGACGCCGTCCGGTGCCGCCTCGAGCGTCGCGAGCGTGAGGCCGCCGGGTTCGGCACCGAACCGGTCGCCGAACGGCCCGCTGCGCACCCGCAGATCGACCAGTCTCTCCGGGCCGCGGCGGGGCGACACCGCCGCGAGCACCTCGTCCTGCCCGAGACCGCACAGCCGCGCGGCCCGCCTGGCCGCTTGGTCCGCCACCTCGTCGTCCATCGCCGCCACCGGCAACTCGGGGACACCGCGCACGATCGCGGCGATCCGCAGCACCTGGTGCCACTCGGGCAGCTCACCGGGCGCCGGGGTCAGCACCGGCGGGCTGTAGCGCGCCACGTTGCGGAGCTGGAAGTGGTTCAGCGTCAGGTCCATGTGACCGTGCGCGAACATGCCCGGGGCCGGGAGGACGACGTCGGCGTGCCGGGTGGTCTCGTTCAGGTAGCCGTCGAGGCAGAGCAGGAATCCGACCTCGCGCAGGGCGCGTTCCACGGACGCGCTGCCGGGCACACTGCGCGCGGGATTCCCGGCGATCGTGATCAGCGCCCGGACCTGCCCGGGCCCGGGGGTGAGGATCTCCTCGGCCAGGCAGGCGACGGACAGCTCACCGAGCGTCTCGGGGATGCCGCGGACGCGGGACCGCCAGCGGTCGAACTGTGGTCGCGCGGGGCCGCCGGGCCAGGTCGTCGGCCCGCCGGCCGGGGGCGTGGCGAACATGGCCCCGCCCGGCACGTCGAGCCGGCCGGTGGCGATGTTGAGGACCTCGACCAGCCAGTTGGCCAGCGACCCGTACTCCTGCGTGCAGGTACCGATCCGGGAGTGCGCGACGGCCGCCCGCGCCGCGGCGAAGGTGCTCGCGAGGTCCCGGATCGCCGCCGCGCCGACACCGCACACCGGGGCGACCCGCTCGGGGGTGAAGGGACGGGCGAGTGCGAGGACCTCGTCGAGCCCGTCGACCAGCGGCCCGGCCGGGCCGGGGTCGACCAGACCTTCGGCGTCGATCACCGACAGCAGTGCCATCAGCAGGTGCGCATCCGTGCCGGGCCGGATCGCCAGGTGCCGGTCGGCGATCTCGGCGGTGCGGGTGCGCGCGGGGTCGACCACGGTGAGGGTCCCGCCACGCGCACGGAGGTCGTCGAGCCGCCGGGCGAAACCGGGGGCGCACACCGTGCTGCCGTTGGACACGACCGGGTTGCTCCCCAGCAGCAGCAGGTGGTCGGTGCGGTCGATGTCGGGCAGGGACATCCCGAGACCGGTGCCGTAGAGCAGCACCGTCACCAGGTTCTTCGGCCAGGTGTCCATGCTCGCCGGCGAGAACAGGTTGCGGGAACCGATCGCGCCGAGCAGCGCAGGCAGGTACAGGGTGTGGTCCAGATGATGGGCCGCGGGGTTGCCGGTGTAGACCGCGACCGACTGCGGATCGGCCGCCACCAGCGGTGGGAGCCGGCGTCCGATCTCGGCGAAGGCCTCGTCCCAGCTCGCCTCCTCCAGCCGGCCGTCCCGCCGGACCAGCGGGACGGTCAGCCGATCGGGATCGCCGTCGACCCGGGCGAGCCCGAGGCCCTTCGCACAGGCGTGCCCGCGGCTGAACACGTCATCGGGGTTCGGACGGACCGAGCGGGCGACCCGTCCGTCGAACTCCACGAGCAGGCCGCAGGTCGCCTCGCAGAGCGGGCAGATCCGGTGGTGGGAGCCGGTGCGGGCCACCGGCAGCACCGCCGGTTCGACATGAGACATAGTCTGTCCAGTGTATCGCCGTAGCGCGTCCGGGCACAGGGGCGCGAACCGGTCCACCGGGGGCGTACCGGCCGGCGAGGTCAGCCGGGCCGGTCCCCGGGCGCGCCGAGGAGGGCCATCCCCGGCAGCTCGCCGGTGTCGCGCCAGTCGCGCAGTATGCGGTCGAACTCGTAGAAGCCGCGTCCGTACCGCTCGCCGGTCGCGGGCCGGATACCACCGTTCCCGCCGCCCTCGTTGTTGTAGTAGCCGGGCGTGCACTGCTCGAGGAAGGTCTTCGGTGTCGCGACCGCCCGGATCAGCGCGACCCAGTCGTCCTGGGCCCGCCGGGTGGGCTCGACGGTGGTCGCCCCACGGGCGTGGGCCTGGGCGACGATGTAGGCGATGTGCTCGCCCTGCTGTACGTAGTTCGCCGTCACGCTGGCGTTGCCACCGCCCTGGGTGTTGCCCATGAAGAACATCCCCGGGAACCCGTGGCTGGTCATCCCGTGCAACGTCCGGAAACCGTCGCGCCAGTGGTCCTGCAGCGAGAGCCCGTCCCGCCCGACGATCTCGTCGATGCCGGAGGCGAGCCGCTGATCCTGGGCGGAGATCTCGAAGCCGCTCGCGAAGATCACGCAGTCGACCTCGTACTCCCGCCCACCGGCGACGAGTCCGTGCTCGGTCATGCGCTGGACCCCGCGGGTCCCGGAGACGTCGACCAGGGTGACGTTCGGCCGGTTGAAGGTCTCCAGGTACTCGTTGCTGGAACAGGGTCGCTTGCACAGGTAGCGGTAGTACGGCTTGAGGGCCTCGGCGGTGGCCGGGTCCGCGACGATGTCGTCGACCCGGCGCCGGACCCGCTCCATGACGGCGTAGTCCTCCTGCTCCCGGATCGCCGCGAGCTCGTCAGGGGGCAGCTCCCGCCCGGCGATGCGCGCGGAGACGTTGCGCCCCACCTCGGTAAAGAAGTCACAGGCGACGTCCTCGGACGGCGACCGGGTCGGGAACGGCTCGGAGGCGAAGGTGTGGAACGCGGCCTGACGCCGCTTCTGCCACCCCGGTTCGAGCGAGGCTGCCCACGCGGGGTCGGTGGGCGGGTTGCGGCGGGCGTCGACGGCCGACGGGGTCCGCTGGAACACGTACACGCGCTCCGCGTGGCGGCCGAGATGGGGAACGATCTGGATCGCGGTGGCCCCCGTCCCGATCACCGCGACGCGCTTGTCGGCGAGCCGGTCCAGGGCGGTGTCGGACACGCTGCCGCCGGTGTAGTCGTAGTCCCAGCGCGCCGAGTGGAAGGTGTGGCCGGTGAACTCGTCCAGGCCGGGGATTCCCGGCAGCTTCGGCTTGCTCCACGGACCGGTCGCCAGCACGACGTAGCGGGCCCGGAGCTCGTCGTCGTGGTGGGTGGTCACGACCCAGCGGCCCGTGGGCTCGTCCCGGCGGATCGCCCTGATCATCGTGCCGAACAGCGCACCGTCGTAGAGTCCGAAGTGCTTGCCGATGTTGCGGCAGTGCTCGTAGATCTCGGCACCGTCGGGGAACCGCTTCGACGGCATGTACCCGAGTTCCTCGAGGAGCGGGATGTAGGAGTACGCCTCGTTGTCGCACTGGATGCCGGGATAACGGTTCCAATACCACACCCCACCGAAGTCGCCGGCCATGTCGATGATCCGGACGTCGGTCACCCCCGACTTCGTGAGGTGGGCCCCCGCCAGCAGGCCGGCGAAACCCCCACCGACCACGAGCACCTCCACCTCGGAGACGATCGCGTCGCGCTGTACCGGCGGGCTGTGCGGGTCCGCCTCCCAGAACTCGCTGCGCTCCCCCGCACCGGTGTGGACGTACTGCGCCGAGCCGTCGGAGCGCAGGCGCCGGTCCCGCTCGGCCGCGTACTTCTCACGCAGCGCCGGCAGGTCGAAGTCCCTCGGGGGGGACGAGGGGCCGCAGGTGGTCATGGGTGCTCCTGTCCGTCGATGCCCAGGCCGCGCCGCAGGGCGACCAGGCGGTTGCGCTTGAAGGCCTCGCTCACCGGCGCGGATCCCACGTCGAACCCGTGAAAGGCCCGCGGGCAGACCTCGACGTGGGTCGGGACCCCCGCCGCGATCAAGCGCTTGGCGTAGTCCAGGTTCTGGTGCACGAGCAGGTCCAGGCCCGCAGCACCGATGTAGGCCGGCGGCAGGCCGGCGAGATCGGTGGCGCGCGCCGGGGCCGCGTAGGGGGACACATCGGGCCCGCCGACCGCGTCCGGCCCGAGCAGCGAGGCCCAGCCGAAGGCGTTGCTCTCCCGGAACCAGGCGATCCTCCCGGTGACCCCGTCCGGTTCGGTTGCGGCGGGGCGGTCGTCGAGCATCGGGTAGACGAGCGACTGCAGCACGAGCGAGAGCTCGCCGCGGTCGCGCACCAGCAGTGCGAGCGACGCCGCGAGCGCCCCGCCGGCACTCACGCCCTCCACGGCGATCCGGGACGGGTCCACGCCGAGGTCACCGGCGTCGTCGTGGAGCCACTGCAGAGCGGTGTAGCAGTCCTCGATCTGCGCGGGGTAGCGGTGCTCGGGGGCGAGGCGGTAGTCGACCGAGACCACCACAGCACCCAGCTCCGTGACGATGCGGCGCTGGAACGGTGCGCCGTTGTCCGCCGTCCCACCCACGAATCCGCCACCGTGGACGAACAGCAGCGCCGGCACGGGCCGAGACCCGCGCTCGGCCGGGGCGAGGGTCACCACCCGCACGTCGCTGCCGGGAACGGTCCGTTCCTCGCGGACGACGCCGTCGTCGGGCGGGGGTGCGGCGGAGGCCCACACCCCGCGCATCGCCGCGCGGTCCGCCTCGAGGGTGGCTGCGCCGAGCGGACGGGTGGGCATCCGTGCCATCAGCGGTCGCAGCTCGGGGTCGACCCCGGAATCGGTCCCGCTCACCGGCTACACCCGGCTCCGCGCGCTGACCAGGGAGATGCCGCCGTCGCAGACCAGCGACGCGCCCGTCACGTTGGCCGCGAGATCCGACAGCAGGAAGCCGACGGTGTCGGCGACCTCCTCCGGCCTCGCCCACCGGCCGCGCGGCGTGTTGAGCGCCCCCATCCGCGCGACGACCGCGTCCCGGTCGCCGTCGTGGTCGGCGACGATCCGCCGGAAGCCCTCCTGTGCGTCCCAGATCCCGGTGTCCACGCTGCCCGGGACCACGACGTTGACCCGGATGCCGTGCGCGGCGTTCTCCAGGGCGGCGACGCGTGCCAGGTGTGTCAGGCCGGCCTTCGCCGCGCCGTAGTCCGCCGTCTTCTCCATCGGCCGGACACCCGCCACCGAGGAGGTCAGGACGACGCTGCCGCCTGCTCCCCGGCGCATGATCCGCAATGCGCAGCGCAGTCCGTGGAAGGCACCGTCCAGATTGGACGCCAGCACCCGGCGCCACTGTTCGGCGGTCATGTCGGCGATCGCAACGCCCGCGGGCGGCACCCCGGCGTTCAGCAGGGCGTGGTCGAGGTGCGGGGTCCGCGCCTCGATCCGCTCCCACAACCCCGGGTCGGCGACGTCACCGACCTCCCGGCGCACGGCGCAGCCGGGGTCGACCGCGGCGAGCCCGTCGGCGTCGATGTCGACCAGGACCAGGCCGGCGACCCCGGCTTCGGCCAGCCAGGCCGCCGTCGCCCGGCCGATGCCCGAGGCGGCGCCGGTCACGAGGGCGTGGCGCCCCCCGAGGTCGAGCTTCGCGGCGGCGCTCACGGGACGACCGGGGTGAACCGCAGCGGCAGGCGCTCCAGGCCCCGGACCTGACTGTGGTGGAACACCGGATCGCCGTCGAGGGCGTAGTCGGGTACCAGCCGGTGGATCTCCTCCAGCGCCACCCGGATCTCGATGCGCGCGAGGTGTGAGCCGACGCAACGGTGCACCCCGGCGCCGAAGGCGAGATGCCGGTTCGACCGCCGATCCAGGACCAGCGAGTGCGGGTCGTCGAAGACCTCGCCGTCCCGGCCCGCCGCGGAGGACATCAGCAGCACACGGTCACCCGGTCGCAGCGTCACCCCCCGCAGCTCGGTCGGACGGACCACGAGCCGGCCCAGTGCGACGGGGGAGTCGATCCGCAGCAGTTCCTCGGCTGCCGGGCCTGCCAGCAGCGGGTCGGCGATCAGTGCCGCGCGCTGTGCCGGATCCTTGATCAGGTGAAGCATGCCGAAGGAGAGCACTCCGCGGACGGTGTGCAGTCCCCCGACCATCAGCAACCAGAGAATCTTGCGCAGCTCGTCGTCGTCCAGGGGCCGTTCGCCCTGGTATCGGGCCGCGAACAGCACGCTCATCACATCGTCCGCACGGGGGTCGTCCCGACGGGCGATCATGTCCCCGAAGTAGCCGAACACCGCGTCGTTGGCCGCACCGCGCACCGCCGCGTCCTCCTCCGGGGTGCCACCCGGTTCACCGAGCAGCAGGTCGGTGGTCCACCGGTCGAACAGCGCACCGTGCTCGGCCGGCCACCCCATCAACGCCACGAAGGTGTTCGCCGTGAGCGGCTGGGCGAATTCCGTGACGAAGTCGCAGGTACCGCGTTCGGCGAAAGCCTCGATCAGCTCGACCGCCGCCGTCCTGATCCGTTCCTCCAGTGCCTGCATCCGGCGCGGGCTGAACAGCGGGTTGAGGATCTCCCGGTAGGACTTGTGGGCGGGCGGGTCGATCTCGTTGGGGATCGAGGGCTCACTGGTGATACGCGGGACCTGGGCGCTGGCGACCGAGAAGGTCTCCCAGTCGCGACAGGCGTCGTAGCAGTCGTCGTAGCGGGTCAGGATCCAGTGCCCGCCGTGCAGCGGGGACCAGGCGACGGGGGTCCGCTCCTGCATCTCGGCCAGTACCGCGTGCGGTGTGGCGAGCCCGGGATCGGTGATGTCGAAATCGACGACGAGCGCGCGCGGAACATCGGCGGTCTGCGTGGGCATGGTGGTGGCTCCCGGTCGGACGAGTGGTGTCGAGTGGTGTCGGACGAGTACGACCGTCGGGCGGAGCCCGGGAGCGAGCCGTTCACGGGGTCCGCGACATTCCGAGCTCCCGGTGGCGGAAGGCCACCGCCGGGATCTCGGTCAGGACGGGTGCGGCGGGCGAGGTCCCGACGGCCGTTCAGCCCGTCGGCGGCTCTCGGATGTCAGCCGGCGCCCCAGCGGCGCCAGGTCAGTTCGTCGAACAGGACGCGGCCGGAGCGGCTCCGGCGTTCCTCGGTGCGCAGGACGAGCTCGGGGCCGGCCCAGCGCGCCGTGCGCACCAGGTCCGTGCCGGGGTGTTCGGGATAGAGCGAGACGTCGAGCCGGTGGGTGACGACGTCGCCGTCGACGGCGAACGTGCCGCCGTAGCCGACGAAACCGAGAGCGGCGGCGCCCCGGGTGGCGTCATCGGCCCGCAGGAAGTCCCCGTCCGCGGGCCACGACCGGTCACGCTGCATGAGCAGGGCCGTGACCCGGCCGTCCGGCTGGTAGCAGATCCGCCCGACGGGATCGGGGCCGAGCACGTCCCCGACCACCTCGCCCGCGACCAGCCGCACGAAGGACACGAGCTCCCAGGTGCCGTGCAGATCCTCCGGCCGCACGCTCATGATCCGTCGGCCGACCGCGACGCACGGCTGCCCCCGACGATCGTCGAGAGCACCCGTACGGGCTCCGACGACCTGTTGTGCCAGGCGTGCCTGCTGCCGTTCACCACGACCAGATCCCCCACGGCCAGGACGACCTCACCCTCGTCGAGCTGTAGGACGACCTCGCCGGACAGCACGAGGTTCACGTCGACGGACTCCGTCGAGTGGAACCCGGGCCGCTCGCCGGTACTGGCCACGATGTCGTCCGGATCCTCCCCGGTGGCGCCCGCCGGGATGGTCCAGGTGATCACCCAGACGCCGCCCGCCGGCGGGAAGGACACCTCGGCCGGCACGTCCGGATCTGCCGGTAGCGTCGGCACACTCTCATTGCGCCACAGCAGGTCCAGATCCATTCCCCCTACCTGGGCGGTCACCGCGTCACCGTCGGAGAGCACGAACGAGCGCCCATCGGGCCCCTCGGTCGTGACCACACGGCGCATCACAGCGCCGCCGATCCGGCGAGCAGCGCGGTGGAGACGACGGGGTCACCGGGGCCGCCGGTCACCAGCGACAGCGTCGCGCCGGGTACCTGGTTGGTCGAGGTGCCCCGGACCTGGCGCACCGCCTCACCGACCAGGCTCATGCCGTGCACGAAGCCCTCGGCCAGGTTCCCCCCGGAGGTGTTCACGGGCAGCATCCCCGTGGGAGCGACGAGGTTGTCGAAGGTGACGAACTCGCCTGCCCCCTCCACCGTGCAGAAGCCGTGCTCGATCAAGGCCGAGACCCCCATCCCCGTCATGTTCTCGTAGATCTGGGCGACGTCGACGTCGCCCGGGCCGTAGCCGGTCTCGCGCCAGAGCCGGTCCGCCACGCCCTGGAAGCCGGCCGACCAGTACGGATCCCCGGACTCCTCGCGCATCCCCCAGCGCCCTGCCGCTCCCATCGGGGCACCGAGCAGGTAGGCGGGCGTGCGCCGCAGGTCCCGCGCCCGCTCCGCGGACACCAGGATCACCGCGGAGCCGGCGTCGTTCTCCCGCGAGCAGTCGTAGATCCGATAGGGCTCGGAGATCCATCGGGAACTGTCGTAGGTCGCGGCGTCCAGGCCGCCGCGCCCCACGGCCCGTGGGTTGTTCGCGGCGTGGTGGTACGACACCAGCGCCATGTCCCGCAGGGTCCGCGCGGGCACCCCCTCGGCCTCGATCAACCGCATGGAGCGCAGCGCGCACATCTGTACCGGCACCTCGATGCCGTTGACCAGCTGCTGGGCCGGGGTGTCGCCCTGACCCACGTCGACATTGCCTCGGTTGCCCCGGAACTCCGACATCGCCCGGTAGACGGCCACGACCTCCGCCTGCCCGGTGACGATCGCGGTCGCGGCGAGGCCGAGGGCACCGGGGATCCCACCACCGTGCGTCCACGCCAGGGCGCCGAACCGCAACTGCTTCGTACCGAGTGCGGCCATCATCCGCTGCCCCTCGGCGCGCTCGGCGCCGTAGGACACGAACCCGTCGATGTCCGCAGGATCGATCCCCGCATCCTCGGCTGCGGCCACGATCGCCCGCAGCGCCAGCTTGAGGGCGGGTTCGCCGCTCGTCCCGCGCTTGTGGAAGGGCGTGTCGCCGAGCCCGACGACCGCCGTGGCGCCCCTCACCACGACACGCTCCACCGCACGACTGCGTAGCCCCGGGTCCGCGGCGACGGCGGGTCGATGTGCCCGTTCACCCGCGCACCGACCCGCACCCCCTGGTCCGGCCCGGCCAGCCTGCCGAGGACCCGGGCCCCCGCGGCGGCCGGCAGCTCGGCCACGATCACGACATAGGGCAGGTCCGGGGCGCCCTCGCGGGCGCGGTCGACAGCGGTGTGCACCCGTGTCCAGGAGTACACCCGGCCGTCCATCGGAGTCGGCTCCCAGCGCTGCTCCCAGCACCCGCAGACGGCGCAGCGGTGATGTGCGGGCCACATCCACTCCGCGCAGTCGGCACAGCGTGGGAGCCGGAACCCGCCGTCCTCGAGGGACTCCCAGAAGCCGTCGTCCGCTCCGATGCCGCCGGTGATCCGGTGGGCGTGGAAGGAGTACCCCACGGTCAGCCCCGGTGCCGTGGGTCGTCGAGGGCCGCGGCCATCCACCGGTGGAAGTGCTGGTTCGCGATCTCGTTGCGGCCGAAGTAGAGCGGTCCGAGGTCGGCGTTGGACACCGCCTTCTGCAGTCCCTCGTTGACGACGATGTCCTCGTCCTGCAGCACCGCCTGGAGGATGCTCCAGTTCTTCTCCCAGCGGGCCGTCATGTCCTCGGTGGTCGCGGGCTCGCGGGTGAGGATCCGCATCTGCATCCGGGTCCCGACCGCGGTGCCCGGAGCGGGCACGAAGTTGAGCACCTCCAGGTGGTCCGGTTGACGCAGCACGCTCATGTTGGGCATGAGGAAGTGCGCGACCGTGAGGTGCCGGTTGACGTCGACAGTCGCCGGATCCTGCCCGCGGATCGTGTCGATGCTCTTGCGTGCGGAGACCATCCGGCCGTGGCGGCCCATCGGCTGCCAGGTCTGGGCGTTGTTGTGGAAGTACGGCGCGACGGTGCCGGTGTGGGCGTAGGCGATGTGATAGCCGTCGAGGAAGGCGTCCATGAGGACCTTCCAGTTGATCTGGAGGTCGAAGTCGCCCACCCGGTGGCAGTGGTAACGATCCATCTCCATCGCGCCCAGGGACGCGTCGAAGTCCGGACCGAGCCACTCGCCGAGGTCGACCTTGCGTCCCGGGGCGGCGGAGTCCACGGCCCACACGAAACCGTGCCGTTCCTCGACCGGAATCTCCGTGAGTCCCAGGCAGCTCTTGTCCACCTCGCCGAAGGTGGACTCGTCGGCGATGGCGCGCAGGCTGCCGTCGCCGCCGTAGGACCAGCCGTGGTAGCGGCAGGAGAAGAACCGTCGGTTCCCGGAGTCCTCGTTCACCAGCCGGGCACCGCGGTGACGGCAGGTGTTGACGAACGCGCGGACCTGCCCGTCGCGCTGCCGTACGAGCACGACCTCGTTGTTGGGCAGCTGCACGGTCAGGAAGTCGTTCGGCTTCGGCAGCTCGGTGCCGTGCGCGGCGATGATCGGCACGTGGCCGAACAGCTCGGCGCGTTCCCGAGCGGCGAGGTCGGGGTCGGAGTAGACGCACGGGTCGATCTGCAGGATCTCGGGCGCCATGTCGGTGGTGCCGTGGTCGAGGTGGTCGAACATCGTCCGGGCGAAGCCCGTCGCGGTCTGCGCGTCGTAGGGGAAAGGAGGGAAGAGCGAGGGATCGGCCATGATCGTGGTGGGTCCTTCTCGGCTGGTCAGGACGTGGGACGGAACTGCATGCTCTTGATCTCGACGAACTCGTCCAGTCCGAACGCTCCGCCCTCACGGCCGTGCCCGGACTGCTTGAAGCCGCCGAAGGGCGCGGCACCGTTGAAGCCGCCACCGTTGATCTCGATCTGAGTGGCCCGGATGCGCCGGGCCACGGTCTCGGCGTGTGCGGAGTCGGTGGACCAGACCGCGCCGGCGATGCCGAAGACCGTGCCGTTGGCGATCGCGACGGCCTCCTCCTCGGAGTCGAACGCGATGATCGACAGCACCGGACCGAAGACCTCCTCCTGCGCCACGGTGGCGTCCGGCGCGACGTCGGCGAGCACCGTGGGTGCCACGAAGTAGCCGTCGCCGTCCAGCGGCTCGGTCGAGCCGGTGACCAGGCGAGCGCCTTCGTCCAGGGCGGTCCGCACGTAACCGAGGACCTTGTCCCGCTGGGTCGCGGTCACCATCGGGCCGAGCCTGGTGGTGTCCGCGGCGGGGTCACCCGGCACGTAGGCCTCGGCGGCGCGCGCCGCCAGCTCCTCCGCGACACCCAACCGCTCGCGCGGGACCAGCATGCGGGTCTGGGCGTTGCAGGACTGCCCGCCGTTCATGTAGCAGGCGCGCACCGTGTGCGGGACCGCACGGGCGAACTCGTCGTCGGTGAGATCGGGCAGCAGCAGCGCGGCGCTCTTGCCTCCGAGCTCCAGCGACACCCGTTTCACGGTGGCCGCGGACAGCTCGATGATCCGCTTACCGACGGCGTTCGAGCCGGTGAACGACACCATGTCGACGTCCGCATGGCGCGCCAGGGCCTCCCCCACCACGTGCCCGCTCCCGTGGACCAGGTTGAACACCCCGGCCGGCACCCCGACGGCGTCGACCGCCTCGGCGAGCAGGTTCGCGGTGAGCGGAGCGACCTCACTGGCCTTCACCACCACGGCGCAACCCGCGATGAGCGCAGCCCCGACCTTGGCGGTGATCTGGTGCAACGGGTAGTTCCACGGGGTGATGGCGCCGACCACTCCGACCGGCTCACGTACGACCACCGAGTTCCGCAGCGGCTGCTCCCACGGGAAGTCCCGGGCCGCCGTCACCGCCTCGCGCAGGTCCAGGATCCCCAGACCGACCTGTGCCCACCGGGCGGTCCGCCGCGGAGTGCCGACCTCGGCCACCACGAGGTCGGTCAGCTCCTCCTGGCGCCGCTCCAGCTCGTCCGCGAGACGGGTGACGACGGCGGCCCGCTCGGACGGCGCGGTCGCGGCCCAGCCGTCGAGCGCCCGGCGGGCGGCAGCGACGGCGCGGTCGACGTCGGCGGGGTCGCCGGCCGGGACGTCGGTGAGCGACTTCTCCGTCGACGGGTCGAGCACCTCGATCCACTCGGTGCCGACGGACGGGGCCCAGGCTCCGTCGATGTAGAGCTCGAGACTCACAACGCACTCCCCTCGTCGGGCAGTCCTGATGACAGAAGATCCACCCACGGAAAGACCGGCCAGGAATGCCGTTCGTAGGAATACTTTTTACCTTACGCATATAGTTAAAAACGTGTCAAGCGGCCTACCGGACCCCGCCACTGACCGGGACGGTGTGGCCGGTGACCATCGCGGCCGCCGGGGAGCACAGGTAGACCACCGAGGCCGCGACCTCCGCCGGCGTCGCCGCTCGGCCGATGAACTGGCTCCCGGCGACCTCCTCGGCGATCGCGTCCTGCGCGAACCACTGCTCGACCCGAGGCGTGAGCGTGATACCCGGGGCCACCGCGTTCACCCGGATCCCCTGGTCCGCGTACTGGCGCGCGGCATAACGGGTCAGGTGCGCGACACCGGCCTTGGCCGCGGCGTAAGCGGGCGAGGCGGTGAGCTGTGGACTGACCCCCGCGCTCGAGGACATGTTCACGATCACCCCGCCGCCACGCGCGACCATCGCCGGGATCTCGTGCTTCATCGCGAGCCAGGTCGAGGTCAGGGACAGACCGAGGATCGCGTTCCAGCTCTCCAGCGACGTGGTCGTCACCGTGCGCCCCAGTTCGCCGCGTCCCACGTTGTTGAGGGCCAGGTCGAGCCCGCCGAAGTCCGACACGATCCGGCGGACGGCATCGGCGACGTGCTGCTCGTCGGTCGCGTCGACGTGCAGGAACACCGCCCGACCGCCGAGACCGGCGAGCCGTCGCGCGGCCGCGGCACCGCCATCGGAGTCGATGTCGGCGACCACGACATCCGCGCCGGCGACCGCGAGGGCCTCCGCCGACGCGAGCCCGATCCCCGACGCCCCACCGGTCACCAGCGCGACCCGCCCGTGAAGCACACCCATTCAGGACCTCCTCGTCCGTGGCCGAACCCGGCCGCAACTCACCTTACGACAGTAGGTGAGCCTGCGTTCCGGTCGAGCCGAGTGCGCCATACTCGAGCCATGCCACGCCCCGCCCAGCCGCTGCTGAGCCCCGCGTCCATCGTCGCCGCCGCGCTGGCGATCATCGACGCGGAGGGACTCGAGGCGTTCAGCCTCAAACGGCTGGCTCGCGACATGGAGGTGCAGGCACCGTCGCTGTACCACCACTTCCCGGACAAGGCCTCCATCCTGGAGGAGGTCGCCCGGGCGATCGTGCTGGAGACCCCGCGACCGCGCCGGCGTGACCCCGAGGACTGGATCGAGTACCTGGTCACCCAGAGCCTGAACTTCCGGCGGACCGTGCTCCGGCACGCCAACGCGGCTCCGGTCCTGCTGCAGTTCATGCCGCGTGAGGTGCTCGCGCCGGTCTACGAGGTGTCGGCGCGACTCCTGGCGGACGCGGGAGTGCCCACCCACCTCCAGGTCCTGGTCCTCGACGCCCTGGACCGCTTCACCCTGGGAGCGGCGCTGACCGAGGCGATGAAGCGACCAGGGACGCGCCGGGAGATCTTCCCGCACGTCGACCCGGCGGAGGAGCCGGCGATGGCCCGGGCCATGGCGGCGAACCGACTGACCCCGGAGTCGTTGTGGGCGGAGTCGATCCGCACGTTCCTGCGCGGCATCGTCGACGTCGAGTGAACCGGATCACCGACGTGCATTGACCCCGGTTACCTACTGTCGTAAGGTAGCGCTCATTCTTCGCGTTCCCGATCGGGAACGCCCGTCACCAGGTCGTCCCCGCACGCAGGAGTGCGGACGCCGGTCGCCCCTCCCGAACGTGTGAGGACGGCTCCGCGCTCTCCTGACCACCACCGGGAGAAGCGAATGATCATCGACGGCGTCCGCTGGTGGGCGCGCAACAATCCGGATCGGACGGCGATCGTCTTCGACGGCGCCGACGAGGTCGACTACGCGACCCTCGACCGCTGGACCGACGGCGCCGCCCGTCGTCTCGCCGGGGCCGGCGTCCGGCCCGGTGACCGTGTCGGTTTCGTCGGCGCCAACAGCCTCGAGTGGATCGTCTCGGCGATCGGCGCGCTCAAGCTCGGCGCCGTGGCGGTGCCGTTCAACAACCGTTTCACCGCCGCGGAGTTCCGCTACCAGCTCGGCGACGCCGAGCCCGTCGCCGTGGTCGCGGACGGGCACGCCCGATCGACGATGGCCGACGCCGTCGGGGACGCCCCGATCGCGCTGCTGCCGATGGAGTCGTTCGCCGAGCAGCGCCCGCAGCCGGACTCCGCACCCGCCGATCCGCTGCCCCCGACCCCGGTCGCCCCCGACGACGTCGCGATCATCGTCTACACCTCCGGGACCACCTCGGAACCGAAGGGTGTCACGATCACCCACCGCGGGTTCGTCAGCTTCGTGACCGAGTTCGCGGTCACCGAGCCGGTGATGCGGCCCGGCGGCCGGATCATCTACGTGCTCTCGATGTCGGGCATGCCCGGACTGCCCTGGCACGTGCTGCACCCGCTCACCCGCGGGATGACCCTGTTCTACGAGCGCGGCTTCCACGCCGCGTCGATGCTACGGCGGATCGCCGATCGGCGCATCGAGGTAGCCTGCGGCGTCCCACTGCTGTTCGAGCAGATGTCGGCGACCCCGGAGTTCGCCACCGCGGACCTGTCCTGCCTGCGGCTCGCGACGGTGGCAGGCGCCAGGGTCTCCCCGGACAACCTGCGGCAGTGGCTCGACAAGGGGGTCCTGCTCCGGCAGTCCTACGGCATGACCGAGCTGCACGGACTGTCGTCGATGAACCCGGTCGACGAGGCCGTCGTGCACCCGGAGGCGATCGGGCGCGGCTCGGTGTTCACCCCGCACCGCGTCGTGCGTGACGACGGGAGCGAGTGCCGACCCGGCGAGGAGGGTGAGATCGTGGCCCGCGGACCGTCGATCACCCCCGGCTACTGGCGCAAGCCCGACGCGACCGCCGCCGCCTGGCGCGACGGCTGGTTCCGCACCGGGGACCTCGGCGTGGCCGACGAGTCCGGGCTGATCCGCATGGTCGACCGGATGAAGGACCTCATCATCTCCGGGGGCTACAACATCGCCCCGTCCGAGATCGAGAACGTGATCGCCGAGCTGCCCGGCGTCGACGAGGTGTGCGTGATCCCGGTCGACGACGCCCGCTTCGGCGAGACGCCGGCCGCGATCGTCCACGGTGACGCGGCGCCGGACGGCGCCGCCGTCGCCGCCCACTGCCGGACGTCGCTGGCCGGCTACAAGGTCCCCCGCTACGTGATCCACCACTCCGACCCGTTGCCCCGCACAGCCAGCGGGAAGATCGCCCGTCGCCTGGTCCGAGACCTGTACCCCGACGTTCCCGGCACCCATCCCCGAATCCGTGAGGAGTCCCGATGAAGAGCAGAGCGGCCCTGTTGATGGAGGTCCCGGGGAAGTGGGAGGTCCACGAGGTGGACCTCGACGAGCCCCGCGCGAACGAGGTCCTGCTCCACTACGCCGCGTCCGGTCTCTGCCACTCCGACGAACACCACGCCACCGGCGACAGCGGAACCCAGGTGCTCCCCTACTGCGGCGGGCACGAGGGGGCCGGCGTCGTGGAGGCCGTCGGGCCGGGTGTGACCACGTTGACGGTCGGTGACCATGTCGTCACCTCGTTCCTCCCGGGCTGCGGGCGTTGCCGCTGGTGTGCGAGCGGGATGCAGAACCTGTGCGACCTGGGGGCCCTCATCGGGCGCGGGGCCATGCTCGACGGCACGTTCCGCATGCACCTCGGGGACCGCGACGTGTCCCAGGCCGCGTTCACGGGCACGTTCTCCCAGCGCAGCGTGGTCCCTGAGTTCTGCTGCATCCCGATCGGGCGCGACATCCCGCTGATCGCGGCGGCCCTGGTCGGCTGCGGGGTACCGACCGGGTGGGGCGCGGCGGTGAATGCCGGCGGTGTCCGGCCCGGCGACGTCGTGATCGTCATGGGGGTCGGCGGGCTCGGCGTCAACGCCGTGCAGGGCGCGTCGCACGCCGGGGCCGTCCGGGTGATCGCCGTGGACCCGTTGGCGAACCGGCGCGAGAGCGCGCTCTCGTTCGGCGCGACGGACGCGACCGCGTCGATGGAGGAGGCCACCGAGCTCGCCCGGTCGCTGACCAACGGGCAGGGAGCGGACGTCGCCGTCGTCACCACCAGCACGCTGCAGGGCTCCTACATCGCCGAGGCCTTCGACGCCGTACGCAAGAACGGCACCGTCGTGGCCGTCGCCGTGCCCGGGAGGAACGCCGGACAGATCCCGCTCGACCTCACCCAGCTACCGATGTACCAGAAGCGGATCCAGGGCTGCCTCTACGGCTCGTGGTCACCGACGCAGGCCGTCCCCGCGCTGCTCGACCTCTACCGCGCGGGCGCCCTCAAGCTCGACGAGCTCGTCAGCCGCACCTTCACCCTCGACGAGATCAACGACGGGTACGCCGCGATGTACGACGGCAGCACCCTGCGCAGCGTCATCGTGCACGACTCCTGACCAGCAGCGCCGGCGGGCGTCCCCGGCTATCCGGGACGCCCGCTCAGCGCACTCTCGGGAACCGGTCGGGGGCGTCGGCGTAGACCGCGCGCAGATCCCTCTTGGCGATCTTCCCGCTGGCCATCCGCGGGAGCGGTCCACCGTGGGCGATGACGTAGCGCGGGACCTTGTAGTCGGCGAGCCGCTCGTTGCAGAAGGCCACCACCGACGACGGTTCGAACGTGTCCGCGGCATGCACGACCGCGGCCGAGGTCTCGCCGAACTTGGCGTCCGGAACGGGCACGACGGCGACCTCCACCACGCCGGGGACCTGCGCGATCACCGTCTCGAGCTCGGCCGGAGAGATCTTCAGCCCGCCTGAGTTGATCATCTCCCCCATCCGGTCCACGTAGGTGAGCAGGCCCTCCTCGTCCAGCGTTCCGAGGTCGCCGGAGTGCAGCCAGCCGCCACGCAACGCCTGCGCCGTGGCCTGCTCGTTGCGCCAGTAGCCGGGGAACATGCCGGGTCCGCGCATGAGGATCTCGCCGACCTCACCCGGCGCGCAGTCGCGCCCGTCGGGGTCGACGACCCGGATCCGGGTGAACGGCCCTCCCGCGCCGCACTTGTCCGGATGCCGTCGCGCACCGTCCGCCGACATCGCGGTGGCCGTACCGCCGATCTCGGTCTGCCCGTACAGCTGCCGCAGGGCGACCCCCCGGGGCCGCCACGTCTCCAGCAACGGCACCGGTACCCGGGCACCGCCGACCCAGGCGGTCGTGAGGTGGCCCAGCCGTACCCGGTCGAACCCCGGCACCCGGGCTATCTGCTCGAACAGGATGGGCGGTCCGGTGAAGGTGGTGATCCGGGCCGACTCCAGCACCTCGAGAGCGCGGGGCGGGTCGAACCCGGGCTGCAGGAACATCGTGCCGCCCTGCACCAGGGTGCGGGACAGCCCCCAGACGATGCCGGCCGCGGTGAACATCGGCAGCACCAGCAGCACGCGGAAGTCCCCGGGTGCCACGGACTCGGCCAGCGACCACTCGTGCATGGCCCCGGCGAGGGAGCGGTGGGTGAAGACGACGCCCTTGGGGGTGCCGGTGGTTCCACTGGTGAAGACGATGGAGGTGGGGTCCTCGGGGTCGGTGTCGACCGCGACGGCCGGGGGGTGGGCACGGCCGCGCGCGGTCGACACGACGTCGTCGAGTCCCAGTGGGACGAACGACGTCCCGGAACTCCCGACCTCGTCCAGCAGCGGCAGATGGCTCGGGTCGCCGAACACCACGGCCGGTTCGCACAGCTGCACCAGCGCACCGAGTTCGGTCGCGCGGAAACGCTGGTTGAACCCGCAGACGACGGCCCCGACCTTCCAGGCCGCGACCGCCGCGACGCACCACTCGAGGCTGTTGGCCCCGACGATGCCCACCCGGTCGCCGCGGGTCACGCCACGCCCGACCAGGGCCGCGGCGACGCCGTCGGCCCAGGTGTCGAGCTCGGCATAGGTCACGACGTCACCGTCGAGGTCGATGGCGGGGTGGTCCGGGACCGTTCGGACCCACCAGGCCAAGGCGTCGACGACGGTACCGCTCACGAAGGACCTCCGATGGGGGCGTGGTGGGAGCAGGAGGCGCAGGTCAGGAGAACAGCGACGCCATGTCCGCGGTGAGGTTGACGGTCTTCAGCTCGTAGTAGGACTCGATCGCCTCGGCACCGGTGTCGCGGCCGACGCCGGAGCACTTGACCCCGCCGAACGGCGCCTCGGTGTTGTAGGTGAACGAGTTGACGCTGAACGTGCCGGTCCGGACCCGCCGGGCGACGTCGGCCGCGCGCTGCGGATCGGTGGTGAACACCGCACCGTGCAGTCCGTACTCCGAGTCGTTGGCGATGGCGATCGCCTCGTCGACGGTGTCGTAGCGGATCACGGAGGCGACGGGGCCGAAGATCTCCTCCTGCGCGATCCGCATCCCGTTCTCGACGCCGGTGAAGACCGTCGGCTGGATGTAGGCCCCCCTCTCGAGGCCGTCGGGCACCCCGCCGCCGGTGGCCACGGACGCGCCCTCGGACCGGCCGGTGGCGACATAGCCCAGCACCCGGTCCTGCTGACGCTTCGACACCAGCGGACCCATCGTCGTCGTCGGGTCGGTGGGGTCGCCGACCACGAACGACTCCGCGGTCGCCACCAGCGCCGCGACGACCTCGTCGTGCCGGGCGGCCGGCACGAGCACCCGGCTGTAGGCCGCGCAGACCTGGCCGGTGTTGTAGAACGATCCGGTCGCCAGCGCGGACATGGTGGTCTCGAGATCGGCGTCGTCGAGCACGATCGCCGCGGACTTGCCGCCGAGCTCGAGCTGCAGGCGCTTGAAGCTCCCACCGCACTCGGTTCCGATCTGCCGGCCGGCCGCGGTCGAGCCGGTGAAGCTGACCTTGTCGACGCCCGGATGCGCGACCAGTGCCCGCCCGGCGTCCCGGTCGCCCGTGACGAAGTTGACGACGCCGGGCGGCACGCCGGCCTCGGCCAGGGCCTCGGCGACGTAGTAGCCGTCCAGCGGTGTCTCGGGGGCCGGCTTGTAGACCACGCTGCAGCCGGCCACCAGCGCCGGCCAGATCTTCGAGACCGCCATGTTGAACGGCCCGTTCCAGGGTGCGATGGAGGCGACGACCCCGACCGGCTCCTTCACGACCGCGGCCGGGCCGTACATCGTCTGCCGTACCTCGGACAGCGGGCTCTGCCGCGCCACGCCGAGGAAGTACTTGCCGACGCTGAGCGCGCCCGGGATCTGCATCGCGGCGAACGAGCTCGGCAGCCCCATCTCGGCGGTCACCAGACGGGAGATCTCGTCGAGCTTCGGTTCCAGCAGCGCGAGCGCGCGCTCGAGCACGTCGGCACGCTCGGCGACCGGCATGAGCCGCCACACCCCCTCGTCGAACGACCGGCGCGCCGCGCGCACCGCGGCGTCGACGTCGTCGGCGTTCGCATCGGGAGCTGCCCCGATCACCTCGCCGGTCGCGGGCGAGACCACGGGGATGCGGTCCGGCGAGCCGGAGGTACGCCACTCGCCGTCGATCAGCAGTTCGTCTCGGTTCACGACGATCCCTTCAGCGGTTGAGGTAGCCGGCGTCGACCGGGAAGGTCACGCCGGTGACGTAACGCCCCTCGTCGGAGGCGAGGTAGACGATCGCGTTGCTGATGTCGACCGGCTCGACGAGCTGCACCGGCATCGGGTTCTGGTAGTTCGGGCTGCCGGCGATCTCGGGGAACTCCTCGACGAAGGCGCCGTACTGCTCGTTGACGACCATCGGGGTGTTCACGCCGGTGGGATGCACCGTGTTGACACGGATCGAGTGCGTCGCCAGCTGGGAGGCGTAGAGCCGCATCAGGCCGACGACGCCGTGCTTGGCCGCGGAGTACGCCGCCTGCCCGGGCAGGGTGTTCAGTCCGATGCCGGACAGGCCCGCGGCCGAGCTCGTGATCAGGACCGAGCCGCCCCGCCCACGTTCGATCATCGACGGCAGACAGACCTCCATCGTGTGCCACACACCGGTGAGCATGGTGTCGATCCCGTCGGACCAGGCCTGGTGCTGCGCACCCTCGTTGATCACCGGCATGATCCCGGCGTTCGGCAGGACCGTGTCGACGTGCCCGAACTCCTGTACTCCCGCGTCGTGGGCGGCCTGCAGGGCGGCGCGGTCGCGCACGTCGGCGACCCGGGCCACGATGCGGCCGCCGACCGCCTCGACGAGTGCGACGGTCTCGTCCAGGTCCTCCTTGGTGGCCATCGGGTAGAACACCGTCGGCACCTGTTCGCAGATGTCGACCGCGACCACCGCCGCGCCCTCCTCCGCGAACCGGACGGCGTGCGACCGGCCCTGCCCGCGCGCTGCCCCGGTGATGAACACGACCTTGCCGTCGAGACGCCCCATGCCGATGCTCCTCCGATGGTCGAGCGGCCGGGCCGGAGCACTCGCGCACAGCCCCGTCCCCGCGAACGATCGGACCCTATGGGCGTTAGGTAGGCGTGTCCACGATCACATCGGTGATCTACGGATGACCGATGTGGTCACGCGCGGCAGCGCCGGAGCAGTGCGGGCAGTCCGCTCCCGAGATCGGGCCGGTCCGCGCGCCAGACCGCGTTCGTCTCCAGACGTTCTCGATCGGCGTCGAACGGCAGCAGCAGGACCGGCTCGTGGAGGAAGGCGTTACGTGTGGCGCCGAACGCGGCGCCGCACAGGGTGAACGCCTGCCCGGCGGAGACCGTCGGCACGAGGTCGGCGTGGGTGGTCTGCACCGGGAGCCGCCCCTCGATGCCGTGCCGGGCGAGCAGGGCGTCGGCGGTGCGGGCGACGAAGGGCGCCGACGAGGCCTTGAGATAGGTATAGGGGAGGTGGGCGAGCTCGGCCAGATCGACCGCGTCCCGATCGTCGAAGCCGGCCCCCTGCGCCACGACCACCCGGATCGGCTGGGACTCCATCGCGAGAGAGGTCAACCGCTCGTCCTGCACCCGGCCGTGCACGAAGGCGAGGTCGACGTCGCCCTTGAGCACGGCGTGCAGCAGCGGTGCTGTGCTCGCCGGCCGCTGCCGCACGACGAGGTCCGGCCGTTCCGTGCGCAGGGCCGCGAGCAGACGCGACCGCAGTCCCGGAGACACCTCGGGCGCCGTCCCCACGACGATCGTCGCCACCCGACCTCCGGTCGCGGGCAGCAACGAGGCGAGACCGTCGACCCGCTCGACGATGCCGCGGGCCTCGTCGAGGATCGCGCGGGCGGCCGCGGTCGGCGTGACGCGGTGGTAGTCGCGGACGAACAAGGCGACCCCGAGCTCGCGCTCCAGGTCCCGGATCCGCCGGCTCAGCGGCGAGGTCGCCATGCCGAGCCGTTCGGCCGCACGCGAGAAACTGGCCTCCTCGGCCACGGCGACGAAGTACCGGAGATGTCGGACCTCCACCGTGCGAGCTTCCCGGCAGCCCGGCGACCTTGTCCACCGTCGCCGGATCGCACACCTACGCGTGTTAGTTTTCTCTCGGTGCCCACCGACGAGGAAGGCCGGACATGGATCTCAGCTGGTCGGCGGAGGATCTCGCGTTCCGCGACGAGGTCCGCGCGTTCCTGGACGAGAAGCTCACCCCCGACCTGCGGGACGCGGGCCGGTTGATGACCAGCGTGTACGCCGACCACGAGGCGAGCATGCGGTGGCAGGCGATCCTGCACGAGCGGGGATGGGCCGCACCGGCCTGGCCGGTCGAGCACGGCGGGTGCGACTGGTCGCTGACCCAGCACTATCTCTTCACCCGGGAGTCCGTCCTGGCCGGCGCTCCTCCGCTGTCACCGATGGGGATCTCGCAGGTCGCGCACGTGATCATCGAGTTCGGGACGCCGGAGCAGAAGGAGTACTTCCTGCCCCGGATCCTCACCGGCGAGATCTTCTTCTGCCAGGGGTACTCCGAGCCCGAGTCGGGATCCGACCTCGCGTCGCTGTCGATGACGGCCGTGGCCGACGGCGACGACCTCGTCTGCAGCGGGAGCAAGATCTGGACCACCCACGCGCACGAGGCGAACTGGATGTTCTGCCTGGTGCGCACGAACCGCACCGGACGCAAGCAGCAGGGCATCACGTTCCTGCTGATCGACATGACGTCTCCGGGCATCGAGGTCCGCCCACTCGTGATGACCTCCGGCGAGCAGATCCAGAACCAGGAGTTCTTCGACGGGGTCCGGGTGCCGAAGGCCAACGTGATCGGCAGGATCGACGACGGCTGGACGGTGGCCAAGTACCTGCTCGAGTTCGAGCGCGGAGGCACGGCTGTGGCACCGATGCTGCAGGTGATGGCGGGTGACATCGAACGGGCCGCGAGCGGCCGGCCCGGTCCCGACGGACACCCACTGCTCGACTCGCCGGATTTCGCCGGGAAGCTGGCCGACGCACGCATCCGGATCGACGTGTTCGAGGTCCTCGAGTTCCGGGTTCTCTCCACATCCGCGGCGGGCGGCAACCCGGGGACCGCGTCGTCGATGCTGAAGATCCTCGGAACCGAGCTCAGCCAGACCCTCACCGAACTCCTTCTCGAGGCGTCGGGGCCGCGCGGGCGCGTGTACCAGCCGCACGCGACCCGGCCCGGCGGACCCGTCGCGGACGTCGTCGCACCGGCCGACCGATACCTCAGCGGAGAGCCGTGGCAGGCGGTGGCACCGCTGCGCTACCTCAACGACCGCGCCGGAACGATCTATGCGGGCAGCAACGAGATCCAGCGGAACATCATCGCGAAAGCGGCATTGGGGCTGTAGATGGACTTCCAGTTGAACGCGGAGCAGGTGCTGCTGCGTGACTCGCTCGCCGGGTTCCTCGCCGACCGCTACGACCTCGCGCGCAGTCGTGAGGCTGCGACGTCCGCCGAGGGATGGCAGCCGGGAGTGTGGCGGGCGTTCGCCGAGGATTTGGGAGTCCTCGGTGTGGCGCTCCCCGCGGACGCCGGCGGGTCGGGCGGCGGCCCGGTCGAGGTGTCGGTCGTCGCCGAGGAACTCGGGCGGGCGCTGGTCATCGAACCCTTCGTGGACACCGTGGTGCTCGGCGGGGGCGTGCTGCGCCGGGCCGAGGCGATCGACCTGCTCACGGGCATCGGCGCGGGCACCGTCCGGATCGCCCCGGCGCTGCTCGAACCGGGGTCGGCGCACACCGCGCACGACGTCGCGGTGACGGCCCACGTCGATGACGGCGGCTGGAAGCTGACCGGCGAGAAGACCGTCGTCACCGGCGTCCGGTTCGCGACCCACCTCCTGCTGAGCGCCCGGACAGCAGGCGAACAGCGCGATCACGACGGGATCTCGCTGTTCCTGGTCCCGTTCGACGCTGCATCGCCGCCGGACGGCCTTCGGGTCCACGGCTACCGCACGATCGACGACCGGCACGCCGCCGATCTGGTTCTCGACGGGCTCCGGGTGCCCGGGGACGGGCTCCTCGGCGTCCGCGACCGGGGGTGGGACCTGCTCGGCCCGGCCCTCGACGAGACGGTCGCGGCGATCTGCGCCGAGGCCGTCGGCTGCCTGCGGCGGATCCTCGCCGACACCGTCGCCTACGCCAAGGAACGGCGGCAGTTCGGACAGCCCATAGGGTCGTTCCAGGTGCTGCAACACCGGATGGTGGACATGCACATCGAGGTCGAGCAGGCCGCCGCCGCCGCCCTGCTCGCGACGCTCCGTCTGGAGGACGGCCCCTGCGAGCGCGCCCGTGCGGTGGCCGCCGCGAAAGTCACGGTGAGTCGTGCAGCGAGGTTCGTGGGTCAGAACGCCGTGCAGCTGCATGGCGGGATGGGGATGTCACAGGAACTGGCTGTCGGGCACTACTTCAAGCGTCTCACCGCAATCGAGTACGAGTGGGGGGCGTCGGATCAGCATCGGAGCCGTTACACCGGGCTGAGCCGGGCGACGGGGGTCACCCCCGCCGAGTAAACTAAAGGTTTTAGAATCAGGCCATGAGCGCCGCAACGGAGCCGATGGCGATTCCGGACGACGATTCGCCCGAGCCGGACGTGCACACGACGGCGGGCAAGCTCGCCGACCTCTACCAGCGGTTCGACGAGGCGGTGCACGCCGGCTCGGAGGCGGCCGTCGAGCGCCAGCACGCCAAGGGCCGCCAGACCGCCCGCGAGCGCCTCGACCAGCTGCTCGACCCGGGCTCGTTCGTCGAGCTCGACGCGCTCACCCGGCACCGGTCGACGAACTTCGGGATGGCCGACAAGCGCCCGGCCGGCGACGGCGTGGTGACCGGCACCGGCACGATCGACGGCCGCCCGGTCGCGGTGTTCTCCCAGGACGCGACGGTGTTCGGCGGGGCGCTCGGCGAGGTCTACGGCGAGAAGATCGTCAAGGTGATGGACCTGGCCGCGAAGATCGGTGTCCCGATGATCGGGATCAACGACGGCGGCGGCGCGCGCATCCAGGAGGGCGTGGTCGCGCTCGGGCTCTACGGCGAGATCTTCCGGCGGAACGTGGCCAGCTCGGGCGTCGTCCCGCAGATCTCGCTGATCATGGGCCCGTGCGCCGGTGGCGCGGTCTACTCGCCGGCGATCACCGACTTCACCGTGATGGTCGACGAGACCAGCCACATGTTCATCACCGGCCCGGACGTGATCAAGACCGTCACCGGCGAGAACGTGGACATGGAGGAGCTCGGCGGCGGCCGGGCGCACAACTCCAAGTCGGGCGTCGCGCACTACCTGGCCGGTGACGAGTCCGATGCGTTCGACTACGTGAAGCAGCTGCTGAGCTTCCTGCCGTCGAACAACCTGTCCGAGCCGCCGTCCTACCCGGCGCCGGAGCCGGTCGAGGGCACGGTCGCCGACGGGCTCACCGACGCCGACCGGGAGCTCGACACGATCGTGCCGGACTCCGCGAACACCCCGTACGACATCCGCGAGGTGATCAACCGGGTGGTCGACGAGGAGGACTTCCTCGAGGTCCAGGAGCTCTGGGCGCCGAACATCGTGATCGGCTACGCCCGGGTGGAGGGGCGCAGCGTCGGGATCGTGGCCAACCAGCCGACCCAGTTCGCCGGCTGCCTGGACATCGACGCCTCGGAGAAGGCCGCCCGGTTCGTGCGGACCTGCGACGCGTTCGGCATCCCGGTGCTGACCTTCGTCGACGTCCCCGGCTTCCTGCCCGGCACCGACCAGGAGTGGAACGGCATCATCCGGCGTGGGGCCAAGCTGATCTACGCCTACGCCGAGGCCACCGTCCCGCTGGTCACCGTGATCACCCGCAAGGCCTACGGCGGGGCCTACGACGTGATGGGGTCCAAGCACCTCGGCGCGGACGTCAACATCGCCTGGCCGACCGCGCAGATCGCGGTCACCGGCGCGCAGGGCGCGGTGTCGATCCTCTACCGCAAGGAGCTCAAGGGCCTCTCCGGGGACGAGCTGGCGGCCAAGCGGGCGGAGCTGCAGCAGGACTACGAGGACACCCTCTGCAACCCCTATGTGGCCGCGGACCGCGGTTACGTCGACGCGGTGGTGCCGCCGTCGCACACCCGCGGCTACGTCGGCCGGGCGCTGCGGATGCTGGTCACCAAGCGGGAGCAGGGGCCGACCCGCAAGCACGGGAACATCCCGCTCTGATGGGGACCGAGGAGCAGACGCCCGAGGAGCGCCGCGCGCTGTTCCGGGTCGTGCGGGGGAATCCGGACGACGCCGAGCTGGCCGCGCTGACCGCCGTCGTGGCCGCCGCGGCGTCGGCGGGCGGGGCCGACGCGCCGCCCCCGGCCCCGCCGAGCCCGTGGTCGCACCCCGCGGCGCAACTGCGCGCACCGCTGGTCCCCGGCCCCGGCGCCTGGCGCGCCTCGGGCCTGCCCCGCTGACCCGTCACCCTCACCGGATCCCGGCCCCGCGATCCGTGAACGACCCATCGCCGCGCCATCGGGCCGGCGCCCCCGAACCGGAGGAGTTTCGACCGTGCCCGCACTGCGGAAAGTGCTCGTCGCCAACCGGGGGGAGATCGCCGTCCGGGTGATCCGCGCCGCCAAGGACGCGGGTCTGGCCAGCGTCGCCGTCTACGCCGAGCCGGACCGGGACGCGATGTTCGTCCGGCTCGCCGACGAGGCCTTCGCACTCGGCGGGTCCACCGCCGCGGAGTCCTACCTGGACATCGAGAAGGTCATCGGCGCGGCACAGCGAGCCGGTGCCGACGCGATCCACCCCGGGTACGGGTTCCTGTCCGAGAACGCCGACTTCGCCCAGGCCGTGATCGACGCCGGCATCACCTGGATCGGGCCGTCCCCGCAGGCGATCCGCGACCTCGGGGACAAGGTCACCGCCCGGCACATCGCCCTGAAGGCCGGTGCCCCGCTGGTGCCCGGCACCAAGGACCCGGTCTCGAATGCCGACGAGGTCCTCGCCTTCGCCGACCAGCACGGCCTGCCCGTCGCGATCAAGGCCGCGTTCGGCGGTGGCGGCCGCGGGATGAAGGTCGCCCGCGAGCGCTCCGAGGTCGCCGAGCTCTACGAGTCCGCGGTACGCGAGGCGACCGCGGCGTTCGGTCGCGGCGAGTGCTTCGTCGAGCGCTACCTGGACCGGCCCCGGCACGTGGAGACGCAGGTGCTGGCCGACCAGCACGGCAACGTCGTCGTCGTCGGGACGCGGGACTGCTCGCTGCAGCGCCGCTTCCAGAAGCTCGTCGAGGAGGCCCCCGCGCCGTTCCTGACCGACGAGCAGCGCACGACCCTGTACGACGCCTCGAAGGCGATCTGCACGGAGGCCGGCTACTACGGCGCCGGCACCGTCGAGTTCCTGATCGGCGAGGACGGGATGATCACCTTCCTGGAGGTGAACACCCGGCTGCAGGTCGAGCACCCGGTGTCCGAGGAGACCACCGGCATCGACCTGGTGCGGGAGATGTTCCGGATCGCCGAGGGCCAGGAGCTGGGCTACGACGACGACCCCGAGCCGCGCGGGCACGCGATCGAGTTCCGGATCAACGGCGAGGACGCCGGCCGCAACTTCCTCCCGGCCCCGGGCACCGTCGAGCGGATCTGGTACCCGGCCGGGCCGGGCGTGCGGACCGACGCCGGCGTCGAGGACGGCTCGGTGATCGGCGGGCAGTTCGACTCGCTGCTGGCGAAGCTGATCGTCACCGGCAAGGACCGGCAGCAGGCCCTCGAGCGCTCCCGGCGTGCACTGGCGGAGTTCCGGGTCGAGGGCATGGCGACGGTGCTGGAGTTCCACCGGCTCGTCGTCGCCGACCCGGCGTTCACCGCCGCGACCGGCGACGACTTCGCCGTGCACACCCGGTGGATCGAGACCGAGTGGGACAACACCGTGCCGCCGTTCTCCGGTGGCGCGGGGGCCGACGACGAGGCCGGCGAGCGGCAGACCGTCGTCGTCGAGGTCGGCGGGCGACGCCTGGAGGTCTCGCTGCCCGGCGACCTCGCCCTGGGCGGGGGCGGCGGCGCGGCGGCCGGGCGCAAGGCCGCTCCGCGCAAGCGGACCGGGTCCGGTGGCGGGGCCAAGGTCTCCGGCGACGCCGTCACCGCGCCGATGCAGGGCACGATCATCAAGGTCGCGGTGTCCGACGGCGACACGGTCTCGGCCGGTGACCTGATCGTCGTGCTGGAGGCGATGAAGATGGAGAACCCGGTCACCGCGTCCAAAGACGGCACCGTGACCGGGCTGAACGCCGAGCAGGGCGCGTCGGTGTCCCAGGGCACGGTGCTGTGCGAGATCAAGGACTGAGCGCGCAGCCTGCGGAGCCGCGCACCTGCACCGAGCGCCCAGCCTGCGGAGCCGCGCATCTGCACTCAGAACAGAGGGTCGATCCGGTGCCCCGCGGGCGCATCGGCGGGTGGGGTCAGCCCCAGATGGGTCCAGGCCAGCGGCGTGGCGACCCGGCCCCGGGGCGTCCGGGCCAGCATCCCGGCACGCACGAGGTAGGGCTCGCAGACCTCCTCGACGGTCCCGGCCTCCTCCCCCACCGCGACGGCGAGCGTGGAGACCCCGACCGGGCCGCCGTGGAACGACCGCACGAGCGCGCTCAGCACGGCGCGGTCGAGCCGGTCGAGGCCGAGCTCGTCGACGTCGTAGACGGCCAGCGCGGCCTGCGCGACGTCGCGGCGGATGACGCCGTCCGCGCGAACCTCGGCGAAGTCGCGGACCCGGCGCAGCAGCCGGTTCGCCACCCGCGGGGTGCCCCGGCAGCGCCCGGCGATCTCCTCGGCGCCGTCCGGGCGCAGGTCGATGTTCAGGATGCCGGCGGCCCGGTGCAGGACGCGTTCCAGCTCGTCGCCGGAGTAGAACTCCATGTGGCCGGTGAAGCCGAACCGGTCGCGCAGCGGACCGGTCAGCGACCCGGCCCGGGTGGTCGCGCCGACCAGGGTGAAGGGGGCGACGTCGAGCGGGATCGACGTGGCGCCGGGGCCCTTCCCGACGACGACGTCCACCCGGAAGTCCTCCATCGCCAGGTAGAGCATCTCCTCGGCCGGCCGGGCCGTGCGGTGGATCTCGTCGATGAACAGCACGTCGCCGGGCACCAGGTTGGACAGCATCGCGGCGAGGTCGCCGGCGCGTTCCAGGGCGGGCCCGGAGGTCAGCCGGATCGCCGCACCCAGCTCCTGCGCGATGATCATCGCGAGGCTGGTCTTGCCCAGGCCCGGCGGGCCGGAGAGCAGGATGTGGTCCGGCGGGTCGCCGCGGCGCCGGGCACCCTCCAGCACCAGCTCGAGCTGCTCGCGGACCCGTGGCTGGCCGACGAACTCGCCCAGCGAGCGCGGCCGGAGCGAGGCCTCGACGTCGGCGTCCCCGGGCTGGGCGTCCGGGTCGATCTCGCGCGGCTCGCCGGCGACGAAGCCGGTCTCCGCCCACGGCTCCGGTGGAGCCCCGGTCACGGGGTCGGAGCCGTCCGGCACGGTCACCGCGCGCGGCCCAGCGAGGACAGCGCGGTGCGCAGCAGCACGGTCGGGGTCGCGTCGGCGGACTCGGCGAGCACCGCGTCCACCGCCTGCTCGGCGGGGCGCTGGGTGAACCCGAGCCCGAGCAGGGCCTCGACCACCTGGTCGCGCACGCCGAGCACCGGCTGCGGCGCGCTCGGACCGGCCCCGCCGCCGGCACCGGCCGGGACCGTGGCGGGGGCGGTGACCTTGTCGCGGAGCTCCACGACCAGCCGTTCCGCGCTCTTCTTCCCGACCCCGGGGATCCGGGTCAGCGTCGCGAGGTCGCCGTCGGCGAGCGCCCGGCGCAGCGTGTCCGGCTCCAGCACCGCGATCGTGGCCAGCGCCAGCCGCGGCCCGATCCCGGACACGGTCTGCACCAGCAGGAACAGCTCGCGCTCCTCGGTGTCGGCGAAGCCGAACAGGGTCAGCGACTCCTCGCGGACGACCAGCGTGGTCGCCAGCCGGGCCTCCTCGCCGCGACGCAGGCCCCCGATCGTCGCCGGGGTGGCGTACACGGCGAGACCGACGCCACCCACCTCGACGACCACGTGGTCCAGCCCGATCTCCAGCACCGGACCCCGCACCGAGTGGATCACTGTTCGGTCCCCTTTCCGCGAACGGTCGTTCGAGGCGGGACGCTACCGGGCGGCACCGACGGCCCCGAGCCCGACACCGCCGGCCGGGCGCCCGCGGCCCGGCCGCGGGACCGGCCGCCGCCCGCCCCGGCGGTGCCGGACCGGATGCTGTCGGACCAGCCCGCCCCCGGCCCGGCGGCCGCCCGCGCCGCAGCCCATTGCGCGGCCGCCGTCGGGCGACCGTCGGTGTTCGCGGCCTGCGCCTCGGCGAGCCGCGCCCGGTGCACCGCGGCGAGCTCCTCGGCCCGGGCCTGCGCCTCCGCCATCCGGTCCAGCATCGGCGACCGCCAGCAGTGGCAGATCGCCAGCGCCAGCGCGTCCGCGGCGTCGGCCGGCTTCGGCGGGGTCTCGAGCCCGAGCACCCGGGTGACCATCGCGGCGACCTGCGCCTTCCCGGCACGTCCCTGGCCGGTGATCGCCGCCTTGACCTCGCTGGGGGTGTGGAAGGCGACCGGGAGCCCGGCGCGCGCGGCGACCAGCGCGACCACCCCGCTGGCCTGCGCGGTGCCCATCACGGTCCGCACGTTGTGCTGGCTGAACACCCGCTCGACGGCGATCACGTCCGGCCGGTGCCGGGCCACCCAGCGTTCGACCTCGTCGGCGACGGTCAGCAGCCGTCGCTCCAGGGGCAGGTCGGTCGCGCTGCGGACCACGCCGACGTCGACGAATCCGACTGTGCGACCGGCCCCGGACTCGACGACGCCGATCCCGCACCGGGTCAGGCCGGGGTCGACCCCGAGCACCCGCACCGCGCCACCCCTTTCCGCACGCCCGTTCGAGGTCCGCACGCTACCGGGCGGGGTGCGGAGCCAGGTCGGGGGCGCGCCGGGAAGGAGCCGCCTCGATCAGGGCGGGGCCGGAGATGGCAAGGTGCGCGGGTGACCTGGTTCCTGCGCGTGCTCGCGCTGGCATGGGCGGCCGTGCTGCTGGTGATCCTGGTCGGCGCGTTCCGGCCGGAGACGCCGGGGATCGGGTTCGCGGGTTCGTTCGTGACCGGGCTGTACCCGCTGCACGTCGCGCTCGCGGCGGTGCTGGGCATCCTCATCGGACTGGCCGCACGCGCCGCCCGCGCACCGCTGATCGGCTACGCGACGGCGGTCGTCGCGCTCGCCGCGGTGGTCGGGTCGGTCGCCGTGCTCGGGGCGCAGGGCCGGGCCGCGTCGGCGGAGGGCGTCGGGCTGGACTGGACCTCCGTGCTCACCGACGTCGGGCAGCCCGACGGCGCCCCGGACCGCACGGTGGACTACGCGCCGGGCCGCGAGATGGACGTCTACCTGCCGGCCGGCGCGGGACCGCACCCGGTCATGGTGTGGATGCACGGCGGGAGCTGGGTACGCGGTGACCGCGAGGACCGGACCGCACAGCACCGTGCGCTGGCCGACGACGGCTGGGCGGTCGCGGCCGTCGACTACCGCCTCCCGGAGTCCGGCGACGACCGGCCGGTGGGCCGCGACCAGCAACGCGACGTCGCCTGCGCGGTGGACCGGATCCGCGCCCAGGAACCCGACCTCGACCCGGACCGCCTCGTGCTGGCGGGGCAGTCCGCCGGGGCGACGCTCGCGCTGAGCACCGCCTCCGGACTGCTCGACGGCTCGCTGGCCTGCTCCGACGCGGGGAACGCGACCGGCGGCGGACCACCGCCGGTCGGCGTCGTCGCGCACTACCCACCGGTCGACCTGACGCTGATCGACCCGGACCTGCAGCAGGTCCTGTTCGGCGGCCCCGCGGCCGACGCGCCGGGGCTGCTGCGGCTGCTGTCGCCGTCCGAACAGGTCCGTCCGGGACTGCCGCCGACGCTGATCCTGCTCGGTTCCGCCGACCACTTCGTCCTCCCGGACCGGGTCACCGCCTACGACGGCGAGCTCCGCGCGGCCGGTGTCCCCGGCCGGCTGGTCACGGTGCCCTACGCCGACCACGTCTTCGACCGGCCCTTCGGCAGCCCGGGTGCGCAGCTGACCCGGGGAGCCGTGCGGCAGTTCCTGTCCGAGGTGGGCTGAGCGGCGGTGCGGGTCGAGGTCGTCGCGCCGCTCGCCTCGTCGCGGCATGCCTACGAGGGGCGCCCGTCCGACGGGCCGGTCCCCGACCCGGAACCGCCGCTGCGGGAGTACGTCCGGGGCCGGGCCGGACACGGCATCGAGGGCGACCGCTACGCCGGCCACACCGCGCACCGGCCCCTCCACGCCTCCGCACCACCGGCCCGCCGCGCTTCCGTACCCCGCCGAGATGCAGTCCACGGTCGTCCGGAGATCCACTTCTCGCGATGGTCCGCATCTCGGTGGGTGATCGCCCGGAGTTGATCACTCTCTGTCCACGTACGACCACCGGGCGTGCCGGACGCACCGCCGACCGGGCCGCTGCCACCGTCCGTCTCGGACGGGTAACGCCAGGTCACAGCCCTGCGACCTTCCTCCCGTCGGCGAAACGGAAGGTCAGACCGATGTCCATGATCCCGCTCCCCCGCGCACCTCACGACGGGCACGTCCCGGCGAGGCACGCGCATCCCACGACCCGCCGGCCGTTGCTCCCCGGCGACCGTCCGACATGGACTCTGCGCGCGATGCGGATCGGCGGCCTGCTCGTCGCACTCGCGGACGCCGAGGCGGACGGGCTCGCCCTCCCCGAGCCGCTGGGCGGCCGGCAGGCACTGGACGCATGGGCACGCATCGCCCGTCCGGTACTGGCGGCCGCGGGTGCGTCCGCCGACGCCCCCGAGTCGGTCTTCAGCGTGACGGCGGAAGACATGGCGACCCTGCGCGCGGCCGCGGACCTGCTGGCGCGCCGGCTGCTCCGCGACCGCCGTCGCCGGGCCGGACACGGGTCCGTCGCGGCGGTCCTGCACCGGGAGGCCGAGGTGCACGGCCTCCCCGCGGAGCGGCTGGTCGCCGAACTCGGACGGGCCGTGCGGCTGATCGCCCCGCACGCGGCGGAGCCTCCCGGCTCCACGGCCCGGCCGGCGCTCGGCATGCACGACGGGTCGCGGCGCCTCGCGTACCGGCAGACCGTGTACACCGGCTCACCGGCGGCGCGCCGGCCCTGTCCCGCGGGAGCCGCGACCGCGACCTCGGACCCGGCGACCTGGCAGACCCGACCGCACAACGCGGCCCAGCCGCGTCCTCCCGTGAGCCCACGCTGAGGCGCGCGACACCGGTACCTGCGCGCCCGGCGCGGGTGCCTCAGTGCGCCGCGGCATCCCAGCTGCGCCCGTAGCCGACCGAGACCTCCAGCGGCACCGACAGCTCGGCGGCCGCGGCCATCTCCCGGCGCACCAGCGCCTCGAGCGCCTCCCGCTCGCCGTCGGCGACCTCGATCACGAGCTCGTCGTGCACCTGCAGCAGCATCCGGCTGCGCAGCCCCTCGCTCTGCAGCGACCGGTACACGTTGAGCATCGCGACCTTGATGATGTCCGCGGCGCTGCCCTGGATCGGTGCGTTGAGCGCCATCCGCTCGGCCATCTCCCGGCGCTGCCGGTTGTCGCTGACGAGGTCGGGCAGGTAGCGGCGCCGGCCCATGATCGTCGCGGTGTAGCCGTCCTTGCGGGCCTGGTCGACGACCCCGGCCAGGTAGTCGCGCACCCCGCCGAACCCGGCGAAGTAACCGTCCATCAGGCCCTTGGCCTCGTCGGTGGAGATCCGCAGCTGCCCGGACAGCCCGTAGGCCGACAGCCCGTAGGCCAGGCCGTAGTTCATCGCCTTGATCTTGGCGCGCTGCTCGACGGACACCTCGGTCGCGTCGACCTCGAACACCCGGGCGGCGGTCTCGGCGTGGAAGTCGTGCCGGGACCGGAACGCCTCGATCAGTGCCTCGTCCTCCGACAGGTGCGCCATGATCCGCATCTCGATCTGGCTGTAGTCGGCGGTCATCAGCTCGGCGAACTTCTCGCCGGACGGGCCCGAGCCCACCACGAACGCGTCCCGGATCCGGCGCCCGGCGGCGGTGCGGATCGGCACGTTCTGCAGGTTCGGGTCGGTCGAGGACAGCCGGCCGGTCGCCGCGATCGTCTGCGAGTAGGTGGTGTGGATCCGGCCGTCGTCGGCCACGGACTTGATCAGCCCGTCGACGGTGACCTTCAGCCGCGTGGCGTCCCGGTGCTGCAGCAGGAACTGCAGGAACGGGTGCTCGGTCTGCTCGAACAGGTTCTGCAGCGCGTCCGCGTCGGTGGTGTAGCCGGTCTTGGTGCGCTTGGTCTTCGGCATGTTCAGCTCGTCGAACAGCACGACCTGCAGCTGCTTCGGCGACCCGAGGTTGATCTCCTTGCCGATCACCTCGTACGCGTTCTGCGCGGCCTCGCGGACCTGGGCGCCGAAGTCGGACTCCAGGTCGGACAGCGTCTCGGAGTCCACCCCGATCCCGGCCGCCTCGCAGTCGGCGAGCACGAACGCCAGCGGCAGCTCCAGGTCGGCGAGCAGCCCGGTGCCACCCCGCTCGGACAGCTCGGTGTCCAGCGCGTCGGCCAGCTCGGAGATCGCCGACGCGGCCAGCATCTCCTGCTGTGCGGCCTGCTGGTCGGCCTCGTCCTCGCCGCCGAGCAGCGACAGCTGCCCGTCGGCGGCCTCCTCGGTGCGCAGCTCCCGGCGCAGGTAGCGCAGCGCCAGGTCGGCCAGGTCGAACGTGCGCTGCCCCGGCCGGGCCAGATAGGCGGCCAGCGCGGTGTCGCTGGTCAGGCCGTCGAGGGTCCAGCCGCGCGAGCGCAGTGCGTGCAGCACGGCCTTGATGTCGTGCGCGGCCTTCGGCACGTCGGCGTCGGCGAGCCAGTCGCCCAGGGCGGCCTCGTCGTCGGGCGTGAGGGCCTGCAGCGTCAGGTACCCGGCCCGCGGCACCCCGGCCGCTGCGCCGGCGGCGCGCTGCTCGACGGTCGGCTCGCCCACGGCGAGCGCGATCCCGGCCATGTCCCGCGCCGCGACCGGGCCGCTCACCCCGGCGAAGCTGAGCGCGACCCGGCGGCCGTCCCGGGCGTGCGTGTCCAGCCAGGCCCGCAGCGCGCCCGGCTCGATCACCTCACCGGCGATCTCGAACCCGGACTCGGCCTCCGGCTCGGCGGAGGACAGCGTCGAGAACAGCCGCTCGCGCAGCACCCGGAACTCGAGCTCGTCGAACAGCCGGTGCACCGCGTCCCGGTCCCACGGGCGCACCTCGAGCTGCTCCGGGCCGGAGCCCAGGTCGACGTCGCGCACCAGCTCGGTGAGCTGCCGGTTCAGCAGGACGTTCGCCAGGTTCGCCCGCAGTGCGTCCCCGGCCTTGCCCTTCACCTCGTCGACCCGGTCGGTCAGCTCGGACAGCGAGCCGAACTCGCGCACCCACTTGGCGGCGGTCTTCTCCCCGACCCCGGGGATCGAGGGCAGGTTGTCGGAGGGGTCGCCGCGCAGCGCCGCGAAGTCCGGGTACTGCGTCGGGGTCAGCCCGTAGCGCTTGTCCACCTCGGCCGGGTCGATCCGGCCCAGGTCGGAGACGCCGCGCTTCGGGTAGAGCACCGTGACGTCGTCGGTGACCAGCTGGAACGCGTCCCGGTCGCCGGTGGTGATGAGCACCTGGAAACCCTGCGCCTCGGCCGCGGTGGACAGGGTGGCGATGAGGTCGTCGGCCTCGTAGCCCTCGACGGCGAACACCGGGATGTTCAGCGCGCCCAGGACCTCCTTGATGAGGTCGATCTGGCCGCGGAAGTCGTCCGGCGTCGCCGAGCGGTTGGCCTTGTAGTCGGCGTAGCGCTCGGACCGGAACGTCTTGCGGGAGACGTCGAACGCCACCGCCAGGTGCGTCGGCTCCTCGTCGCGCAGCAGGTTGATCAGCATCGAGGTGAAGCCGTAGACCGCGTTCGTGGTCTGCCCGGTGCCGGTGCGGAAGTTCTCCGCGGGCAGCGCGAAGAACGCCCGGTAGGCCAGTGAATGACCGTCGAGCAGCAGCAGACGCGGACGGTCGGGCTTCTTCGCCGCGTCCTTCTTCGCACCAGGCTTCGAAGAGGCGGTCTGCGTGGCTGTGCTCATCGGCGGCGAGTCTAGAACCGACCCCCGACAACGAACGCGGCCGCGCCCCGTAGGGACGCGGCCGCGCAGGGTGTAGAGGAACCCGCTAGACCTCGGCCATGACCTCGTCGGACGCCTCGAAGTTCGACCAGACGTTCTGCACGTCGTCGGAGTCCTCGAGCGCCTCGATCAGCCGGACGATCTTCTTCGCGCCCTCGACGTCCAGCTCGACGCTCATCGACGGGCGGAACTCCGCATCCGCCGAGTCATAGTCGATCCCGTTGTCCTGCAGCGCGGTGCGCACCGCGACGACGTCGCCGGCCTCGGAGAGGACCTCCCAGCTGTCGCCGAGGTCGTTGACCTCCTCGGCGCCGGCGTCGAGGACGGCCATCAGTACGTCGTCCTCGACGAGCTCGCCCTTCGGCAGCACGACGACACCCTTGCGGGTGAACAGGTAGGCCACCGACCCCGGGTCGGCCATCGCGCCGCCGTTGCGGGTCATCGCGGTCCGGACCTCGGTCGCGGCCCGGTTACGGTTGTCGGTCAGGCACTCGATCAGGACGGCGACGCCGTTCGGGCCGTACCCCTCGTAGGTGATCGACTGGTAGTCCGCGCCGCCCGCGTCCGCGCCGGAACCGCGCTTGACCGCACGGTCGATGTTGTCGTTCGGGACCGAGCTCTTCTTCGCCTTCTGGATGGCGTCGTAGAGCGTGGGGTTGCCCTCGGGGTCACCCCCACCGGTGCGGGCCGCGACCTCGATGTTCTTGATCAGCTTGGCGAACATCTTGCCGCGGCGGGCGTCGACCACGGCCTTCTTGTGCTTGGTCGTCGCCCACTTGGAGTGGCCGCTCATCGGCTCGTCTGCCCACCTCTCGTGCTCTGGCCGGGCGCGGGGCACGCGACCGGCCGGGGCAGGCCTGTGCCGTGCCGCGGCACGGGGCAGCGGCGCGTCGGACCTGCGGGAACCCCACGATGCTACCGGCGGCGCGGTTTCGCGGCCGGTCCGGGCCGTCCACTCCCACGACCGCGACGCTCCGGCCGCCCGACCGCGCCGGCGCGTCGGCGTCAGACCTGAGACGATCTCCGCTCGGTCCGCGACATGCGGAAGAACGCGGTGGCGGACGGGTGGAACAGCAGCACCAGCGCGACCAGCACCTCCACCAGGTGCAGCGCCCGCAGCCCGGCGGCGGCCAGCTCCGGAAGGCTCGCGGTGACCAGGAACGTCGCCGCCGAGGCACCCCCGAGCAGCGCACGGACCGGTTCGACGACCAGGGACAGCGACCCGAGCACCCCGAGGACCAGCACCACGGTCCACCGGATCGGGTCGTGCCCGGTCCGCAGCAACAGCACCAGCGCCGCCAGCACCAGGTAGATGCCCGCGCGGGCAGCGACCTCGCCCCCGGTCGGCGGCTCCGCGACGGCGAGCCGTACGAGGGTCTCCGCCATCCCGGCGAGGATCGCGGCCAGCCACGACACGATGCTCACGACGACGGCGTGCGGGACAGCCGGACGCCGGACCACACGTGGAACGACGAGCGTGCTCATGCGGACCTCCCCGGGACGCGGTCCGTCCAGCCTCGCCCCTCCGGTGCCCGGAACCCACACGGTCCGCCCCCGGCCGGGGTTCGGGTTGCCCCCACCGGTCGCCCGGCAGTCCGACGGACCGGCCGGCCCCGGCGCGTCGTGCGGCGAACGGCAGACGATGCCCGATTCAGCGGGTTCCTGAGAGCCACGACTGTCCGTACGGCGGCGTCCGCTCTGCCGAAGGGAGCATCGCCCCGGCCGTTGGTCGCGGCGACGGGGCCGGACGGCGGCACGACACCTCAGGAAGACAACCCGGCGTCGATCGACTTCCTACGGTCGTCCCCAGCCGAGTCACGCCCCGCTCCCCCTCGTGGCGCCGATCCGGCCTCCCGGGCGCTCCCCCGTCGCCCCGGGCCCCGCTACGGAAACGAAACGATGCCCGACGCCTCCCCCGCTGTGCGCCGCCGCGGTCCCCGAGCCGCCCCGGACGCTACCTCCGACGCGACCGGATCCCGACCGGCCGCCGTCGTGTCGCCGTCCCCCGCCCCACCGGGCTTCGTCCGGCCCGCGCTGCACGTCCTGCTCGCCGCACTCCCGCTGCTGGCGATCTCCGCGCACGTGTTCGGGCTGGTCGAGATGCAGATCTCGGCCGCCGTCGCGGTGATCCCGCTGGCCACCGTGGTGCTGGTGCTCAGCGTCTTCGCCCCGCACGCCGCCGACCGCGTCGTCCTGCACGGCCTGGTCTGGGGTGTGCTCGCCTGCGGGATCTACGACGTGTTCCGGCTGGACACGGTGTACATGCTCGGTCTCTGGGGCGACTTCATCCCGACCATGGGCACGTGGATCACCGGGAACCCGGACGGCATGGTGGGCGGCGCCGTCGTCGGCTACCTGTGGCGCTACATCGGCGACGGCGGTGGCATCGGGATCACCTTCTTCGTCGTCGCCGCGGTGTGCGGGCTGCAGCGCTGCTCGCGCCGGACCGTGGTGCTGGCCGCGGTCGGGTTCGGCGTGTTCCCGGTCTGGTCCGGGCTGATCGCGACGGTGGGCCTGGCGCCGCAGGGGCAGCAGCTGATGTTCACGCTGACCCCGACGACGGTGCTGCTGTCGCTGATCGGCCACCTGATCTTCGGGCTGGTCCTGGGGCTGGGGTTCTGGCGGTCGCGGGCGGTCCTGTCGTCCTGGCCGTGGGCGCCGCTGCTCGGTCTGCGGGCCGCGGAGCCGTCCCCGGGTGTGGCCGCGCCGCGGTCGTCGGAGGACGCGGAACCCGCCCCGCTCTTCGCGCCCGGGCCACACTCCGCCGTCGTCGAGGACGCGTTCGTGCCCGAGCCGCGCGTCTCCGGGACCGGGGGCATGGCCGCCCGACGGCCGCACCCCGGCCGGGTCCGGGAGCGCGCCGTCCGGGTCCGGCAGCGCGGCGCCGAGGCCCGGGAGCGGCGCGACGCGCAGGAGTTCGCGACGGTGCAGGCCCTCGTGCCGAGGAAGGGCACCCCTGCGGACGACGCCCCGGGGATCCCCCGCCAGCGGGCCTCCGCGAGCCCGGAGGACGACGGCCCGGTGCGGACCCCGGCGACGTCCGGCAGCCCGGCGATGTCCGGCACCTCGCCGGCCGAGCGGACGCTCGACCCCGACACCTGGGCCGAGTTCCGGCGACGGCTCGAGTCGACCGAGCCCGGCCGGCGCGCGCACGGCGGGCGCCGGTACGCCGGCTCCGAGCAGCGCGACCCGGTCTGACCCGGCCGCCGGCGCAGCGCCATCCGGACCCGGACGGGTCCACGGCCCCCACGTGGCCCGTCCGTGCTGCGGCTCAGCCCCCGTGCCTGCGCGCCGGGGGCTGAGCCGGCAGATCGGGCCGACCGATCGGAGCGGGGCGGCCCCCGGACCGGTCAGGCCGCCGCGCGCACCATGTCGACGAACAGCCCGTGCACCCGCCGGTCCCCGGTCAGCTCCGGGTGGAACGACGTCGCCAGCACCGGACCCTGCCGGACGGCCACCGGCCGCCCTGCGGCGTCCCCCGCGACGTCGACGTGCGGGACCGCGGCCAGCACCTCGACCGCGCCACCCGCCTTCTCCACCCACGGGGCGCGGATGAACACCGCGTGCACCGGGTCGCCGGGCAGCCCGGCGAAGGACAGGTCGGTCTCGAACGAGTCCACCTGCCGGCCGAAGGCGTTGCGCCGCACGACGACGTCCAGGCCGCCGAGCTGGTGCTGGTCCGGCCGCCCGTCGAGGATCTCGTCGGCGAGCAGGATCATCCCGGCGCACGAGCCGTAGGCCGGCATCCCGGCACGCAGCCGGGCGCGCAGCGGGTCGAGCAGCTCGAAGGCGTCGAGCAGCTTCGACATGGTGGTCGACTCCCCGCCGGGCAGGACCAGGCCGTCGACGGCGTCGAGCTCGCCCGCGCGGCGCACCGGCACCGCCGTCGCCCCGGACGCGGTCAGCGCGGCGAGGTGCTCGCGGACGTTGCCCTGCAGGGCCAGCACACCGATCGTCGGGGAGGACATGTCCCCGAGGATAACCGCGCCCCACCTGCACGAACGGCCGCGCCCGGGGTGAGCCGCCGCACCCCGTGGGAGGTCGCGGCGGCCCGCCGGGGTCAGCCCGTCCCGACCTCGCGTGCCTTGGCCTGCTTCTCCGCGGCGGTGCGCAGCGCCTCGGCGACGGCCGGGGCGACGTGCTGGTCGAACACGCTCGGCACGATGAACGACGGGTTCGGCTCCGCGACGACATTCGCGATCGCCTCGGCGGCGGCGAGCATCATCGTGTCGGTGATGTCGTGCGCCTGCGCGTCGAGCAGACCACGGAACACGCCGGGGAACGCGAGCACGTTGTTGATCTGGTTCGGGTAGTCCGACCGCCCGGTCGCGACGACCGCGGCGTGCTGCATCGCGACCGCCGGGTCGACCTCGGGGTCCGGGTTGGCCAGCGCGAACACGATCGAGTCGTCGGCCATCGTGGCCAGCTCCTCGGCCCCGAACAGGTTCGGCGCGCTGACCCCGATGAACACGTCGGCGCCGACGAGCGCGTCGGCCAGCGTGCCGGTCTTGCCCGACGCGTTGGTCTGGGCGGCGATCGAGGCGAGGTTGTCGTCCATCCCCTCGCGTCCGGTGTGGACGATGCCGTCGACGTCGACCGCGACCACGTCGGCGGTCTCCTCGGACCCCAGCAGCCGGATGATCGCCGACCCGGCGGCGCCGACCCCGCAGACCACCACGCGGACGTCGGAGAACTTCTTGCCGACCACCCGCAGGGCGTTGCGCAGCGCGCCGAGCACGACGACGGCGGTGCCGTGCTGGTCGTCGTGGAAGACCGGGATGTCGAGCATCTCGCGCAGCCGGCGCTCGATCTCGAAGCAGCGCGGCGCGGCGATGTCCTCCAGGTTGATCCCGCCGTAGCCCGGAGCGATCAGCTGGACGGTGCGGATGATCTCCTCGGTGTCCTGGGTGTCCAGGCAGACCGGCCAGGCGTCGACGCCGGCGAACTGCTTGAACAGCGCCGCCTTGCCCTCCATCACCGGCATCGCGGCGGCCGCGCCGATGTTGCCCAGGCCCAGCACCGCGGACCCGTCGGTGACGACGGCGACGGTGTTCCGCTTGATCGTCAGCCGGCGCGCGTCGTCCGGGTTCTCGGCGATCGCCATCGACACCCGCGCGACGCCCGGGGTGTAGGCGCGGGACAGGTCGTCACGGGTGCGCAGGCTGACCTTCGAGCGCACCTCGATCTTCCCGCCGAGGTGCAGCAGGAACGTCCGGTCCGAGACCTTGCGGACCTTGAAGCCGTCGAGCAGCTCGATCGCCGCCTTGACCTCCTCGACGTGCTCGGTGTTGCGCGCGTTCACCGAGATGTCGACGACGAGGTGCTCGGTGCGCGCCTCCACGACGTCGAAGGCGGTGACGACGCCGCCGACCTTGCCGACGGCGGCGGTCAGGTCACCGGCGGAGGTGGGGTGGGCGGGGGCGTCGACGCGTGCGGTGATCGCGTAACCGGGACCGGGAATGGGCACGGGCCAGCACAGTACCGGCCCCGGGGTTGTGATCTCGGCACGACGGGGTGTGTGATCCAGGACACTCACTCCCTCGATTGGCGGAGGTGGTCGCCCGTGGCGGTCAGAGCAGAGCGGGCGCGGGCCGGGACGGCGGAGATCACCGCCGTCACCGACCCGACGCGGATCAGGAACGTGGCCCTCGTCGGGCCGTCCGGGGCCGGGAAGACCACCCTGGCCGAGGCGTTGCTCGCGCACACCGGCGCGATCCCGCGCGCCGGGTCGGTCGCCGCGGGCAGCACGGTCACCGACCACGACCCTGCGGCGCAACGCCAGCAGCGTTCGGTCGGGATCGCGGTGGCCCCGCTGCAGTCCGGCGGGGTGACGGTCAACCTCGTCGACACGCCCGGCTACGAGGACTTCCGCGGAGAGCTGCTGGCCGGGCTGCACGCCGCCGACGCGGCGCTGTTCGTGGTGCCCGCCGCCGAGGGCCGGGAGGGCGCGCTCGAACCCGGCACGCTGGCGCTGTGGGAGGAGTGCGCCGAGCTCGGGATCCCCCGGGCCGTCGCGGTGACCCGCTGCGACGCCGCCCGCGCCGACGTCGAGGCGACCCTGCGCGCCTGCCGCGACTCGTTCGGCGGCGGGGTGGCGGCCGCCTACCTGCCGGTGCGCGACGGCGACGGGGCGATGACCGGTCTCTACGGCCTGCTGTCGCAGACCCCGGCGGACGCCGCCCCGGACGGCGCGGACACCGCCCGGGCCGAGCTGATCGAGGGGATCATCGAGCAGTCCGAGGACGAGGAGCTGATGGAGCGCTACCTCGCCGGCGACGACGTCGCGTTCGACACCCTGGTCGACGACCTGGAGACCGCCGTCGCGCGCGGCTCGTTCCACCCGGTCGTCCCGGTCTGCTCGACCGGCGGGACCGGGCTGGACGCGCTCCTGGAGATCCTCACCGGGGCCTTCCCGTCCCCGCTGGAGCGGACCGGGACGAACGGCGACGGCGGCACCCAGGCCGGCCGCGCGGGCCGGCCGGACGGCCCGCTGATCGCCGAGGTCGTGCACACCGGCGCGGACGCCTACGTCGGGCGCGTCTGTCTCGTGCGGGTGCTGTCCGGGACGCTGCGCCCCGAGTCGACGGTGCACGTCGGCGGCCCGGTCCCGGCACCGCGGCAGAGTCCCGAGTCCGGCAACGGCCACGACGCCGACGAGAAGATCGCGCACGTCTACTCCCCGCTGGGTGCCACGCTGCGCGAGACCTCGGAGTGCGTCGCCGGGGACCTGTGCGCGGTGACCCGGCTGGAGGCCGGCGTCGGGGACACGCTGTCCGACCCGTCGTCGCCGGTGCACCTGGCGTCGTGGGCGCGCCCCGAACCGCTGCTGCCGGTGGCGGTGGTCGCCGCGTCCCGCGGTGACGAGGACGCGCTGGCCCGCGGCCTGGCGAGGCTGGTCGCGACCGACCCCGGGCTGCGTCTGGAGCGCGATCCCGAGACCCGCCAGACCGTGCTGTGGTGCGCGGGCGAGGCGCACGCCGACGTCGCGCTCGGCCGGTTGCGCGAGGGCGGCGCCGCGGTCGAGACGACCGAGGTCGTCGTCCCGCTGCGGGTCACCCTCGGTGGGTCGGCCCGGGTGACCGGACGGCACGTGAAGCAGTCCGGCGGGCACGGCCAGTTCGCGGTGTGCCACGTCGAGTTCGCGCCCGGCGAGCCGGGGTCCGGACTGACGTTCCGTTCCGCGGTCGTCGGCGGGTCGGTCCCGACCAACTACGTGCCGAGCGTGGAGAAGGGCATCCGGGCCCAGATGGAGCGGGGGCTCGCGGTCGCACGTGGCGAGGACGAGGAGCCGGGCGAGCCGCACCCGGTCGTCGACGTCGTCGCGACCCTGGTCGACGGCAAGGCGCACAGCGTCGACTCCTCCGACGCCGCGTTCCAGACCGCCGGGGCGCTGGCGCTGCGGGAGGCCGGCGCGGCCTGCGGGCTGGTGCTGCTGGAACCGCTCGACGAGGTGCGGGTCCGGATCCATGACGAGCACCTGGGCGCGGTGCTGGGCGACCTCGCGTCGCGGCGCGGGAAGGTACTGGGCACCGAGCCGGACGACGCCGGCCGGACCGTGGTGCGGGCCGAGGTCCCCCGCGCCGAGCTGCTGCGGCACGCGGTCGACCTGCGCGCGCTCACGGCGGGCACGGCCGTCGCCACCCGGTCGTTCGCCCGCTACGCCGAACGCAGCAGCTGACCAGGACCCGGGGCGCGGCCGCCGCACCGGGAGAACGCGCGCCGATCCGGAGGACACGTGTCGGTCACGCACACGAGCGCGCCGTGACGCGCGCGGCGGCCGGATCCCCGCGCGTCCAGCGGATCAGCGCGGGGTCAGTCCGTGACCCTGGGGAGCTTGCCCGTGGGCGTGTCGGCGACGGCGGCCTTGGCCGCGGAGTCGGTCGGCGCCCGCCCGCCGAGCGCGGCGAGGGCGGCGTCGTTGCCGACGTCGGCCCCGTTGCGCTCGGACAGCAGCCAGCGGACCTCGAGCAGGTCGCAGTAGGCCTGCACCGGCGACCCGGCCCCGCCGAGCGCGTCGTGCGCCGACGCCGAGCCGGGATCCAGGCACACGGTGCGCCAGCTGCGTGCCGCCGCCTCCTCGGTCACCTCGCCGCCGGTCCGCCGGCGCATCCACTCCCGGTGCGCGGTGAGGTCGCCGAGCAGGATCCGGGCCTGCCCCTCCCCCACGTCCACCCCGGTCAGCGCGCGCAGCTGCGCGCTGTGGAAGTTCCGGTCGCCGACGGCGATCTGCAGCCGGGACCGGCCGTCGCCGACCGGCTGCAGCGCCACCTCGTCGACCGCGAAACCGAGGTCGTTGAGCTCGCGGATGGCGCCCTCGACCCGGTAGCGGTCGTCGAAGGCGAACACCGGCGTGGCGTGCAACGCCTCCCACAGCCGGTGGTAGCGCTCGGGGAGCGCGGTCGCCTCCTCGATCAGCTGCGGGTGGATCTCCGGCGGCCGGTCCAGCGACTCGGCCAGGTCGATCATCCCGGCGGCCACGTTCTCCACCAGGATCGACAGGTCGAACTCGCGCTGCCCGTCCGAGAGCCCCGTCGGGTGCACCTCGCTGGTCTCGGCGTCGACCAGGTAGGCGGCCAGGGTCTGGCCGTCCCGGACGAACAGCGTGTTGTTCAGCGAGCAGTCACCCCAGAACACGCCGTGCCGGTGCAGGTCGACCAGCAGCGAGATCATCCCGTCGAACAGCCGGGCCCGGTGCCGCGGCCGGTTCGGCGGCAGCCGGGCGATCAGCCGCTTGTACTGCCAGGACCCGCTCAGGTAGCGGGTCACCAGGATCGCGGTGTCGTGCGCGGGCTGGTCGACGAACCCGGCCGGGCGGACCGCGGGCAGGCACTCGTCCTCGAGCCGGCGCAGCACCTCGTACTCCCGCCGGGCGATCCGCTCGGGCATGTCCTTCAGGGCCCAGAGCGCCCCGTCGGCCTCGACGAACCGCACGAGGTGCCGGCTCGGGCCGACCTCGATGTCGCGCAGCGGGACCCGGGTCTCGTCCCACTCAGCGAGCGGGGAGTCCCAGGGCAACGCGATCAGCTCCGGGGAGTGCGCGCGCAGGATCAGTTCCGGGGGTGGTGCGGGCATCTCTACGACTCCCCTGACGGTGAGCGGGGCGGTGCCGTCGACCCGCGGATCACGAGGTGGGTGGGGACGGTGACGCGCTCCTCGACCGGCTCGCCGAGCAGGCCGGCGAGCACCATCCGGCCGGCCTCGGCGCCCTGCTCGAAGACCGGCTGCGCGACCGTCGACAGGTCGGTGAGCGCGGCCAGGGGGTGGTCGTCGATGCCGATCACCGACACGTCCCGCGGCACCTGCAACCCGGTGCGGCGCAACGTGCCGACAGCGCCGACCGCGACCTCGTCCGAGTGCGCGTAGACCGCGGTCGGCGGGTCGGAGAGGCCGAGCAGCTGCCCCATCGCACGCGCTCCCCCCTCCGGACTCCAGGGCACCGAGACGACCAGTGCCGGGTCGATCCCGACACCGGCGTCGGCGAGCGCGCGACGGTACGCCGCCGACCGGTGTCCCGGCTGCCCGGGGTCCAGCTCCGGGTCGGTCGTCTCGATCATCCCGATCCGCCGGTGGCCGAGGTTGAGGAGGTGGTCGACGGCCTGCCGGCCGGCGGCGTGGTCGTCGATCGAGACCGACGGGTGGCTGCCCACCCGGGTGCCCGCGGCCACGATCCCGACCCCGATCCGTTCCAGGCGCTCGCGCTCCTCGTCGTCCACCCCGAACCCGAGCAGGACGACGGCGTCGGCCCGCCGCCGGGCGGGCAGGTCGGTGAAGAACGTCCGCCGGGCGTCGGCGTCGCCGAGCCGGTAGAGCAGCACGTCCTTCGCGGCCGCGCTCAGCTGCGCCACGAGGCCCTCCAGCGCGGCACCGAACCACCACCGCGACAGGTGCGGCACGACGACCGCGACCCGCCCGGTCCGCCCGCTCGCCAGCCCGGACGCCTCCGGTGACGCGACGTACTCCAGCTCCCGGGCCGCCTCCCAGACCCGGGCCCGGGTCGCCTCGGCGACGTGCGGATGGTCGCTGAGCGCACGCGACGCCGTCGCCGGGGACACTCCCGCGCGGCGGGCCACGTCAGCGAGGTTGACCGGTCCGGACACGCCACCTGTATGCCCGAACATTGCAAGCGCGTGCAAGTGGCAGAGTTGCCGTTCCGTGCTGGACCGAATCGCCCGCGTGGGTGATCATCGGGCGCATCGGGCGGTGATGTGTGACCCTTGACACCTTTGGGCGACGGGGTCACAGTCGGACTTGGAACCGCTTCCAGGTCCGGTTCACGCCGCCGGAAGCCGTCGGCAGGGGGTCGGCGGCGAGCATCGGAGCAGTACCGCAGTGACGAACACGGGAGTTCGGAGTTGACCATGCGTCGCACACGGTGGAGGAGGGGACTTGCCGCCGGAGCGGCCGCCGTCGCCCTCGCCGCACTGGCCGGATGCGGGGGCGCCCCCGCCGGACCGCCGGTCCTGAACTGGTACACCAACCCCGACGACGGCGGGCAGGCCGCGATCGCCGCACGCTGCACCGAGGCGTCGGGCGGGCAGTACCGGATCGCGACGTCGGTGCTGCCCCGCCAGTCCGGTGAACAGCGCCAGCAGCTGATCCGCCGACTCGCGGCGAACGACTCGTCGATCGACATCATGAGCATCGACCCGCCCTACATCCCGGAGTTCGCCGAGGCCGGATTCCTCGCCCCGGTGCCGCCGGAGGTCGGGCAGCGCACGACGGAGGGTGTCGTGAACTCCGCGGTCGAGGGCGCGAGCTGGAACGGCGAGCTCGTGACGGTGCCGTTCTGGGCGAACACCCAGCTGCTCTGGTACCGCCAGTCCATGGCCGAGGCGGCCGGGCTGGACATGACCGGCCCGGTGACCTGGGACCAGCTCATCGAGGCCGCCCAGGCCCAGGACTCGACGATCGCCGTACAGGGCACCCGCGCCGAGTCGCTGACCGTCTGGCTGAACGCGCTGGTGGAGTCCGGCGGCGGCGAGATCATCACCGACCCGTCGCCCGGGAACCCGGAGGGCGTCCAGCTGGGCCTGGACACCCCGGCCGCCGAGAAGGCCGCCGAGATCATGCGCGACGCCTCGGCCGTCGGCGGGCCGGGCTTCTCGACGTCGTCGGAGGACGAGAACTCGAACGCCTTCCAGGGCGGCAACGCGATGTTCCAGATGAACTGGCCGTTCGTCTGGGGCAAGGCGAAGGGCGGGGTCGAGGACGGAAGCGTCGAGCAGTCCATCCTGGACGACTTCGGCTGGGCGGTGTACCCGCAGGTCGACGCCGCCGACCCGGCCGCGCCGCCGTACGGCGGGATCAACCTCGGCATCGGCGCCTTCAGCCCGAACGTCGACCTCGCCTACGCCGCGGCCGAGTGCATCGTCTCGGAGGAGAACCAGAAGGACTACTTCCTGACCAACGGCAACCCGGCGGCCAAGGAGTCGGTGTTCACCGACCCCGAGGTCCTCGAGGAGTTCCCGATGGCGCCGGTGATCGAGCAGTCGCTGCAGCAGGCCAAGCCGCGGCCGCAGACGCCGTACTACAGCGAGGTCTCCGAGTCGATCCAGCGCAACTACCACCCCACCGCCGGCATCGACCCGCCCACCGTGGGCCCGGCCACCGCCGAGCTGATCCGCGCGGTGCTGGCGAAGGAGGAACTGCTGTGACGACGACGTCGGAGCGGACCGGGACCGGGGGCGCCACCCCCGCGGCACCGGCCGGCACGGGCACCAGCGACAAGGCCCGGTCCGAGCAGCGGCTCGGCTGGATGCTCGCCGGCCCGGCGTTCGCGATCATGCTGCTGGTCACGGCGTACCCGATCGCCCAGGCGGTCTGGTACTCGCTGTTCAACTACCGGCTCACCGACCCCGACAGCTACGCGTTCGTCGGGCTGAACAACTACGCGGTGATCCTGTCCGACTCCATCTGGTGGACGTCGTTCGGCGTGACCGCCTTCATCACCGTCGTCACGGTGGCGGTCGAGCTGGTGCTCGGCTTCCTGCTCGCGCTGGTGATGATGAACGCGCTCAAGGCGATCCGGCCGGTGCTGCGCGCGGCGATCCTGATCCCGTACGCGGTGATCACCGTCGTGTCCGCGTTCGCCTGGCAGTACGCCTTCGCGCTGGACTCGGGCTTCGTGAACTCCTGGTTCTCCTGGCTGCCCGGCGTCGCGGCGGACACCGACTGGTTCGGCGGCACCTGGACGTCGCTGCTCGTGATCTGCCTGGCCGAGATCTGGAAGACCACGCCGTTCATCTCGCTGCTGCTGCTCGCGGGTCTGGCCCAGGTGCCGGACGTGCTGCAGGAGGCAGCCAGGGTCGACGGCGCCACCTGGTGGCAGCGGATGCGCAAGGTCACGCTGCCGAACATGAAGGCCGCGATCATGGTGGCCCTGCTGTTCCGCACCCTGGACGCCTTCCGGGTGTTCGACACCGTCTTCGTCATGACCAACGGCGCGAACAGCACCGAGACGGTCTCGTTCCTGGCCTATCGGCAGACGATCGCCCGGCTGGAGATCGGCCTCGGATCCGCGGTGTCGGTTCTGCTGTTCCTGTCCGTCGTGATCATCTGTGTCGGATTCATCAAGGGCTTCAAGGTCGACCTGTCGCAGGCCCGAGGGGAGAAGTGATGGGCACCCGCGAGAGGGTCCTGTGGATCGTCGCCGGCATCGTGATCGTGATCTACGCGTTGTTCCCGGTCGGCTGGATCGTGTCGCTGTCGCTGAAGTCGTCGGCCGACATCGCCAACGGTCAGTTCCTGCCGACGGCGATCTCCTGGGAGAACTACTCCCAGATCCTGGTCGGTGACGCGGCCGAGCTGTTCCTGCCCGCGTTGCGGAACTCGTTCGGGATCGTGCTGATCGCGACGTTCATCGCCTGCGTGCTGTCGATGTTCGCCGCCTACGCGATCGCCCGCCTCGACTTCAAGGGCAAGCGGCTGATCCTCTCCACCGCGCTCGCGGTGGCGATCTTCCCGGTGATCTCGATCGTCACGCCGCTGTACAACCTGTGGCGCCAGATCGGGCTCTACGACACCTGGCCCGGCCTGATCATCCCCTACCTGTCGCTGACCCTGCCGCTGTCGATCTGGACGATGTCGGCGTTCTTCCGCGAGATCCCGTGGGAGATGGAGCAGGCCGCGCAGGTCGACGGTGCGACGCCGTGGCAGGCGTTCCGCAAGGTGATCGTGCCGCTGGCGACACCGGGTGTGTTCACCACTGCGATCATCGCGTTCTTCATCGCCTGGAACGACTTCGCCTACGGCATCTCGCTCACCTCGACCGGGGCCGCGAGACCGGTACCCGCCGCACTCGGCCTGTTCTCCGGGGCCTCGCAGTTCGAGTCGCCGAACGGCCCGATCGCCGCCGCCGCGGTGATCGTGACGATCCCGGTCGTCGTGCTCGTCCTAATCTTCCAGCGTCGGATCGTGGCCGGTCTGACCAACGGCGCCGTCAAGGGCTGACCCGTACTCCCAGAAAGGAAGCGACCGCGCCATGGCGTCGATCGAGATGAAGAACATCGTCAAGAAGTACGGGGACGGCTACCCGGCCGTGAACGACGTGAGCATGGACATCGCCGACGGCGAGTTCATGATCCTCGTCGGCCCGTCCGGCTGCGGGAAGTCCACGCTGCTGCGGATGATCGTCGGACTGGAGGACATCACCTCCGGTGACATGGTCATCGGCGGGAACCGGGTCAACGAGAAGGCCCCGCGGGACCGGAACCTGTCGATGGTGTTCCAGAACTACGCGCTCTACCCGCACCTGTCGGTCTTCGAGAACATCGCGTTCCCGCTGCGTCTGTCGAAGACGCCCGAGGACGAGGTGCGCAAGAAGGTCACCGAGGCCGCGGACGTCCTGGAGCTGAACGAGCACCTGGAGCGCAAGCCGGCCAACCTGTCCGGCGGTCAGCGGCAGCGGGTCGCGATGGGCCGGGCGATCGTCCGGTCCGCCGACGCGTTCCTGTTCGACGAGCCGCTGTCCAACCTGGACGCCAAGCTGCGCGGCCAGATGCGGACGGAGATCTCCCGGCTGCAGCGCCGGCTGGGGATCACCACGGTCTACGTCACGCACGACCAGACCGAGGCCATGACCCTCGGCGACCGGGTCTGTGTGCTGCGCAAGGGGATCATCCAGCAGGTGGCCTCGCCGCGGGAGCTCTACGAGCAGCCGGTCAACCTGTTCGTCGCCGGGTTCATCGGCTCGCCGCCGATGAACTTCCTGCCCGCCACGGTGTCCGGCAACGCCCTCGAGACCCCGTTCGGGAAGATCGAGCTCGACGCCGCCCGCGCCGAGAAGGTGAAGGGCAAGGAGCTGGTGCTGGTCGGCATCCGGCCGGAGTACTTCGAGGACGCGTCCCTGGTGGACGAGGCCAAGAAGCACGTCGGCTCGACCTTCACCGCCCGGGTGGACGTCACCGAGTGGCTGGGCGACTCGCAGTTCGCCTACATCCCCTACGAGGCCCCGGCCGAGGTGGAGAGCAAGCTCAAGGAGCTCTCCCGCGAGCTCGACTCGGACCAGCTGCGGACCCAGGCGATCGTGTCGATCGACTCGACCAGCCGGATCCGGGAGGGCCGCGAGGCGGAGTTCTGGCTGGACGCGCGGAAGATCCACGTGTTCGACCCGGAGTCCGGTGACAACCTCACCCGCGACCCCGAGGCCGGCGCCGAGCTGACCCGGATGGCCGCCGAGGACCGCGAGGAGCAACTACGGCGCTGACGCGCCTGTGAGTGGTTTTCGGGGCCGGAGCCCCGAAAACCACTCACAGGCGGCGCAGCCGCCCCCGGTACCGCGTCTCCGCGACGCCGGACAACGTCTTCGCCATCACGGCGAACACGAAGCGCTGGGTCGGGTAGCAGGCCAGCCAGGCCAGCCGCCCGCCCATCCCGCGCGGCCGGAACCGCAGCGTCTGGGTATAGGTGCTGGTCAGGCGTCCGGTGGGGCGGACGGCCAGTTCCAGGTGTGCGACGCCGGCGGGTCCCGCCCCGGCGCGCAGCAGCAGCCGGGTGCCGGGCTCGACCGCCTCGATCCGCCAGCGGTCGATGTCCTCCCCCGCCACCAGGCGCGGCGGGCGGTGCCAGACCCAGCCCGGGCCGCCGGCGAGCACGTCCAGCAGGCCGGCCGTCGTCGTGGCGCCCGGGACGGTGTACCAGCCGTTCTCCCCGCCGAGGGTCTCGATCACCGCCCACACCGCGTGCGACGGCGCGTCCACCTCGACGACGTCGGCGGTGGACCACTCCATCGGCCCGCTGCCCGGCGGGTCGGACGGCTCCGGCCCGGCCGCGCCGACCTCGTCCAGGGCGCGCCGGACCGCCGTCCGGTACGGGGTGCGACCGCCGGGGGGCGGCCCGATCAGCGCGTCGAGGGCGGCCAGGTCGTCCGGGTCGGCGACGAGCTCGTGGCGCATCGACTCGACCAGCGGCTCGGCGAGCCCCCGCTGGACGGGGGTGAGCGCGGCGACCGCGCGGGCGGTCAGCCGGGGTGCGGACAGCGGCACCGGCAGCGGCACCGGGCGCAGCAGGCCGGCCTCCTCCGCGTAGCCGGTCATCAGGGTCCGGTAGGTCAGGACGTCCGGGCCGCCGACGTCGAACGCCCGGTTCACCTCGTCCGGCAGGTCCAGGCAGCCGATCAGGGCGTGCAGGACGTCGTCGACGGCGACCGGCTGGATCCGGTTCCACAGCCGGTCCGGCAGCGGCAGCACCAGCGGTCCGCCCATCGCGGTGTCGGTGAGGTGACGGATCATCTCGAAGCTCGCCGACCCGGTCCCGACGACGATCCCGGCCCGCAGCACGGCGGCCGGGACGGGCCCGGCGAGCAGGACGTCGCCGACCTCGCGGCGCGAGCCGAGATGCTCGGAGACGTCACCGTCGGCCGCGGCGGGCTGCAGACCGCCCAGGTAGACGATCCGCCGGACCCCGGCCGCGGCGGCACCGTCGGCCACCGCGTGCGCGGCGACCCGGTCCCGCTCGGCGTAGCCGGGGCCGTCCATCGCGTGCACCAGGTGCACGACGGCGTCGGTGCCGGTGCAGGCCGCGGCGACCGCGGGGGCGTCCTGCGCGTCGCCCTCGCTGACCTCGACGCGGTCCGCCCACGGCAGCTCCCGCACCTTCCCGGGGTGCCGGGCGAGCACGCGGACGTCGTGGCCCGCGTCGAGCAGTCGCGGGACGAGCCGCGAGCCGATGTAGCCGGTGGCACCGACGACGAGGACGCGCATGGGCACGATCCTCGCCGCCCCCGGCCAGGGGCGCGCGGTGGGGCCCGTTCCGGGCCGGGGCTCGCCGCGCATCGCGGCGGTGGAGCGGGTCCGGCGGGTCGGTGCGGGCCGCTGGACCACCGCCGAGATACGCGTCAGCGGGCTCTGGAGATCGACAACTCCCCGTGAGGCGCATCTCGGCGGTGACACAGGGCCGCTCCCGGGCGGCGCTGCGGGGATCGGCGCTACAGGGATCGGCGCTGCGGCGTCGACGTGTCGTCGCGGCGGGACGGGGCTCGCCTCAGGGGACCCCGGCCAGGCGCAGCAGCGCGGTGGTGCCGGCGGCGAGCACCACGACCAGCACGAACGGCAGCCTGCGCCACAGCGCCAGCCCCGCGACGGCGACCCCGGCCGGGCGGGCCCAGCCGGCGAACTCGCCGCCGTCGAACCAGGTTCCGGTGGCGAGCAGCGCCACGAGCAGGGCCACGGCCCCGAGCTCGACCAGCCGGACGGCGCGCTCCGACAGCGCGACCCGGTCGTGCAGCACGAGCGGGAGCAGCCGGGCCAGGTAGGTGCCGCCCGCGAGCACGACGAGCGCGGCGACCGTCATCGCGCACCCCCGTCCGAGGCCGATCCCTCACCGGCGTCGGCACCGCACCGGGATCGATCGTGGCCGTCGGGCTCCTCGGCACGGCCGGGAGCCGCCGCGTCGTCGGCAGCCGGCGGATTCCGCTCGCCCACGGCCTCGACCCGTTCGGAAGCCGCCGTGTACCCGGCGACGGCCGGTGTGCGCCCTTCCGCCGTCCCGGCGGAGGTCCGGGACCGGCCGGCCAGGGCGAGCCCGGCCATCCCGGCCAGCACCGGGATCCCGGCCGGCAGGAAGGGTGCGCAGGTCAGCGAGACGGCGGCCGCGCCCGTCCCGACCCGCCGGGCGTCGGCGGCGCGCAGCGTGGGGACCAGCAGCGCGAGCAGGACCGCCGGGAACGCCGCGTCCAGCCCGAACGCCGATGGGTCCGGGACGACCGCGCCCAGCAGCAGTCCCGCGACCGTCCCGGCCTGCCAGCAGCCGTACTTGAGCACGCCGAGGATCCGGAACGCCCGCCACGCCCGGCCGGGCTCGCCGTCGGTCCGGGCCAGCACGAAGGCCGCCATCTCGTCGGTGACGACGTGCGCGGCCGGCACCCGCCGCCATCCGCGAGGGAGGTGCCGGGCCAGCGCGAAGCCGTACGGCAGGTGCCGCAGGTTCACCAGCAACGCCGCGGCCACCGCCGCCCAGATCCCGCCGCCGGCCGCCAGCACGCCGGTGACCAGCAGCTGTGCGCCGCCCGCGAAGAGCAGGACCGACATCGCGATCGTCATCGCCGGGGACAGGCCGGCCGTCGGTGCGAGCGCACCGAACGACACCCCGACGACGCCGACCGCGACCGATATCGTGACGGCGTCCCGGAGATCGGCTCGGGTCTCCGCGCGCCGTGTTCGTTGTACCGAACGCATGTCCGATACAGTGAACGGAGCGCTCATCGTTCGTCAAATCGATTGAGGAGACCGATGGATCGAACGCCTCCGCTGGAGACGATCGCCCTGGCCATCCGGCGGGAACGGGAACGGCTGGGGATCTCGTCGGCCGAGCTGGCCCGCCGGGCCGGGATCGCCAAGTCGACGCTGTCCCAGCTCGAGGCGGGGACCGGGAACCCGAGCGTGGAGACGCTGTGGGCGATCGCGGTCGTGGCCGACGTGCCGTTCAGCGCGCTGGTGGACCCGCCGGCGTCGTCGATCCGGGTGGTGCGGGCCCACGAACGCCCGGCCGTACGTTCCGAGGACTCACCCTTCACCGGAGCACTGCTGTCGGCCTGCCCACCGGGCGCGCGGCGGGACGTGCACGTGATCACGTCCGAGCCCGGCGAGCCGCGCCGTGCCGATCCGCACCTGCCCGGCACGATCGAGCACCTGGTCGTCGCGAGCGGCCGCTGGAGCGCGGGCCCGGACGGTGAGGAGGTCGATCTCGACCCCGGTGACTACCTCACCTTTCCCGGCGACCGACCGCACGCCTACCGGGCCCACTCCCCCGGCGCCACCGCCGTCCTCGTCATGGAGTACCGCTGAGGATCAGGTTCCGCTCGGTGCGCGGCTCGCCGCGCCGCTCGGGTCCGGGGCCCCCTCGGTGATCCGGTCGAGGATGTCGCCGACGAGGCCCTCGCTGCGGCCGCCCTGCTCGCTCTCCGGCATCGAGTACTGACGCACCCAGTCGACCTCCATCTTCGACGGCTGCACGTCGCCCTCCCCGCGCGGGAACCAGTCGAGCTGGATGCACAGGTGCATCGGCCCGGGCGGCAGGATCGAGGTGTCCTCGGTGCGCCACCACTCCTCGCCGTTGACGAAGGCGACGACGCCCTCCGGGCTCCACTCGACCGCCCAGTTGTTCCACTGCGTGCCGTCGATCTCGACCTCGCCCTGGACCTGGCTGTTGTCCTCGCCGTAGTGCAGGAACAGCTCGGTGGTCTGCCGGGTGTGGTCGGTCATCTCCATGAAGTCGATCTCGCCGCCGACCGGGAAGTCCTCGGCCGTGGGCCAGAGCAGCAGCAACGCGTTGTACGTCGGGTCGGACTCCGGGGCGCGGACGCGGCCCTCCCAGCGGCCGTACTTCTGGTTGTGCCCGGTCCAGGCCATGCCGGCGGTGGTGCCGTCGGCGTCGCCGTCGATGGTGAGGACGCCGTCCTGCACCGACACGGCGCTCGGCGAACGGGTGCCCTCGCCGGCGTGGCCGGGGCCGTCGTAGATGTTCCACTCGGAGAGGTCGCTCGAGTCGAACTCGTCGACGACGTCGGCCTCGCCCCACCCGTGTGCGACGGCGGCGCTGGTCGACTCGCCCACGTAGGCCTCCTGCCCGGGCGCGCCCGGCGAGGTCTGCGGGTCCTGCGGGGCGGTCGTGTCCCCGGGGGCGTCGGCGGGATCGCAGTCGTCGGGGCCGGTGGGCTGCGCGGGGGTCGCCGGGGTGGGGCTGCCCGGGCCGGACGGGGCGCCGGGTCCGTCCGGATCGCCGGCCGGATCCTGGTCCCCCTGGCCGGACGGGTTCGGGGTGTCGGCGGGACCCGGGTCGCTCTGGTCGCCGGTCGGGTTCGGGGAGCCGGCGGGGTCGGTGTCGTCCGGGTTCGCCGCGCGGGCCGAGGCCTCGGCATCCCCGGAGCCGCTGTCGCCCGAGTCGCCCGAGTCGCCCGAGTCGCCCGAGTCGCCCGCGTCGCCGGTCCCGCCGGAGCCGTCGCCCGGGTCGCCGCCCGATCCGTCATCCGGGTCGCCGGAGCCGGCATCCGGGTCGGAGCCGGCATCCGGGTCGTCGGCCGCGCCGGAGGGGTCGTCGCCGGCGTCGCCCGGGCTCCCCGGTGCGCCGGGTCCGGCCGGTCCCGAACCGGCGCCCGCACCCGGGTCCGAGCCCGGTGCCGGGCAGTCCACCGCCGTCGTCGCGCCCGGCTGTGCCGTCCCGGTGTCGGCGAACGCCGCAGCCGGGAGGCTGATCAGCATCGCGGCGGCGATCGCCGCGACTCGCACAGAGCGTCCCATCAGGCTCCTCCGCCCCACTGGTCTCTACTTGCTCACGAGACGCTAAGTGCCACAGAGTCACCGCGTGCACCGCTTTCACCACATCGAGTAGGCAACCCCGCGCACGAGTGAGCGCAAACCGGGTGCAGATCGGAGTCGACCCCACGTCGGGTGACGCTGCGGTTCACGCGACCGTGGTGCACACGACCGCCCGGCCGGGGCCGTCCCGCCGGCGCCGTCCTCGCAGAGACCTCCCCCACCTCGCAGCCGTGACGGCCTCTGCGACGTCGACGGGGCCCCTGCGACGCCGGTCGCCGGTGCGCCCGGCCGCCCGGGAACGCGCGCGGAGCCGGCATCCGCGCGGGTGTCCGGAGAACACGCGCGTCCCGGCGCGCGCGTCCGCGGGTTCGGCGCGCGTCGCACGGATCAGCGCGCGTCCGTGGTCCGGAACCACGGCGCCGCGCCCGAGGTCGGCGCGTACCCCGGCAGGCGCCCGATGATCATCCGTTGTGGAGCAGAACCTGCGTCCGACGCACGCTCCGCTCCCCGACCGTCGATCAACGACGGCCGGCGGCCCCGGGAACGACGAACGCCCCGCCCGGAGCGCGCCGGGCGGGGCGTCGTGCGAGGGTGCTAGCGGGTCACCAGCCGCGCGAGGCGTAGCGCTGGTCCTCCGGGATGTCGCCGATGTTGATCCCGACCATCGCCTCACCAAGGCCGCGGGAGACCTTCGCGATCATGTCGGGGTCGTCGTGGAAGGTCGTCGCCTTCACGATCGCCGACGCGCGCTGGGCCGGATCACCGGACTTGAAGATCCCGGAACCGACGAACACGCCCTCGGCGCCGAGCTGCATCATCATCGCCGCGTCGGCCGGGGTGGCGATCCCGCCCGCGGTGAACAGCACGACCGGCAGCTTCTGAGTGCGCGCGACCTCGGCGACCAGCTCGACCGGGGCGCGCAGCTCCTTGGCCGCGATGTAGAGCTCGGCGGCGTCGAGCGAGGCGAGCCGGCCGATCTCGGTGCGGATCGAGCGCATGTGCCGGGTGGCCTCGACGACGTTGCCGGTGCCGGCCTCACCCTTGGAGCGGATCATCGCCGCGCCCTCGGAGATCCGGCGCAGCGCCTCGCCCAGGTTCGTCGCGCCACAGACGAAGGGCACGGTGTAGGCCCACTTGTCGATGTGGTGCGCCTCGTCCGCGGGGGTGAGGACCTCGGACTCGTCGATGTAGTCGACGCCGAGCGACTGGATGACCTGGGCCTCGACGAAGTGCCCGATCCGGGCCTTGGCCATCACCGGGATGGACACGGCCTCGACGATCCCGGCGATCATGTCGGGGTCGGACATGCGGGCGACGCCGCCGTTCGCGCGGATGTCGGCCGGGACGCGCTCGAGGGCCATCACGGCGACGGCACCGGCGTCCTCGGCGATCTTCGCCTGCTCCGGGGTGACGACGTCCATGATCACGCCGCCCTTGAGCATCTCGGCCATGCCGCGCTTGACCCGCGCGGTGCCGTGCTGCGGACCCTCGTCGTTGGTGGGCGCGGGACGGGACACGTCGGACACGGGGATCGGAGCTCCTCACATGGCGGTCGGATGACGGATCGATTCTACGTCAGACCCGACCGGCGAACCCGCGGGTTCCGGGTCCGCGACCTCGAAGTACACCGGCTCCGGCGCGGTGCCGTGGAGGTGGAACCAGCGCACCAGCCGGCGGGACCGGAGCACCCGGGTGTCCCGGACGGCGTCGTTGTGCACCCGCCGGGCCAGCACGACGAACACCTCGGCGTCGGCCAGCCCGGCGGCCAGGCGCGGGTCCAGCCCGGCCCGGTCGACGGCGGCGAGTGCCCTGGTCAGCGCGTTCTCGCACACCTCGCGCTCCTCCCGCACCCCGGCCGGGTCCCGGCCGTCCGGGGCCGGCGCCGGGACGGCCGTCGCGGCGTCCGCGGCCCGGCGCAGTCGTTCCGCCACCGGCGGTGCGACGACGGCGGCGACCCGGCGGGCCACCGTCACCCGCCGGTCCAGGGCGACGGCGAGGCCCGCGCGGGCGGCGTCGGTCCGGGCGTGCAGCCGGTGCAGCCGACGCACCCGTGTCAGGCACCACAGGGTGAGCGCGGCCACGACGAGCACGACGGCGGCGAGCAGCAGGGTCGCGGGCGCCGTCACGCCACACCGCCCTCGACCGCCCGCGGGGCCGCCGCGATCGCGGCCCGGTAGACCCGGACCACCTCCCCCGCCACGACCGGCCAGTCGAACCGCGCGGCCCGGGCCTGTCCGGCGGCGGCCAGCCGTGCCCGTTCCGCCGGGGTGTCGAGCAGCTGTTCCAGCGCGGCGGCGAGCGCGCCGGGGTCCCCGGCCGGGAACAGCCGTCCGGCCGGTGCGGGCCCGAGCACCGCGCGGAACGGCTCGATGTCGCTCGCGAGCACCGGCGCCCCGGCGGCCATCGCCTCGGTGAGCACCATCCCGAAGCTCTCGCCACCACGGTGCGGGGCGCAGTAGACGTCCATCGCGCGCAGCGCCGCGGCCTTCACCGGCTCGTCCACCGCGCCGAGCAGGTCGATCCGCCCGGCGAGCTCCGGCCCGGCCGCGCGGCGCAACGCGTCGCCGTCCCCCCGCCCGACGACCGGCACCCGCAGGCCGGGACGGCCGGGGGCGAGCAGGCGCAGTGCGTCGAGCAGCACCGGCATGCCCTTGCGGGGCTCGTCGAACCGGCCGAGGAACCCGACCCGCTCCCGCGCCGGGGGCAGGCCGGGCACGAGGTCGTCGAGGGCCGGGCCGCGGGCGAACCGGCCGACGTCGACGCCGTTCGGGATCTCGGTCGCGTCCCCGCCGAGGTGCTCGACCTGCACCCGCCGGGCGGTCGCCGAGACCGCGATCCGGGCGGTGACCTTCTCCATCAGCGGCCGCAGCATCCCGCCGAACGCGACCAGGGCCCGGGACCGCTCGGTCGAGGTGTGGAACGTCGCGACGATCGGGCCGCGGGCGGCCATCAGGGCGAGGACGGAGACGCTGACCGTCGTCGGCTCGTGCAGGTGCAGGACGTCGAACTCGTGCGCGGCGAGCCAGCGCCGCGCCCGGTGCCAGGTCAGCGGTCCGAAGGTCACCCGGGCCACCGACCCGTTGTAGGGGACGCCGAGCGCCCGGCCGGCCGGGGTCACGTAGTCGGGGACCGTGCCGCCGGGGAAGGAGCCGTCGCCGGACGGGGCCAGGACGTCGACGCTGTGCCCGCCGTCCCGCAGCGCGGCCGCCAGGTCGAGCACGTGCCGTTGCACCCCGCCGGGCACGTCGAGCGCGTACGGGCAGACGATCCCGACCCGCAGCGCGCCGCTCACGCCGGCGCCCCGATCGGCTGCAGCATGTGCCAGTCCTCCGGCCGGGCCGCGATCAGCTCGCCGAACGCGTCGGCCAGCGCCTGCACGGCCTTCCCCTCGGCCATCCGGTCCGGGACCGGGATCTCCGGGCCGACATGCACGCCCCAGGCGTCGCCGGCGAAGACCGGGTACGCCGGGTGCAGCGCGGCAACGGTGGCCCGGGCCAGCCGCGCGGGTCCGGCCGGGAACCGGGCCGGGGCGCCGAGGAAGGAGACGTCGACGCCGGCGCCGGACAGGTCGCGGTCGGCGACCAGGCACACCACTCCCCCGTCGCGCAGCCGCCGGGTCAGCGCCCGGTGCGCGGCCCGCGGCCGGTCGGCGGTGACGATCTCGAACCCGAGCGCGCGCCGGTAGTCGACGAAGCGGCGGAACAGCCGTTCCGGGCGCAGCCGCTCGACGACCGTGGTGAGCGCCGGGTCGAGCCCGAGCCGGGCCAGCTCGTGGATCAGGTAGACGCCGGCGAGGTCCCAGTTCCCGGAGTGCGGCAGCGCGTAGAGCACGCCCCGTCCGGCGCGGAGCGTCTCCAGCGAGCCCTCGATGCCGTGCACGTGCGGGCGCATGGCCGCGTGCACCGCGGCGGGATCCATCGCGGGCAGCGCGAACGCCTCCCGCCAGTAGCGGGCGTAGCTGCGCATCCCCCGTCGCAGGAGGTCGTCGAGCTCGGCCGGGCCGGCGTCCGGGCGGGCCCGGGCGAGGTGGGCGCGCAGCCGTCGTACACCGGGGCCGTCGCGGCGGACCGCGAGGTCGGCGCCCGCGTCGGACAACCGCGCGGCGACGCCGGTGGGCAGCCGCCCGGCCAGCGTCCAGCCGGCCGTGTACCCGGCTGTGGCGAGCAGCTCGGAGAGCCGGTCAGCCGGCACGGGGGACCTCGCGGGAGCTGCGCCGCACGGCCAGGATCCGCTGCCCCAGGGTCACCACCGTCCCGATCGCCAGCAGGACCAGCGCGACGGTGAGCGCGTACGGCACCCCGAGCCCGGCCAGGAACGCGCCGAGCAGGCCGAGGATCAGCCGTTCGGCGCGCTCCACCAGCCCGCCCTCGGCGGTCAGCCCGACCGACTCGGCGCGGGCCTTGACGTAGGAGACGATCTGGCCACCGACCAGGCTGACCAGCGCGGCGGCCCCGGCGACCGGCTCGGCGCCGCCGGTCAGCGCCCACCAGGCGAGCGCGGCGAACAGGGCGCCGTCGACGATCCGGTCGCAGGTCGAGTCGAGCACCGCCCCGAACCGGGTACCGCCACGGACCCGGGCCATCGCCCCGTCGATCAGGTCGGTGAGCACGAACAGCGTGACCAGCACCGCGCCGAGGACGAGCCATCCGGCGGGCAGCAGCACCACCGAGCAGACGACGGCCCCGACGGTGCCGGCGACCGTCACGGTGTCCGGGCTGACGCCGCGCTCGACCAGCCGACGTCCTACCGGATCGGTGAGCCGGTCGACGTGCCCGCGGGCGAACAGGTTCAGCATCGTGGGCGGCGGACTCCTCAGCGGAGGGACAGGACTCTCCAGCCTAGTCCGGTGGCGCCGCCGGCGGCGGTGGCGCCACCCATGCCGAGGCCAGCTGCTCCCGGGTCTCGGACAGCAGCTGCGGGATCACCTTCGTCTGCCCGACGACGGCGATGAAGTTGGCGTCCCCGCCCCACCGCGGGACGACGTGCTGGTGGATGTGCTCGGCCAGCGACCCGCCGGCGACCGTCCCCAGGTTCAGCCCGACGTTGAAGGCGTGCGGTGCGGCGACCTTCTTCAGCGTCACGACGGCCGCCCGGGTGAAGGCCGTCAGCTCGGCCGTCTCGGAGTCGGTGAGGTCCTCCAGGTCGGCGACGTGCCGGTAGGGCAGCACCATCAGGTGTCCCGGGTTGTACGGGTGCAGGTTGAGCAGCGCGAACACCTCGTCGCCGCGTGCGACGACGAGGTTGTCGGCGTCCGGGTCCTCCGACGCTCCGTCGGTCTCACCGGCGGCGATCCGGCAGAACGGGCAGCCGGCGTCCGCGGAGGCCTTGATGTAGGCGAGCCGGTGCGGGGTCCACAGCCGGGTGAACCCGTCGGGCGTCCCGACGCCCTGCTGCGGTACCCACTCCGGCTCGCCGTGCTCCATGACCGGCGATCCTAAGTGCCGCCGGAGCGGTGTCGCCGGGTCGGCCCGGACCTCAGGCCGGGAGGAACACCTCGGCGTCCGGCGAGACGTTGGTCCGCGAGCCGACCCAGTCGGCGATCGCCCGCACGGCCTCGTCCACCGGTACGCCGTTGCGCTGCGAGCCGTCCCGGAAGCGGAAGCTGACCGCACCGGCCTCGACGTCCCGGGCCCCGGCCAGCAGCAGGAACGGCACCTTCGCCATCGTGTGGGTACGGATCTTCTTCTGCATGCGGTCGTCGCCGGCGTCGACCTCGATCCGGATCCCCTGGGCGCGCAGCCGCGCGGCGATCTCGCGGACGTACTCGTCCTGGGTGTCGGTCACCGGGATGCCGACCACCTGGACCGGGGCCAGCCAGGCCGGGAACGCGCCGGCATAGTGCTCGGTGAGCACGCCGAAGAACCGCTCGATCGACCCGAACAGCGCGCGGTGGATCATCACCGGACGCTGCCGGGAGCCGTCCGGCGCGGTGTATTCCAGCTCGAACCGGTCCGGCAGCATCAGGTCGACCTGGATGGTCGACATCTGCCAGTAGCGGCCGATCGCGTCCCGGGTCTGCACCGAGATCTTCGGCGCGTAGAACGCGGCGCCGCCCGGGTCGTCGCGGAGCTCCACCCCGAAGCTCTCCGCGGCGGACCGCAGCGCCTCGGTGGCCTCGGCCCACGACTCGTCGTCGCCGATGGACTTCTCCGGGTTGCGGGTGGAGAGCTCCAGGTAGAAGTCGTCGAGGCCGTAGTCGCGCAGCAGGTCGAGCACGAACTGCAGCAGCGAGCGGATCTCGTCGCCCATCTGCTCGCGGGTGCAGTAGATGTGCGCGTCGTCCTGGGTGAACCCGCGGGCCCGGGTCAGGCCGTGCACGACGCCGGACTTCTCGTACCGGTAGACGGTGCCGAACTCGAACAGCCGCAGCGGCAGCTCCCGGTACGACCGCCCGCGCGAGGAGAAGATCAGGTTGTGCATCGGGCAGTTCATCGGCTTGAGGTAGTAGTCGATGCCCGGCCGCTTGAGCTCGCCGTTCTCGTCGTACTCCGCGTCGAGCTGCATGGGCGGGTACATGCCCTCGGCGTACCACTGCAGGTGCCCGGACTTCTCGAACAGCTGGCCCTTGGTGGCGTGCGGGGTGTAGACGAACTCGTACCCGGCGGCCGCGTGCCGCTCGCGGGACAGGTCCTCCAGCTCCTTGCGGACGATGCCGCCCTTGGGGTGGAAGACGGGCAGCCCGGAGCCGATCTCGTCCGGGAAGCTGAACAGGTCCAGCTCGGCGCCGAGCCGGCGGTGGTCGCGGCGCTCGGCCTCGGCGATCCGCTCGAGGTAGGCGTCGAGGGCCTCCTGGGACTCCCAGGCGGTGCCGTAGATCCGCTGCAGCTGGGCGTTGTCCTGGTTCCCGCGCCAGTAGGCGGCGGCCGAGCGGGTCAGGGTGAAGGCCGGGACGAACTTGGTGGTCGGCAGGTGCGGGCCCCGGCAGAGGTCGGACCACACGACGGCGCCGGTGTGCGCGTGCACGTTGTCGTAGACGGTCAGCTCGCCGGAGGCGTCGACCTCCATGACCTCGCCGTCGCTGTCCGCGCCACCCTTGAGGTCGATGAGCTCGAGCTTGTAGGGCTCCTCGGCCAGCTCGGTACGGGCCTCGTCCTGCGACGCGTACCGGCGGCGTTCGAACCTCTGCCCCGCCTTGACGATCTTCTTCATCGCCGACTCGATCTTCTTCAGATCCTCGGGGGTGAAGGGCTCGTCGACGTCGAAGTCGTAGTAGAAGCCGTCGGTGACCGGCGGGCCGATGCCCAGCTTGGCCTTCGGGAACAGCTGCTGGACGGCCTGGGCCAGGACGTGCGCGGCCGAGTGCCGGATCACGCTGCGGCCGGCCTCGGTGTTCGCCCCGACGGCGACGACGTCGGTGTCGGACTCCGGCGCCCACGCCAGGTCGCGGAGGTTCCCCTCGGCGTCGCGGACGACGACGATCGCCTCCGGGCCGCTGGTCGGCAGGCCGCCCTCCCGGATGCGCGCACCGGCGGTCGTCCCGGCCGGCACCCGGATCGGGGCGGACGCGGGCGGGGCGGGCGGTGCGGACACGGTGCGGCCTCCAGGGCTGTGGCGTCGGGTGTGTGACTCCATGGCGGGGTCGACATCGATGCTAGTCGGGACGCACCAACGGGTTGCGCGGGCCGGGTTCCCGCACCCGGCCCGGACTCGCCCCCTCGGCGCCGCTCCCGTACCGGGCTCACCACCCGCGGCGAGGCCCGCGCCGGGAAGATTCGCCGCCGCGCCGACGTTGAAGGTCGTCGTGGTTCCGCTCTCCGTGCTCGACCTGGTCCCCGTCGCCGACGGTTCGTCGGCCACCGACGCGCTGACGCACAGCACCCGCCTGGTGCAGCGCGCCGAGCAGCTCGGCTTCACCCGGTACTGGGTGGCCGAGCACCACGCCATGCCCGGCATCGCCAGCTCGTCGCCGCCGGTGCTCATCGCGCACCTGGCCGGCGCCACCGAACGGATCCGGGTCGGCTCGGGCGGGGTGATGCTGCCCAACCACCGCCCGCTCGTCGTCGCGGAGCAGTTCGGCACCCTCGAGGCCCTGCACCCGGACCGGATCGACCTCGGCATCGGACGCGCCCCGGGGACGGACCCGCGCACGGCCGCGGCGCTGCGCGGGATCGCGGCGGACCGGCTGCACGCCCCCGACGACTTCCCGGACCAGCTGGTGGAGCTGTCGTCCTACTTCCGCGGCGACGCCGACGTGGTGGCCGTCCCCGCGACGGGCAACGCACCCTCGCTGTGGCTGCTCGGGTCCAGCGACTACTCCGCCCAGGTCGCCGGGATGCTCGGCCTGCCGTTCGCGTTCGCGCACCACTTCAGCAGCCGCAACACGCTGCCCGCGCTCGAGCGCTACCGGGCGCGGTTCCGGCCCTCGGCGACGCTGTCCGAGCCGTACTCGATGATCGCCGCGAGCGTGTTCTGCGCGCCGACCGACGACGAGGCGCGCGAGCTGGCGCTGCCGTCGGCGCTGCAGTTCCTCCAGCTGCGGCTCGGGAACCCGCGCACCCTGCCGGGCCCGGAGGAGGTCGCCGGCTTCGAGTGGACCGACCAGGCCCGCGCGTTCGTCGAGCAGCGGCAGGCCGACCAGATCATCGGGTCGCCGGCGACCGTCCGGGCCGGCGTCGAGGAGCTGGTCGCGCGCACCGGCGTCGACGAGCTGATGGTCACCACCTCGATGTTCCGTGGCGAGGACCGGCTGCGCTCCTACGAGCTGCTCGCCGAGGCCGTCGGGATGCCGGCGGCCGCCACCGCTGCCTGACACCGCCGCCCCGCCGCCCTGCCGCACGGTCGCCCTGCCGCGCGGTCGCTCGACGGAGCCCACCGATCGACCGAACGCGGACGCGGACGCCGGGATGATCGGACATGCGGCTGACAACCCGGCACCCCGCCGTCACCGACCGCTGCCCCGGCCGGACGGCGTGCCGACGATCGAGTGACACGAAGGACGTGTCCACATCGCAACGTGTCGTTAACTCGTTGATCCGGCGAGCACGTATACCGACGACCGGACGCCGGCCCCGCGCCGGCCGGACCGCGAGAGGAGTGGCGGTTGAGCGCTGGCCCGCCCCCGCCTCCGCGGTCCCGGTGTCCCGCCGAGGAACCCGACCCGGACGGGTACGGACGGTCCGTCCGTACCCGGGAACGCCCCGCGCGGCGCAGCCGCGAGCGGTACGACGGCGACCGGCCCGGCGACGGTCGACACGACGACCGCTACGGCGACGACCGGCGCGGCGACGACCGCCCCCGGCGCACGACCCCGGCACGCGACGGGGCGCCCGACCCGCGCGGCGCCGACCCGGCTCGCCGGGCCCGCCCGGACCGCCGGACCGCCGATCCCCGCGGCCGGCGGGACCCCGCGGCCGACGCACGGCCGCAGACCTCGGAGACCGGCGCCCGCCGGGCCGCGACCGTTCCCGGTGGCCCGCACCGAGCCCGGGCCGGCGACGCGGGACCGGGCGCGCCCGGGCACGGGGCGGAGCGGCGTCCGCGTCCCGCGCAGCGCCCCGACGAGCCGGGTACGGCCACCGGAGCAACCCGCGCGACCCGGACCGCCTCCACCGGGGCGACACGCCCGGCCGGCGGCCGCACCGGCGCGCACGGCGCCGCAGGCACACCGGGCGGCCCGAACACACCGGGCGGCACACCGGGCACACCGGGCGGTCGCGGCAGCGACGGCGATCGCGGCGCCCGGAGCGGCCCGAGGCCCCAGGCCGGTCCGGGCGCGCTGGGCGGGCCGGGGTCGCAGAGCACCCAGAAGGTCGGTCTCCGGGTGCGCGGCGGCACGGTCCCGCGCGACCCGGGGGCACCGGCCCCGGCACCCCTGCCGGTGCCGCCGCGCGGCGGGCGTTCCGGCGCGACGCCCGTCCCGGGCGTCCCGGGCGGACCGACGGCCGCGCGTGTCCCGGGCGGACCGCCGACCGCGCGCCCGGCCCCGTCGTCCGGGTCGGATCCCGAGGCCGGCCCGCCCGCCCGCGACGACCGGTCCGCGCCGCAGCGGGACCGCGGTGACCGCGCGCCCCGAGGACGTCGTGCCGGGGACACCGGCGGGACCCGGTCGGGCCGTGCCACCGGCGAGCACGCACACGCCGAGTCCGGTTCCACCTCGGGGCGCCGCCGTCGACGAGCCGGGCCCGCCGGCCCCTGGGGCCGGGTCGTCGCGTTCGCCGGCCCGGGGGTCGAGGTGGCCCGCCGCCGGCTCGGCATCCTCGATGCCGAGCAGAAGGCCGCGCTGTCCCCCGCGCAGCGGCGCACCCGTCGTCGCACGCAGATCAGGTACTCCCTGGTGGGCACCGCGGCCTCGGTGGTGCTCCTGCCGCTGCTGGTGCTCGGGCTGGGCTGGCTGATGTTCCCGGTCCCCTCCCCCGACGACGCGGTGCAGAACCAGATCGCCACCGTCTCCTTCGCCGACGGGGACCAGCTCGCCCGGCTGGTGCCCGAGCAGGGCAACCGGATCCGGGTGTCGATGGACGCGATCCCGGTGCACGTGCGGGAGGCGGTGCTGGCCGCCGAGGACCGGAGCTTCTACTCGAACCCCGGGTTCGACCTCACCGGGATCGCGCGGGCGGTGCTCAACCAGCTCTCCGGCGGCGCCGGTGGCGGGTCCACGATCACCCAGCAGTACGTCAAGAACACCCTGGTCGGCAACGACGCGACGTACTGGCGCAAGTACAAGGAACTGGTCATCTCGCTGAAGGTCTCCGGCCAGAAGTCCAAGGACGAGATCCTCAACGACTACCTGAACGCGATCTACTACGGGCGCGGTGCGTACGGCATCGAGTCGGCCAGCCTCGCCTACTACGGCAAGCCGGCGGCCCAGCTGAGCCCCAGCGAGGGCGCGCTGCTGGCCGGGATCATCCAGTCGCCGTCGAACTGGGACCCGGCCGTCGCGCCGGAGCGCGCCGAGGCGCGCTGGAACTTCGTGCTCGACGGCATGATGAGCCAGGGCTGGCTGTCCGAGGCCGACCGGCGGGCGGCGGTGTTCCCGGAGACGATCCCGCCGGAGAACACCTCGCGGTCGTCGTCGCTGACCGACGAGCGCGGCCACATCCTCAACGCGGTGCGGGCCGAGCTGGGCTCGCTGGGGATCTCCGAGCAGGCCTTCGCCCAGGGCGGGCTGCAGGTCACCACGACGATCGACCCGGCCCGCCAGCAGGAGCTCACCGAGTCCGTCCGGGCCCGGATGGAGGGCCAGCCCGAGGTGCTGCGCACCGGCGCCGTCGCCATCGACCCGCGCACCGGCGGCATCGTCGGCTACTACGGCGGCGCGAACGGCACCGGCCTGGACTACGCGCAGGTGATGAAGCAGCCGGGGTCGACGTTCAAACCGTTCGCGGTGCTCGCCGGGCTGCTGTCCGACCCGCCGATCGGGCTCGGCACCGTCTATGACGGCTCGGAGCGGCCCGGCCTGCGCAACGCCGAGGGCGCCAACTGCCCGAGCTGCGACCTCAAGCAGGCCATGACGATCTCCAACAACGTCGTGTTCACCCAGCTGGCCCGCGAGGTCGGGCCGCAGAAGGTCGCCGACGCCGCACGCCTGGCCGGGATCACCGCGCCGATGGAGGAGCCGGACGCCCGCCTGCCGCTGGGCAACAAGGAGGTCACCCCGGTCCAGCTGGCGTCGTCGTACGCGACGATTGCCGCGGGCGGGGTCTGGCACGCCCCGCACCTGGTCTCCAGCGTCGTCGACTCCGACGGCCGGCTGCTCTACGAGTACGAGCCCGGCGACGGCGAGCAGCGCTTCTCCGACCAGGTCGCCCGCAACGTCACCGAGGCGATGATCGACGTCGTCTCGCACGACGACCTGGACCTGCCCCGCGGCCAGGTGGCCGCGGGCAAGACCGGCACCGTCCAGTCCCGGTTCGAGGGCGAGAACAACGACGCCTGGTTCGCCGGCTTCACCCCCGAGCTCGCGACGGCCGTGTGGGTCGGGACCGACCGCAACGACCCCATCCGCAACGCCGCCGGGTCCCCCATCAACGGGCGCGACCTGCCGGCCGCCGTCTGGCAGGGCTTCATGTCGAGCGCGGTGCGCGGCGGTGAGGTCGCCGAGTTCCCGACCTTCCGGGCGCTGGGCAGCACCCCGTCCTCGTTGTCGGCGAACGAGCCGGCCACGCCGGTCGCGCCGCCGACCAGCACCGCCCCCGAGCCGACGACGCCCGAGGAACCGGCGGCCCCGGACGTCGCACCCCCGCCCGAGGACGGCGCCCCACCACCGCCGGACCAGCAGGAGACCCCGGCCGGTCCGGACGGTCCCGGCGCACCCGAGGGGACGCCGCCGCCGGCGGGCGAGCCGGAGCCGCTGCGGGCCCAGCAGGAGGAACCGCGGCCCGGCGAGGAGGCGGGCCGCCGGGACGGGGACCGGCGGGAGGAGTGACCCCGCGCCGCAGGCACCCGTCCGCCCCGCGCGGGCTCGAGCCCTGCCGAGGTGCTCCGGACCGGGCTACCGTGGTGCGGTGACCGGACACCATCACTTCGAGGTGGTGGCCTGGCGGGCGGACCGCAGGCTCACCCTCTACGTGCCCGGTATCGAGGCCTCCACCACCGTCGACGACCCGCGGACCGCCGAGGACGCGGTCCGCGACCTCATCGCGGACCTGACCGGTGTCGACCGCGGCACCATCACCTGCGACATCCGGCTCGGCCGGCCGTGGCGGTCCGGGATCTGAGGGCGGCTCAGCCGGGCGGGACCAGTGCCCGCGACGCGACCTCCTGCACCGACGCGGTCAGCGCGTCCAGCACCGCGGTGCTCAGCTTCCAGCGCTGCCAGTACAGCGGCACGTCGAGGCACCGGTCGGCGTCGAGCAGCACGGCCCGCCCGGTCCGGGTGGCCGCGCGGGCCTGGTCGTCGGTGAACATCCCCCAGCCCAGTCCGGAGCGGACCGCCTTGACGTAGCCGTCGGCGGCCGGGACCCGGTGTGCCGGACCGGTGCACGGCCGGTGCGTGAGCCCGCGGACGAAGCGGGTCTGCAGCCGGTCCTTGGCCCCGAAGTCCACCCGCGGCGCGGCCGGGAACGCCTGTGCCGGGTCGCGCCCGGCGAACCAGCGGTCGTACACCGGGCGGGCGGCGACCGGCCGGTAGCGGGTGGCCCCGAGCGGCTGGACGGCGCAGCCCTGCACCGGCGACGCCGACGTCGTGACCGCACCGACCACCGCGCCCTCGCGCAGCAGCGCGGCGGTGTGCTCCTCGTCGTCGACGTGCAGGTCCAGGCGGACGCCGTGCTGCTGGGCCAGCGGGACGAGTGCCCGCAGGAACCATCCGGTGAGCGAGTCGGCGTTCACCGCGATGGGCAGGTGCACCGGCGCGGCCCGGTCGCCGTCGCCGAACGTGCGGGCGACCTCGCCCTCCAGCACCTCGATCTGCCGGGCCAGCCGCAGCAGCGCCTGGCCCGCCCCGGTCGCCACACAGGGCCGGGACCGGCGGACGAGCACCTGGCGCGCCTGCCGTTCCAGGGCCTTGATCCGTTGCGACACCGCGGACGGGGTGAGCGCGAGCCGCTCGGCCGCCGCCTCGAAGCTCCCCTGCTCGACGACGGCGCTCAGCGTGGCCAGCCGGTCCCGGTCGTACATGAAGCCATTCTTCACCGACTGACAGAAGTTGAGCCAGAGCGGGAGATCGGGCGAACCCGATCTACGGTCGCGGCGTGAGCGTGGTGGTGGGGTACGGGACGGGCCTGTCGTTGATCGCGGCGATCGGGGCGCAGAACGCGTTCGTGCTGCGGCAGGGGCTGCGTCGCGAGCACGTGTCCGCGGTCGTGGTGTTCTGCGTGCTGGCCGACGTGCTGGTGGTGGCGGCCGCGGTGGGCGGGGTCGGGCTGCTGCTGTCCGGCGTGCCGGGCCTGCTCGAGGTCGTCCGCTGGGGCGGGGTGGCCTACCTCGCCGGTTACGGGCTGTTCGCGGCCCGGCGGGCCCTGCGCCCCGGCACGCTGAGCGCCGACGCGACCGGCGCCCGGCGCCGGCTCGCCCCGGTGCTCGGCACGGCCGCCGCGCTGACCCTGCTCAACCCGCACGTGTTCCTCGACATGCTGGTGCTCGGCTCGCTGTCCGCCCCGCACGGTGAGCAGCGCTGGGCCTTCGCCGCCGGGGTGATCGCGGCCAGCCTGACCTGGTTCGTCGCCCTCGGCTACGGCGCCGGCCGGCTGTCCGGCCTGTTCGCCCGGCCCGCGGCGTGGCGGGTGCTCGACGGCGGCGTCGCGGCCCTGATGTTCGCGCTCGCCGCCGGTCTGGCCCTCTCCTGAGCACTCACCCCAGCCCGGCCGGCCCCGAACGCTCACCCGACCGGTTCGTGCTCACGCGATCGCGTGAGCACCCACGAGTCCGGTGAGCGCCGCCGGGGCGACCGGGCGCGGAGCGGACCTTCCGGGGCGCGCCCGTTCATCTGATCGACCCCGGGTTGCCACGCAGCGTCACCGGACTGCCCGGTAACGTCCGATGCGAGCGTCACTGTCCGGTTCATCGTGTGAGATCCGGCCCCGGCGGGCCGTGGAGGAGTCCCCGTGCCCAGATTCCGCGCCTCGGCCGCGATGGCCGCCGCGCTGACCGCGTCCGCGATGGTGCTCACCGCCACCCCGGCCCTCGCCGGCGGCGGCGACGAGCCGGTCGCGCCGGGGACGACCCGCCTGACGCTGCTGCACGCCAACGACCTGGAGTCGGCACTGCTGCCGATCGAGCTGGCCGGCGCCGAGCACGCCGGGGCGGCCCGGTTCGTGCAGCTGCTGCGCCAGGAGCAGGAGGCGGCGACCGGCCCGCTGGGCACCGACTCGCTGCTGACCCTGCACGCCGGCGACGGGTTCCTGCCCGGCCCCGAGCTCGACGCCGGGCAGGCCGAGGACGCCGGGAGCCTCTACGACGCGACCGCGTTCGCCGCGGCCGGCTTCGACGTCGGCGTGCTGGGCAACCACGACTTCGACCTCGGCCCGGAGTTCCTCGCCGAGTACCTGCGCCTGCTGCCCGACACCGACTTCGTCTCGGCGAACCTGGACCTGGCCCCCGAGCCGGCGCTGGCCGAGCTCGCCGGGGACGGCACCGTCGTGGCCCGCACGGTCGTGGAGGACGGCGGCGAGCAGTACGGCGTCATCGGCCTGACCACCCCCGAGCTGCCGCAGCTGTCGAGCTCCGGCGACGTCGCGGTGGACCGCGACCTCGCCGGTGTGGTCAACGCGCAGGCCGCCGCCCTGGAGGCGAGGGGTGTCGACCGGATCATCCTGCTCAGCCACCTGCAGGACATCGGCAACGAGATCGAGCTGGTCGCGGACCTGACCGGCGTGGACCTCGTCGTCGGCGGGGGCGGCGGGGAGATCATGGCCTCGCCCGGGAACCCGCTGCCGCCCGAGGACGAGGTGGACACCGGCGCCGACGGTCAGCCGCTGGCCTACCCGACGACGGCCGTCGCCGCGGACGGGGCCGAGGTCCCGGTCGTCACCACCACCGGGCTGTACCGCTACGTCGGCAAGCTCGTCGTCGACTTCGACGCCGAGGGCGACGTCGTCGGGGTCGACGCCAACGAGAGCCGGCCGCTGCCGGTCGACTCGTCGGTCGAGCCCGACCCGCAGGTGCTCGCCGAGGTCGAGGAGCCGGTCAGCGCCTACGTCGCCGGGCTCGCCGACGAGGTCGTCGCCACCTCCGAGGTGCCGCTCGACGGCACCCGCACCGCCATCCGCGGAGGCCCGACGAACCTCGGCGACCTGGTCGCGGACTCGCTGCTCGCCGCGGGCCGCGCCGGGGCCGCCGACGCCGGGATCGCCGAGCCGGTCGTCGCGCTGCAGAACGGCGGCGGGATCCGCAACGACTCGGTGCTGCCGGCCGGCCCGATCAGTGCGCTGGACACCTTCGACGTGACGCCGTTCCCGAACTTCGTCGCGGTCGCCCCCGAGATGCCGGTCGCGGACTTCGTCGCCGCCCTCGACCACGGGTCCGTCGCCGGTGAGGGCTCGTTCGCCCAGATCGCGGGCTTCACCTACACCGCCGACCCGGCCGCCCCCGCCGGGACCCGGATCACCGAGCTCACCCTGGACGACGGCACCGCGCTGGTCGCCGGCGGCGAGGTCGTCGGCGAGGGCACCATCTCGGTGACCTCGATCGACTTCCTGTTGCGGGGCAGCGACGGATACGCCGCCTTCGAGGGCACCGAGTTCACCGTCCTGCCGCAGTCCCAGCAGGCTGCCCTGCAGTCCTTCCTGCGCGACGACCTCGGCGGCACCGTCACCGCGGAGGCCTACCCCGCGAACTGAGACCTGCGGTCGACGACTTGCGGTTGACGTCGCGTCAACTCCTACCGTTCTCCTCGTGACGGGAACGGAGTCGTGGACGACCGACCAGGTCGTCCGGCTGACCGGGGTCAGCTCGCGCACGCTGCGGCACTACGACCAGGTGGGTCTGCTCCGTCCGGCCGGGACCGGTCCGGGCGGACGGCGGATCTACCGGCGGCCGGAGCTGCAGCGGCTGCAGCACGTGCTGGTGCTGCGCGAGCTGGGCCTGGGGCTGCCGGACATCGCGGCGGTCGTCGACGGCGTGGGCGACCCATCGAGCGAGGTCGCCGCTCTCACGGCGCACCACGCGCGGCTGCTGGCCGAGATCGGCCGGCTGCGCCGGCTCGCCGACTCCGTCGCCCGGTCCATCGAGGAGAGGGAGGGAGGGGACCCGATGTCCGCCGACGAGATGTTCGCCGCGTTCCGGAACGATCCGTACGCGGCCGAGGCCCGGGAGCGCTGGGGTGACCAGGCCGTCGCCGTCCAGGAGCAGGTCGCGACCTGGGGCCGGGACGAGGCCGTCTCGGCGCAGGCCGAGATGAGCGCCGTGCACCGGCGCCTGGCGGCGCTGATGGCGGCCGGTGAGCCGGTCGACGCGCCCGAGGTCGGGGACGCGGTCGCCGCGCACCACGCGTGGGTCGGCCGGTTCTGGACGCCCGGGCGGGAGGCCTACACCGGGCTCGGCGCGATGTACGTCGACGACCCGCGGTTCACCGCGACGATCGACGGCTACGGCGAGGGCCTGAGCGTCTACCTGCGGGACGCGATCGCGGTGTACGCGAACGCGAACCTGGAGTAGGAACGACGCCCATGGACGCCGAGTACGTGCCGGCGCGGCCGCCCGCCGCGCTGCGCCGGCACGTGCTGCGCTACCTCGGCTACACCGAGCACGCGGACCGGCCGTTGCGCCGCCGGCAGGCCCCGGCGTCCGGTGTCGCGCTGATCCTCGGGTTCCACCCGCTGGGCCTGTCCGGCCCGGCCCTCCCGACGACGACGGCGTCCGCGTTCGTCGGCGGGCTCGGCGACACCTGGGTGCTCACCGAGTTCACCGGGCCGCAGGCCGGGGTCCAGGTCGACCTGACCCCGCTCGGGGCCTACACCCTGCTCGGCGGGCGCGCCCTGCCCGGCGGGGCGGTCCCCGGGCTCGACCAGCTCGAAGACCCCGCCCTCGCGTCGCTGCCGGACCGGCTCGCCGCGACGCCGTCCTGGGCGGCCCGGTTCGCACTGGTCAGCGCCTTCGTGGGCGACCGGCTGCTGGGCGAGGGGGCGCGACACCCGGCGCCGGAGGTCGCGCACGCCTGGCACCGGCTCGCCCGCAGCGGCGGGCGGGCGAGCGTGGCCGGTCTGGCCGCGGAGACCGGGTGGAGCCGGCGGCACCTGCAGAGCCGGTTCACCACCCAGATCGGCCTCGGGCCGCGCACCGCGGGCCGGGTGCTGCGCTTCGCCGGGGCGGCCCGGCTCGTCGGCGGGACCCCGGCCCCGCTCGCCGAGATCGCCGCGACCTGCGGCTACGCCGATCAGCCGCACCTGAGCCGGGAGTTCCGCAGCCTGGCGGGCATCTCCCCCGCCGCGTTCCGGGCCGAGTGGGCGACCACCGCCCCGGAGTTCCCGAACGTTCACGACGAGGACCGCACGGCGGAGCAGGATCTGGCGTCATGAGCATCCACACCACGCTGCGCTACGACGACCCGCAGGCCGCGATCGACTTCCTGACCGGCGCGCTGGGGTTCCGCGAGCTGCACTGCTACCGGGGCGACGACGGCACGATCGCGCACGCCGAGCTGGCCTGGGACGACCGGGGCGACACCGCCGTCCTGGCGCTCGGCGCCCGCAGAGCGGGCGACCGGTTCGACACCGGGCGGGCCGTGCTCTACCTGACCTGCGAGGACCCGGACGCGCTGCACGAGCGGGCCGTCGCCGCCGGGGCGGAGGTCGTCATGGGCCTCACCGACCAGGACTACGGCTCGCGCGAGTTCGCCGTCGCCGACGCGGAGGGCAACGTCTGGTCGCTCGGCACCTACCGGATGGGCGGATGAGCCGCCCCCGCCATCCCGACCCGGCCGACCCGCTGCCCTGGCTGCGGGAGATCTGCCTGGCCCTGCCCGAGGTGACCGAGAAGGTCAGCCACGGCTCGCCGTCCTGGTTCGTGCGGAAGATGTTCGTGTCCTACACCGAGTACCACCACGGCGCCGAGCACCTGGCGTTCTGGTGCGCCGCGCCACCGGGGGTGCAGGAGGAGCTCGTCGACACCGAGCCGGACCGGTTCTTCCGGCCGCCCTACGTCGGGCACCGCGGCTGGCTGGGCGTCGTGCTCGACGGCACCGGGTCGCCCGGCGGGCCCGCGCGCGCCGACCGCGACGAGATCACCGCGATCGTGACCGAGGCCTACCGTTGCGTCGCGCCGAAGGGTCTGGTCGCGCAGCTCGACCGGTGAGCCCGACGCTCGGACTACGATCACCACCCGTGCCCGCGACGACGCTGATCGAGCTCGACGGCCTGCGCCACGAGTACGACGAGGTGCCCGGCTCCGACGACCGTGCGCCGCTGCTCTTCCTGCACGAGGGCCTCGGCTCGGTCGGCCTGTGGCGCGGTTTCCACCGCCGGATCGCCGCGGCGACCGGGCGCCGGACCGTCGCCTACTCCCGGCTCGGGCACGGCCGCTCGGACCGGCCGGCGGGTCCGCGGACGCCGTCGTTCCTGGCCGAGGAGGCCGCCGTCGTCGTGCCGGCGCTGTGCGCGGCCCTCGGCCTCGACCGCCCGATCCTGGTCGGGCACTCCGACGGCGGCACGATCGCGCTGCTCGCCGCGGCCCGGCTCGACGTCACCGCCGTAGTCGCACTCGCCCCGCACGTGCTGGTGGAGCCGTTCGCGCTGACCGAGATCCGGGCGGCCCGTACCGCGTTCGAGTCGGGCGACCTGCGGACCCGGATGGCGCGGCACCACGACGACCCGGACGCGGCCTTCCGGGGATGGAATGACATGTGGCTGGCTCCGGACTTCCGCGACTGGGATGTCCGCGACTCCCTGTCCGGCATCACCGCCCCGGTGCTGGGGATCCAGGGCGACGACGACCCGTACGGCAGCATCGTGCACCTGCGCGAGGTCGCGGACCGGGCCGCCGGACCGGTGACGATCACCGAGCTCGGGTGCGGGCACTCGCCGCACCTGGAGCTGCCCGACGACACCGCGGACGCGATCACCGGGTTCCTCGCCGGCCTCCCCTGACACCCGCACCTCCCAGCGCGCGGCCATGCCCCGAGCGTCGCGCCCCGACCGGGTGATCGCCTGCTCTCATCCGCCGGGACCCGGTTCGCGAGCCTCCGGGGAGCCTGAGCCTTGCGACCAGTTCTGAATAAGTTCAGAATCAACTGATGACGACCGAGGTGCAGTGGAGCGAGCTGCAGCGCGATCCCAAGGGGGTCGCCGCTCTCGCCGATCAGGGCGACGTGCGGGTGCGTCGGCGCGACGGGGTGCCGCTGCTGCTCGTGCGCGAGGAGACCGCCGAGTCCGCGTCCGTCGGGGCGCTGAGCGCCGCCCGGGCTCTGCGCAACGCGCTGGCGCACCTTCAAGCCGACGAGGGCGTCGCGGTGTTGGTCGAGGAGTTTCCCTGGGTCGACGTCCTTCCCGACGACGACCGCCGCCGATTCGCCGCCGAGTTCGTGCGCGCGGTCTCGGCCTCGGCCGAACTCGGACGCTGGTCCCTGCTCGCCCAGGTGGTCCAGGAGTGGAAGGCGACCGCGACGGTCCACGCCGACCCCGCGTTGGCCGCGGAGCTCAGCCGTCCGCTCGACGCCGCCGACCACGGGCCGGTTCCCGCCCCGGAAGGCGCCTGAACCCGGTGCCGGCCAAGCGTGGGGACCGCGTCGCACCACCGGCCGGTCCGGGCGGTTGGGAAGCCCGCTTCGCGACCAGCGAGGCCGCCAAGGGCTGGGAGGAGCTGTGCCGTACCGCCCGCCCGAACACGTGGGAGGCCTGGGTCGTACTGACCGAGCGACCCACCGCGCCGCACAACTCGGCCCGTCAGCAGCGTCTCCGCGGTCGACTCGCGTCGCGCACGATCAGCGGCCGCGAGCTCGAGCAGTGGCAGTACGAGGTCACCGCCGGCGGTCGGATCTGGTACTGCCCGGATCCCGATCGACGCATCGTGTGGGTGGTCGCCGCCGGCACCGGTCATCCGAAGATCACCGAGTGAGCGCTCACCCCGCCGTCCACCCCGTCCACCGCGCCGGCGTCAGCACCAGCACCGGCCCGTCCGGCGGGCTCGCCCGGTAGGGCGGGTACTTCACCACGAGCGCCGCGACCGCCCGCTCCCAGAGCTCACCCCCGTCGTGCACGACCACCGTGCCATCCACCCGCACCCACCACAGCCGCGACCAGTCGTCGTCGTAGTGGTCGGCCAGTAGCCCGACCCGCGGGTCGGCCTCGATGTCGCGCAGCCGGGCCAGCCGGGTGTGCCGTTTCGGCTTGACCCGATCCACAGCGGACACGATCAGCCCGTCGACCAGGGCGAAGGTGATCGGCACCAGCCGCGGGGTGCCGTCAGCCTGCCGGATGGTGGCGAGCCGGGCGACCGGGACGGAGCCCAGCAGGTCGCGGGCGGCGGCGTCGGAGGAGAGCGCGGGCACCCCTCGAGTCTGGAGCCGGCGGAACATCCCCGCTACCGTGATGGTTGAGCGTGCAACCAACTACCCACGTGGAGGACCCCATGCCCGCCGTCACCGTCGCCGACACCAGCACGCTCCCCCGCGTCCCCGCACCCGGCCCCACCGACGTCGACCGCGGGGTCCGCACGGTGACCACCGCGCCGAAGGGCTACGAGGGCGAGGGCTTCCCGGTGCGCCGCGCGTTCGCGGGCGTCGACCTCTCCGATCTCGACCCGTTCCTGCACATGGACCAGCTCGGCGAGGTCGAGTACGCGCCCGGCGAGCCGAAGGGCACCCCGTGGCACCCGCACCGCGGGTTCGAGACCGTCACCTCCATCCTCGACGGCACCTTCGAGCACGGCGACTCGCACGGCGGCGGCGGGACGATCACCGACGGCGACACCCAGTGGATGACGGCCGGGTCGGGCCTGCTGCACATCGAGCGCCCGCCGGAGGCGCTGGTGCGCAGCGGCGGGCTGTTCCACGGCCTGCAGCTGTGGGTGAACCTGCCGCGCAAGGACAAGTGGCTGCCGCCGCGCTACCAGGACCTGCGCGGCGGGGAGTCCGCGCTGGCCGCGTCGCCGGACGGGGGCGCGCTGGTGCGGGTGATCGCCGGCGACGTCGCGGGCGTGTCCGGACCGGGCGCGACGCACACCCCGATGGCGATGGTGCACGCGACGGTCTCGCCCGGCGCCGAGCTGCACCTGCCCTGGCCGCGCGAGTTCAACGCGCTGGTCTACGTGCTCTCCGGCGCCGGGACCGTCGGCACCGACCGGCGCCCGATCTCGACCGGGCAGCTCGCGCTGTTCGGCGGTGGCGACGCGATCACCGTGGGAGGCAATGTCTCCCAGGAGTCCCGCCACCCCGCGCTGGACGTCGTCGTGCTCGGCGGGCTGCCGATCCGCGAGCCGGTCGCGTGGGCCGGACCGTTCGTGATGAACACCGAGGACGAGGTGCGGCAGGCGTTCTCCGACTACCAGCGCGGCAAGCTGGGCGTGATCCCGTCCGACTACGTGCCGCACGGCTCGCTGCCGTCGTCGTTCCGCTGAACCCGATGGGTCAGGTGACGCTGGAGACGGAACGGCTGCGGCTCGTCCCGCTGGCCGAGGAGCACCTGGAGCACGCGGTCGAGCTCGACTCCGACCCCGAGGTCATGCGCTACCTGACCGGGCGCCCGACGCCGCGCGCGCAGGCCGAGAAGGACCACCGCCGGCGGCTCACCTCCGCCCGCGACGGCCTGGGCCACTGGGCCGGCATCTCGGACGGGGAGTTCGTCGGCTGGTGGCTGCTGCGGCCCGCGAAGACCGAGCCGGTCGAGGACGAGGCAGAGCTCGGCTACCGGCTGCGGCGCCGGTTCTGGCGCCGCGGCCTGGGCAGCGAGGGCTCCCGCGCACTGCTCCGGCACGGCTTCGCCGACCTCGGCCTGCGCCGGATCTTCGCGACGACGATGGCGGTCAACACCGCGTCCCGGGCGACGATGACCGCGGTCGGGCTGCGCCACGAGCGCACGTTCCACCCGGTGTTCGACGACCCGCTGCCCGGTATCGAGCACGGCGAGGTCGAGTACGCACTGACCCGGGACCAGTTCATTCAACTCAACAGTTGAGTAAACGCGCGTCCTCCGCTATCGTCATGTTCAACCGATAGGTTGAGCAAGGAGGACGACGTGGAGGACCGGCTCTCGAAGGTGTTCGCCGCCCTGGCGGACCCGACCCGGCGCGACATGGTGGCCCGGCTGGCCACCGCCGACGCGACGGTGAACGAGCTCGCCGAGCCCTACGACGTGTCCGTCCAGGCGGTCTCCAAGCACATCCGGGTGCTGACCGACGCCGGGCTGGTCCGGCGCAGCCGGGAGGCCCAGCGGCGTCCGGTGCATCTCGACGCGGAGGTGTTCGACCTGATGACGGCCTGGATCGAGCGGTACCGGCGGCACGCCGAGGAGCGCTACCGGCGCCTCGACGACCTGCTCGCCGCGGAGAGCGACGACACCGGCGACGGCGAAGGAGCAGCATCATGAGCACGACGACCCGTGAGACCACCATCGAGGCCGACGAGACCCTGCCGATCATCCGGATCACCCGCGAGTTCGACGCCCCGCCGGAGCGGGTCTTCGCCGCGCACGTCGACCCGGACGACGTCGTGCGCTGGCTCGGCCCGCACGGCTACACCATGACCCTGCAGCGCTGGGACGCCGAGACCGGCGGCGGCTACCGCTACACCCACGTCTCCCCCGACGGCGGCGAGTACCGCTTCTTCGGCTCGTTCCACGAGGTCCGCCCGGCCGAGCGGATCGTGCAGACCTTCACCTTCGAGGGCTTCGGGGACAGCGTCGCCCTGGAGACGATGACCCTCACGGCACTCGACGGCGGCCGGACCCGGATCACCGGGACGTCACTGTTCGACTCGGTGGCCGCCCGGGACGCGATGCTCGCCTCCGGGATGGAGACCGGCGTCGTCGAGGGCTACGAGCGGCTCGACGCGCTGCTACTCGACGCGTAGGTCGAGCTCGCCGTCGGAGACCGCGAGGCGCACGGTCCCGCCCGGTCGCAGGTCCCCGGACAGCAGCAGCCGGGACAGCCGGCGCTCCACCTCGCGCCCGATGGTGCGGCGCAGCGGGCGGGCGCCGTGCTCGGGCCGGTGCGCGTGGCTGCTGAGCAGATCGACGGCGTCGTCGCCGGCGCGCAGCGTCACGCCCTGCGCGCGCAGCCGCTCCCCGGTCTCGGCCAGCATCATCCCGGTGATCCGGCGCAGCTCGGGCCGGCTGAGCGGCGCGAACAGCACGACCTCGTCGATCCGGTTCAGGAACTCCGGCCGGAAGTGCGAGCGGGCCAGGGTCAGCATCGGCTCGCGGACGTCGTCGAGCGGGGTCCCTGCCGTCACCGCGAGCAGCAACTGCTCCGACCCCAGGTTGCTCGTCATGATCACGATGGTGTGCCGGAAGTCGACGGTGCGGCCCCGCGAGTCGGTCAGCCGGCCGGCGTCGAGCACGCCGAGCAGGGTCGAGGTGACCTCGACGTGGGCCTTCTCGATCTCGTCGAGCAGCAGCACGCAGTAAGGGGTGCGGCGCACCGCCTCGGTGAGCCGGCCGCCGTCGTCGTGGCCGACGTAGCCGGGCGGCGCGCCGATCAGCCGGGTCACCGAGGCGCGGTCGGTGTACTCGCTCATGTCCAGGCGCACGATCCGGTCCGGTGAACCGAACAGCGCCTCGGCCAGCGCGCGGGCCAGCTCGGTCTTGCCCACCCCGCTGGGCCCGAGGAACAGGAACGACCCGACCGGCCGGTCCGGGTGGCCGAGCCCCGCCCGGCCGGCGCGGACGGCGTCGGCGACGGCCTCGACCGCCTCGTCCTGGCCGACGACGCGGGTGTGCAGGTGCTCCTCCAGGGCCAGCAGCCGGTCCCGCTCGTCGGTGCCGAGCCGGGCCAGCGGGATGCCGGTACGCCGCGACACCACCTCGGCGACGTCGTCGGCGGTGATCTCCGGACGGGTGCCGCTGGGCCGCGCCTCCTTCTCCAGCCGCTCCAGCTCGCGGGTCAGCATCGCGGCCCGCTCGAAGTCCTCGGAGTCGACGGCGACCTCGCGGGCCCGGCGCAGCTCCTCGGTCCGGTGATCGGCCCCGTCCGACGGCGAGCGCATCCCGGCCCGGGCCGCGGCCCGGTCGACCAGGTCGATCGCCTTGTCCGGCAGGAAACGGTCCGGGACGTAGCGCGCGGACAGCGCGACGGCGGCGTCCAGCGCGCCGTCGGTGAGCCGGACGCCGTGGTGGGTCTCGTAGCGCTCGCGCAGCCCCTGCAGGATCGCGACGGTCTGCGGCTCGGTCGGCTCGGGCACCGGTACCGGCTCGAACCGCCGTTCCAGGGCCGCGTCGCGCTCGATGTAGCGGCGGTGGTCCTCGGTGGTGGTCGCCCCGATCAGCCGCAGCGTGCCGCGGGCCAGCGCGGGCTTGAGGATCGCCCCGGCGTCCATCGCGCCGCCGTCGGCGGCGCCACCGGCGCCGATCACCAGGTGCAGCTCGTCGACGAACACCACGATCCGGCCCTCGGCCGCGACCACCTCGTCGATGACGGCGGTGAGCCGCTCCTCGAACTCGCCGCGGTACTTGGTGCCGGCCACCATTCCGGCCAGGTCCAGCGCGATCACCCGCACCCCGCGCAGCGGCGCCGGCACGTCACCGGCGGCCACCCGGGCGGCGATCCCCTCGGCGATCGCGGTCTTGCCCACGCCCGGCTCCCCGACCAGCACGGGATTGTTCTTGGTCCGCCGGCCGAGCACCTCGGTCGCGGCGTCGATCTCGGCCTCCCGGCCGATCACCGGGTCCAGCCGTCCGCCGACGGCGTCGGCGGTGAGGTCGCGCCCGAACCGGTCCAGCCCGCGGGTGCCGCGGCTGCCCGGCGGGCGCTGGTCGGTGTCGGTGCCGCCGCCGAAGGCGCCGTCGAGGTCCCCCAGGTTCTCGAACAGCCGGCCGATCAGCGGTTCCAGCGGGCCGAGCGCGTCGCGGAACGGGTCCTGGGACATGGGGCCTCCTCTTCGGGCGGGAGCACCGCCTGCACCGCTCCAGTGTCCGGCCGATCGGAGGTCCCGCGCCACCGCACCGGGATTCCTGTCGGGGGTCGCCTCTAGCGTGGGGGGCGTGCTGGTCGTCCATGCTCTCCACTCCCCCGGCCGCGGCGTGCTGCTCTGGGCCGAGGACGGCGACCGCTCCGCGCGCAGCTCCCGCACGTCGGTGCGCACGGCGCGGCCGCACCCGTTCGCCGTGCCGTCGGACGAGCTGGCGGCGGTGCACCCGGGCCGCAACGCGTCGGCGACGGTCCTGCTGCCGTCCTACCCGAGCGGCCCGCAGGACTCCCCCGGCCTGGTCCGGGCGACGGCCCGGGCGCGCACCCGCAGCACCCCGTCGCTGACGCCGTGGACCGTGCCCGCCGTGCTGGTCGACTCGTCCGAGCTGACCGACCCCTCACCCGACGTGCGCTACGGCGCGGGCTTCCTCCATCTGGCCGAGCTCAGACGCTTCGCCGAGGAGCTGGCGGCCCGCGGGCGGGTACTGCCGGTGCTGACCACCCAGGCAGGACGGCCGACGGCCCGCTGGCGCCCGGTCGTCCAGGGGCTGGACGCGGTGGCCCGGGCCGACCTGGTCCGCCGGCTGCCACCTGTGGCCCGGTCCGAGCAGCGCCGGCCCGGGGACGTGAGCGGCGCCGATCCCGGCGAGCTGGTCGACGCCGCACTGCTGCGGTTCACCGACGCCGCGGTCCGGGAACGGCTCGGCCGCTCCCCCACGATGCCGGTCCCGCCGCCCGCCCGGCCGGACACGACGGCGTCGTTGCTGCACGCGCTCAGCGGCCCGGACCCGCGGATCCCCGCCGGTGACGGGGTCGGCCCCCTGCGCTCGGCGCTCGCCGAGTGGGACGGCGTGGGCCGCGAGGAGCCCGGTGCCGGGACGGCGCTGTTCCGGCTCGCCGAGGTCTCCACGCTGCACGACCCGGCAGACCCGGGCCCGGACCTCGAGGACCAGACCGGCGACGGCACCCGCTGGGAGCTGCAGTTCGCCCTGCAGTCGACCGAGGACCCCAGCCTGCAGTTCGACGCCGGCGACGTCTGGGACGGGATGGCCGAGGATCTGGTCGCCGGGGCGCAGGACGTGCTGCTCGCCGAGCTCGGCCGGGCCGCCGAGGCACTCCCGGGGCTGGTACCGGCGTTGCGCCGGGCGCGCCCGGAGTACCTCGAACTCGACATCGACGGTGCGCACCGGTTCCTCACCCGGGACGCGGGCGCCCTGCTGGCCGCCGGGTTCGGGGTCGCGCTGCCCCGCGGCTGGGACGGCACCCGCGCGCTCGGGCTGCGGCTGTCGTCGTCCGCCACGCCCGCGCCCGGCGCGGTCACCCGCGGCGGTCTCGGCCGCGACGAGCTGGCGCAGTTCCGCTGGACGCTGGCCGTCGGGGACGACGAGCTGGGCGAGGAGGAGATCAGCGCGCTGGTGGCGGCCAAGGCGCCGCTGGTGCGGCTGCGCGGGCGCTGGGTCGCGGTCGACGCCGACGCGCTGGCCAAGGGCCTGGACTTCCTGCGCCGCTCGGCCGGCCGCGCCCCGACCGTGCACGACGTGCTGGCCGCCGCGCGCGGGGACGTCGACGCCCCGCTGCCGGTCACCGGGGTGCAGGCCCGCGGGCGGCTCGGGGAGCTGCTCGCCGGGACCGTGGACCGCGAGCTCGAACCGCTGCCGGACCCGCCGGGGTTCACCGCGACGCTGCGTCCCTACCAGGAACGCGGGCTGGCGTGGCTGGCGTTCCTGTCCTCGCTCGGGCTGGGCGCCTGCCTGGCCGACGACATGGGGCTGGGCAAGACGGTGCAGCTGCTGGCGCTGGAGGCGCACGACCGGGGCGGGGCGGACCCGGCCGCCGCTCCGACGCTGATCGTCTGCCCGATGTCGATGGTGGGCACCTGGCAGCGCGAGGCCGAGCGGTTCGCGCCCGCGCTGCGGGTGCACGCCCACCACGGCGCGTCCCGCCCGCGCGGCGACGCGCTGCACTCCCGGCTCGGCGAGGCCGACCTGGTCGTCACCACCTACGCGACCGCCACCCGGGACGCCGAGGACCTGCGGCAGTGGCGGTTCCACCGGCTCGTCCTGGACGAGGCCCAGATGATCAAGAACTCGGCGGCCGCGGCGTCGAGGACGATGCGCTCGTTCGACGCCGCGCACCGGATCGCGCTCACCGGTACCCCGATGGAGAACCGGCTCGCCGAGCTGTGGTCGGTGATGGACTTCCTCAACCCGGGCATCCTCGGGGTGCCGGAGGTGTTCCGGCAGAAGTTCTCGGTGCCGATCGAGCGGCACGGCGACGCGGGCTCGGCCCGCACGCTGCGCCGGATCACCCGGCCCTACCTGCTGCGCCGGGTCAAGACCGACCCCGAGGTGATCGACGACCTGCCGGCGAAGATCGAGATGGTGGCCGACCACCGGCTCACCCGGGAGCAGGCCTCGCTGTACCGGACCGTGGTCGACGACATGATGGAGAAGATCGAGGGCAGCGACGGCATCGAGCGCCGCGGCAACGTGCTGGCGGCGATGAGCAAGCTCAAGCAGATCTGCAACCACCCCGCGCAGCTGCTGCACGACGGCTCGCCGATCCACCGGGCCGGCGGCCGGCACCGCTCCGGCAAGGTCGAGCGGCTCGAGGAGATCCTGGAGGGCGTGCTCGCCGCCGGGGACAAGGCGCTGCTGTTCACCCAGTACACCGAGTTCGCGGGCATGCTGCGCCCGCACCTGTCGGCCCGGTTCGACACCGAGGTGCTCTACCTGCACGGCGGCACCCCGAAGAAGCGGCGCGACGAGATGGTGGCCCGCTTCCAGGCCCCGGACGGCCCGTCGGTGTTCGTGCTCTCCCTCAAGGCCGGCGGGACCGGGCTGACCCTCACCGCGGCCAACCACGTGATCCACCTGGACCGCTGGTGGAACCCGGCGGTCGAGGACCAGGCGACCGACCGGGCGTTCCGGATCGGGCAGAAGCGCTCGGTGCAGGTCCGCAAGTTCGTCTGCCCGGGCACCGTCGAGGAGCGGATCGACACGCTGATCGCGTCGAAGCGGTCGCTGTCGGACATGGTCGTCACCGACGGCGAGGACTGGCTGACGTCGCTGTCCACCGCGGAGCTGCGCGAGGTGTTCGCGCTCGGGTCGGACGCGGTCGCGGATCCCGAGAACGACGACACGGGGGACGAGGGGGACGGCGATGAGTGACCGGCCGTTCTGGGCGCACGAGGACTTCACCGGTGGCCGCCCGATCCGCGTCGAGGGCGGCGGCATCAAGATCCATTCCACGAAGGGGGCGGTGGCCCGCCAATGGTGGTCGTCCCGGTTCCTGGCCGTGCTGGAGCAGCAAGGGATCGGCGGACGGCTGAGCCGCGGGAAGAACTATGCCCGCTCCGGGCAGATCGTGTCGCTGGACTTCGATGCGGGGGCGGCCGTCGCGCTGGTGCAGGGTACCCGGCCGGCGCCCTACCGGGTCCGGATCGGGATGCGAGTCTGGGACAAGCAGGAGTGGGCCCGCATCGAGCAGGCACTCGCCGCCGACGCCTGGTACGCCGCCGCGCTGCTCGCCGGGACGGTGCCGCCGGAGATCGAGGAGCTACTCGGCGGCCTGGGGCTCTCGCTCTTCCCGGCGGGCGGCTCGGACCTCTCGCTGGACTGCTCGTGCCCGGACCGGACGGTGCCGTGCAAGCACCTCGCCGCGGTCTTCTACCTGATCGCGGAGCAGTTCGACTCCGACCCGTTCGTCCTGCTGGAGCTGCGGGGCCGAGAGAAGGACACCCTGCTGACGCGGGTGCGGGAGGAACGCGACCGCGCGGCCGGGGCGTCCGGGTCGGGACCCGCGGCCCTGGGCGACCTGATCGACACCTTCTGGGAGACCCCGGAGGCCGGCCCACCGACGCCCCGCCCGCCGGACACCGAGCCCGACGCGGTCCTCGACCAGGTCCCGGAACCGTCGATGCGGGGGCTGACCGACGCACTGCGCCCGATCTACCGCGCGCTGGCCGACCCCGAGCAGTAGCGGCGGCGGGAACGAGGAGGGCCCGGCCGCTGTGGTCGGGCGGCCGGGCCCTCGTTTCCCGAACTGACGCGCCGCTCCCACCACGAAGCGACATCGAGGAAATTAGCCAAGGCTTACCTCAGTGTCAAGCGGTGGGGCGCATCAGCTCGCGAGCTGCCCGGCCCGGGTGACGTCGAGGCGCCCGGTGCGCGCGACGTGCCGCTCGAACCAGATCGTGGTCAGCGGCGGGATGCTCGCCAGCAGACCGATCACGGTGGTGCGCAGGTCCCAGCGGAACACCCGCGCGGTCCACAGCGTGACGAGGCAGTAGACGACGAACAGCGCGCCGTGGATCGGGCCGAACACCTGCACCCCGACCTCGGAGGTGCCCAGCACCCACTTGACGAACATGCCGACCAGCAGGCCGGTCCACGACACGGCCTCGGCGATCGCGACGACCCGGAAGATCCTGGCCACGAGAGTGGGGGCGGACATGGGAGTACGGCCTCCGGTGCGGGGAGCGGGTGGTCGGTGCCCACTCTGCCGTATCGGTCCGGCGAACTTCTACCGGGTGTCGAAATGGGAGTGGGTGCGCCGCACCGATGAGTCGGGTGGTGCCCGGTGGTCGTCCCTCCCGTACCCCGCCCGTCCGCCGGCGGGCCCGAACCCTCGGAGGCAGCCGTGCCCACGACGACGATCGACCTCTCCCCCACCGCCCGCGCCGTGTCCGCGGTGGTCACCGGCATCCGGGACGACCAGCTGGGCGACCCGACCCCGTGCCCGGAGATGTCCGTCGCGGCCCTGCTCGACCACCTGCACGGTCTCGCGTGGGCGTTCCGCGTGGCGGCGGAGAAGTCCCCGGAGGCGTCCTCGGCCGCACCGCACGCCCGCGCCGAGGACCTGGCTCCGGACTGGCGCACCGCGATCCCGGAGCGGCTCGACACGTTGGCCGTCGCCTGGCAGCAGCCGTCCGCGTGGACCGGGCAGACCGAGGCCGGCGGGATGACGATGCCCGCCGACGTCGCCGGCACCGTCGCCCTGGACGAGCTGGTGCTGCACGGCTGGGACCTCGCCGTCGCCACCGGGCAGGAGTTCACCCCCGACGGCGAGGCGGTGGGCGTGGTGCTCGGCTTCACCGAGTCGATGTCGGTCCCCGGCCAGGAGACGTCCCGGGAGGGCCTGTTCGGGCCGGTCGTCGCGGTACGGGCCGACGCCCCGACGTTCGACCGGGCGCTCGGGTTCAGCGGCCGCGATCCGCACTGGACGCCCTGAGCCCGCGCTCCGCAGCCGGTGATCACCGGTTCGGTTCCGGCCGGTGCCGTCGGTGACACCGATCGGAACCCGGACGACGACCACGCAGCGCCCAGCAGGGTCCATCAGCCCTGTGATCGTTCCGACCAGTGACCTCTGTGTGACCGGCAGGTAGCGTGGCGTGAGTGGTCCACTCCCCGCACGGCAAGGTCCGGATCGGCGTCGGACTGGTGGGGGCACGCAGCCTCCCCGAGCTGGGCACCGAGTTCGACGAGCTCCTCGACGCCCTCGACACGTCCGCGGTGGACTCGCTCTGGCTCGCCGACATCGTCACGAAGTCCGTGGTGGACCCGACGGTCGGGAGCACGTGGGCGGCCGCACGCACCCGCCGGATCAAGGTCGGCACCGGCGTCACCGTGTTGCCCGGACGCAACCCGATGCTGCTGGCCGCCGAGCTGGCGACCCTCGCCGTGCTCGCCCCGAAGCGGATCCTGCCGGTCTTCGGGCTCCGGGCGGCGGTCCCGGCGGACCGCCAGTACTACCCGGTCCCCGGGCACATCGCCGCCGTGTTCGAGGAGTCCCTCACCGTCCTGCGCCGGCTGCTGACCGAGGACTCGGTCACCCATCACGGCGAGTTCTTCACCCTCGACGACGCCTCGGTCGTCCCGCGCCCGGACCGGCCGCTGGACCTGTGGCTCGGCGGTCGCGCACCGGCCGGACTGCGCCGGGCCGGCCGGTTCGGCGACGGCTGGCTGGCCAGCTTCCTCACCCCCGCCGAGACCGCGCACGCCCGGACCGTCATCGAGGCCGCGGCCCGCGACGCCGGCCGCACGATCGACGACGACCACTACGGCACCAACGTCTGGGTCGCACCGCCCGGAGCCGACCCGGACGCGGCCCTGCGCGTCGCGACGCTCCAGCGTCCCGACGCCGACCCGCGGGACCTGATCGGGATCGGCTGGGAGCACACCGCGGAGCTGATCCGCCGCTACGTCGACGGCGGGCTGACCAAGTTCGTCGTGCGGCCGACCGAGCCGGTCGCGGACTGGGCCGGGTTCCTGGACCAGTTCAGCACCGAGCTGGGGCCGCTGGAGTCCGGCTGAGTTCCGTCGAGGGCGCTCGCACGATCACCGGCGACCGGCCGCCGGGGCGGCGCCTCCCGGCCGGGTTTGGCAGGGTCTGCAGACCATGACCCGCTCCCGTGACCGCGACGAGCGCGGGCGCGCCCGCAATGCCCGCCCCCGCGACGCCGCCGGGCGCCCGCTCCCCCGTGGCGCCGCCGGCGTCGCCCGCGTCCCCGAGGATCTGGTGCTGACGCCCGACCAGGCGGTCACCGAGGCCCAGCGCCTGCTCGACGACGGCATGCCCTTCGGGGCGCACGAGGTCCTCGAAGGGGCGTGGAAGGACGCCGGCGACGACACCCGCGAGCTCTGGCGGGCGCTGGCCCAGCTGGCCGTCGGGCTGACCCACGCCCAGCGCGGCAACGCCCGTGGCGCGGTCTCGCTGCTGCGCCGGGGGGCGGACGGGATCGCGCACTGGCGGGTGGACGGGGTCCCGGTCCCCGCCGGCCTGGACCTCGACGCCGCGGCCGCGCACGCTGAGGCGCTCGCCGACGACGTCGAACGGGACGGCCCCGCCGCCGCGACTCCCGGACGCCTCCGCCCCCGGCTGCGCGGCTGACCCCGGGGTCGCACGCCGAGATACGGCTCAGCGGGCCGCAGAGATCGAGAACTCCCGCTGAGACGTATCTCGGCGGTACGACGACCGCGCCCGGGCGGCGGTGGGTCGCGCCGCCGGCGTCCGCCCCGGACCCGTGATCCGTCGGCATCGCCTGCGCGACACCCGGTCCCGTAGTGCCCGATCCGGCCGATGCCCGGGCCGGCCGTGACGCCGTGCCCGTCGGGCAGGCACCATGGGCGCATGCGTCCGCAGCCCCCACGGCGCAGCACCGCCTGACGTGTCCACCCGCCCCGACTCCCGGCGGTCGTGGTTCCGCGCGCTGCTGCGCGAAGCACGATCGCTGCCGACCCTGCTCCTCGTCGCCCTGATCGCGGTCGCCGGCATCCCGCTGGTGATCATGCTGACCCCCGAGAAGCACGTCGAGGTGTTCGGGCAGGACGTCGGCGTCGGCGCGCGTGTCCCGCCGCTGAGCCTGTCCGGTCCCGCCCAGATCTCGCAGATCGGCAACGCCCGGTTCGACCTGACCGGTGTCGAGGTCTGGGGTCCGATCCGGCCGCGGCTGTCGATCGGCCCGCTGACCCGGCCCGCGGACAACGGCCCGGTCCTCGGGCCGCACACCGTCGACGAGGCCGGCGGCGCCGTGCACACCCTCGTCGAGGGCTTCGCCACGTGGTACCTCTGGGGCGCCGCGGTCCTGGTGGCCGTGACGATCGTGGCGAGCGGGCTGATGGGCTGCCTCCGGTTGCTCGTGGCGCTGCGGCGGGCCCGGCGCAAGCACCACCAGCCGGTGCACTGGGACGACCACGCCGGCCCGATCGGGCGGATGACGACCGTCGCCGTCACCGCGGCCGTCCTGATCTGGGGCGGGGCGGGCGTCGCGGCGCTGCACGGCACCGCGTCCGGGCTCGGGAAGGTCACGTCGCTGTCGGACCTGGTCGGCGCCCGGACGGTGAGCCCGTCGCCGGTCGGCCCGCCGGTCACCGGCGCCACCGGCGCCGTCATCGGTGACTCGCGGGCCGCGCGGATCGGCGGGCCGCCGGTGGGGGCCGCGGACGGCGCCGAGGCCGACCCCGACGACGTCGCGTGCGCGCGCAGCGCGGACTCCACCGCCGCCGAGCTGGAGATGCTGCGCGGCGAGCAGGTGCTCAACCTCGCCTGCGCCGGGGCGAGCGTCCCGGCCGGGCTGCGCGGGCCGATGGTCAGGAACGGTGTGACCGTCCCGCCGCAGGTCGGGCGGCTCAAGCAGGTGCAGGACCTGCAGTGGGTGGTCGTCGCGGTCGGCCCGAACGACCTGGCGTGGTCGGACTTCCTGCTCTACTGCTACGGCCTGCCCACCTGCGACGACCGGCTCTCCGACGGCGAGTTCGAGGCCCGGCTGGCGACCTTCGCCCGGGACGTCGGCGCGCTGTTCGGTGACCTCGACGCGCTGCCCGGGCGCCCGCGGGTGGTCGTGACGCTGTCCTACGACCCGTTCCCGTCGGCGTTCGACCCCGCCTGCCCGGACATGCGCGGTCCCGCCGGCACCGCCGGTCTGGACCAGGAGAAGCTCGACCTGCTGGCCGAGCGGAACCGGCGGCTCAACGACGTCCTCGCCGACGGGGCGTCGCGCTACGGGTTCACCACCGCCTCGCCGAACCTGACCCCGCTGTGCGCGTCGTCGCCGGACCGGATGGGCGCGGACCTGCAGGGACTCGACCAGCAGGACCCCTTCCACCCGACCGCGATCGGGTCACTGCGGATGGCCGCGTCGGCGGCGGCCGCGCTGGCCGTGCCCCGCGAGGAGCAGCAGGACAACCCGGTCAGCCCGGGCTGAACTCCTGGTGCCCGATGACGGCGAGCAGCTCGAACTTGCGGGCCGTCTCGCTGCGCGGCTCGGCGGTGAGCACCAGCAGGGCCTGCGACTGGTCCTCGGTGAACAGCGCCTGGCAGTCGACGTCGAGGTCGCCGAGCTCGGGATGCCGCAGGGTCTTGCGGTCGGCGAAGCGCCGGGCGACCTCGTGCCGGTCCCACAGCCGGGCGAACTCCTCGCTCCGTCCGGTCAGTGCGCGGACGAGCTCACCGGCGCGGGAGGTGTGGCCGAGCAGGCCGTGCGCGGCCCGCAGGTTCGCGACGTGCGCACGGCTCTGGCGGTCCCGGTCGTGCTCGGGGTAGAGCAGCCGCGCGTCCGGGTCGGTGAACCAGCGGTAGATCTCGCTGCGGGTGTGCCCGGTGTACCCGGAGTGGTCCCCGAACAGAGCCCGCGCCATGTCGTTCTGCACGAGCGTCTCGCCGAGCGCGGAGAGGATCAGTGCCGGGGTGTCCTGCAGCCGGTCCAGCACCCGCAGCAGGGACGGTGCGACGTGCGCGGAGACCGAGGCCGTCCGCGGCGGGTTGCGGCCCGCGGTGAGGAACAGGTACTCGCGCCCGCTCTCGTCCAGGCGCAGCGCCCGCGCGAGCGCGGCGAGCATCTGCTCGCTGGGCTGCGGGGCCCGCTGCTGCTCGAGCCGGGTGTAGTAGTCGGCCGACATCGCCGCCAGCGACGCGACCTCCTCCCGGCGCAGCCCGGCCGTGCGCCGCCGGGCGCCCGGCGGGAGACCGACGTCGGCCGGTCGCAGGGCCTCGCGGTGCCGGCGCAGGAACCCGGCCAGTGCAGCACGATCCACCCGACGAGTATCTCCTCCGGCGGCCGGGCCCAGCCAGGGATCGGCGGTCCCCCGATGTCCGGCCTCTGCCACGACGGCGCCGGCCGGGCGAGCGTGGAACCATGCAGATCACCGGACGCACCGTCTTCATCCCCGGATCCACCAGCGGCATCGGACTGGCGCTCGCGCTGGCGTTGCGCGACCGCGGCAACACCGTGATCGTCGGCGGGCGCCGCCGCGAGCGACTGGACCAGCTCGTCGCCGAGCACCCGGGCCTGGACGCCGTCGAGATCGACACCACCGACCCGTCGAACATCCGCACGGCCGTCGCCGAGGTGCTGAGGCGGCACCCCGACCTGGACGTCCTCGTCGCGATGGCGGGGATCATGCAGGCCGAGGACTGGCACTCCCCGGAGGGTTTCCTCGACTCCGCCGAGCTGGTCGTGACCACCAACGTGCTCGGCCCGATCCGGTTGATCGGCGAGCTGGTCGAGCACCTGCGCTCGCGTCCCGAGTCGATGATCATGACTGTCTCGTCGGGGCTGGCCTTCACTCCGCTCGCGGCCACGCCGAGCTACAACGCCTCCAAGGCCGCGATCCACATGCTGACCGAGTCGCTGCGCCTGCAGCTGGCCGACACCTCGGTCACGCTGCGCGAGCTCGTCCCACCGGCGGTGCAGACCCCGCTGATGCCCGGCCACGAGACCAACGAGACGGCGATGCCGCTCGACGAGTTCGTCGCCGAGGTGATGGCGCTGCTGAAGAACGCGCCGGACGCCCCGGAGATCCAGGTCGAGCGGGTGAAGCCGCTGCGCCTCTCCGAGGTCCGCGGCGAGTACGCCCGGACCGTCGCGATGCTCAACGGCTCGGACCCGCACGCCACCGCCCGTTCCTGACCCCGGGCGCGGGTCAGGGCGCGTCGGCGGCGCGCAGCACGCGCAGCGCGTTGCGGCCGGCGAGCTTGGCCAGGTCGTCGCGGGACCAGCCGCGGTCGGACAGCGCGTCGAACAGCCGCGGGTAGGCGGCGACGTCGTCGAGTCCCTCGGGCAGCTCCGCGGTGCCGTCGAAGTCGCCGCCGATCCCGACATGGTCGATCCCGGCGGCCTCGCGCAGGTGCTCGACGTGCGCGACGACGTCGTCCAGGGTCGCCCGCGGTTCCGGCCGCCCGTCCCAGCCGGCGGCGAACCGGTTCCGCACGGCGAGGTCGCGGTGGTCCTGCCCGGCCGCACTCATCGCGGCCTGCAGCTCGGTGTCCCAGGCGACGGAGGCGGCCGAGACGAACCGCGGCACGAACGTCGCCATGCACACCCCGCCGTTGGCGGGCAGCGTCTCCAGCACGTCGGCGGGCACGTTGCGCGGGTGGTCGGTGACGGCGCGGGCGCCGGAGTGGGTGAACAGCAGCGGTGCCGTCGTCGTCGCCAGCGCGTCGCGCATCGTGGACGCCGCGACGTGCGACAGGTCGACGATCATGCCGATCCGGTTCATCTCGGCGACGACCTCGCGGCCGAAGTCCGACAGCCCGCCGTGCCGGGGCTCGTCGGTCGCCGAGTCGGCCCAATCGTTGTTCAGGTTGTGGGTCAGGGTCAGGTAGCGGACCCCGAGCTCTCGCAGCATGCGCAGCACGCCGAGCGAGTTCGCGATGCAGTGCCCGCCCTCGGCCCCCATCAGCGACGCGATCCGGCCGCTCGCGTGCACCGCCTCCACCTCGTCGGCCGACCCGGCGAAGGCCAGATCCCCCGGGTGCGCGGCGACCAGCTCGTACACCCGGTCGATCTGCTCCAGAACGGCGGTCACCGCCTCGTGGAAGGCGAACGAGCCGGGCACGTACACCGACCAGAACTGGGCTCCGACCCGACCGGCGCGCAGCCGGGGCAGGTCGGTGTGCAGGCGGGAGTCGCCCGCGGTCAGGTCGGGCGCCGGGGCGGGCAGCTCGCGCAGCGCCCACGGCAGGTCGTTGTGCCCGTCGAGCAGCAGGAGATCGTCGTCCACACCGGGGAGGGTAGGCGGCGGGCCCCGGTCGTGGAGCCCGCCGCATCACCCGCCGGCCGTCAGAAACGGACGACGCCGCGGACGTTCTTGCCCGCGTGCATGTCCTCGTAGGCCGCGGCGACCTGGTCGAGGGTGTAGGTGGCGGTGACCAGCTCGTCGAGCTTGAGCGCCCCGGAGCGGTAGAGCTGCAGCTGGCGCAGGATGTCCCAGTTGGGGTTGGACATCCCGAACATCGCGCCCTGGATCCGCTTCTGCATGAGCGTGATGTCCGCCATCGAGATCGGCAGCGCGGTGGTGTCGTTGATGTCGCCGAGGGCGGTCACGACGACCGTGCCGGCCTTGCGGATCGAGGCCATCGCCTGGCCGATGTGGTCGGGCTTGATGATCCCGACGGTCACGATGGTCTGGTCGGCGCCCTGCCCGTTGGTGAACTCCTTGGCCAGCTCGGTGGCCTCCTCGATGGTCTCGACGGCGTGCGTGGCGCCGAGCTGCATGGCGGAGTCGCGCTTCAGCGCCACCGGGTCGACGGCGATGATGTTCGCCGCGCCGGCGTGCTTGGCGCCCTGCACGGCGTTGATCCCGATCCCGCCGATGCCCATGACGATCGTGGTGTCCCCGGGCGCCACCTGGCCGGCGTTCACCGCGGAGCCCCAGCCGGTGCCGACGCCGCAGCCGACCAGGCAGGCGACCTCGAGCGGGATGTCGTCGGGCACCTTCACGCACGAGTCCTCGGAGACCAGCGTGGTCTCCAGGAACGTCGAGATGCCGCACATCTGGCCGACCGGGGTGCCGTCGTCGGCCATCCGGATGCGGGTGCTGTCCTCGTTCCACCGCTTGCCGGACAGCAGACCCGCGCCCAGGTCGCAGAGGTTCTGCATGCCGCTGGCGCACCAGCGGCAGTGCCCGCAGGAGGGCAGGAACGAGAAGACGACGTGGTCGCCCTCCTTCAGTCCCTTGTTGTTGGCACCGGCCCGGGTGACGATCCCGGACCCCTCGTGGCCGCCGGCGAACGGGTACATGCCGACCGGGATGTCCCCGGTGGCGATGTGGTCGTCGGAGTGACACAGCCCCGACGCGACCATCTTCACCTCGACCTCGCCGGGACGCGGGTCGTCCACCTCCAGGTCCACGACCTCGTACTTGCCCGGAACGCTCCGGACCACGGCTCCGCGGGTGTGCGCCATCGCCAGATCTCTCCTCGACGTCGTCGTCTCGTGGGATGCGCACCCGACCATATGAGCCCGATCACAGGGTGGGAAGTCCGCCGTCCGTGGGGCGGGCGCCGGGCCCGATCCGGCCGCCCGTCAGCGCGGCATCCGCCGCCACACGGGCCGCGGCAGCAGCTGCAGCACCGCGAATAGCAGCCGCAGTGTGCCCGGCACCCAGACGTCGGCGTTGCCCCCGCCCCGCCGGACCGCGCGGACGGTGGCATCGGCGACCTGCTCCGGCGTCGACGACAGCGGCGCCGGGCTCATCCCCTCGGTCATCCGGCCGATCACGAACCCGGGCCGGATCAGCACCAGCCGCACCCCGCTGCCGTGCAGCGCGTCGGCGAGCCCCGACGCGAAGCCGTCGAGGCCGGCCTTCGCGCTGCCGTAGACGTAGTTCGCCCGCCGCACGCGGACCCCGGCGACCGAGGAGTAGACGACCAGGGTCCCGCTCCCCTGCGCCCGCAGCACCTGCGCGAGCTCGGTGAGCAGGTGCACCTGGGCGAGGTAGTCGGTGTGCACGATCGCGGCGGCGTGCGCGGCGTCGGTCTCGGCGCGGGCCTGGTCGCCGAGGATCCCGAACGCGACGACCGCGACGTCGATCCGGCCGTGCCGGGCCACGACGTCGTCGAGCAGCGGGCGGTGCGAGGAGAGGTCGTCGGCGTCGAACTCGGCGGTGTCGACCTCGGTCGCGCCGGCGGCACGGACCCGGCCGCTCTCCTCCGCCAGCTCACCGGCGCGGCGGGCGGCCAGCACGACCGTCCCGGCCTCGCGGCCCGCCAGCCGTTCGGCGACCGCCACCCCGATCTCGCTCCGGCCGCCCAGGACCAGCACCGTTCCGCTCACCCCGGCAGCCTCCCACCCGTCCGGGCATCATCATCGTCATGGGGTGTGAGCACGGGTCGGAGCGGACTGGACCGGTGCACGACTCGGTGCTCGACGCGGTGGGGGCGACGCCGCTGGTGCGGCTGCGCCGGATCGTCCCCGACGGCGGCGCGCCGGTCTGGGTCAAGACCGAGTGGAGCAACCCCGGCGGCTCGGTGAAGGACCGCGCGGCGCTGGCGATGGTGGAGGGCGCCGAGGCATCGGGCGCGCTGCGTCCCGGCGGGACGGTCGTCGAGGGCACCTCGGGCAACACCGGGATCGGGCTGGCGATGGTGGCCGCCGCGCGTGGGTACCGGTCGGTGTTCGTCGTGCCGGAGCGCACCACGCCGGAGAAGATCGCGCTGCTGCGGGCCTACGGCGCCGAGGTCGTCACCACCCCCGGGCTGGTCCCGCGGCACGTCCAGCAGCTCGCCGCGCGGATCGCCGACGAGACCCCGGGTGGCTGGCTCGCCGACCAGTACGGCAACCCGGCCAACCCCGGCGTGCACGAGCGCACCACCGGCCCGGAGATCTGGGCCCAGACCGGCGGTCGGATCACCCACCTCGTCGCCGGGGCGGGCACCGGCGGGACGCTGACCGGGGCGGGCCGGTTCCTGGCCCCGCACGGCGTGCAGATCGTCGCCGCCGACCCGTGGACGTCGCGCTACGGCGGCGGGGACGGCAGCCCGTACTACGTCGAGGCCGTCGGGCACTACCTGCACCCACTGACCGGCACCGACACCTGGCCGGCCGTCTACGACACCTCGGTCGCCGACCGCACCGAGCGGATCGGCGACGGCGAGTCGTTGCGCACCGTCCGCCGGCTGGCCCGCGAGGAGGGCCTGCTGGTCGGCGGCTCGGCCGGGACCGCCGTCGCCGCCGCGCTGCGGGTCTCGGAGCGGGCGGGGCCGGACGGGCTGGTCGTCGCGGTGCTGCCGGACTCCGGCCGGATCTACCTGTCGAAGTACTTCGACGACGCCTGGCTCACCACCCTCGGCTTCCTCGACTCCCCGGCCGCCCCGCTCGTCCGGGACGTGATCGCCGGCTACCGCCCCGGGCTGCTGGTCGCACCCGCGACGTCCACCGTGGACGAGCTGCGGTCCGCGCTGTCCGGCCGCGTGGCACCCGCCGTCCTACCGGTCGTGCAGCCGCGGGTCACCGACGCGACGACCTGGTCGGCGCCCGACGTCCTGGGCTCGATCGCCGTCGGTGCGCTCGCCGGGCTTGCCGGTTCCGACCGGGTCGGGGCGCACGCCGGGCCTCCCCCGGCGACCGTCGGCCACGGCGAGGCCGCCGTGGCCGCGGCCACCCGCCTCGACGACGCCGGCGCCGGACCCGGCGACCCGGTCCTGATACTGGTCGACGGCCGCGCCGTCGCCCAGATCCGCCGCGCCGACCTCTGAGCGGACCACCGGCCCGCGTTGCCGCACCCGCTACCGCTTCCCGCACCCCGGGGAGCCGTGGCTCTGCTCACACGTCAGCGGGTCGGGATGGTCGGCACCGGCCCGGTCGTTGTGTCCTGGCACGGGGCGTATCCCCGTGCGCCCGGGAAGGGGACGGCCGTGGACCTGTTGCTGCACCACGGGATCACCGTGCTCGGCCAGTTCGTGTCGTGGGCCGAGCTGATCGGCCAGATCGGCGCGCTGGCCGTCGTGTTCCTCGCGCAGCGCCGCAGCCTCGCGACCTGGCCGGTGCAGATGGCCGCGTGCGCGCTGCTGTTCGGCGTCTACGCCTCCGCGCAGCTGGGCGGGCTCGCCGCCCGCCAGGTGGTCGTGTTCGCCATCTCGGTGTTCGGCCTGATCGCGTGGATGCGGCAGCGTGACCCGGTCTACGGCCTGGCCGTCCGGCACGGGACGCTCGCCCAGCGGCTCGGGCTGGCCGGGCTGCTCGTCGGCGGCACCGTCGTGATGGCGCTGGTGCTCGAGGCGCTGGACGCCTCCTGGGCTCCCTGGCCGGACGCCGCGATCTTCGTCGGGACGGCGGTGGCGTTCCTCGCCCAGGGCCTGCGGCTGATCGAGTTCTGGGCGATCTGGCTGCTGGTCGACGCGGTCGGGGTGCCGCTGCAGCTGGCATCGGGGCTGTGGTTCTCCGCGGCGGTCTACCTGGTCTTCGCCGGGCTCGTCGTGCACGGCTGGTGGAGCTGGACCCGCGCCCGGCGGAACGTCGGGGTCGCGCCGAGGACCGCGAGCACGGGCTGATCCCGCCCCGGCGGCATACTGCGCCGGTGAGTTCCACCGTCCGCCGCGCCGCTGTCCTCGGGTCGCCGATCGCGCACTCGCTGTCCCCCACTCTGCACAACGCGGCCTATACCGCGCTCGGGCTGGACGGCTGGCACTACGACCGGTTCGACGTCGACGAGGCCGGCCTGGCCGGGTTCGTCGCCGCGATGGGCGCGGAGTGGGCCGGGCTGTCGCTGACGATGCCGCTCAAGCGGGTCCTGCTCGACGTCGCCGACCACGTCGACCCGGTCGCCGCCGCGATCGGCGCCGGGAACACGCTGGTGTGCACCGAGATCGGCCGTACCGCGTTCAACACCGACGTGACCGGCATCGTCGAGTCGCTGCGGGCCGCGGGGGCGCACCCCGGCCGGGCGGTCGTGCTGGGGGCGGGCGGGACGGCGCAGGCCGCCCTCGCCGCGCTGGCCGCGATGGACGTCGACCGGGTCGAGGTACTGGTGCGCGACGCCGGCCGGGCCGGTGAGCTCCGCGCCACCGCCGACCGCCTCGGCACCGAACCCGAGGTGCTGGAGGTGCTCGACGACCCGACGGCGGCGGCCCGGCTGATCGACGGCGCGGACGTCGTCGTCTCCACGCTGCCGGCCGGGGCCGCCGACCCGCTGGCCGGTGCGCGGTGGCGGCCGGGCACCGTGCTGCTGGACGCGATCTACGCACCCTGGCCGACGGTGCTGGCCGGTGGGGCGGCCGCCGCCGGAGCGACGATCGTCTCCGGGCTGGAGATGCTGCTGCAGCAGGCCGTCGCCCAGGTCGAGCTGATGACCGGGCGCCCCGGCCCGGTCGAGGAGATGCGGCGCGCCCTGGACGCCGCGGTGCTCGCCCGCAGCTGAGCCACGGCCGAGCGGCACAAGCCGTATCCGGGGCGGTCGCCGTCGCACACGGCACGTGCCACTCGACGGGCGGCCGACGCGCCCGGGGACGACCATGACGGGCGTGGAGGACAAGACCTGCGCGGTCTGCGGACGGCGCATCACCTGGCGCCGGAAGTGGGCCGACGACTGGGAGCACGTCCGCTACTGCTCGGCGGGCTGCCGGCGCCGCGGCGTCCGCACGGTCGACACCGCGCTGGAGGAGGCGATCGTCGACCTGCTCGACCACCACCGGAAGGCCGGCGCGACGATCTGCCCGTCCGACGCGGCGCGCGCGGTCGACGCCGAGGGATGGCGCGACCTGATGGAACCCGCCCGGATGGCGGCCCGCCGGCTCGTCGACGCCGGCCGGGTGGAGATCGTCCAGAAGGGCGCGGTCGTCGACCCGTCGACGGCCAAGGGGCCCATCCGGATCCGCCGCATGCCAGGGTGATCGGCGTGCCACACGATACCTACACGCACGGCCACCCCGAGGTCGTCGTCCGCTCGCACGCCGCCCGCACCGCCGAGAACTCCTGCGGCTACCTGCTCCCGCACCTGTCCCCCGGTACGTCGCTGCTCGACGTCGGGTGCGGGCCGGGCAGCATCACCGTCGACCTGGCAGCCCGGGTGGCACCGGGCCGGGTGCGCGGTGTCGAGCTCGTCGACGAACCGCTCGAGCAGGCCCGCGCGACGGCCGCCGAGCGCCGCGTCGACGCCGAGTTCGCCAGCGACGACGCCTACGCACTGTCCGAACCGGACGGCAGCTGGGACGTCGTGCACGCCCACCAGGTCCTGCAGCACCTGTCCGACCCGGTCGCCGCGCTGAGCGAGATGCGCCGGGTCACCGCGCCCGGCGGGCTGGTCGCCGTCCGCGACGCCGACTACGCCGGGTTCCACTGGTGGCCGCACGACCCGCGGCTGGACCGCTGGCTGGAGCTCTACCGGGCCGTCGCCCGGGGCAACGACGCCGAGCCGGACGCCGGACGGCGGCTGCTCGGCTGGGCGCACGCGGCCGGGTTCACCGACGTGACGCCGTCGGCGTCGATCTGGTGCTACGCCACGCCGGAGGCACGCGAGGCCTGGGGCGGGATGTGGGCGGACCGGATCCACACCGGCGTCGGCCGGATGGCGATCGAACGCGGGCTCGCCGAACCGTCCGAACTGGACGCGATCTCGGCGGCCTGGCGGGAGTGGACGGCGCACCCGGACGGCTGGTTCGTCGTCCCGCACGGCGAGCTGCTCGGCCGCGTCTGATCTCCGCGGTCCCGGTGAGTGATTCGCCCCGTTCCGTCGTGCTCGTCCTCCTGGCCTGGTAGGAAACACCCGCAAGGGGGCACACGGGAGGGGCGGGGCATGAGCGGGGGCGACCTGCCGGTCGGTGCGGAGTTCGGCGACTTCGAGATCCGGGGGCGGCTCGGGGCGGGCGGGATGGGCGTGGTGTTCCGCGCCTACGACAACCGGCACGGCGGTGAGGTCGCGCTGAAGGTGCTGCCCGCGCACCTGGCGACCGACCGGGTCACCGTCGAGCGGTTCCGCCGGGAGGCCCGCGCCGCGTTCGAGCTGCGCGACCCGCACGTCGTGCCGGTGCACGGCTACGGCGAGGTCGACGGCCGGCTGTACCTGTCGATGCGGCTGATCGACGGCGAGGACCTGGCCCGGCTGCTGGCGCGCAAGGCCCCGCTGCCACCGCGCCGCGCCGCAGGCATCGTCCGGCAGGCCGCGCACGCGCTGGACGCCGCGCACGCCGCCGGGATGGTGCACCGGGACGTGAAGCCGGCGAACCTGCTGGTCGTCGAGCCGCGCGACGACTTCACCTACCTCGTCGACTTCGGCATCGCCCGCGCCGTCGGCCCGGACCCGGACACCGCGCTCACCGCGACCGGGGCGACCGTCGGCACGCTGGGCTACCTCGCCCCGGAGCGGCTGACGGACACACTCGGCCCGGTCGACGGCCGCGCCGACGTCTACTCGCTGGCCTGCGTACTCGTCGAGATGCTGACCGGGCGGCCGCCGTTCGTGGGCTCGGACCCCGCCGTCGTGCTGTCGGCGCACCTGATGAGCCCACCGCCACGGATCACCGAGCTGGCGCCGGGACTGGACCCGGCCTGGGACACGGTGGTGGCCCGCGGGATGGCCAAGTCGCCGGACGAGCGGTTCGCCCATGCCGGGGAGCTCGCCGCGGCGGCCGCCCGGGCGGCCGGCGTCTCGGGCGGGACGGCGGTCGCGGGCGGGTCCGGGGTTCCCGGGGACGGCGCGGACGGTGCGCACGGCAGCGGCGGCGGAACGGCAGCCGGCGCCCCGGCCGCGACGCCGGGCGGCGCCGGCTCGGACGGCGGGGCGTGGAGCGGCGCCGGATCGGGCGGCGGTGCGGTGTCGGGCGGCGCTGGAGCCGTCCGCGCACCGGCCGGCAGCGCACCGGCCAGCGGTGGATCGGTACCCGGCGCACCCCCGCCGACCCTCCAGGGCCCGGGACACGGCGAGCGCCCACCGACCTGGATCCTGCCGCAGAACGACCACGACTCCGCCGGGTACGCCCCGGCCCACTCCGGAGGTCCGTCCCGCGGCCGTGGCCTCGCCATCGTGATCGGCGCGGTGGCGGTGGCCGCCGCCGTACTCGTCGGCGTCGTGTGGGCGGTCGTCCCCGCGCGGGGAACCGGGCCGGACACCGTCGCCGTCCCGACCATCACCGAGACCCCGTCCCCCGACACCCCGGGGCCGCTGCAGCCGGCAGGCACCGGGGAGGACGACCCCGCTCCGACGACGGCCCCCACCCCGGCGTTCGATCCGATGGAGGGCGACGGCGACCTCGGGCTCGACCGCCCCGTCACCCGGCTGGCCTGCACGAACACCGACGTCGTGATCGTCGGAGCCGGCGTCGACCCGGCCCGCTACCCGCAGGACGTCCAGGAGCACATCGACTCCCACCCCGGCTCGAACTACCTGCGCGCGCTGGGCAGCTGCACCTCGTTCCGGCCGCGCACCCCGACCGGCGAGCTGATCTACGTCGTCTACCTGGGCCCGTTCACCGACCGCGGGCGGGCGTGCGAGGCGCTCCGGCAGGCCGGCGGCGACTCCTACATCCAGCCGCTCGGTACCGCGCCGCTCTCTCCGGGCGGCCCCGGCTGCTGAGGGGTACACCGGCGTCGTCGCCGGAAGATCGAACTACTCGCACGTACCCGTCGGCGGCTCACTCCCGGCGGTGCAGGACGACCGCGTAGTCGCCGCCGGTGTAGGGGTCGCGGTGCCAGGTGGCCCAGCGGCGGAGCGGGACCAGGCCGGCGACGTCGCACCAGGTGTCGTAGTCGTCGAGGGCGGGCCAGCCGGGCCGCAGCGCGAACCCGGAGACCAGCAGCCCTCCCGGACGCAGGTGCCGGGCGCACCCGGTGATCACGCCGGCTCGGTCGGTCGCGTACGGGATCACGTTGCCCGCCAGCACGACGACGTCGAACCGGTCCGGCAGGTCGAGCTCCTCCAGCCCGGCGAGCTCCCAGCGCAGTCCGGGCGCCTTGGCCCGGGCCGCGGCGAGCATGTCGGGGTCCGGGTCGGCACCGACCACCTCGACGCCCCGCCGGGCCAGCTCGATCCCGACCCGCCCGGTGCCGCAGCCGCCGTCGAGCACGGCGCGGCCGGCCCCGTCCAGCTCGGAGAGGAGCGCCGAGACCAGGTCGGCCTCGCCGTGCGGGTTGTGACCGGCCTCGGCCATCGCTGCCCAGCGTGCGTCGTAGTCGTCGAGGTCGGTGCGGCCGCGCCAGGCGGCCCAGTCGTCGGGAAGATGATCGTCCGGCACGCCGGTGAGACTAGGTCTCCCGCCGCTAACGCTGCAGCCAGGTGGAGGCGAAGAACATCTCACGGGTCACGTAGCGGTCGACCCCGTGCACCGCCGGATCGGTGATCGTCGACAGGTAGCTGCGGCTGAACCACATGTGCGACAGGTCCTCCGCGGCAACGAGCTCCACGTCTTGATAAGCCCGCACCCGTTCCCCCTCGTCCGCGGTGGACTCGGCGAGGTCGAGCAGCTCGTCCACCCGCGGGTTGGCGTAGTTGCCGAAGTTGGTGTTGCCCTCGCTGTGCAGCAGTCGCTGCACCGCGGGGTACGGGTTGTCGAACGGGCCCACCCACTGAGCCAGCTGGAAGTCCCGGCTCTGGGCGACCGCGGACGAGTACTGCGCCAGGTCGAAGAACTCGACCTCGACCGTCACCCCGACCGCGGCGAGCTGGGCCTGCACGAACTCGGCGAACGGCACCCGGTTCTGGGTGGTCACGAAGCGGAAGTCCGGATCACCACCCTCTGCCCGGTACTCCTCGACCAGCGCCCGGGCCCGGTCCGCGTCGAACTCCGGCCACGCCTGCGCCGCCTCGGGGTTCGAGTGCGGGGTGTCCGGGCTGAACATCGTGACCGCCCGCGACATGTGTCCGCGGTACTCCGCCACGGCGAGCGCGTCGAGGTCGATCGCCCGGATGAAGGCCTCGCGCATCCGCCTGTCGTCGAACGGCGCCCGGTCGTGGTTGAAGTACAGGTACTCACCCCCGCTCCCGGGGCCGTAGTACACCCGCAGGCCGGGGTCGTCGACCGACCGGACGAGTTCCTGGTTGTAGGCGGCGAACGACACGTCGACGTCGCCGTTGGCGATCGAGCTCTGCCGGGTCTCGGTGTCGGTCAGCGGGCGGAACTCCAGGCCGTCGAGGTGCGGGAGCCCCTCCTGCCAGTAGTCGTCGTTCCGCTCGACGACCACCCGGGTCCCGGGCCGCCACTCCACGAACCGGAACGGTCCCGCGCCCACCGGCCGGCGGGCCACGTCGGCGTCGGGACGGGCGAGCTCGGCCGGCGAGATGATCACGCCGAGCGTGCCCGAGTTGAAGGTCTGGGCGAAGGCCACCGGGAAGTCGCCCAGCGGCGCGGCGAGGGTGAACTCGACGCGCAACGGGTCGACCGCGCGCATCCCGGCGATCTGCCGGGCGAAGCGGTTCGCCGGCGACGAGCCGACGTCGATGTGCCGCTGGGTGTTGACGACGACCGCCTCCGCGTCCAGCGGCGTGCCGTCGTGGAAGCGGACCCCCTCGCGGAGGGTGAGCAGCCAGGTCGTGCCGCCGTCCGGGGACTCCATCCCCTCCGCGAGATAGGGCTGGACCTCGCCGTCGGCGTCGAAGCGCATCAGCGAGTCGTAGATCGCGGTGGCGACCATGTTCGAGTTCTGGACGGTCGGATCGAACCCGACGACGTCGCGGTCCATGGCCAGCACGAGCGTGCCACCGGCGGTCGGTGCCCCCTCCGAGCCGGCCGGCGCGCCGTAGGGGTCACGCGCGTCGACCGGAGCGGCGTCCCCGGGCTCGACGGCCACCTGGCCACACGCGGCGAGTACCGCCACGGCGACGCAGGCGACCGCGACCCGGACGGCAGCGCTGATCCGGACGGCAGGGCTGGTCCGGACGGCAGGGCTGGGGAACGACCGCATGCAACACCTCGCTGTGTCGACGACCGACAACGACGCTAGAGACCGCGGCCCGGATGAGCAACAATGTTGTTAACAATCTCGTTCGCAATGTAGCGACGCACGGGAGGACAGATGGCTCCGCTCGCGGGATACCGGGTACTCGATCTGACCGACGAGCGGGGGCTCGCCGCCGGGCGGCTGCTCGCCGACCTCGGTGCCGACGTGGTCCTCGTCGAACCGCCCGGAGGCTCCCCCGCCCGCCGGTTCCCGCCGCTCGTCGACGGCGCCGGTTCGGCCTACTGGGAGGCGTTCGCGGCCGGCCGGCGGGGAGTCGTCGCCGATCCGGACACCCCGCAGGGCCGGGACCTGGTGCGCGAGCTGGCGCTCCGCAGCGATGTCCTGCTGACGACGTCGCCGCCGGCGGAGCTGCGTCGCCGCGGGCTGGATGCGGAGACGCTGCTCGCCGCCCGTCCCGGCCTCGTCCACGTGCACCTCAGCGCCTTCGGGGCGGACGGGCCCAAGGCCGGGTACCGGGACAGCGACCTGGTGGTGTGGGCGGCGAGCGGGCCGCTGGACCCGCACCGCGACGAGGACCGCCCGCCGGTGCGGATCAGCTCGTCGCAGGCGTTCCTGCACGCCGGGGCGGACGCCGCGGCCGCAGCGCTGCTCGCCCTGCGGCACCGGGCCGGCACCGGACGTGGCCAGGCGGTGGAGGTGTCCGCCCAGACCTCGCTGGGCCTGGCCACGATCGGGGTCTGCCTGTCGCACGCCGCGGGCGACGACTCGGTGTCGATGTGGCAGTCCAGCTCGACGCGACGCCTCGATCTCAGCGGCAGCGGCTCGGCGACCTCGCCGCGCCGCAAGAAGTGGGCCTGCCGCGACGGCATGGTCGAGATGCACCTCGGGATGGGCCCGGCCACCGGACGGTTCGCCAACGCCCTGGTCGGCTGGCTGCACTCGAGCGGGGTGCTGGACGACGAGGCCGCCGCGCTGGACTGGCGGGAGATCCCCCGGTTGATGTCCGACGGCGTGATCGACGATGACGACGTGGAGAAGGTGCGCGCCGCCGTGGCCGCCGGGCTCGCCACCCGGACGAAGGCCGAGATCGCCGCGGCGGCCGTGACCCACCGGGTGCTCGCCGCGGGCATCCACGACCTCACCGACATCGCCGCGTCGCCCCAGCTGCAGGCACGCGGGTTCTGGGTGGAGCTCGGCTCCGGCGAACGCCGGATCCGGCTGCCCGGTCCGTTCGCGGCACTCGGCGAGGACGCGTTCACCCACCTGCGGCCGGCGCCGACGTGCGGCGAGCACACCGGAGCCGTCCGCGAGGAGTGGCGCGCGGACCCGGCCGCGAACCGGTCCGCGGGGCCGGCACCACGGACCACGCCCCGGCAGGACCCGTGGTCCGCCGTCGCCCCCGCCGGCGCGCCGGCCGACGGAGGACCACTGGCAGGCCTGCGGGTGCTCGACCTGTCCTGGGTGGTCGCCGGCCCGATGATCGGCCGGGCACTGGCCGACTGCGGCGCCACGGTGGTGCGCGTCGAGTCGGGCGGGCGGATCGAGACAGCCCGTGCCATGGGCCCCTACTACGGTGGCCGGGAGGGGGTGGAACGGTCCGTGGTCTACGGCAACTGCAACGCCGGCAAGCTGGGGATCTCCCTCGACCTCGGCACCGCGGAGGCCCGCGAGATCGTGCGCGAGCTCGCCGCGCAGGCCGACGTCGTCATCGAGTCCTTCTCCCCCGGCACCCTCGACAGATGGGGGCTGGGCCCCGACACGCTGCGGGCGGCGAACCCCGCACTGGTCGTGCTGAGCACCTCGATCGCGGGGCAGACCGGGCCGCTGTCGCGGACCGCCGGGTACGGCAACATCGGCGCCTCGCTCGCCGGCTACGTCCACCTGACCGGTTGGCCGGACCTGCCGCCACTCGGGCCGTTCGGTCCCTACACCGACTTCGTCGCCCCCCGGATCTCGCTCGTCGCGCTGCTGGCGGTGCTCGACGAGCGGGCACGGACCGGGCGCGGGCGCTACATCGACGTCAGCCAGGTGGAGGCCGGGGTCTGGTTCCTCTCGGCCGAGCTGGTCGCCCACGACCGTACCGGCGAGGTCCCGGGCCGACGCGGCAACCGCGACCCGGGGATGGCACCGCACGGCGTCTACCCGTGCCTGCCCGAGGACGGCGAGCGGCGCTACGTGGCCGTCGCCGTCCGCGACGACGCCGAGTGGGCGTCGCTCGTCGCACTCCTCGACCGCCCCGACCTCACCGATCCGGGGTTGCGCACGTTGCCCGCCCGGCTGTCCCGCCACGACGAGCTCGACGTGGCACTCTCGGCCTGGACCTGCGCCCGCACCGCGGCCGAGGCCGAGCGCGCCCTGCAGGAGGCCGGGGTCGCGGCGCACGTGTCGGCGTCGAGCCGCGACCTCGCCCACGATCCGCAGCTCGCCCATCTCGGCCACCACGTCCGGCTCCCCCACCCGGAGCTGGGCGAGGTCGTCGTCGAGGGGCCGCGGTGGCGGTTCTCGAGCTGCCCCGCGGGGGTCCGGCGGGCCGCTCCGGTACTCGGTCAGGACACCGACACCGTGCTGGGCACGCTGCTCGGCTACCCGCCGGAACGGATCGCGGCGCTGCACGACGCGGGGGTGCTGCGGTGAGCGCCACGGTCCGGATGGCGGGACTGTGCGACGACCTGGCCGCGGAGACGGCCGCGGTGCGGGCACTGGTCGCACCGCTGTCCGAGGACGGCTGGCGGCGGGCGACACCGGCGCCGGGCTGGACGATCGCGGATCAGCTCGTCCACCTCGCCGACGTCGACGAGCTGGCCGTCCTCGCCGCCACCGGGCCCGGGTCCTTCCGCGCCGGACCGGACGGCCCGCACCGCGGCATCGACGAGCGGGTCGCCGCGCACCGGCACCGCAGCGGAGCCGAGGTCCTCGGCTGGTTCGACGCCGCCCGCGCACACCTGATCACCGTGTTCACCGGCACCGATCCGCGGGCCCGGCTGCCCTGGTTCGGTCCGCCGATGAGCGCCGCGTCCGCGGTGACGGCGCGGATCATGGAGACCTGGGCGCACGGGCTGGACGTCGCCGACGCCCTGGGCGCGGCGCCGGTGGTGTCGGAGCGCCTGCGGCACGTCGCGCACCTGGGGGTGGCGGCCCGCCCGTACAGCCTGCGGGACACCGGCGTCGCCGACCCCGGGGCCGACGTCCGTGTCGAGCTCGCCGCCCCGGACGGCGGCACCTGGGCGTGGGGCGGGACCGGGGCCACCGACCGGGTGCGCGCGTCCGCCCTGGACTTCTGCCTGCTCGTCACCCGGCGCCGGCACCCCGACGACCTCGACCTCGACGTCGACGGGCCGCTCGCCCGCCGCTGGGTCGGGGTGGCCCAGGCCTTCGCCGGCCCACCCGGCCAGGGCCGGGCACCCCGGGAGGAACGACCGGTCAGGCGGTGACCGTGGCGGCGAGCGTGCGGCGCAGCCAGCGCCCGAGCCGCTGGCCCTGGTGCAGCGGGTGGACCAGGACCACCGGCTCGATCCCGGCGGCCGGGTTCAACCCGTCGGCCGCCAGCAGCGAGGCGGCGGCGACGAGCGTGCCGTCGGCACCGCGGACGACCAGGCAGGTCCCGCCCGGCGGCCGCAGCACCGAACGCAGGTCGGCCGCGGTCCAGGTCTCGGCAGCCTCCGCGGCGGCCGGCGACCCCGCCAGGCAGGTGCGGATCAGCGAGTCGAGCTCGGTGACCTCCTCACCGGTGGCCGGGGTGGCGACGAGCTCCTCGCCGTCGGGCAGCAGCAGCTCGTACCCGGCCCGGACCGGCTGCGCGGTCGCGGCCCGCAGGAACGCCTCGGCGCGCGCCCGCTCGGTCACCGTGAACGCCGCCCAGCCGCGCCGGGCGACCAGCCAGCCCGAGTCCGGCGCCGGCAGGCCGAGCGCGTGCGTGTCGTCGTGGTCGGGCTCGGCGGGCTCGACGCCGACCTCGTCGGCCTGCAGCAGCGCGGCCAGTCCCTGCACGAGCCCCCCGGCGTCGCCGGTGTCCTGCGAGCGCGCCTGCGTGACCAGGTCCAGGGCCCGGGTCGGTCCGTCGACCAGCTCGTGCGGGTCGGCGACGACGACCCGGACGTCGTCCGGCCGGGAGGTCCGCAGCGCGCCGCGCAGCACCCGGCCCAGCCTGGCCGCGGACACCGCCCCGCCGACCAGCATCTCGTCGACGACCGAGCGGGAGTCCTGCCCGTGCACGGACAGGCTGAGGATGTTGCCGCCCGCCTCGGCGACGGCGGCGGTCAGCCGGGCCAGCGCGCCGGACTCGTCGGGCAGCAGCACGCGCACCTTGTACAGCGCCGGCAGCGACGTGCCGTCGTCGTCCTTGGCATCGTCGCCCTCGGTGCCCCCGGCGGCATCCGGCACGACGCGGAGCACCGGCCGGCCGCCGTCCGGGACGCGGCAGCCGACCAGGGCCTGGCCGGGGCCGACGGCGCCGTGGCCGACGGCGCCGAGCGCCGCCCACATGGTGACCTGGTTGGCGGTCAGCACCGGCTTGCCGATCTCGCGCTCGAGCTCGGCGATGACGTCGTAGGTCGAGAGGTTCGTGCAGGAGATGAACACCGCCTGCGCATCCGGATGGTCGGCGGCACGGACCGCGCGGACGACCTCGGAGTACGAGACCCGCCAGATCTGGCCGAGCAGCCCGAGCCCGATCCGGTTGACGGTGGTGACCCCGTGCGCGGCGAGGAAGTGCTCCAGCTTGGCCGTGAGGTCGTCGACGTAGGGCGTGACGACGGCGATCCGGTCCGCCTCGAGCGCCGCGCAGGCGGTCACGAGTGCACCCGCCGTCGTGAGCGCCTGCGGCGATCCGGCGTCGACCATGACCTCGACCAGTGCGCGCTCGCCGGTGACCCCGTCGACGAAGCTTCCCGACGTGCAGGCGAACGCGACGACGCCCGGCTCCGGGACGAGCACGTCCCGGGCCGCGCGGCGGACCGGCTCCGGGTCGCTGATCGCGCGGGCCTGGTCGGCGGTCACCGGGGACGCGACGAACGGGGTCCGGGTGACGTGCAGCGACGACGTCGGCGGGACCCACCGCCACAGCTCGCGGTCGAGCGCGAAGTCGTAGGGCACGATCACGCCCACGCTGCTGCCCGGCTCGGGCCCGGCGACCCCGGCCCACCCCGAGCCGTCGGGGAACTGCTGGTACTCACCCATGGCGGCCTCCACGTCGTCCACGATCGCCACCCGTTGTTGCTATTGCGGGTCACAACGGTTTCTTCGGGGTGAGGGCGTCACTCCGGAGGTGAGTGGGTTCCGCCGTCCGGGGAAGTCGACCGTGCACCGGTCACGCGGCCGGAGTTCCCGCGCGGGTTTCGGGTACGCCCTGCTGCGCACAGGATGCCATCCGGCGCCCGGTCCGGGAACCATCCGCCCCGCGACCGGTCCCCCGCCGTCGGGCAGCGGCGGAGCCCCCGGCGGCGCGAGGCGCCCGGGGCGGCCGGTACCTCCCGCGCGCCGAACTCCTGTTGATCGACGCTGGTCAGGCCCCGGTCGAGTGGCACACCCCGTGTCGCGACGGCCGGGCCGCGGACACGAGGTGTGCCGTTCGGCGGGGAGTCAGCCGCAGACCGCGCCGTCGGCTGCGGACGAGACGAGCTTCGCGTACTTGCCGAGCACGCCGCGGCGGTTCGTCGGCTCCGGGCGGACCCACTCGGCACGACGGCGTTCCAGCTCGGCGGGCTCGATCCCGATGTCGATCGTGCGCGCCTTCATGTCCAGGGTGACCGTGTCGCCGTCGCGGACCAGCGCGATCGGCCCGCCGTCGGCGGCCTCGGGGGCGACGTGCCCGACGCACAGTCCGGTGGTGGCGCCGGAGAACCGTCCGTCGGTCACCAGCAGCACGTCCTTGCCCAGCCCGGCGCCCTTGATCCGCCCGGTGACCGCGAGCATCTCCCGCATCCCCGGTCCGCCGCGCGGACCCTCGTAGCGGATCAGCACGATCGTGCCGGGCCCGATCTCGCCGTTGTCGACGGCGTCGAGCGCGCCCTGCTCGCCGTCGAAGACCCGGGCGGTGCCGGTGAAGGTGGCGGCGTCGAACCCGGCGGACTTGACCACGGCGCCGTCCGGGGCGAGTGAGCCGCGCAGGATCGTCAGCCCGCCGGTGGGGTGGATCGGGTTCGCCATGTCGTGGATGACCGCGCCGTCGAGACCCGGCGGGTCGATCTCGGCGAGGTTCTCGGCGACGGTGCGGCCGGTGACCGTCATCGCGTCACCGTGGATCAGGTCCGCGTCCAGCAGCGCCTTCATCACCACCGGCACGCCGCCGACCTGGTCGACGGCGTACATCAGGTGCTTCCCGAACGGCTTGACGTCGGCCAGGTGCGGGACCCGGTCGCCGACGGTGTTGAAGTCGTCGAGGGTCAGCGGCACCTCGGCCTCGCGGGCGATCGCGAGCAGGTGCAGCACCGCGTTGGTGGACCCGCCGAAGGCCATGACGACGGCGATCGCGTTCTCGAACGCCTCCCGGGTGAGCACGGCGCGGGCGGTCAGCCCGGTGTCCAGCATCCGGACGGCCGCCTCGCCGGACGCGCGGGCGACGCCGTCGCGCCGGCGGTCCACCGCGGGCGGGCTGGCCGAGCCGGGCAGCGCCATCCCGAGCGCCTCGGCCGCGGCGGCCATCGTGTTCGCGGTGTAGAAGCCGCCGCAGGCGCCCTCACCGGGACACATCGCCCGCTCGATCGCGGTCAGCTCGTCACGGGTGATCAGGCCGCGGGAGCAGGCACCGATGCCCTCGAAGGCGTCGCCGATGTTGACCTCCCGGTCGCCCACCCGGCCCGGCATGATCGTCCCGGCGTAGACGAACACCCCGGCCAGGTCGAGCCGGGCCGCGGCCATCAGCATCCCGGGCAGCGACTTGTCGCAGCCGGCCAGCTGGACGGTGCCGTCGAGCCGCTCGGCCTGCACCACCGTCTCCACCGAGTCGGCGATGATCTCGCGGCTGACCAGCGAGTAGTGCATGCCGACGTGACCCATGGAGATCCCGTCGGAGACCGAGATCGTGCCGAACTCCAGCGGGAAGCCGCCGGCGGCGTGCACGCCCTCCTTGGCGGCCGTCGCCAGCCGCTGCAGGGACAGGTTGCACGGCGTGATCTCGTTCCAGGACGAGGCGATCCCGATCTGCGGCTTGGCGAAGTCGTCGTCGCGCATCCCGACCGCGCGGAGCATGCCGCGCGACGCGGTGGCGCCGATGCCGTCGGTGACCTGGTGGCTACGGGGCTTGCGCGAGCTGTGCGGCGTGGTGGTCATGCGGCTCCTCGAGTGCGGTCCGGCTGTCGGGACGGCCTCCGATCCTGCCGCACATCCCCCACCCCGGCCGGACCGAACCGGGCGTCCGGCGGCCACGCGGCGCCGCTCACCCGATTCGCAGACGCTCACCGAACTTGCCGACGCTCACACGATCGCGCGAGCGTTGCCGGATCCCGTGAGCGTCTGACGCGGGTGTGAGCGCTGACTGACGCCGCGGGGCATCTGCGGCGCACCGATGGCCACCGCGCGCGCCCCGGAACGGCGACGGCCCCCGCGACCGGTGGTCGCGGGGGCCGTGTCACGTGGGCCGATCAGCGGGCGCCGGCGTTGTCCCGGTCCCGGCGGACGTTGGCCTTGCGGCCCTTCAGCGTCGTCGCGCCGCGCAGCGAGCGGAGCATGTCGTCGGCCGCGTGCTCGGGCACCTCGACCAGGGCGTGCCGCTCGTGGATCTGGATCGCGCCGATGTCCCGGCCGGAGATCCGGGTCTCGTTGGCCAGCGCGCCGACGATGTCCTGCGGACGCACGCCCGAGGCGCGGCCGGCGGAGACGAACAGCCGGGACATGCCGGCCTTCGGCGGGCGGGCGCCCTGACCACGGGCACCGCCGCGCGGGCCACCGTCGCGGGCGTCGCGGCGCGGACCCCGGTCGCCCGGGCCCCGCTCACGGCCGCCCCGCGAGCGGACCTCCGGGATCTCGATCTCGTCGTCCGGCACCGAGGTGCCGGCGCGCGCCATCCGGATCGCCGCGGCGGCGACGGAGGCCAGGTCGTGGTCGCGGGCCAGCTCGATGACCAGCTCGTCGACCCCGTCCTGCGGGTTCGCGTCGGCGTCCTGCCCGGCCTGCTCGCGCAGGGCCAGCGCGGTGCGGGCGAGCCGCACGGTGCGCAGGTCCTCCGGCGTCGGCACCGGCGCGCTGGGCACTCCGAAGCCGATCAGGCGCTCGATGTTGCGCAGGTGGCGCACCGACCCCGGGGTGACCAGGGTGATCGCGACGCCCTCGCGCCCGGCGCGGCCGACCCGGCCGATCCGGTGGACGTAGGACTCCGGCGACGACGGCACGTCGTGGTTGACCACGTGGGTCAGCGAGTCGATGTCCAGGCCGCGGGCGGCGACGTCGGTGGCGACCAGCAGCTCGGTGCGACCGGCACGCAGCCGCTCGACGACCCGGGTGCGGTGCTCCTGGTCCATCCCGCCGTGCAGGGCCTCGGCACGCAGGCCGCGCGCGGTCAGCGTCTCGGTGACGGCGTCGACGTCGGCCCGGGTACGGCAGAACACGATCGCCGCGGTCGGCTGCTCCATCTCGAGCACCCGGCCCAGCGCGACCGTGACGTGGCTGCGCGGGACCTGGTACGCGGTCTGGCGGACCTTCGGGGACTCGCCGTCCGGCGTCGGGGCCTTTTTGATCCGGATGTCGGCCGGGTCGGTCAGGTGCGTCCGGGCCAGGCTCTGGATCCGGGCCGGCATGGTCGCCGAGAACAGCACGGTCTGCCGGCCCGCGGGGGTCGCGCCGAGGATGGTCTCGATGTCCTCGACGAAGCCCATGTCGAGCATCTCGTCGGCCTCGTCCAGGACGGCGACCTCGATCGCGTCCAGCGCCAGCGCGCCACGGTTGATCAGGTCGATCGCCCGGCCCGGGGTCGCGACGACGACGTCCACGCCGCGGCGCAGCTGGCCCAGCTGCGGGCCGATCGGAGCGCCGCCGAAGACGGTGGCGACGGTCGCGCCGAGCTCGGAGCCGTACTTGGTGACCGCCTCGCCGACCTGCATCGCGAGCTCACGGGTCGGGGCGAGCACCAGGCCGAACGGCTTGTTGCCGCGGGTACGGGAGGTGCGGCCGTCGGCGAGACGCTGCAGCATCGGCAGCGAGAAGGCGGCGGTCTTGCCGGTCCCGGTGGCGGCCTGCCCGAGCAGGTCGCGGCCGGCGATCAGCGGGCCGATCGCGGCGGCCTGGATCGGGCTCGGGGTCTCGTAGCCCAGCCCGTCCAGCACGGACAGGATCTGCGGGGCCAGGCCGAGGTCGGCGAACGACGGGGTGGCGTCGGCCGCGCTCGGCTCGGGGGTCGTGCTGTCGACCTGGTTCTCGTTCTCGGGGGTGTCCAGGGAGGGGTGCTGTTCCAGCAGGGTGTTCACTCGGTCCTCAGGGGTCGCGCAGGGGTGTGCGCCTCGTCGGCGGGCGGCTCTCGCCCGCTCGGCAGCCCGCCAGGCCCGCGTGCGGCAACTCGTGTGGTGCCGGTGAACCCAGACCTCCGGGGCTCGCGGTGGCGCGACATCGCCGCCACCGTCGATCGACCATTCTTCCACGTCCGAAGCGGACGCGTCGGGCGGGTCCGGCGTGAGTGCCGCCACCGCGGCCGCGCTCCCCCTGTCGCACACAGGCGGACGCGCGGAGCGAGCTCGCAGACGCCGCGGTCACCTCGTAGGAGTCGCAGCGCCTGCGACGACGTCGACCACCCTGCGACGCCGGAGCAACGCCGACGGTCTGCGTCAGCCCTTGCCGAACCCGGCGCGGCGCAGCGCCTCGGCCATCGCGTCGTTCGCCGGAGCGGGCTTGCCCCGGTCCTCGCGCCGGTTGCCGCCGGGCTTCCCGCCGCCCTGCTTGCCGCCGCGCCCCCCGGAGCCACCCGAGCCACCGGGACCGCCGCGACCACCCTGGGACTGCGGGCGCCCGCCGCCGCGACCACCGCGGTCACCGCCGCGCTCACCGCGACCGCCACCGCCCTGACCGCCGCCGCGCTGCGGTCCCGACCCCGGCTCGTCGTCGAGACGCAGGGTCAGCGAGATCCGCTTGCGGGCCTCGTCGACCTCCAGGACCTTGACCTTGACCACGTCGCCGGACTTGGCGACCTCGCGCGGGTCGGACACGAAGTCCTTGCTCATCGCCGAGACGTGGACCAGGCCGTCCTGGTGCACCCCGACGTCGACGAACGCGCCGAACGCGGCCACGTTCGTCACCACGCCCTCGAGCAGCATCCCGACCCGCAGGTCGGAGATCCTGTGCACGCCCTCGGCGAAGGTCGCCGTCCGGAACGCCGGGCGCGGGTCGCGGCCGGGCTTCTCCAGCTCGGTGAGGATGTCGGTGACGGTCGGGAGCCCGACCGCGTCGTCGACGTAGTCCTTGGGCTTGATCTGGTGCAGCCGCGCGCCGTTGCCCATCAGCGCGGCGACGTCGAGCTTGGTGCGCTCCACCATCTTCCGGACGACCGGGTAGGACTCCGGGTGCACACCGGTGACGTCGAGCGGCTCGTCCCCGCCGCGGATGCGCAGGAAGCCGGCGCACTGTTCGAACGCCTTCGGCCCGAGCCGGGGCACGCCGCTCAGCGCGGTGCGGGAGCGGAACGGGCCGTTCTCGTCGCGGTGCGCGACGATCGCCCCGGCGAGCGACTCCGAGATGCCCGAGACCCGCCGCAGCAGCGGCGCGGAGGCGGAGTTGAGGTCGACGCCGACGGCGTTCACACAGTCCTCGACCACCGAGTCCAGCGACCGGGACAGCGACGACTCGGGCAGGTCGTGCTGGTACTGGCCCACGCCGATCGACTTCGGGTCGATCTTGACCAGCTCGGCCAGCGGGTCCTGCAGCCGCCGGGCGATCGACACCGCGCCGCGCAGCGACACGTCCATGTCCGGGAACTCGGTCGAGGCGTAGGCCGACGCCGAGTACACCGACGCCCCGGCCTCGGACACCATCACCTTGGTCAGCTTCAGGCCGGGGTTGGCCTTGATCAGCTCGCCGGCCAGGGCGTCGGTCTCCCGGGATGCGGTGCCGTTGCCGATCGCGATCAGCTCGGCCGAGTGCTTGGTGGCGAGGGCCGCGAGGACCTTCAGCGCGCCGGCCTTGTCGTTGCGCGGCTCGTGCGGGTAGATCACCGCGGTGTCGACGGCCTTGCCGGTCGCGTCGACGACGGCGACCTTCACCCCGGTGCGCAGGCCCGGGTCCAGGCCGATGGTGGCGCGGGTCCCGGCCGGGGCGGCGAGCAGCAGGTCGCGCAGGTTCGCCGCGAAGACGCCGATCGCGCCCTCCTCGGCGGCGGTGCGCAGCCGGACCCGGATGTCGATGCCCAGCGCGGTCTGCAGCCGGGTCCGCCAGGCCCAGCGGACGACGCCGACCAGCCACGCGTCACCGGGACGGCCCTTGTCGGCGATCCCGTACTCGGCCGCGATCATGCGCTCGTAGGAGGTGGGCTGCTCGTCGTCGCCGGCGTCGAGGGTGACGTCGAGAGCCTCCTCGGTCTCCCCGCGGAACACCGCGAGGATCCGGTGCGAGGGCAGCGTCGTGAACTTCTCGGAGAACTCGAAGTAGTCCGAGAACTTGGCCGCGGCCTGGTCGTTCTCCTTGCCCTCGCGGGCCCTGGTCACCAGCGAGCCCTGCGACCACATGCGCTCGCGCAGGCCGCCGACCAGGTCGGCGTTCTCCCCGATCCGCTCGACCAGGATCGACCGGGCGCCCTCCAGGGCGGCGCCGGCGTCGGCGACCTCGTCGGTGACGTACGCGGCGGCCTCGGTGTGCGGGTCGCGCGTCGGGTCGGCCAGCAGGGCCTCGGCCAGCGGCTCCAGCCCCTGCTCGCGGGCGATCATCGCCTTGGTGCGGCGCTTGGGCTTGTAGGGCAGGTAGATGTCCTCGAGCCGGGCCTTCGACTCAGCGGCCTGGATCGTGGCCTCGAGCTCGTCGGTGAGCTTGCCCTGCGAGCGGATCGAGTCGAGCACGGTGGCCCGGCGCTCCTCCAGCTCGCGCAGGTAGCGCAGCCGCTCCTCCAGGGTGCGCAGCTGCGCGTCGTCCAGCCCGCCGGTGGCCTCCTTGCGGTACCGGGCGACGAACGGCACCGTCGAGCCGTCGTCGAGCAGGGCGACCGCGGCCCCCACCTGGTCCGGGCGGGCGCCGAGCTCGTCGGCGATCCGCTGGTTGATCGAACGGTGCTGCTGGACGCTGCTGGGGGTGTCCGGGGTTGCCGTGCCTGTCACGCCCACCATCGTCGCGAACCGCCTCCGGAGGGCGACCGCCGGGTGGGTGGTCCGGGCCCCGACGTCGCTCTGGTCCGTTCCGGGCATGGCCCGTCCGGCGGTCGCGTGATCATCGCCAGGGTGCCGGACGGTGCCGTGCGCGGCACCGTCCGGCACCGGGACGACGATCACCGCGACGCCCCGGCCGACGTCACCGGGCCGCTCAGCAGTCGTCGTCGGTGCGGTGCCGGTCGGCGTGCTCGGCGGCCAGCCCCCGGGCGAGCGCCCGCATCATCCGGCTGTAGGCGTCCGGGGCGACCGAGCCCGGGTCCAGTCGGTACTGGCGGACCAGCCCGTGGAACATCGCGACAGCGGCGCCGGCGAACTCCTCGTCGCTCACCCCCATCTCGGGGGCACCCTCCGCGCGGTGCACCGCGACCAGCTTCGCGACGGCGGCGCGGGTCGCGGCCTCGTACCCGGCCATCTCATTGCGCAGGTTCTCGCACCGCATCGCCGACACCCAGGTCTCGGAGTCCAGCAGGCTGCGGGCCCGCGACGCGCCGGTCTCGCGCAGGATCGCGTCGGTGTCCTGCAGCGCGGTCCGGCCGGCCATCCGATCGGTGGTGAGGGCGAGCTCGCCGTCCAGGTGGTCCAGCACCAGGGCCCGGAACAGGGTCTCCTTGTTGCCGAACCGGCTGTAGATCGACCCGACCGAGACCCCGGCGACCCGCGCGATGTCGTCGACCGACGCGCCCTCGTAACCCCGCTCGGCGAACACCTCGCGGGCGGCCTCGAGCAGGGCGGCGCGGGTGCGCGCCGAGTCACCCCGCGGCCTGCGGTGCGTGCTCTGACTCATCCGACCCCTCCCCGGCGCCACGGGAGACCGGCGCCGGCGCGCCGATTTTCCCCTGTCGTGCCTACATTCGGTGAGGGGGCCCGGTTCTCCTCACGGTGACCGGTGTGCTGGGCACGGTGACCGGTGACGACCGGGCGTCCGAGGGTGATCCGGCAACGACAGAACGTGATCAACTCTCGCGGCACAGGAAGAACACGAAGGGCCGATCCATGCCCCGCAGGTCCATCACGCCGAGCACGGTGTCGTCGTCGACCCGGCGGAACACGTCGTGGATCGGCAGGTCGTTGTAGCACATGGTGGCGCTGACCACCCCGCGGTACTCGGTGGGCCGCAGCCGGGCCCGCGGTGCGCGGGTCCCGAGGACGGGTGCGACCGCACGGACCCCGCGGGCCAGGATCCGGCTGCGCAGCAGGGCCGGCACACCGAGCAGCCACGGCAGCGGGACGACGCCCGGGCGCAGGTTGAACGTGCCGCCACCGGCCCGGTCCATCACCAGCGGGTGGGCCTCCTCGGCGGAGTCGAAGCGCTTGCCGTGCCAGCCGACCCGGGCGAGCAGGCCGTCCAGGGGGTTCCCGGTGGGGATCTCGCCGCCCGCCCACCGGCCGAACATCGCGGGCACGGTGACGGCGGGCAACCCGTCGAAGAACTCCAGAGCAGCGGTCACGGTCGTGCCGGCCGTCATGTCGCGCAGGGTGTCCGCGGGGGCGGTCATGCGACTCCTTCGTCTCCGGCGGTCCCGGTACCGGTCGGAGACCCTACGCTCGCATCCGGGTCGAGGCCGGGTCGTGCAGCGGTCCCCGGACGACCTCGGCGGTCAGCCGGCGCCCGGCGACCTCGATCTCCACCCGGGTACCCGGGACGGCCCGCGCGGCGGGGAGCCAGGCGTAGGCGATGGAGGTGCCGGTGGTGTGGCCGGTGGCCGCGCTGGTGACCCGGCCGACGACGGGGCCGCGGCCCAGGTCGGACGGGCCGTCACCGGGCAGCGGGACCGGGTCGCGCGAGTACCGGCGGGCGGCGGGCAGGTCGTACACCGGCTCCTCTCCGAACAGGACGGCGCCGGGGTGGTCGAGCACCAGGGTGACCAGCCGCTCGGCGGGCCCGCCGGCCTCCCGGGACGCGTGCACGGCGGCCCGGCCGACGAAGGGGCCCTTGTCCATCGCGACCACGGAGCCGAGTCCGGTGGCGTCCGGGCCGTGCTCCGGGGAGAGGTCGGACCCCTTGGCCCGGCGGCCCCGCTCGATCCGCAACGAGTCGAACGCGAGCCGGCCGGCCGGGATCAGACCGTGCTTCGCCCCGGCGGCGTGCACGGTGTCCCAGAGCCGCTCGGCATCGGTCGCGGCGCAGATCAGCTCCCAGCCGTACTCCCCGACCGAGGACACCCGCAGGCCGGTGACGGGCACCGTGCCGACGGTGAACTCGGCGGCCCGAAAGGAGCCCAGCCGTCGTGCGGGGCCGGGGACCAGGCCGTCGAGGATCTCGCGGACCTTCGGCCCCCACAGCCCCAGGCAGGCGGTACCAGTGGTGTAGTCGGTGACGGTGACGCCGGGCCGGGCGGCGCGGCGCAGCGCGGCGACGTCGAGCCGGTCGGTCATCGTGGCCAGGAAGCGCTCGGTGCCGAGCCGGGCAACGGTCAGGTCGGTCAGGACGCCGCCGGCGGCGTCGAGCATCAGCGCGTGGACGACGCGGCCCACCGGCCGGTCGACGTCGGTGCTGACCAGGCGCTGCAGGAACTCCCGCGCGCCCGGCCCGGTGACCTCGACCCGTCGCATCGGCGAGAGGTCGAACATCCCGGCCGCCCGGCGGGTCACCAGCGCCTCGGCCCCGGCGATCGGTGACCAGTTCCGGGCGGCCCACCCGGTGCGGGGCGTGACCTCGCAGACCTCGGGCAGGCGGGCGTTCGCACCGAACCACAGTGGACGCTCCCGGGAACCGGCCTCGGTGAACGCCGCGCGCAGCTCGACCTGGCGCGAGTGGAACGGAGAGGTCCTGATCGGACGGCCGGCGGCCGGCGGGTCCGGCGGATGGATCAGGTCGTGGATCTCGTCGAACGCCCGGCAGGCCCGGGCGCGGACGACGTCCGGGGCCGGCGCCACCGGATCGAACCGGTCGACGTGCGCCGCCGCCAGGTCGACCGGCTCACCACCGAGAGTGGGACGCCCGGTCGTCACCCACTCCGCGACGGCCTCGGCCACCCCGGCGGCATGGGTGGTCCAGACGGCCTCGGCGGTCCAGAAACCGCGCAACGACGGGTGCTCGCCGAGCAGCGGCATCCCGTCCGGGGTCACGGACCCGACGCCGTCGACGCCCTCCTCGACCTTGGCGTCGCCGAGCACCGGCAGCAGCGCCGCGGCCGCCGTCCAGGACGGCTCGAAGTCGTCCGGGGTGAACCGGCGGCCCACGGGCGTCGTGCCGGCCGAGGTGGGCTCGTCGAGCTCGCGGGGGTCGATCGGCATCGGACGGTGGCCGTAGGCCCCGATGCCCAGCCGCGCGCCGTGCGTCCGGACGTGCAGACCGGCGTCGGCGTGGCGCAGGATCGGCAGCGCCGGGTCGGCGGCACCGGTCGCGACCTCGAGGGCGTGGATCGTCTCCAGCGCACGCAGCGGGTTCGTCCGGGCGTACTGGTGCACCATCGGGACCAGCGGGATGGAGACCCCGGCGAGCTCACCGACCACCGGCCCCCACACACCGGCGGCACAGAGCACGACGTCGGCGGGGTACTGCTCGTCCTCCCCGGTGGCGGTGGAGCACCGCACGCCGGTGACCCGGCCGCCACGCTGCCCGACGGCGGTGACGGTCCGGTGCGCGAGGAACATCGCGCCCCGGCCCATCGCGGCCCGGGCCTGTGCGCGGGCCGCGGCGAGGGGCACGACGGTGCCGTCCGAGGGGACGTGCAGTCCGCCGAGGATCGTCTCGGCGTCGAGCAGCGGGTGCCGCTCGGCGCACTCCCCCGGCTCGAGGACGGCGGTCTCGATGCCCGCGGCCGAGGCCCGGCCGTGCCTGCGGTGCAGCTCGGCGAGCCGTTCCGGGGTGGTGGCGACCTCCAGGCCGCCGACCCGGTCCATGCAGCGGACACCGCCGTCGGACAGCGCGGCGTACGTGCGGGCCGTCGCGGCGGCCAGCCGGGTCATGGTCCGGCCGGCCGCGGTCTGGAACAGCAGGCCGGGGTCGTGCGAGGTGGACCCGCCGGTGCGGAACAGCGGCCCCTTGTCCACGACGGTGACCCGGGTGTGACCGCGCCGGGTGAGCTCGTCGGCCAGTGCACAGCCGACGATGCCGGCGCCGATGATGACGATGCGGGGGGTGGTCGCCATGGTCGTGCTCCTGCGTCGAATCCGTGGTGTGCGAATCCGTCGTCGCGCAGCGCCGGGACCCGCCGGGGGCGGGTGCGTACACACGGGATGAGCCGGCGGCCACCTGACATTCCGACCGCGTGTGTTGCTTGATACGCAACTACGATGTACTTGCCGCAACACGGTGCGTCGCGCCGGAGCCTCGCGTCAAGGACTCGTCGACCAGCGGATATGCCCGGTACCGGACGTCATGCCGCGTTATCGATACCGAAACACGACGCAACGCCGACGGCACGATCCCGTGACACGGTGTGGCGCAACGGTGCCGGAGCGTGCCGACTCCATCTCAGGCCGGACCCGACGGTGCGACGTCGCAGGGACTCGACCGACCTCGCAGGCGCCACGGTGGCTGCGAGGTCGGCATTCGGTCTGCGAGGTGCTGAGGACAGGTCCGGTGAATCGGACAGACCGGTAACGCCACACCATCGGTTCCCGATCTTCGTTCGGGCGACGGGCGCCCGTTCGGGAGGGGCGGAATGAACGAGGGCGAGCAGCTCGGGGACTACCGGATCGACGGCCTGCTGGGTCGCGGCGGGATGGGCGAGGTCCACCAGGCTGTCGACACTCGACGGGCACGATCGGTGGCCCTGAAGGTGCTGCGAGCCGACACGGCTGGCGATCCCGAGTTCCGGGAACGGTTCCGACGTGAGGCTGGAGCGACCGCCAGCCTGCGAAGCCCGCACATCGTCCCGATCCACGACTTCGGCGAGATCGACGGACGTCTTTTCATCGACATGAGGCTGATCCAGGGCACCGGGCTGGACACGGTGCTGGCGCACGGGCCGCTCCCGGTACGCCGAGCAGTCACCATCGTCGCCCAGGTGGCAGAGGGCCTGGAACACGCGCACGAACACGGCGTGCTGCATCGAGACGTCAAACCGTCCAACATCCTTCTGACTCCGACCGACTTCGTGTACCTGGTGGACTTCGGGATCGCGAATCACGCCGACGGCAGAGACCCCGGACTGACCGCGACCGGGATGACGATCGGGACCTGGGCGTACATGGCACCCGAGCGCTTCGAGGCGGGAGAGACGGATCGCCGCGCCGACGTGTACTCGCTGGCCTGCGTCCTGGCCGAGTGTCTTCTGGGACGCCGGCCCTTCGAGGGCACCGCACCGGCCACGCTCATGAAGGCCCATCTCGTCACCGAACCGCCCCGGCCGTCCCGCGAGCGGGCCGACGTACCGTCCGCGCTGGACGACGTCGTGGCCCGCGGCATGGCAAAGGACCCTGCTGAGCGGTTCGGTTCCGCCCTCGAACTCGCCGCTGCGGCGATCGCGGCCGCCTCCGGACGAGCACCGACGCTGGTCGCCGCCATGCCCGGGCGATCCGGCTCGGGCCACCCCGGCTCCTCCGCGTCGGGCTCGAAGCCGGCCACTACCGCGGTCGCGCCGGGAGCCGGCACGCGGACGGCTGCTCCGCGGCGTTTCGGCCGGCTGCGGCGGAACCTGTTGGTCGTGGCGGGAGCCGCCGCTCTCGCCATTGCTGTGCTCTCCGGAATGGTCCTGGGACGCGCTGGTGCGCCCACACAGGCCGCGCCGTCGCAGGAGTCAGTGGCGGCAGCCGAGCCCACCCCCGCGCCCCTGGCAGAACCGACTCCTTCGGCATCCTCGAACTCGCCGGCCGCACGTCCAGCGGCGGACCCGGGCCGGCCATCCGGTTACACGTACACGGTGGACGGGAATTACCCGGCGCGCCTGATCTACATCGATGCCAATGGCGACCGCATCACGACCGATGAGACGGCGACCCCCTGGTCGATCACCTTCGACACCTCAGCCTGGGGATCCGATGCACAACCGTCGCTGTCAGCCTTCACCACGTCGACCCGTGGCGACACCTACCTTGAGTGCACGATCACAGACGCGGAGGGCCGGGTGGTCGCGAATCAGCGCAAGGAGACCGCCAGCGCGATGGTCATGTGCATGAGCTTCGGCTGAGGCTCGTCGCCGCACTCACTTCAGCACCGATCCCTTCGTCTCCGGCAGGGTCAGGATCGCCAGGAACGCCACGACCGCCCCGACGGCGACGTAGACGAAGAAGAAGATCGCCAGGTCCGCCTGCTGCAGGGTCTGGATCACCAGCGGCGCGGTCCCGCCGAACACCGCGACGGTCAGGTTGTACCAGGCGCCGATCCCCAGCCCCCGGACCGATGTCGGGAACAGCTCGCTCATGATCGCCGGCGCGATCGAGGTCATCATCGTGTACAGCCCCAGGCCGACCACGAACACCAGCAGCATGTTCCAGAACCCGGGTCCGATGAGGAACGACAGCGGGACGATCAGGATCGCCGTCGCGGCGGACCAGAACAGCAGCTGGGGACGCCGGCCGCGCCGGTCGGCGAGCGCACCCATCGGGTACTGCAGCAGCACGAACAGCGCCGTCGCGATCGACAGCGCGGCGAACACCTCGGTCGCGTCGGCGCCCCGCGAGGTGGTCGCGAACGGCGTCAGCGCGGAGAAGAAGGTGTAGTAGCAGAGCGTCGAGAGCAGCGTGAACCCGACGAGCTGACCGACCGCCCGCGGGTGCTCACGCAGCGTCAGCGCCAGCGGGTTCCTGATCTTCGCCGCCGCCTCCTTGTTCTCCTCGAACTGCTCGGTCTCGGCCATCTGCCGGCGCATCCACATCCCGATCAGGCCGAGCACGCCGCCGATCAGGAACGGGACCCGCCAGCCCCAGGAGGCCAGCTGGTCGTCGGTCAGCGTGGCGGCGAGCACGAAGCCCATCAGCGAGGCGATCAGCACCGCGGTGCCGGTGGAGATGTAGAAGAACGACGAGTAGCGCCCCCGACGGTCCGGCGGCGCGATCTCCGCCAGGTACGCCGACGCGTTCGACACCTCGCCACCCAGCGACATCCCCTGCGCGATCCGGGCCAGCAGCAACAGCACCGGGGCCAGCCAGCCGACCATCGCGAACGTCGGCAGCAGTCCGATCACGACGGAGCCACCGGCCATCATCAGGATGGTGACCAGCATGGCCGTCCGGCGCCCGCGCAGGTCGGCGAACCGGCCGAGCAGCAGACCGCCCAGTGGGCGGAAGAAGAACGCCAGGGCGTAGGTGGCCAGCGTCGAGATGAGCGCGAGCGCGGCGTTGTCCGGCGGGAAGATCTGGGTCGCGAAGTAGATCGAGAACGTCGCGTAGATGGTCCAGTCGTACCACTCGACGGCGTTGCCGATGGACGCCGCGACCAGCGTCCGCACCGGCAGCCGGTGACGTTCCGTCGCGGTCGTGGCCGGAGTGTCGGACACGGTCCCCCCTGACGTGTCGGACGAACAGTGCGCGAAGCGTAACGACGAAGATTCCGTCGCGAAAGGCAACGTTGCGTGGTTCGCCGAGTCGCCGCCGGGCGACCGGGCTGGTAGGTCGTGGTGGATCCCTGACCCGTGAGGAGCACCGCGATGCCACTGTCCGCCGCCGTCGACGACTTCCAGCTGGCCTACGACCGGCACGGCGACACCGGAGCTCCGCCGGTGGTGCTGCTGCACGGCTGGCCGGGTGACCGGACCGATATGGCGGCCGTCGCCGAGGAGCTGGCCGGGACGCACGACGTCGTCGTCCCCGACCTGCGCGGGTTCGGGCAGTCCGACTCCCACGACCGCGACCCCGTCGAGCACTACGGTGCTGCTGCCCAGGCGCGCTCGGTCGCCGGCCTGCTCGACGAGCTCGGCCTCACCGGAGTGGTGGCCGGGGGCTACGACGTCGGCAGCCGGGTCGCCCAGCGGCTCGCGGCCGACCGGCCCGAGCTGTTGCGCGCGCTCGTCGTGACCCCGCCCGCGCCGGGGGTGGGCCGGCGGATCCTCGGCGACGGGCCGATGCGCGAGTTCTGGTACCAGGCCTTCCACCAGCTGGAGCTGGCCGAGCAGCTGGTCGACGGGAACGCCGACGCCGTCCGGGCCTACCTGCGGCACTTCTGGTCGCACTGGTCCGGCCCGGACTTCACCGTCGCCGACGACCGGCTCGACCACCTGACCGCGACCTACTCGCCGCCGGGGGCGTTCGTCGCCTCGGTCGGCTGGTACCGGGCCGGCGGCGGCGTCGTCGCGCGCTCGCTGGCCGAGACCACACCGGACGCGACAGATCGGATCGGTGTCCCGACCACGTTCCTGTGGCCCGAGCACGACCCGCTGTTCCCGCGCGAGTGGTCGGACCGGGTCGGCGAGTTCTTCGCCGACGTCACGGTCACCCCGGTCGACGGCGTCGGGCACTTCGTCCCGGTCGAGGCGCCGGTGGTGTTCTCCCGGGCCGTCGCCGCGGCCGCGGCCCGATCCGGGCGGCCGCGGTGAGCACTACCCTCGCCCCATGGCCGTCACCACCAAGATCGCCGACCTGACCGGCCCCGGGCACACCGACCGTTTCGGGATCGGCGGCACCGACCTCGGGATCGTCGCGACCGCTCCGGACGGGCGGCTGGTCGCCGTCTTCGGCGACACCTTCGACCGGGCCGGCGTCGGCGGTCCGGGCTGGCGCTCCCCGGTGGTGCTGTTCGCCGACCCGTCGGGCTTCCGGGACGGCCTGCGGTGGACCGGCTCCGGCGGCGACACCGCCGACTACGCGTGCCGGCTCGTCGCCAAGCCCACGACGAACTGGTTCGCGCTGCACAAGCGGATCACCACCATCCTGCCCGCCGACGTGATCACCATCGGCGACACGATGTACCTGCACGTCATGGCCAACAAGGGCCTCGGCAACGTGCTGTGGAGCGAGATCCTCGCCTCGACCGACCACGGCGTCACCTGGCAGCGCACCGGCTGCGAGTGGCCCGGGGACCACTGCCAGGGCCTGTTCCAGCAGCTCACCTGGTGCCTCGAGGACGACGGGTACGTCTACGCCTACACCACCGGCTTCCAGCGCCGCGACGGCCTGCTGCTGCACCGGGTACCCGCCGACCGGATCACCGACGCGGAGGCGTGGGAGCCGTGGGGCTTCGCCGGCGAGCGCTGGGGCTGGGGCAACCCGCCGACGCTCACGGTGCCCGGCGCGTTCGGCGAGCTGAACCTGCGCAAGGTGCCGGGCCCGGACGGGCGCGAGCACCGGCTGCTGACCTTCTTCGACGCCGGGAACTACCGGATCGACACGATGCTGCTCGAGGAGCCGAACGCCGACCTGCACCGGGCCCCGCGGACCACCCTGCTGCGCGGCTCCGGCTGGGACGACGAGGACCACAACACCGGCCGGGTCGCCCAGCTCTACGGCGGCTACGTCGTCCCCGGGTCCACTCTGGACGACCTGCACGTGGTGGTCAGCCAGTGGAACACCACGACGAACTGGCCGTACCGGTCGATGCAGTTCCGGGCCGATGCGACCGGTCTGCTGGGGTAAGCGGTCAGTCCCCCGGAGGCAGCAGGCTCAGGTACCAGCGGCCGTTCTCCTCGGTGACCGAGAGCGTCGTGCGGTACGGGCCGGAGCGGATCTCGGCGGTCTCCGGGCCGGTCGGCGCGAGCTCCGGGACGCCGAGGGCGCGCAGCCGCTGCGCGTAGTCCTGGGAGAACTCCCGGTCCGGAGCGTCGAGCAGGAGGTCGTGGAAGCGGTTGCCGTCACCATCGCGAAGCGCCTCCGCGGCCCGGGTGCCGAGCGAGGCCGGGTCCTCCGCCCCACGGCCGGGCGCGAGCACGATGGCGACGAACGTCCCGCCGATCCACACTGCGAGCACCGCGAACGCGAGCCCGGCGAACAGCGTGCGCTTGCGGACGCGGAACGGACCACCCATGTTCCCGAACTGTGCCACCCCCCGTCGGTCGCGCCGAGGGGTACACCAGGCTCTCGCGGCGACCTCGTGTACCCCTCGGCGGCCGGAGGTGGCTTGACCCGGCCCTCGGGGCCGGGCCGAGCGTGTGTCCCGCCGGGCGCCGTGCCCGGTGACGAGGAGGCGGCGGATGCCTGACGTGCCGGCCGAGCTGACCACCGGCGGGTTCGCCCGGGCCACCGGTCTGACCCGCAAGGCACTGCGGCTCTATGACGAGCTCGGGCTGCTGTGCCCGGCCCGGACCGACCCGGCGGATGGCCTGGTTGCGCCGGGTCGGTACGCCGCTGGCGGCCGGGCACCCGACAACGTCGCCGTCGCCGTCGCGGAACGTGCAGAGCGGCGCTCCGCGCTCGTGAGTACGTCAGCGCACCAGGATGCCGACCTCCTCGCCGGTCAGGGCGCGGGTGAGGGTTCCGGGGGTCGTGCCGTCGATCACGCGGAACGAACGCACGTGCTTGGTGCACTGCAGGGTCGCCAGCGCCTGGCGGTCGACCGGCAGTGCGCGGGCCGGGTCGGCGGCGAGCAGTTCGGCGGCCGACAGCTCACCGGAGCCGGTGGCGGCGTCGCGGACGTAGGTCAGCGACGCCGCACCCCAGGCGTCGGCGAGCAGCAGCGCGCCGGTGTCCGTGCGGTGCGGCGGGAGCTTCCCCGCGGCGGGCGGGAACTCGTGCACGCCGAAGGGCGGGTAGCCGTTGGTGACGGCCGCGTTCGACGCGGCCAGGTGCACCGGCAACTGGTGGGCGACGGTGTCATGGCCCAGGTAGGCGACGCCCCGGTCGGCCAGCAGCGCGGCGACGAGGTGCCCGTTCTGCTCGGCCTCCCGGGCGGCGATCTCGGCGAGCGCACCGGTGGGCAGGCCCAGGTCGAGGCCGACCCCCAACGCGTGCCGGGCCCGGATCCCGGCACCCGTGCAGATCAGCAGCGGGTCGCCGTCCAGCGCGGCGCGGACCTCGTCGAGCACCGGGAGCAGCACGTCCCGGCCCTTGTCGATGATCGACCGTCCACCCAGGACGACCACGCGCAGGCTCGGCAGCATCCGGATGACCGGCTGCTGCTGGTCCACCGGCGCCACCCGCTCGCGGTCGAGCAGGGTCTGGCGGGCCAGCGCGGACTCGACGTCCTTGGAGTACGTGGCGCTCATCGGGTCCCCTCCGCGGTGATGATCGTGCCGACGTGCTCGCCGGCCAGTGCACGGGTCAGGTTCCCGGGCTTGAGCCCGTTGACGATCTGGACGCTGCGCACGTGCCGGGCCCGTGCCATCAGCTCCAGCACCGGACGCTCGACGACCAGGTCGGGCAGGTCCCGCTCGATCAGCTCCCCGACGGTGATCTCCGGGATCAGCGTCGCCGACGGGTCGGTCTTCGGGTTGGCGGTGTAGAGGCCGTCCTCGTCCTTGACGTAGATCATGTTCTGGCAGCCGTAGGTCTCGGCGACCAGGTAGCAACCCGCGTCGGTGCGGTACGGCGGGATGACGCCGGACTCCGGCAGCGGCTGCCACATCGCGTACGGCGGCATCCCGGCGAAGATGGCCGCCCGGACCTCGGCCAGGTACAGCGGCAGTGCCTCGAACCCGCCGCCGGAGACGACCGGGACGCCGTGGCGGGCCATCAGGTAGCCGAGCATCGTGGCGTTCTGCCCGGCGACGGCGTTGCCGAACGAGCTCAGCACGCCGGTGGGCAGGCCGAGCTCGGCGGCGAGGGCGTAGGCGTGCCGGGCCCGCGTGCCGCCGCCGGTGCCGATCAGCAGCCGGTACGTCTCGCGGGCCTCGAGCAGCTCCTCGACCAGCGGGAACACCGCCTCGCGACCCCGGTCGACGAAGCTCTGGCCGCCGACCTTCACCACCGAGACGTCGGGCAGCACGCGGAGGTCCGGCGCACGGTCGGTGGCCGCGGCGAGCTCCGGATCGTCGAGCGAGCGGGTCAGCAGCAACGACTCGAGTTCGGCCGCGGAGGCGGCGTCGGGCATCGGGTCTCCTCGGTGTGCGGGGTCGCGACCACCCGGCTGCGGACCGGCGGTGGTCGGGTCGCTTCCGAACCTAGCGACCGTGCCGGTGCCCGCGCTCGGTTCCGACCCCCGCCACGGGCACGGGATTGCGGTACCGGGTCGGTCCGCGGCCCCGTACCCGCGTCGCGCCCGGGGTTGCCGCCCCGCATCCGCAGGGCGCGAGCGGCGTGGAGTGATCCGCACCACCGACGGCCGTACTCCCGCGCGGTGCCGCACGGGCTCTGTCCGCCCCGCACGTGCGGACCCTGCACGGCGCCGGGGTGCTGGGTCCGGAAGGGCTGGGGCAGCCGGCCGGGGTCAGGAGGTCGGGCGGAGGTCGAAGGTGCCCTGGGCCGGGTCGAAGACCAGCTCGTCGGAGTCGAAGGCGGCACCGATCGCACCGGACGCGGACAGCGCGGCGGGGGTACCGGAGCAGCAGCCGCCGGCCCCGTCGAGCAGCCAGACCGCGTCGGCCAGCCGCAGGGCCAGCTCCAGGTCGTGGGTGGACAGCAGCACGCACAGGTCCTGCTCGCGGGCCAGCCGGCGCAGCAGCCCGAGCAGCGCCACCCGGGCGGCGACGTCGAGGAACGCACTCGGCTCGTCGAGCAGCAGGAGCGACGGCTGCTGGGCCAGCGCCCGGGCGACCATCATCCGCTGCCGCTCGCCGTCGGAGAGCCGGCCGAGCGGGCGCCCGGCCAGCGGCCCCGCCCGGACCGCGCCGATGGCGTCGTCGACGGCGGTGTGGTCGCCCTCCCCGAGCACGCCGGCCGCGCCGGTGTGCGGCAACCGCCCCAGCTCGACGACGTCGCGTCCGGTCAGCAGCCCCGGGTCGGGCCGGTCGGTGAGCACCACCCCGACGCGCCGGGCGCGGGCGGTCCCGCGCAGCGACAGCAGGTCGTCGCCGTCGAGCAGCGCGGTCCCGCCGAGTGCGGGCTGCAGGCCGGCCAGGGTGCGCAGCAGGGTCGACTTGCCGGCGCCGTTCGGGCCGAGCAGCACGGTCAGCTCACCCCGCCCCGCGACGGCGTCCACCCCGGGCAGGACGGCGACGCCGCTCCCCCGCCCGAACGCCCGCTCGGAGCGGTGCCCGACGGTGAGCCCGGCGAGCACCAGCCCGCGCCCCGCCACGGCGGCCGGACCGGGCGTCCCCGCCCCGCTCACCACGCCCGTCCGCCGATCCGCCGCGACCGCAGCAGCACCGCGATCACCACCGGCGCGCCGACCAGCGAGGTCACCACGTTCAGCGGGATCACCGTGCCGACCCCGGGCGGGTGCGCGGCGACCGCGCACGCCAGCCCGACCACCGCACCGGTCAGCACCGTGGCGGGGACGAGGATCCGGTGCCGCGAGGTCCCGACGGCCAGCCGGGCCAGGTGCGGCACCGCGATCCCGAGGAACCCGATCGGCCCGCAGAACGCGGTCACGGTCCCGGCCAGCACGGCCGCGACGACGAGCACGACCAGCCGCACCCGGGCGACGTCGACGCCGGCGGTACGGGCGTAGTCGTCGCCGAGCAGCAGCCCGTCGAGCGGCTTGGTCAGCAGCACGACCCCGAGCAGGCCCACACCGATCAGGGTCGCGAGCACCGGCAGCTCCCCGCGGGCCACGCCGCTGACGCTGCCCAGCCCCCAGACCAGGAACTGCTGGGCGGTCTCCGGGTCGGTCCAGACCAGCAGCAGGCTGACCACCGACGTGATCATCGAGCCGAGCATGACGCCGATGACCAGCAACGCCGTCACCGAGCGGGCGAACCGGGACAGCAGCAGCACCAGGCCGAGCACCAGAACGGCACCGACCGCCGCCGCGGCGACGGTCGCGAGCCGCCCGCCCGGCACCGGCGCCGAACCCAGACCGCCGGAGACGAACACCGCCGTGCCCGCGGCGCCGAGGGTCGTCACCAGGGCGACCCCGAGCCCGGCGCCGGCGCTGACGCCCAGCACGTAGGGCTCGGCGAGCGGGTTGCGGAACAGCGTCTGGGTCAGCAGGCCCGCCGCACCCAGCCCGGCACCGATCAGCGCCGCCGTCACCGCGCGCGGCACCCGCAGCTCGGTGACCAGCAGGTCCAGCCGGGGGTCCGGGGTGCCGATCCCGAGCAGCGCCGAGACGGTCCGGTCGAGCGGGATCAGCACCGAGCCGGTGGAGACCGCCAGCGCGAACAGCACCACCACCCCGGCCGCGAGCACGCCCAGAACCAGCGGCGCCCGGGCACCGGACCGCTGTGCCGAGCGGCCGGCACCGTCGTCCACGGTGGACGACGGGAGCACGGACCGCGCACCCGTCATCCGGTGGGGACCTGCCGGTAGTAGACGAACTCGTGCCCGGGCAGCTGCTCGGGGTGCAGGATCGCGACGAGGTCGGCGAGGATCTCGTCGGGGCGCAGGACACCGCGCTCGTAGATCTGGTTGCCGCCGGTCGGGCCCAGGAACGCGTCCCGGGTCCAGACCTGCCCGCCGGACCCGGCGGCGGTCAGCGAGGTCAGCCGCGGGTCCACCGCGGCGATGTCGGAGGTGGAGTCGAACGGGCCGTCGGCCAGCCAGATCCCGGCGTCGCCGTCGGAGGCCAGCACGCTCTCCAGGGTCTGCGCCGACGTCCCGGTGGCCCGGATCCCGAGCCCGGACCAGGTCGCGCCGGCGTCGCGGAACAGGACACCCGCGGTCGAGTCGGCGCCCGCGACGTTCCAGCTGCCCTGGTACGGCTGGCCGGCGACGATCGGGGTCGGCTCCGTGCCGCGGACCCGGCCGGCGAGCTCGGTGTAGCGCTGGGAGATCCCGTCGAACGCGGCCGCGGCCTCGTCGTCGCGACCGGTCAGCGCGCCCATCACCTTGATCCACTCGGCCTGGCCGAGCGGCCCGGTCTCGAGGTAGTCCGCCCAGCCGACGACCGGGATGCCGGCCGTGTCCAGCGCGGGGAACGCGGCGTCGTCGGTCCCGCCGGACAGCAGCACCGGCGGCGCGGCCGCGACGACCTGCTCGGCGTCGATCGTGCCGTTCGGCGCGAACTCGGTGGCCGCGCCGGACTCGACGTGCGCGCGCACGTCCTCGCCGCTGATGTAGTCCAGGGTGCCGACGCCGGTGAGCCGGTCCAGCACGCCCAGCTCGGTGAGCATCGGCAGCTGGGTGGTCGAGGCGGCGTGGATCCCGTCGACGGGGGTGTGCACGACCGGGGCGTCGGACAGCCCGGCGGGCAGGTTCGGGACCTCCTCCCCGCAGCCGACCAGGACGATCGACTGCAGCGGGCCGGCCGGGTACGGCTGCCGGACGGTCAGCACCCGGTAGCCGTCGCCACCGGCGATCTCGACGTTGCTCGCGTGCTCGAACGGGACGCCCGACGTCGGCGCCGGATCCCCGCCGGCCACGCATCCGGAGGCCCCGTCCGATGACGACGAGGGTGGGGCGGTGGCCGGGGCCGCGCATCCGGCGACGAGGAACAGGAGCAGCAACGCGGCCGTCAGCCGGCGAAGGCGAATCACCTGAACAGTCTCACATATGTGGATCACGCGCCGACGAAGGCCGAGAGCCCGTCGAGGAGGCGTTCGACGTCGCCGTCGTCGGTGTAGCAGGCGAGCCCGATCCGCAGCCCGCCGGTGTCGCCGAGCCCGAGGCGCCGGGAGCACTCCAGCGCATAGAACGACGACGCCGGCGCCGCGATCCGCCGCTCGGCCAGGAACCGGTAGGCCTCGGCCGGATCGCGGTCGTCGAAGGTGACCAGGAGCGTCGGGGTGCGCGACGCCGCGCGGGAGCGGACCGTCACCCCGGGCAGCGCCGTGAGGTGCTTCTCGATGCGCTCCCGCATCGGCTCCTCGTGCGCGGCGACCGCCGCCAGGGAGGCGCGGAGCCGGGCCCGCCGGTCCCCCGGCGCTCCCTGGTCGAGACCGGCGAGGAAGTCGACGGCGGCGGTGGTCCCGGCGAGCAGCTCGTAGGGCAGCGTGCCCAGCTCGAACCGCTCCGGGACGGCGTCGGACGACGGCAGCAGCTTGGCCGGCCGCAGCGTCTCCAGCAGCGCGGGGTCGGCGGCGAGGACCCCGCAGTGCGGGCCGAGGAACTTGTACGGCGAGCAGGCGTAGAAGTCCGCCCCGAGCGCGGCGACGTCGACGGGCTCGTGCGCGGTCAGGTGCACCCCGTCCACCATCAGCAGCGCACCGGCGTCGTGCGCGGCGCCGGCGATCGCCGCGACGTCGGGGCGGGTCCCGACCAGGTTGGACGCGCCGGTCACCGCGACCAGCCGGGTCCGGTCCGACAGCAGCGGCGTCACGTCCTCGAGCTCGGTGCTGTCCGGGTCGAAGTCCAGCCACCGCACCGTCACCCCGGCCGCCTCGGCGGCGATCACCCAGGGGCGGATGTTCGCGTCGTGGTCCAGCCGGGTCACGACGACCTCGTCCCCCGGCTCCCAGGTCGCGGCCAGGGTCCGGGCCAGGTCGAAGGTCAGCGCGGTCATGCTCCGTCCGAACACGACACCCCGCGGGTCCGCGCCGAGCAGGTCGGCCATCGCCGCGCGGGCACCGCGGGTGATCGCGTCGGCCGCCCGCTCCCCGCTGGTGACGGTGCCGCGGTTGGCCAGCGGCGAGGTCATGGCCCCGGCGACCGCCCCGGCGACGGCGTCCGGGGTCTGCGACCCGCCCGGCCCGTCGAAGTGCGCGATGCCCGCCCGCAGCGCCGGGAACCGGCTCCGGATCGCGGCGACGTCGTAGGTCATGGGTGCTCCTCTCCCGTCGGAGGAGAGCCTCGCATCCGGCGCCCCCGCACCGACCGGCGACACCGTGCGCGGTGGCCTCGCGCGGCCGCCCGGCCACCGCGCCGTCCGGTGACCCCTCGCGGTCCGGTGACGCCATGATCACCGGTGACACCCTGTCGCAGACGGGTCCCCCGCATCGCTCCCGGCCGCTGCGCTCGTCCGGTGACACCGTCGTCGCCGGTCACCCACCGTGCAGTAATGCAACGGTGATCTGCGATGGCGTCCGTGTGGGTGACCAATGCGCCACACTGTCCCCATGAGCAGGTCCTGGGGGGACTCGCGCGGCCGGCACACGCCGGACCGCCGCCGGCGACCGGTGCGCCGGCGCACCCTGGCGACCCTCCTCACCGGACTCGCCGTCCTCGCGGTGCTGATCGCGAGCGGCAGCATGGCGGTCGCGGACGGCCGCATCGGCGAGTCGATCGCCCGTGGCATCAGCAGCGCGGTCGACGGGTTCGGCCCCGGCCCCCGCGCCGCACCCGCGGTCCCGGTGACCCGGTCGACGACGCCGCGTCCCGGCCCGCCGGTCGCGCCCCGCGGCCCGGCGCAGGTGTTCGTCACCGACGGCACCCTGGAGGGCGTCGCGCTCACCGGCGACGGCGTCGACGGCGAGGGCGGGCCGGTCCCGGGCGGCCTCTCCCCCGACGGCCGCACCTGGACCGCGACCGCCCCGCTGGACTACGCCACCACCTACCGCTGGTCCGGAACCTGGGTGATCGGCGACGAACCCCGCCCGCTGCCCGAGGACGCCTTCACCACCGTCGACCCGGCGACGACGATCACCGGCACCATGAACATCCGCGACGGTGGCACGGTCGGCGTCGCCGCCCCGGTCGTCCTGAGCTTCCCGGCGTCGCTGTCCGACGAGGCCAAGGCCACCGTCGAGGAGGAACTGACCGTCGAGACGTCGGCCCCGGTCGAGGGCGGCTGGGCGTGGCTGCCGGACACCGCGGAGGGCTCGCGGGTGCACTACCGGCCGCGGGAGTACTGGCCGAGCGGCACCGAGGTGACGGTGCGCGGGACGCTGCGCGGGCTCGACCTGGGCGAGGCCGGCTGGGTCACCGACGACGTCGACCGCACCTTCTCGATCGGCCCGACCCGCATCACCCGCGCCGACACGCAGAGCCACGGGATCACCGTCATCGAGGACGGGAAGGAGATCGCCCGCTACGACGCCTCCTACGGCCTGGAGTCCGACCCGCGGCGGGTGACCCGCTCGGGCGTCCACGTGGTGATGGCGAAGTCCGAGACGGTGTACATGTCCAACCCGGACTACGGCTACGTCAACGAGCGCCACCACTGGGCCGTGCGGATCTCCAACAACGGCGAGTTCATCCACGCGAACCCGGGGTCGACCTACGCGCAGGGCAACAGCAACGTCAGCCACGGCTGCATCAACCTGTCCACCCGGGACGCGCAGGAGTACTTCGGCCTGGTCGAGTTCGGCGACCCGGTCGAGGTGGTCGGCAGCTCGCAGCCGCTGACCGAACGGGACGGCGACTTCTACGACTGGACGATCCCGTGGGAGGACTGGCTGTCGATGTCCGCGCTGGCCCGTCCCTGATCCTGAGTCGCGCGCTCCCGCAGCACGTACTTCTGGACCTTGCCGGTCGAGGTCTTCGGCAGCTCGCCGAACTCGACCCGCTTCGGCGCCTTGAACCGGGCGAGCCGTCCCCGGACGTGCTCGACGATCTCCTCCGCGGTCACGGTCGCGCCCTCGTGCAGGGTGACGTAGGCGGCCGGGACCTCGCCCCAGCGCTCGTCCGGCACCGCGATCACCGCGACCTCGAGCACGGCGGGGTGGTCGGCGATCGCCTGCTCGACCTCCACGCTGGCGATGTTCTCCCCGCCAGAGATGATCACGTCCTTGGCCCGGTCGCGGAGCTCGACGTAGCCGTCCGGGTGCATGACGCCGATGTCCCCGGTCCGGAACCAGCCGTCCGGCGCGGCGTCCCGGGTGGCCTGGTCGTCGCGCAGGTAGCCGAGCATGACGTTGTTGCCGCGCAGCGCGATCTGCCCGGTCGTCTCGCCGTCGGCGGGGGCGTCGGTGCCGTCGTCGGTGATCACCCTCGCGGCGCAGGAGATCATGTTCGCGACGCCCTGACGGGCCTTCATCCGGGCCTGGGCATCGGAGTCGAGGTCGTTCCACTCGGACTGCCAGTCGCAGATCATCGCCGGGCCGAAGGTCTCGGTGAGGCCGTAGAGGTGGGTGACCTCGAAGCCGAGCTCGGCCATCCGGCGCAGGATCGCCGGGCTCGGCGGCGCTCCGCCGGTCGCGACCCGCACGGTCGTCTCCACCGGCCCGGCCTCCGGCGCGTGCGCGATCATCGACAGCACCGTCGGTGCGCCGTTGAGGTGGGTGACGCCGTGGTCGCGGACGAGCTCCCAGATCCGGGCCGGCTCGACGCGGGGCAGGCACACGTGCGTCCCGGCGGCCGCGGTCACCGCCCACGGGAAGCACCAGCCGTTGCAGTGGAACATGGGCAGGGTCCACAGGTGCACCGACGACGGCGACAGCCCGGTGTGCCCGGCCATCGCCAGCGCCTGCAGGTAGGCGCCGCGGTGGTGGTACATGACGCCCTTGGGGTTCCCGGTCGTCCCGGACGTGTAGTTGATCGACAGCAGCGCGCGCTCGTCGTCCGGGGTGATGGCGGTCGGCTCGCCCCAGGTGATCAACCGCTCGTAGTCGGCGCCGACCCGGACGGCCTGCGGCGGCTCGGCCATCCGCCCGAGCGCGTCGGCGACGAGGTCGTCGAACACCGGGTCGTGCACCAGCACCGAGGCCCGGCTGTGCTCCAGGATCCAGGCGACCTCACCGGCCGCGAGGCGGGTGTTCACCGCGACCAGCGGGGCCCCGGACCACGGCACCGCGAACGTCGCCTCCAGCCCGACGTGGGTGTTCGGTACCAGGACGGCGACCGGGCGCCCGCTGTGCAGCGCGGCCAGCCCACCGGCGAGCCGGCGGCAGCGATCCCGCAGCTCCGCGTAGGTGAGGCGCAGGTCGCCGTCGACGACGGCGGTGCGGGTGCCGTGCGCGGCCGCGGCCCGGTCCAGGAACGACGTCGGCGAGAGCGGTTCGTACGACAGCGCCATCAGGTCCGCCGGGACCCCCGCCGGATGGTCCGGCGCGGCGGCAGCGGACGTGTGGGCGGTGACAGCACTGTCGGTCATGCCCCCAGCCTCGCCGTCCGGCGCGGGCCGTGCAACGACACCGTCTTCGCACCCCTCGACCACGCTTCGCACCCGTAGCTACGGGTGCGAAGCGCTGCCAGGGGGTGCGAAGGCTCAGCGAGCGTCGGCGGGGTCGGCGGGGTCGGCCGCGGCGACGTCGGCGCGGTAGTCGGCGACGAGTGCGTTCATCGCGGCCAGGAACCGCGACGCCGCGTCGAGCTCGGCGTCGTCGAACTCCGCCAGGAGCACGTCCATCCGGCTGCCCAGCGGGCCGAAGAAGGCGCCGCCGATCCCGGCCGCGTTCTCGGCCTGCCGCAGCGTGACCCGTCGCCGGTCGGTGGACTCGCGGCTGCGCCGCACGTGCCCGGCACGCTCCAGCCGGTCGATCAGCGCCGTCGTCGCACCGGTGGACAGCCCCAGCCGCGCACCCAGCACGCCCGGGGTGAGCGGTGCGCCGGCGGCGTCGGCGCGCATGACCGCGAGCAGCGCGTGCCAGTCGGTCGGGTGCAGCCGGTGCCGCCCGGCGAACGCCTGCCCGAGCAGGTCGGCCTCGCCGGCGTAGTCCTGCAGCAGCCCGACGAGCTCCTCGCGTCGCGTCGGGCCCGGCATACCGGCGAGCCTAGTCACCGTCCCCCGTCCGGCCGTAGGAACGGCCTATCGTCCGGTCCAGCGCGGCGCCCGCTTCTCCAGGAACGCGGCGATCCCCTCGGCCTTGTCCTCGGAACGGTCGATCGCGGCCGAGGCGATCTCGGTCGCCGCCCAGCCCCGCTCGTCGGGCTCGGACACGACCCGCTCGAGCGCCCGCAGCGACACCGACACCGCCAGCGGCGAGTTCTCGCACACCTGCCCGGCCAGCTGCAGCGCGGCCGCCTCCGCACGGCCCGGCTCCACCAGCTCGTTCACCAGGCCCAGCGCGTAGGCCCGGTCCGCCTCCAGCGGGCGCCCGGTGACCAGCATCTGCTTGGCCACGTTGAGCGGGAGCGGCCGCGGCGTCCGGAACAGCGCGCCGCAGTTCGCGACCAGGCCGCGGGCGACCTCGGGCAGGCCGAAGCGGGCGTCGCGGGAGGCGACGACCAGGTCGCAGGCGAGCACCATCTCGAACCCGCCGCCGTAGGCGACGCCCTCCACGGCGGCGATCAGCGGCCGCCGCCGGTCGCGGCGGACGACGCCGTAGTTCCCGCCGCGCGGGGTCGGGCCTCCGGAGCCGGCGGCGAGATCGGTCCCGGCGCTGAACGCCGTCGCGTCACCGGCCAGCACGCCGCACCGGAGATCGGGGTCGTCGTCGAGCAGGTTGAGCGCGTCGTCGAGTGCGCGGGTCATCGCGGCGTCCACGGCGTTGCGCTTGTCGGGGCGTGTCATCCGCACGACGAGCACGTGGCCGTGCCGCTCGGTCTCCACACGCGGTTGACCCGCGCGATGTTCATTGAGCTGGGTCACGTTCGGCAGCCTAGGTGGGAGCGGGGATCCGACGTTCGTAGTCTGGAGATCGTGCCCCGACACACCACGCGCACGGCGGCCACCGCCGCCCTGATCTCCCCGCTGATCGCCCTCGCCGGACTCGGCCTGCACGTGCGGCGCAACATGGGCGCTTCCGCCGCGGAGCTGCGCCGGATCGCCGAGGGCTCGCCGAACGCCGTCGACGGGCACTTCGCCAACACCGAGCCGGGACTGCCCCGCGCGAAGGCCTCGATCCGGATGATCGTCAACATGCTGCGCAGCCGTACGACGACGGGACTGCCGCCGGGGCCGATCCCACTGGAGGCCCCACGGGTGCCGGTCGTGCCCGGTCCGCTCGCGGTGACCTGGCTGGGCCACGCCGGCGTCCTGCTGGAGATCGACGGCCACCGGGTGCTCGTCGACCCGGTCTGGTCCCGCTACGCGACGCCGGTCCCCGGCATCGGGCCGCGCCGGATGCACCCGCCGGTGGGGCCGCTGTCCGCGCTCGGTGAGCCGCACGTGGTGCTGATCAGCCACGACCACTACGACCACCTCGACCGGCCGACGGTCACCCGGCTGGCCCGCGACACCGCGGCGGTGTTCGTCGGGCCGCTGGGCGTCGGCGCGCACCTGCGGTCGTGGGGGGTGCCCGCGCACCGGGTCGTCGAGCGGGACTGGGACGGCGAGGTGCAGGTCGCCGGCCTGACGCTGACCTGCCTGGAGACCCGGCACTTCTCCGGCCGCGGGCTGCGGCGCAACACCACGCTCTGGGCGGCCTGGAAGGTGGCCGGCGCGGAGCACAGCGTCTACCTGGGCGGCGACGCCGGGCCCACCCGGGCGCACGCCGCGACCGGCGAACGGCACGGCCCGTTCGACCTGACCGTGCTCCCGATCGGCGCCTACGCCGACCTGTGGCCGGACATCCACGCCGACCCGGAGCAGGCGGTCGCCGCGCACCTCGAGCTGCGGGGCCGGATCATGCTGCCCATCCACTGGGCGACGTTCAACCTCGGCTTCCACCCGTGGGACGAGCCCGCCGAGCGGGCGCGGAAGGCGGCGGCCGCCCGGGACGTGCAGCTCATGCTGCCCCGGCCGGGGCAGCGGGTGGATCTGTCCGGCGCCCCGGATGCGATCCGCGCCACGATCCCGACCGATCCGTGGTGGCCCGTTCCCCGCTGAATCCACCGCGGTACTGCATCTCGGAGTGGATTCCGGCTTCGACCGTACGTCGTATCGCGCAGTTCGTCATGTCACGACTTCGCTCATATTCGGGGTAGGGGTTCGACACGGGACAACGGCATCCCTTACTGTTCGCTTCGGAAAACGGTTCGCCGCCCGTTCCGGTTCGTTCCCCCGATGTGGACCCGTCCGGGCCGCCGGCGGAACGTGCGGACCGATTCACCGTCTCGGATGTCCGAGAATCCCCCGGAAGGAACCACGCCGTGGCACAGCAGACGACGATCACCCTGGTCGATGACCTGGATGGCTCGGAAGCCGACGAGCAGGTGGAGTTCGGCGTCGACGGCCGCACCTACGAGATCGACCTGTCGGCCGAGAATGCCGAGCGCCTGCGTGAATCCCTGGCGCCCTTCGTCGCCGCGGCCCGCCGCACCGGCGGGCGCCGGGCGGCCGCTTCGGCGCCGTCGAGTTCGTCGAACGGATCGAGTGCCTCGGAGCGTGCCGCGAACCGTGCGGTGCGTGAATGGGCGATCGCACAGGGCATGAAGATCTCAGAACGTGGACGTATCCCGTCGTCGGTTCTGGAGGCCTACCAGAACGCCCACTAGGCCGACGATCCGCACTACGGGGCGGATGGCAGGATCGGGGGCGGACGAGCCGCGCGGCATCGCGCGGCACTGCGCCACCGAACCCCGAGAGGCCCCGATGTACCCAGGCACGCACGCCGCCACCTCCCCCGACAAGCCCGCCGTCGTCATGGGCGGGTCGGGCGAGGTCCTCACCTACGGGGAGCTCGAGACGGGGTCGGTCCGGCTGGCGAACCACCTGCGGGACGCCGGGCTGGAGCGGGGCGACGTCGTCGCGCTCGTCTCGGACAACACCCCGCGGGTCTACGAGGTGTACTGGGCCGCGCAGCGGTCCGGGCTCTACATCACCGTCGTCAACCACCACCTGTCCGCGCCCGAGGCGGCCTACATCGTCCGGGACTGCGGGGCGAAGGCGCTGATCGTCTCGGCCGGGGTGGCGGGGCTGGCCGCGGCGATCGAGGACCACGTGGACGCCGGGGTCCGGCTCGCGTTCGGCGGCGAGATCCCGGGGGCGTCGAGCTACGCCGACTACGACACCGCGCTGGCCGACGCGTCCTCCGAGCCGCCGGCGGACCAGCCACGCGGTGCCGACATGCTCTACTCCTCCGGCATCACGGGTCGCCCGAAGGGCGTGCTGCCGACGCTGCCCGAGCGGCAGGTCGACGAGCCCGGTGACACCTACGTGGCGCTGTTCGGGCCGCGCTACGGATTCGGCACCGACACCGTCTACCTCAACCCCGCGCCGCTGTACCACGCCGCGCCGCTGCGGTTCACCGCCACGGTGCAGGCGCTCGGCGGCACCGTCGTGGTGATGGAGCGGTTCGACGCCGAGAAGGCGCTCGCGCTGATCGAGCGGCACGCGGTGACCCACTCGCAGTGGGTGCCGACGATGTTCGTGCGGATGCTCAAGCTGCCCGCCGACGTCCGCACCCGGTACGACGTGTCGTCGATGCGGGTCGCGATCCACGCGGCGGCGCCGTGCCCGGTCGAGGTCAAGCAGGCCATGATCGACTGGTGGGGCCCGGTGCTCTACGAGTACTACGCCGCCACCGAGGCGATCGGCATCACCTTCATCGGCCCGGACGAGTGGGCCGAGCGCCCCGGTTCGGTCGGCCGGGCGGGTCTGGGCGTCATCCGGATCTGCGACGACGAGGGCACCGAGCTCCCGACCGGCGAGGTCGGCACGGTCTACTTCGAACGCGAGACCCGCCCGTTCGAATACCACAACGACCCGGGCCAGACCCTGGCCGCGCAGCACCCCGAGCACGAGAACTGGACCACCACCGGTGACCTCGGCCGGGTCGACGCCGACGGCTACCTCTACCTGACCGACCGCCGGGCCTTCACGATCGTCTCGGGCGGGGTCAACGTGTACCCGCAGGAGGTCGAGAACGCCCTGGCCCTGCACCCGTCGGTCCTCGACGTGGCCGTGATCGGCGTGCCGGACGACGAGATGGGCGAGGCGGTCAAGGCGGTCGTGCAGACTCCGGAGGGCGTCGAGGCCGGGCCGGAGCTGGAGCGGGAGCTGATCGACTTCGTGCGGGAGCGGATCGCGCACTTCAAGGCGCCCTCGTCGGTGGACTTCACCGACTTCCTGCCCCGCACCCCCACCGGGAAGCTCGTCAAGCGGGAGCTGCGCGACCGCTACCTCTGATCCCGCCGGGTGTAGCGGGCGCGGCCCCAGGCGGCGCCGAGGGCCAGGGGCACCGAGACCACCAGGGCGGCGAGGAACAGCGAGGCGAACGCGTCGCGGTCGGCGAGCGGCGCACCCAGCGCGGTCCCGGCCGAGCTGCCGAGGAACAGCATGGTCGCGAACAGCGCGACGGCGGTCGCCCGGGCCTGCGGCACGACCTCGGTGGCCCAGGTCTGCAGGGTGGAGTGCAGGAACGCCCAGGTGCCGCCGAGGCACAGGCCGGTCAGCGCGATCGTCACCGGCTCGACCGTGACCAGCGGGAACACCCAGGCCAGGGTCAGGAACGCGCCGCCGATCCCGGCGAGCGCGGCCGGGGTCAGCCGGCCGACCAGGCGTCGCACCACCCGGGAGAACAGCACCGCACCGACGCCGTAGCCGCCCGCGACCAGCCCGGCGAGCGCGGCGGAGCTGCCACCGGCCTGCAGCGAGGGGGCGAGGTAGGTGAGCACGCCGAGCACGACCGCGCCCTCGACGAAGGCCAGCAGCAGGACCAGCAGGGCCCAGCGGTGACCGAACACGGCCCCGAGCGAGCGCAGCACGGTCCACCGGGCCGCCGCGTCCGGTGCGCCGTCGGGCCGCCCGCCCGCACCGGATCCGGACCCCGCCGCCACGCCCGGTTCGGGCAGCGCCCGCAGCGCGACGAACAGCACCGCGGCCGCCGCGGCCGTCGTCGCGAACACCACCCGCCAGCTCGCCAGGTCGGCCAGCGCGCCGGCACCGACGGTGGCCACCGCCGTCCCGACCGCGGTCGCGGCGAGCAGATCGGACAGCGGGCGCTGGCGGACCGCGGCCGGCCAGGTGTCGCCGACGTAGACCAGGGCCGCCGGGATCAGGGCCGCGGTGCAGGCACCGGTGAGCACCCGCGCCGCGATCAGCACCGGCAGCGTCGGCGCGAGCACCGACACCGCACCGCCGAGCACCGCCCCGATCAGGGCCAGCCGCATCGCCCGGACCCGGCCGATCCGGTCGGACGCCATCCCCCACACGATCTGCATCAGGCCGTAGGCCAGGAAGTAGCCGCCCGCGGTCGCGGCCGCCGCGGCGAGCGGGGCGCCGAAGGCGAGCGCGATCGGCACGAGCAGCGGCGCGATCGCGAACCGGTCGCAGGTGCTGATCAGGCTGGCCAGCTGCAGGAGACGGAGCCGGCGGGCTCCGTCGGGGATCTCGGCGTCACTGCCGGTACCGCTCGTACGCACCGCCGTACCCTTCCTCGCCGCGACGCAACGCGCCCGGCGAACGTGGCACCGGCCACACCACCGTCGGCGAGTAGCGTCACGCTCCGTGCCCGACCTCACCCCGGACGAGTTCCGCGCCCTCGGCCATCTCTTCGTCGACGCCGTCGCGGACGCCCGGGCCGGGATCGAGCGCCGCCCGGTCCGTGACGCCGTCGAGCCCGGCACCGTGCGGGCCCGGTTCGACCGGGAGGCCGCGGAGGCGCCGTCGCCGCTGGCCGCGTTCCCGTCGCTGGTGGAAACCGTCACCGGGGACGCCGAGACCCGCTGGCAGCACCCGGGTTTCCACGCGTTCTTCCCGGCGAACGCCTCGCTGACCTCGCTGCTGGGGGACCTGCTCTCCGGCTCGGCGGGCGTCCAGGGCATGTTGTGGTCCACCTCGCCGGCCTGCACCGAGGTGGAGCAGGCGGTCACCGACCAGCTCGCCCGCGCGCTGGGCCTGCCGGAGGCCTTCACCCACGACGGCGGGGGCGGCGGGTCCATCCAGGACTCGGCGTCGTCGGCGGCGCTGGTCGCGCTCACCGCCGCGCTGCACCGCGCGGCCCCGGACCCGGAGACCGGCTGGCGGGCGCGCGGGGTGACCGGGCGGGAGCGGGTCTACGTCTCCGCCGAGACGCACTCGTCGCTGGCGAAGGCGGTGCGTGTCGCCGGGCTGGGCGAGCGGGGGCTGCGCACGGTGCCCTGCGCGGCGGGGACCCGCGCGATGGACCCGGTGGCGCTGAGCGACGCGATGGCCGACGACGTCGCGGCCGGTCTGGTCCCGGTGCTCGTGTGCGCGACCGTCGGGACCACCTCGACCGGGGCGTCGGACCCGGTGACCGAGATCGTCGGGGCCGCTCGTCCGCACGGCAGCTGGGTGCACGTCGACGCCGCCTGGGCCGGGGTGGCCGCACTCTGCCCGGAGCACCGGTGGGTGATCGACGGGGTGGACGGCGCGGACTCGTTCTGCACCAACGCGCACAAGTGGCTGATGACCGCGTTCGACGCGTCGCTGTTCTGGGTCCGCGACGCCCGGGCGCTGCCCGCCGCGCTCTCGATCACGCCGACCTACCTGCGGGACGCCGCGTCGGACTCGGGGGCGGTCGTCGACTTCCGGGACTGGCAGATCTCGCTCGGCCGCCGGTTCCGGGCGCTGAAGCTCTGGTCGGTCCTGCACGGCCAGGGGTTGATCGGGCTGCGCGCGCACCTGCGCGGGCACGTCGCACTGGCGGCCGAGCTCGCCGAGCGGGTCCGCGCGCACGACGGGCTGGAGCTGGCCTGCGAGCCGGTGCTGTCGCTGGTCTGCCTGCGGGTCACCGGCGACGACGACGGGACCGCGACCACCGCGCTGCTGGAGCGGGTCAACGCCGACGGCCGGGTCTTGCTGTCCGGCACCGAGATCGACGGACGGCCGGTGGTCCGGGTCGCGTTCGGTGCGACCGGGACGACGGCGGAGCACCTGGACGTGCTCTGGGAGATCCTGACCCACCCGCGGTGATCTCCGGCGAGAAGGTAAGGGTAACCTGACCAGGTGACAGGGTCGGCTCCACACGAGTGCACCGGGACGGACGTCCTCCGAGGCTCGTTGCGGGCGTTCCGCGGCCGGATCGCCGCCGCGTCGGCGCTGTTCTGCAGCCACCAGGCCGGCGAGGCGCTGGTACCGCTGCTGGTCGGTGTGGTGATCGACCGCGCGGTCGACGGGGGTGACCCGGTCGCGCTGGCCGGGTGGCTCGCGGTGCTGGCCCTGGACTTCGTGGTGCTGTCCTACTCCTACCGGTTCGGCGCCCGGCAGGCCTGGCACGCCGAGGCATGGGCGGACGCGCGGCTGCGCCGGCTGGTCGCGGGCCGGCTGCTCGACCCGCGTGGCGGTGGCGAGCGGGGCCGGCTGCCCGGTGAGCTGACCGGCATCGCGGTGTCCGACACGAAACGGGTGTCCGAGCTCAACACCGCGCTGCCGTTCGCGCTGGCCGCGCTGTCGGCCGTCGCCGTCGCCGCGGTCGCGTTGCTGACCATCGACCTCTCCCTCGGGCTGCTGATCCTGCTGGGCACCCCGCCGCTGCTGTGGCTGGTGCAGCAGGTGGTGAAGCCCCTCGAACGGCGGTCCGGTCCGGAGCAGGAGCGCGCGGCCCGCGCCGCGGGCACCGCCGCCGACCTGGTGTCCGGGCTGCGGGTGCTGACCGGGATCGGCGCCCGGCCCGCCGCGGTGAACCGCTACCGCGCCTCCAGCCGCGACGCGCTCGGTGCGACCCTGCGCGCCACCCGCGCCGAGGCCGGGTTCCTCGGCTCCGTGCAGCTGGCGAACGGCCTGTTCCTGGCCGTGATCGCGCTGGTCGGCGGGCGGGCCGCGGCGAACGGGGACATCTCGGTCGGGCAGCTGGTCTCGGCCGTCGGGCTGGCCCAGTTCCTGGTCGGGCCGCTGCAGATGGTCGGGTTCGTCAGCGCCCGGCTCGCCCAGGGCCGGGCGTCCGCGGCCCGGATCGCGGCCGTGCTGTCCGAGCCGCCCGCGGTCGGCTCGGGAGGGACGCCGGACGCCGGGTCCCACACCGGCGTGCCGGGGGCCGCCTCCGGGAACGGCGACGCACCCGGCGGCCGGCTGCTGCGGGCACCCGCTGACGGGCCGGCCGTGCTGGCCGTGCGCGGGCTGCGGCTGAACGGGACGGGCCCGGACACCGGGCTGGACCTCGACGTCGCCCCGGGCCCGCCGGCCGCCGTCGTGTCCGCCGACCCGGAGGACGCAGCCACCCTGCTCGCCTGCCTGGCCCGGGAGACCGATCCGGACACCGGGACGATCACCCTCGACGGGGTGCACCTGCGGGACTGGCCCGCCGAGGTCGCCCGCGGCGCCGTGCTGGTCGCCGCACACGACGCGCACCTGTTCACCGGCTCGCTGACCGGCAACGTGCTGGCCGGCGCCGGGGAGGGCACGGACCCGGTTCCGGCGATGGCCGCGGCCGCCGCCGACCAGGTCGCCGCGACCCTGCCCGACGGCGCCGACACCGACGTCTCGGCCCGCGGGCGCTCGCTGTCCGGCGGCCAGCGCCAGCGGATCGCGCTCGCCCGCGCGCTGGCCGCGGACGCGCCGGTGCTCGTCCTGCACGACCCGACGACCGCGGTGGACGCGGTCACCGAGGCGCGGATCGCCGAGGGGCTCGCCGCGCACCGGGCCGGGCGCAGCACGCTGCTCGTGACGACCAGCCCGGCGCTGCTCGACCGGGCCGGCACGGTGGTGTTCCTGGCCGACGGCGCGGTGCGGGCCACCGGGACGCACGCCGAGCTCATGGCAGACCCGGCCTACCGCGCGGTGGTGACGTCGTGAGCCAGGTCCTGCTGCCCACCGCCTCCGTCGCGCGGATCCGGGCCGTGCTCGTCGAGCTGGGCCGGCCGCACCGCGGGACCGCGATCGTCGCACTGGCCGTGCTGGCGGGTGGGGCCGCGGTCAGCCTGCTGGCCGCGCCGCTGCTCGGGAACATCGTGGACCGGGTCGCCGAGAGCAGCGCAGGCGGAACGAGTATCGGCGCAGCGCGCCGGGGCGCGGATGCGGTGCTGCCGCCGGTGATCGCGCTCGCCGTCGTCGCCGTCGTGCAGGGGTTGCTGGCCGCGCTGGGTGTCGGGATGACCGCGCGATTCTGCGAGACGCTGCTCGCCGGGCTGCGGGAGCGGTTCGTCGACCGGGCGCTGCACCTGCCGCAGGCCCGGGTCGAGGCGGCCGGGGCCGGGGACCTCACCTCCCGGGTCACCGACGACGTCTCGGTGGTCGGCGACGCCGTGCGCGAGGCCGTCCCGGAGCTCGCCCGGGCCGTGTTGCTGGTGGCGCTGACCCTGGTCGGGCTGGCCGTGCTGGACTGGCGTTTCCTGCTCGCCGCGCTGCTCGCCGTGCCGATCCAGGTGTGGACGGCGCGCTCGTTCGTCGGGCGCTCCACCCCGCTCTACACCGCGCAGCGGGTCGCCGGTGGCGCCCAGCAGCAGCTGCTGCTCGACACCGCCGCCGGGCTGCCGACGGTGCGCGCGTTCCGGCTGCACGACACTCATGCGGCGGGCATCGCCGAGCGCGCCGCCGAGGTCGCACGCCTGGTCGTCGCGGTGGTGCGGATGCACACCCGGCTGTTCGCCCGGCTGAACCTGGCCGAGTTCGTCGGCCTGGCCGCGGTGCTGGTCACCGGGTACTGGCTGGTCACCACCGGTGGCACGACGGTCGGGACGGCCAGTGCGGCGGCGCTCTACTTCGTCAACCTGTTCACCCCGATCAACATCGTGCTGTTCCAGCTCGACGCGGCGCAGACCGCGCTCGCCGGGCTGCGGCGGATCGTCGGCGTCGCGGACCTGGACCGCGAACCCGGCCCCGAGTCGCCCACGACGCCGGCCGACGCCCGGGTACGGGTCCGTGCCGTCACGCACCACTACGTCGACGGGCACCCCGTGCTGTCCGATGTGGACCTCGACGTCGCGCCCGGCGAGCGGGTCGCGCTGGTCGGGGCCAGCGGTGCGGGCAAGACCACGCTGGCCGGGATCGTCGCGGGCGTGCACTCCCCCGTCGCCGGGTCGGTCGAGATCGGCGGCGCACGCCTCGACGACCTCGGCCCCGAGGGGCGCCGGGGGGCCGTCGCGCTGGTGACCCAGGAGTCGCACGTGTTCGCCGGCACGCTCGCCGAGGACCTGCGGCTGGCCCGCCCGGACGCCGGCGAGGACGCACTGCTCGACGCGCTCGACCGGGTCGGCGCCGGCACCTGGGCGCGCGCGCTGCCGGACGGGCTGGACACCGTCGTCGGCGACGGCGGGCACCGGCTCCCGGTCGTCGCCGCCCAGCAGCTCGCGCTCGCCCGGGTCGTCCTGGCCGACCCGCGGGTGCTGGTGCTCGACGAGGCCACCGCCGAGGCCGGCAGCGCCGGCGCCCGCGCGCTGGAGGACTCCGCCGAGGCCACGCTCGCCGGGCGGACCGGGCTGGTCGTCGCGCACCGGCTGACCCAGGCCGCCGCCGCCGACCGGATCGTCGTCCTCGACGCCGGCCGGGTGGTCGAGCAGGGCCCGCACGACGAGCTGGTCGTCGCCGGCGGCCGGTACGCGCGACTGTGGGCCGCCTGGTCCGGCGCCCGGGCCTCACCCGGCGCCCCCACCGCGGATCCGGCCGACCCGCACCGAACCTGACCGCCGTCGCGCGGTCGCACCCCACCGAAATTCCCCGAGAGGAACACCGTCATGTCCCGCACCCTGCTGCGCACGCTCGCCGCGTCCGCGGTCCTGCTGCTCGCCGTCGCCGGCTGCTCGTCCGGCGCCGGACAGTCCGGTACCACCGACGAACCCGCCGCGGCCGGCGAGTTCCCGGTGACGCTCGAGCACGCGTTCGGGTCGACGACCATCGAGCAGGAGCCGCAGCGCGTCGTCACCGTCGGGTTCAACGACGCCGACTTCGCCCTCGCCCTGGGCGTGCAGCCGATCGCCGTCCGGGAGAACATCGGCGACTACGACTACGAGAACCGCCCCTGGGCGCAGGAGGCCCTGCAGGGTGGTCCGGCACCGGAGATCCTCGTCGGGGCGGACATCCCGATCGAGCAGGTCGCCGCGCTGGAGCCCGACCTGATCCTCGGCGTCTACTCCTTGATGGACCGCGCGACCTACGACGCGCTGTCGCAGATCGCGCCGACGATCGCCCAGGGCACCGAGGACGGCACCAACGCCGCCACGTGGGACGAGCAGACCCGGATCTCCGGCCAGGCGCTCGGCCGGACCGCCGAGGCCGACGAGGTCATCGCGCAGACCCAGGCGAAGTTCGACGAGGCGCAGCAGACCTACCCCGACTTCGCGGGCAAGAACCTGAAGTTCGGCTTCTACATCGAGGGCACGCCCTATGACATGGGCACCGAGGACCTGCGGGCACAGCTGTTCGACGGCCTGGGCTTCACCGTCCGCCCGGACTCCGAGACGCTCTCGCTCGAGGAGCAGGGCCGGCTCGACACCGACCTCCTCACGGTGATCGGCCGCAGCCGCGCCGACTCGGAGGCCGACCCGGTGTTCTCCGCGATCCCGGCGGTGCAGGAGGGCCGGGTCGTCTACCTGGGCGCCTTCGACACCGAGTTCGCCGCCGCGCTGGGCTACTCCAGCCCGCTGTCGCTGCCCTACGCGGTCGACGTGGTCGCCCCGCAGCTCGACGCCGCCCTGAAGGGCGAGGCGCAGGGCAGCTGACGCTGCTCGTGAGTGGTTGTCGCGGCCGGAGACCGCGACAACCACTCACGAGCGGAGTGTGCGACGCAGTAGCCGCTCCGGATCGGGGGCGGCCGCCGGCGCGGCGACGGCGATGATCAACCACCCCTCGACGACGGCGAGCAGGGCGCGCACGCCGTCGTCGTCGAGCGGGGTGCCGAGGCGCTCCAGCCAGGCCGCCCCCCGCTCCTCGATCCGCGCCCGCGCCGCGGCGATCCGCTCCTGCAGCGCGGGGTCGAACGCCGCCTCCACGAAGATCGCGTGCCGGGCGAGCGTCAGCTCCCGCCCGGGCCCGGCGAGCTCGCGCAACATCGCACCCAGCACCGCGACCGTCCCCTCGACCCCGCCCCCCTCGGACTCGAGGGGTACACCAGGGCTCTCGCGGGCCGCGCCCACGACGCTCCTGTGCCTCTCGGCGCCGCCCGCCGTGGCCAGGGCCTCCCAGGCGACGACCTCGCGCTGCAGGAGCCGGTCGACCACCCCGGCGACCAGCTCGGACCGGGTCCGCGCCACGTTCGACGCCGACCCCGGCGGGAGCCCGGCCGCCGCGTCGACGGCCCGGTGGGTCAGCGCCCGCGAGCCGCCCGATCCCAGTACGGCGATGGCCGCATCCAGCACCCGGTCCTGTCGTTCCGACACCGCGGCAGACTACATCCGTAGTGACATCCCACTACAGCCGTAGTAGTTTCGCGCTCATGCGGGTGACGGTGGTGGGCGCGGGGATCGGCGGGCTGGCCGCGGCGGCGGGGCTGCACGCGGCGGGACACGAGGTGACGGTGCGCGAACGCGCCCCCGGCCCCGCGACCGACGGCACGGCGCTCGGCATCTGGCCGGCCGCGGTCCGCGCACTCGACGACCTCGGCCTCGGTCCGGGCCTGCGCGCCGTGTCGCACCCGCAGGCGAGCGGGGCGTTGTGCCGCCCGGACGGCACCCGGCTGGCGCGGATCGACGTCCGCGGCGAGGTCCACCTGGTCGCCCGCCCGGACCTGCGCACCCTGCTCGCCGGGACACTGCCCGGCGACACGGTCCGCTACGGCAGCCCGGTCGCCGAAGCCGACCTGCCCGCCCTGCGCGACGGCTGCGACCTGCTGGTCGGCGCGGACGGGCTGCACGGCACGACCCGCACGCTGCTGCCCGGCGGCGACCGGGTCCGGCCACGACGGACCGGGACGGTCGCCTACCGCGGCGTCGCCACCGTGACGGTCGGCGCCGGGACCGAGACCTGGGGCCGCGGCGCGCGCTTCGGGGTGCTCCCGCACGGCCCGGACGGCGACCGCGCCAACTGGTACGCCGTCCTCCCGTCGGCCGACGCGCCGCCGTCGCCGGACCCGGCGGCCGACCTCGCGTTGCTGCGGGAACGGTTCGGCGCCTGGCACGACCCGGTCCCCCGCGTGCTCGCCCGGATCGGCACCGACGGCTACCTGCGCCACCACCTCGCCGACCTGCGCCCGCCGCGCCGCTACACCGACGGCCGCCGCGTCGCCGTGCTCGGCGACGCGGTGCACGCGATGACCCCCGACCTCGGGCAGGGCGCCTGCCAGGCACTGCTCGACGGCATCGCGCTCGCCACCGCGGTCACCCGGTCGGCCGACCTGCCCTCGGCGCTGCGCGCCTACGACCGCCGGCGCCGCCCGCCGACCCGCCGGCTGGTGCGGCTGGCCCGCGCCGTGCACCGGGTCGCGCAGGCGCGGCGCGGGACCCGGCTCCGCGACCGCGCGGTGTCGACGCTCTCCGCGCTGACCCCGTCATCGACCGCCCGCCCGGCTCCGTCCCCGCACTGAACCTCAGGCGTCCGGCCGGTTGACCGACGTCATGAACGACTGCTGGCCGTGCACCTCCATCTCGGCGAGCACCACCTGCGGATCGCCCGCCTCGATGAGCCCGACCAGGTAGCGGTGCCGCGCCGCGTGCTCGAGCAGCGACTCCTGGACCCGGTCGCGGGCGACGAGGTTGCGGGACATGCAGAGCAGGACCTGCTGCTGCACCGACCGGTAGATCGCGCTGAGCCGGCGGTGGCCGGCGATGTCGACGATCGAGGCGTGCAGGCCGTAGGAGCTCTGGACCAGCGACGCACGGTCCCCGGCGCGGGCGTCGGCCTCCAGGACGTCGAGGGCCTCGCGGACCGGCACCAGCCGGCGCGGGTCGCGCACCGGCACCCCCTGCTCGATGGCCATCCGCTCCAGCCCGAGGCGCAGCACCATGACCTCGACGACGTCCTGCTCGTCCAGCGTGGTGACGACGGCGCCGCGGCGGGGCCGGATGGTGATCAGCCCGTCGCCCTCCAGCAGCCGCAGGGCTTCCCGCAGCGGGGGCCGGCTGACTCCGAACCGTTCGGTGAGGCGCTCCTCGACCAGCCGCTCCCCCGGCTCCAGCTCGCCCGCGAGGATCTCGCGCCGGATCTCCTCGTGGACCAGTGTCACCAGGCTGCGCTGCTCGATCCGCCCCGCGGCCGCCTCGTGCGATGACAGCATGATCTCCACCCGCCGTCCTCCGGACTCACGCGCGCCGACCGTTTCGCCTCGAATGAGACTTGCCACACAGCCCGTCCGGACTGTAGACAATAGTCCACGCGAGTCCGGCACGTCCCACCCCCGCCCGATCGTCAGACGAACGGTCACTCGATCCAAGACTGTAGACAATAGTTTGTCGTCGCCTGCCGGTCCGCTCCGCAGAACTGCTCAACGAGGAGAGAGTTCATGAACCGACCGTGGAAGTCCGCGATCGTCCCCGCCCTCGTCGGCGTCGCGGCCCTGGCGCTCACGTCATGTGCCGGCGGCGGCTCGGCCGACGCCGGCGGCGGCGACTACAGCCCGGGGAACTCGGTCCGGATGATCGTCCCGTTCGCCGCGGGCGGTGGCTCCGACCTGGCCGGACGGGCCATCGCGACGGGCCTGGAACCGATCACCGGCGCCACGGTCACCGTCGAGAACCTGGTCGGGGGCTCCGGCGCCGTCGGCTACGCGCAGCTGGTCGGCAGCGCCGGCGACGCGTCCATCCTGCTCGCCTCCGAGACCTCGCTGATCACGCTCCCGGTCGTCCAGGACGTCCCGTTCAGCTACCAGGACTTCACCCCGATCATGAAGCTCGCCGAGGACTACAACCTCGTCGTCGTGCGGGCCGACTCCCCGCACCAGACCTGCAACGACCTCGTCGACGCCGCCGCCGACACCACGATCGGCATCGCCGGCACCACCGGCCCCGACCACATCGCCCTGAGCCTGGTGGAGCAGGAGACCGGCAGCTCCTTCGAGCGGGTCAACTTCGAGTCCGGTGGCGAGATCACCGCGGCCCTGCTCGGCGGGCACATCGGCGCCGCGGGAGCGAACCCGGGCGAGATCCTGGGCCAGCTGGAGTCCGGCGACGTCCGGGCGCTGTGCGCCCTCGCGCCGGAGCGCTACGAGTACCCGGCACTCGCCGACATCCCGACCGGGATCGAGCAGGGCATCCCGGTGGACTTCGCCCAGTGGCGCGGCTTCGTCGCGCCGGGCGGCATCCCCGAGGAGGCCACCGAGTACTGGATGGACGCCGGGCGCCAGCTCGCCGGGAGCGAGGCGTTCACGACCTACATCGAGGACAACATGCTGCAGGAGTCGGTGGCCTACGGCGACGAGTTCCGGACCTACCTCGACGAGTACCAGGCCGACGTCGAGTCGGTCCTCGGCGATGAGTGAGGCGGCCACCGTCCGCCCCGCGCGGGAACGGCCGGCCCGCTCCGACCTCGTCGGCACCCTGGTACTGGCGGCGGTCGGCGCGGTCGCCACGGTCATGGGCATCGGCTACGGCGTGTTCGACGACGGCCAGGTCGGCCCGGGTTTCCTGCCCACGGTCACCGGCGCGTTCATCCTGCTCGCGTCGCTGGCCGAGATCGCCCGGATGTACCTGGCCGCGCCGCGGGTCGACACCGGCGGACTGCTCGCCGCCGCGGAGAGCGCCGAGAAGGCGGCCGCCGAGGTCACGACCGAGGAGCGCGACGTCTTCGGCCGGACGGCACGCCAGCGCGGCCGGGCGATCCTGCTGGTGTTCGGGACGATGCTCGGCGCCCTGCTGCTGGTGCAGGTGATCGGGCTGCTGCTGTCGCTCGGCGTGATGGTCCTGGCGATCACCCTCGGGGTGGAGCGCAAGCCGCTGCTCATCTCGGTGCTGACCACCGCCGGAGCCGTCGGGGCGGCCTACCTGATCTTCATCGTGGGTCTGGGTGTCCCGACCCCCACCGGCGCCCTCGGGCTGATCTGAGGGGACGACAGCATGCTCGAGAACCTCCAGCTCGGCCTCGAGACGGCCCTGACGCCGACGAACCTGCTGTGGTGCTTCGTGGGCGTGTTCCTCGGCACCGTGATCGGGCTGCTGCCCGGTCTCGGCTCGGCGACCGGCGTGGCGATCCTGCTGCCGGTCACGCTGGCCATGGAGCCGATCACCGCGCTGACGATGCTGGCCGGGATCTACTACGGGTCGCAGTACGGCGCCTCGACGAGCTCGATCCTGCTCGCGACACCGGGCGACTCGTCGTCGGTGGTGCTCACCCTCGACGGCTACCAGATGGCCCGCAACGGCCGGGCCGGCGCCGCACTGGCGATCTCGGCGATCTCGTCGTTCATCGCCTCGATCGTGACGCTGGTCGGCCTGCTGCTGCTCGCCCAGCCGATCGCCGCGTTCGCGCTGAACTTCGGGCCACCGGAGAACCTGGCGATCATCCTGCTCGGCCTGGCCACGATCGTCACCTTCGCCGGCAAGAACGTCCTGCGCGGCATCATCATGGCCGCGGTCGGCCTGCTGATCTCGATGGTCGGCATCGCGGCCGGGTTCCCGACGGCCCGGTTCACCTTCGGCAGCGTCAACCTGCTCAGCGGGCTGGAGTTCGTCGCGGTGATGATCGGGTTGTTCGCGCTCGGCGAGGTGCTGCACCAGATCCACCGAGGCGGCGAGAAGCCGATCCGGGCGTCGTTCCGGGACCTGCTGCTCACCCGCGAGGAGCTGCGCCGGTCGGTGGCGCCGACGTTCCGCGGCGCCGGTCTGGGCTTCGGGCTCGGCGTGCTGCCCGGTGCGGGCGCCACACTGGCCAGCTTCATGTCCTACGGCCTGGAGGGCCGGGTGGGCCGCCACCGGCGCAAGCTCGGCAGCGGCACCGTCGAGGGCGTCGCGGGGCCGGAGGCGTCGAACAACGCCGCGGCCAACGCGAGCTTCATCCCCACGCTCTCGCTCGGCATCCCCGGCAGCGGGACGACCGCGATCCTGCTCGGCGCGTTCGTGATCTTCGGGCTGCAGCCCGGCCCGCTGCTGTTCGAGCAGCACCCGGCGCTGGTGTGGGGCCTGCTGGTCTCGTTCTTCTTCGGCAACCTGCTGCTGCTGGTGCTGAACCTGCCGATGGCGCCGGTCTTCGCGCAGCTGCTGCGGCTGCCCTACAGCTACCTCTACCCGCTGATCCTCTTCCTGGGCTTCATCGGTGCGTTCGCGGTGGGGAACAACATGTTCACCCTCTACGTCGTGTTCGCCGCCGGGGCGCTCGGCTACCTGATGAAGCGGTTCGACTTCCCGGTGGCCCCGCTGGTGCTCGGCCTGGTCCTCGGACCGCTGCTGGAGCGGGCGCTGAACCAGACGTCGTCGATGGGCGGGGGCAACCTGCTCATCGTGTTCCAGCGGCCGATCGCCGCCACGTTCGTCGCCGCCGCGGTGCTGGCCTTCGTCGCCCCGCCGCTGATGAAGGAGATCGGACGCCGGCGGGCACTGCGGCGCGCCGCCGACCGTCCCGACAACGAGGAGATCGATGCCTGAGACGTCCACGACCGTCCGCGGCGCCGTCCTGGAACGGATCGGCGACGAGCGGCCCTACGCGACCACGCGCCCCGTCACGGTCGGCGAGCTCGAGCTGGGGCCACCCGGCCCCGGCGAGCTGCTCGTCCGGATGGAGTCGGCCGGGCTCTGCCACTCCGACCTGTCGGTGGTGAACGGCAGCCGGGTCCGGCCGGTACCGATGCTGCTCGGCCACGAGGCCGCGGGCCGGGTCGAGCGAGCCGGGCCGGGCGGGTCCGACCTGGCGCCCGGGCAGCGGGTGGTGATGACGTTCCTGCCCCGGTGCGACGGCTGCGCCGGGTGCCGCACCGGCGGCCTGCTCCCCTGCGAGCCGGGCACCGCCTCGAACACCGCGGGCACGCTGCTCGGCGGCGGGATCCGGCTGCGCCGCGCCGACGGGCCGGTCCTGCACCACATGGGCGTCTCCGGGTTCGCGACGCACGCCGTGGTCGACCGCCGGTCCGTCGTGCCGGTCGACGACGACGTCCCGCCGCAGGTCGCGGCCCTGTTCGGCTGCGCGGTGCTGACCGGCGGCGGGGCCGTGGTGAACGCCGGCCGGCCCCGCCCCGGCGACGACGTGCTGGTCGTCGGGCTCGGTGGTGTCGGCCTCGCGGCGGTGCTGACCGCCGTGTCGCTCGGCCACGGGCAGGTGATCGGCGTCGATCCGGTCCCGGCGAAGCGGGAGCTCGCCCGCGCGCTCGGGGCGCGGGAGGCGCTGAGCCCGGAGGAGGCCGTCGCGCGCGGCGCGACCGCCCCGGTCGTCGTCGAGGCCGCCGGCAGCGCGCCGGCGTTCGAGACCGCGGTGGCGCTGACCGCCCCCGGCGGGACCACGGTGACCGTGGGGCTCCCGGCGCCGGACGCCCGGGCGAGCATCGCGCCGCTGGGCATCACCGCGCAGGCCCGCACCATCGTCGGGTCCTACCTGGGCTCGGCGATCCCGTCCCGGGACATCCCGTGGTTCGTCGACCGGTGGCGGGAGGGCCGGCTCCCGGTCGAGCGGCTGGTGTCGGACACGATCGCGCTCGAGGACCTCAATCGCGCGATGGACGCCCTGACAGACGGGCACGCGGTCCGCCAGATGATCCGGTTTCCCGACTGAAGAGCCGTGTTCTGCGGCCATCGATTGTAGACAATAGTCGGTCGTCGTGACCGACGGAGGAGGAGTCGTGGCACAGCCCAGCGCGAACGGCACGGCGCCCGGCGGCGCCCTCGCCGACCTGAGGATCGTCGACCTCACCCAGGTGATGGCCGGCCCGTTCTGCACGATGGTGCTCGCCGACCTCGGCGCCGACGTGATCAAGGTGGAGAACCCGGAGGAGGGCGACCAGACCCGCCGGTCGTGGGGGCGCCCGGCGCCCGGACGGGACAGCCGCGCGTTCATGGCACTCAACCGCAACAAGCGCAGCGTCACCCTCGACCTCAAGACCGCCGACGGGGTGGCCCGGCTGAAGGACCTGGTCGCCGACGCCGACGTCGTCGTGGAGAACTTCCGGCCCGGCGTCGCGGCGCGGCTCGGCGTCGACCACGCGGCGCTCTCCGCGGTGAACCCCGCGCTGATCTACGCCAGCATCTCCGGGTTCGGCCAGGACGGGCCGTACTCCTCGCGCCCGGGCTACGACCTCATCGCGCAGGCGATGGGCGGGGTCATGAGCGTCACCGGCGAGCCGGACGGGCGCCCGGTCAAGTGCGGGCTCCCCCTCGGTGACCTCGGCGCCGGCCTGTTCACCGCGATCGGCATCCTGTCCGCCTGGAACTGGCGCCGCCGCTCCGGCGAGGGTCAGTACCTGGAGACCTCGCTGTTCGAGTCGGTGGTCGCGCTCTCGGTGTGGGAGTCGGTCGAGTACTGGGGTACCGGCAACGTGCCCGGCCCGCTCGGCTCGGCGCACCGGATCAACGCCCCCTACCAGGCGCTGGCGACCAAGGACGGCTACGTCACCGTCGGCGCCAACAACCAGCGGCTCTGGCGGCGGATGTGCGAGGCGATCGGCGAGCCCGAGCTGGCCGACGACCCGCGGTTCGCGACCAACATGGACCGGCTGGAGAACCTGCCCGCCCTGGTCACCCACCTGGAGGCCCGGCTCGCCGAGGCCGACACCGACACCTGGGTGGAGACCCTGCTCGACCACGGGGTGCCGGCCGGTCCGATCCAGGACTACCGCCAGGTCCTCGACGAGGACCCGCACCTGGCCGCACGCGGAATGGTGACCCAGGTCGAGCACCCGCTGGAGGGGATCATGAAGCTGGTCGCCAACCCGATCCGGCTGACCGCGACACCACCGGACATCCGCCGCCATCCCCCACGGCTGGGCGAGCACGTCGACGAGGTCCTCGGCGCGCGGACCGGGGAGGCCGGAGCGTGAGCGACGACGAGGTGATCTCCCGTCGCGACGGCGCGGTGCTGTGGATCCAGCTGTCCAACCCACCCCGGCGCGGCGCGCTGACCTGGCGGATGTACGACGAGCTGGAGCGCCTCTGCCTCGCCGCGAACGACGACCCCGACCTGCGGGTCGTGGTCATCGGTGGCCGCGACGGCTCGTTCGCCGCGGGGACCGACATCGGCCAGTTCGCCGCCTTCACCTCCGGCGCCGACGGGGTGGCCTACGAGCACCGGATCGGCGAGATCGTCGGGGCGCTGCTCGCGGTCCGGGTACCGGTGGTCGGCGTCGTCGAGGGGCCGGCGGTGGGCGGCGGGCTGTCCATCGCCGCCTGCTGCGACCTGCTGATCGCCACCGAGGACGCGAGGTTCGGCGTCCCCATCGCGCAGACGCTGGGCAACGTGATCTCCCCCGCCGCGGTGCAGCGCCTGCGGGACCGCCTCGGTGCCGGCCGGACGATGGCGATGCTGCTGACCTCGCGGCTGCTCGGCGCGGCCGAGGCGCAGACCGCCGGTTTCGTGCACACCGTCGTCGGGCCGGACGATCTCGAGGCCACGGTCACCGGGATCGTCGAACGGATCGCCGCCGGCGCGCCGCTCACCCTGGCCGCGATCAAGGAGCTGGACCGCCGCCTCGGCGGCCTGACCGCCCTCGACCCCGCCGACGAGCTGATGGCGTCGGTCTACGGCAGTGCCGACTTCCGGGAAGGGGTCGCGGCCTTCGGCGAGAAGCGCAAGCCCGTCTGGACCGGGCGCTGACGCGCCCGTGAGTACTTTTCGTGGCCGGGGCCACGAAAAGTACTCACGGGTGGTGAGGTGTACCGATGGAACCGGCCGGCCCCGCACGTCTCCCCCGGCTCACCCCCGGCGATCTCGACGAGGACCAGCGGCGCGTCTACGACGCCGTCACCGGCGGGGAGCGCGCCCGGATCCCGGGCCGCGTCCCGCTGACCGGCGACGACGGCGCCCTGAACGGGCCGTTCGGGGTGATGCTGCTGGCGCCCGGGGTCGGTGACGCCCTGCAGCAGCTCGGGTCGCGGATCCGGTTCGGCACCGCGCTGGACGGCCGGGTCCGCGAGGCGGCGATCCTGCAGGTCGCCCGCACGCTGGACAGCTCCTTCGAGTGGTACGCACACGTGCCGGCCGCCCGGGCCGCGGGCCTGACCGAGGCCGAGATCTCCCGGATCGCCGACGGTGGCCTCGTCGGGGCGTCCGAGGCGGAGACGGCCGCCGCGGACTTCTGCCGGGTGCTGCTCGCCTCGCCCGGGGTCACCGACGCCGAGTTCGCCGCCGTCCGCCGGCACCTCGACGACCGGCAGGTCACCGAGCTCACCGCGCTGGTCGGCTACTACCGGCTGCTGGCCCAGCTGATGGCCGTCTACGACGTGGGCGCTCCGCGCTCGTGAGTGGTTGTCGTGGCCAGGGCCACGACAACCACTCACGAGCGGCGCAGCCGCCTCGCGGTCAGCACCGCGACCCCGCCGGCCACCAGGACCAGCGCGAGCACTACCCCGGTGGGCAGCATCCAGAGCAGTAGCGTCCACCCCGTCCAGCTCGGGGGCAGCGCGAGCAGCGACAGCGCGGGCAGCAGCAGGAGCCCGCCGACCACCGCCAGCGCGGGCGCGGAGACCGGACGCCGCCGCCCGGCCCGCCGGGGCGCCCGCACCACCCCGATCACCGCCGCGACCACGGTCAGCGCGGCCATCCCGAGCAGGACGGGCTGCAGCACCCGCACCGGGTCCGTCGTCGGCGGCACCGGCGCCACGCCGTCGGCCGCGGCGACCAGGTCGGCCGCCAGGTTGCCGGGACGGCCGGCCGCGTCGGTCAGCACGAAGGCTCCCGTCCCCCGCGGCGAGAGCTCGATCGCGCTGGTGAAGGTGCCCAGCTCGCCGGTGTGCAGGGTGCGGACCCGGCCGTCGTCGGTGGTCCGCGACGACCACCCGAGCCCGTAGCGCCCGTCGGTGCCGGGCGCCGGGGTGTGCGACTCCCGCAGCGACGCGGCCGAGAGCAGGCGGGTGCCGTCCGGCGTGGTCCCGTCGCCGAGCTGGAACCGCAGCCACCGGGTCAGGTCGGCGGCGGTCGTCACGACCCCGCCGTTGCCGGTGCACACCGCCGGGATCTCCGGGACCGCGATCTGCACCCCGAGCGCGCCGACGTGCCCGCGCGCCAGGCCGGGCACCTCCTCCTCGCACCGGTCGGTCGCGACCGTCGCCGTCATCCCCAGCGGTTCCAGGACGGCGTCGTGCAGGTGATCGCCATAGCTCCGCCCGGTCAGCTCCTCGATCATCCGGGCGAGCACCGTGTAGTTCGTGTTCAGGTACTCGTGCCGGGTACCGGGGTCCGTCGCGAGCGGGACCCGGCGCAGGTGCTCGACGTCGGCCGCGGCCGAGGCGGGCGAGGGCTGCCGGAACTCGTCGACGTCGGCGAGCGCCAGTCCCGAGGTGTGGCCGAGCAGGTGCCGCACGGTGATCCGGTCACCGCGCGGGTCCGCGACCGCGAAGTCCGGGAGCAGCTCGACGACCGGCTGGTCGAGCCGCAGCCGGCCGGCCTCGGCGAGCTGTTGCACCGCGACGCCGGTGAAGGCCTTGGCCATCGACGCGATCCGGAACGGGGTGTCGGCCGTCACCGGTGCCCCGTCGGAGGTGCGGCCGTGCGGCACCGTGGTCACGGCGCCGTCGGAGGGGACGACCACTGCCACCATGCCGGGCACCGCGTTCGCCTCGGCGTAGCCGCGGACCGCGGACTCCACATCGGACCGTGACTCGGACGCGGCCGACGGGACGGCGACCGCCGCCAGCGCGATCACGACGGCCAGCGACAGCAGCGTCGGCGCGGGGCTGCGCATCGGGACTCCTCGCTCGTGGACGGTCGGTACCGGCGATCATGGCGAGCCGGGCACGCCGCCTCATCGGGGTGACCCCGGAGACGATCGTCGGGGACGCCCCGACGTCGCCCTCGACCGAGCGTGAGCGGCCGGACACCTCCCGTGTTACTCGGTAACGGGGTGGTGTCCGCCCGTGCGCGCCGGTGGCACAGCCCCTCCCGAGCTGCCTAGGGTCGTTCCGTTTGGCTGGTTCGTCACGCAACCCTGCGGCGGGCCGGTGCCCGGCGACATCCGAGGAGGCCCAGCTCCGATGAGCGACACCGCGTCCCCGATCACCACGGAACCGCGTCCCGGCGACGGCGGTGACGACGACGGACCCGCGGTCCGGCTCAACAAGCCGGTCTTCTACGGCTCCGCGATCGGCGTGCTCGTCGTCGCCGCCTGGGCGATCTTCGCCCCGACCCACGCCGACGCCGTCATCGGCGAGCTCGTCGGCTACATCTCCACCGGGTTCGGCTGGTTCTACATCCTGGTCGCCACCGCGGTGCTGGCTTTCGTGCTGTTCCTGGCGTTCTCCTCCTACGGGTCGATCCGGCTCGGCCCGGACCACTCGCGCCCGGACTTCTCCAACCTGTCCTGGGCGTCCATGCTGTTCGCCGCGGGCATCGGCACCGACCTGATGTTCTTCTCGGTCGCCGAACCGATCACCCAGTACACCGCGCCACCGGTCGGGCCGGGCGAGACGGTCGAGGCGGCCCGCGAGGCGACGGTCTGGACCCTGTTCCACTACGGCCTCACCGGCTGGGGCATGTACGCGCTGATGGGCATCGCACTGGCCTACTTCGCCTACCGCCGGGAGCTGCCGCTGTCGATCCGCTCGGCGCTCTACCCGCTGATCGGCAAGCGGGTGTTCGGCCGGGTCGGGCACGCCGTCGACCTCGCCGCCGTGCTCGGCACGATCTTCGGCGTCGCGACCTCGCTCGGGATCGCGGTCGTGCTGCTCAACGTCGGCCTGAACGTGCTGTTCGGGGTGCCACAGGGGCTCGCGGCCCAGGTCGGGCTGGTCGTGGTGGCGGTGGCGATCGCGACCGTCTCGGCCGTGTCCGGTGTGGACAAGGGCATCAAGCGGCTCTCCGAGCTCAACGTGATCGCGACGCTGGTGCTGGCCGCGTTCATCCTGGTCACCGGGCAGACCTCGTTCCTGCTCAACGCGATGGTGACCAACCTGGGCGACTACCTGGCGTCCTTCCCGTCGCTGACCATGGAGACCTTCGCCTTCGAGCAGCCGACCGAGTGGCTGAACTCCTGGACGCTGTTCTTCTGGGCCTGGTGGATCGCCTGGGCCTCGTTCGTCGGGCTCTTCCTGGCGCGCATCTCGCGCGGGCGCACGATCCGGCAGTTCGTCGTCGGCACCATGGTGATCCCGTTCCTCTACATCCTGATCTGGGTGTCGATCTTCGGGAATGCCGCGCTGGCGAGTGTCCGCGGTGGCAACGACGCGCTCGCCACCGCCGCGGTCGAGCAGCCCGAACAGGGCTTCTACCTGCTGCTCTCCGAGTACCCGTGGTTCGGGTTCCTGGCCGGGCTGGCCACGCTGACCGGCCTGCTGTTCTACGTGACCTCCGCCGACTCCGGCGCGCTGGTCATGGCGAGCCTGACCTCCTACCGGCGCACCCCGCGCGACGACGGCTCGACGGCCAACCGGATCTTCTGGGCCGCGGCGACCGGGCTGCTCACCCTCGGCATGCTCTTCGTCGGCGGCATCACCACGCTGCAGAACGCCACGGTGATCATGGGGTTGCCGTTCGGGCTGGTCATCGTCCTGGTGATGCTCGGGCTCTGGAAGGCACTGCGGCTGGAGCGCTACCGCACGGAGAGCAGGCGCTCCAGCCTGCCCGCGCTGCTGTCCGGCCGCAGCGGGCCGTCCGCGACCGACACGACCCCGGACGACGACGGCGCCGGCGCGGGCTGGCGCGAGCGGCTGCGACGCACGATGGGGCACGCCGACGGGCCGGGCGCCGACCGGTTCCTGTCCGGCACCGCGACCACCGCGCTGACCGACGTCGCCGAGGAGCTGCGTGGGCAGGGTGTTCCCACCCGGGTGCGGCGGTGCACCGACGAGGAGGCTCCGGAGGTCGAGCCGGGTGAGGAACGCCCGGAGGGCATGCGGCCGCTCGAGCTCGTCGCCGAGGTGCACGAGAGCCTGCCGTTCGTCTACCGCCTGGTCCCGCGGGTGACGGGGCTCCCCCGCTATCCGCTCGACGGCGCCCCGGGCGCGGACGGCGCCGTCCGTCCGGACGACACCGCGGCACGCGTCGAGACCGCGGGGACCGCCGGCAGCGCGATGCCGGCGGCCGCCGGGATCGAGCGGGCCGGCACCGGCGGCGCGTCCGGCTCCGCAGAGGGCGCCGGGGCCTGGACCGACCACCACCGCGTCGAGGTGCACCTGCAGGGCGGCGGGCAGGGCTACAACGTCATGGGCTACAGCTACGGCCAGCTCGTCGACGACCTGCTCGACCAGTACGAGCAGCACCTGGAGCTGCTGCGCCTGGAGCGCGAAGCCGCTCCCTGACCGGTGCGACCGTCCTCGTGCGGCTGCGCGATGGTCTCGACGTGGGCGAACCCGCCCGGCTCGGCCGGGTGAACGACTACGCGCCCTCCACCCGTACACACCCGCACGCAGCCCGGGACCGCTCACCGCGATTTAACGCGCCCTTGAGCCGCTCACCGTCCATCGCGACCCGCTCGTCGCGGAAACCGGCTCCCGGCACGATCATGTCGGGACGGCACCGAACCCGGGGGTAGCCTCTCACCAAATTTTGCGGCAGCAACGAACGGGGCGAGCGACGTGACCTCCCACCAGCGGAAACCGCGCCGGGCGCGGGCCCGCCGGGAGCCCGTCGCGGATCCCCCGTCCCGAGCCGTGCCGATGCGTGCCCGGCTGTTCGCGCTCGGTGTCGAGGCGGTCGCGCTCGCGCTGGTCGTGCACGCGATCATCCACGTGACGGTGCCGGGTGTCGACCAGCTGGTGCTCGCCGGCCTGCTGGCCGGCGTCGCCGTGGCGCACGTCGAGCTGTCCCGCACCGCCGAACGGGTGCGGCGCCGGATCAGCGACACCACCCACGTCAACATGACGTCGGTCTGTACCTTCGCGGCGGCCCTGTTGCTGCCGGTGGTGCCGGCCACGGTCGTCGTCGTGGTGATCTACACCCACCTCTACCTGCGGGTGTGCCGGCCGGCGGGGATCGCCGCGCACCGGCACCTGTTCAGCGCCACCACCGTCGTCCTCGCGGTACACGCGGTCGCCGCGGTCTCCGGCCTCCCCGGGGACCCGCTGGGCGGGTTCGGGTCGTTCGGCGACGCCACCCTCATCCTCGCCGCGGTGGCCGCCTTCACCGCGGTCAACATGCTGCTGGTCGTCACGGCCGTCCGGCTGTCCCAGCCCGGGACCCGGTTCCTGCGCATCCTGCTCGGCGGGGAGATCGTCCTCGAGCTCGCGACGGTCTCGCTCGGCGGGCTGGTCGCGGTCATCATCGCGAACACGACCCCGTGGCTGGTGCTGCTCGCGATACCCCCGCTGCTCGTGCTGGAGCAGGCCACCCTGGTCCGCCAGCTGGAGACCCGGGCCGAGACCGACGCCAAGACCGGGCTGCTCAACAACGACGCCTGGCGCTGGCGGGCCCGGCAGATGGTCGAGCGCTCCGCGCGCTCCGACCGCGCCGTCGCCGTCCTGGTGCTCGACCTCGACCACTTCAAGGCGGTGAACGACCGGCACGGCCACCTCGCCGGGGACGACGTGCTACGTGCCGTGGCCGGGGTCCTCACCGCCGAGGTCCGCGACCAGGACCCGGCCGGGCGGTTCGGTGGGGAGGAGTTCGTCGTGGCGATCGGCGGCCTGCAGCGCGACGACGTCGTGTACGGCCGGGCCCGCGAGGTCGCCGAACGGATCCGGCGCAACATCGAGGCCCTCGTCGTGACCCCACCGAGCGCCGGCCGCCCGGTCGACGGGCTGTCGGTCTCGATCGGCGTCGCGGCCTCCCCCGACCACGGCGACGACATCGAGGCCCTGCTCACCGCCGCCGACGCCGCGTTGTACGCGGCCAAGCGCGCCGGGCGCAACCAGGTGCGGGTGTGGGGCGACCCCGAACCGGCCGCGCCGGCCCCGGCCACCCCGCCGTTCGGGATGCGGTACAGCGCCTGAGGTCACGGGCTGGAGAGCAGCACCCGCGCCAGGTCCTTCCACTGCCCGACCATGACGTCGGAGCGCGCGTCCCGGGGGTCGAACGCGTAGGTCAGGGCGGCCCCGCGCATCGAGGTCAGCAGCAGGTCCCGCAGCTGCGTGAAGCGCGGGCGCGACGCGAGCTCCTCGCCGAACATCCGGGCCGCGGAAGCCCGGATCGCCGCGCCGAGCCGCCGCTCCTCGGGCCGCAGCGCGTCGGCGATGCCGTCGTTGATCCGGGCCGCGGTCCACAGCTCCACCGACGCCCAGAAGTGCGGCTCGCCGAAGCTCTCCCACAGCAGCTCGATGACCCGGTCCGCGCGGTCGAACGGGTCGGACGGCGGGCTGTCGGTCCCGGACAGCGCGCGGCGGATCCGCTCCTCGGTGTCGGCGACCCGCTTGGCCGCCAGGTGCTGCGCGGCCGCGACCAGCAGCCGGTCTCGGGACGGGAAGTGGTGCAGCAGCCGCCCGCGGGACACCCCCGCGGCGGACTGGATGGTCAGCGTCGTCGCCCCGGAGTAGCCGCCGTCGACCAGGCAGGTGACGGCGGCGTCGAGGATCCGGGAGCGGCTGTCCTCGGAGCGCTGCGCCCGGCTCCGCGCCGCCGGCCGGGTCACCGGGTCTCCCCCAGCCCGAGGCCGCGGCCGATGACCTCCTTCATGATCTCGGTGGTGCCGCCGTAGATCCGGGTGATCCGGGCGTCGGCGTAGGCCTTCGCGATCGGGTACTCGCTCATGTACCCGTACCCGCCGTGCAGCTGCAGGCAGCGGTCGACGACCCGGCCCTGCAGCTCGGTGCACCAGTACTTGGCCTTCGACGCGTCCACCGCGGTCAGCTCGCCGGCGTCGAGGGCGCGGACGCAGTCGTCGACGTAGTGCTCGGCGATGTCGATCTCGGTGTCCATCTCGGCGAGGGCGAACCGGGAGTTCTGGAACGAGCCGACCGGCTGTCCGAAGGCCTTGCGCTCCTTGACGTAGCCCAGGGTCCCGTCCAGCGCGGCGCGGGCCGCGGCGACCGCGGCGACCGCGATCGAGAGCCGCTCCCGGGGCAGGTTCGCGACCAGCTGCGCGAACCCCTGGCCCTCCTCGGGACCCAGCAGATTGGCCACCGGCACCCGGGCGTCGGAGAAGGAGAGCTCAGCGGTGTCCTGGGCGTGCTGGCCGAGCTTGTCGAGGTTGCGGCCGCGGGTGAACCCCTCGGTCCCCCGCTCGACGACGAGCAGGCTCATCCCCCGGTGCTTCTGCGCCGGGTCGGTCTTCACCGCGACGACGACCAGGTCGCCGTTGATCCCGTTGGTGATGAAGGTCTTGGCCCCGTTGACGACGTAGTGGTCGCCGTCGCGCACCGCCGTCGTCGACATCGACGCCAGGTCCGAGCCGATGCCCGGCTCGGTCATCGCGATGGCCAGGATCTGCTCGCCGCTGCAGATGCCGGGCAGCCAGCGCTGCTTCTGCTCCTCGGTGCAGTAGGCGAGGAAGTAGGGCAGCACGATGTCGTTGTGCAGGCTGATCCCCAGCCCGGCCGCGGCGGCACCGGAGCGCATCAGCTCCTCGGCCGCGACGGCGTTGAACCGGAAGTCGTCGACCCCACCGCCGCCGTAGGTCTCCGGCACCTCCATGCCGAGGAAGCCGGACGCCCCGGCCGTGGTGAACAGCGAGCGCGGCACGATGCCGTCCCGTTCCCACTGCGGTTCGTGCGGGACGATCTCCTTCTCGACGAAGGCCCGGTAGGCCTGCCGGAAGTCCTCGTGGTCGGACTCGTAGAGCGTGCGCCTCATCGCGCGTTCCCCTTCCCGCCTAGCGCGGTGTCATCCGGATCGCGCCGTCCAGGCGGATCGTCTCGCCGTTCAACATCGGGTTGGCGACGATCTGCGCAGCCAGCTGCGCGTACTCGGTCGGCCGGCCCAGCCGCGACGGGTGCGGCGCCTGCGCGCCCAGCGAGGCCTTGACGTCGTCGGGCAGGCCCGCGAGCAGTGGCGTCTCGAACAGGCCCGGCGCGATGGTCACGACCCGGATCCCCAGGCTCGCCAGGTCCCGCGCGATCGGCAGCGTCATCCCGACGATCCCGCCCTTGGACGCCGAGTAGGCGGCCTGGCCGATCTGGCCCTCGAACGCGGCCACCGAGGCGGTGTTGACGACCACGCCGCGCTCGTCGTCGACCGGCTCGGCCGCGGCGATGCGCTCGGCGGCCAGCCGGATCACGTTGAACGTCCCGATCAGGTTCACGTTGATCACCTGGGTGAAGGTGTCCAGCGGGAACGGGCCGCCCTTGCCGTAGGTCTTCGCGGCCGGACCGATGCCGGCGCAGTTCACCGCGACGCGCAGCGTCCCCAGCTCCTGCGCGACATCCAGCGCGGCGGAGACCTGCTCGGGGTCGGTGACGTCGGCGGCCGCGAACCGCGCGTGCGCGCCGAGCTTCTCGGCGACCGCCTCCCCCGGCGACGACGGCAGGTCGAGCAGGACGACCTTCCCCCCGTCCGCGACGAACCGTTCGGCGGTGGCGAGACCGAGACCGGAGGCACCACCGGTGACGACGGCGACAGAGCCGTTGATGTCCATGTGTCCACGCTAGCAGCCGAACAGTCAGAACTGACTGGATCCGGCGACGCGCCGCTAGCGCCGGCCCGCACATAGGTGGAGTCACCACTTACACCGCCCGGCGCATCGCCGTTACAACGTGACTCCCACCACACTGCGAGGCGCCGCATGTCCGACAACGGGGCCGAGGGCCCGGTACACATCCTCTGGATCAACGCGGGCCTGAGCTGCGACGGGGACTCGGTCGCGCTCACCACCGCAACGCAGCCGAGCATCGAGGAGATCGCCCTCGGCGCCCTGCCCGGCCTGCCGAAGGTGGCGGTGCACTGGCCGCTGATCGACTTCGAAGCCGGTCCGACCGGGTCCACCGACGACTTCCTGGAGAACTTCTTCAAGGCCGAGCGCGGTGAGCTGGAGCCGTTCGTGCTCGTCGTCGAGGGGTCGATCCCGAACGAGAAGATCAAGCCGGAGGGCTACTGGTCCGGGTTCGGCAACGACCCGACGACCGGGCAGCCGATCACCACCAGCGAGTGGCTGGACCGGCTCGCCCCGAAGGCGCTGGCGATCCTGGCCGTCGGCACCTGCGCCACCTACGGCGGCATCCACGCGATGGCCGGCAACCCGACCGGCGCGATGGGCGTCCCCGACTACCTGGGCTGGTCCTGGAAGTCGAAGGCCGGCATCCCGATCGTCTGCGTGCCGGGCTGCCCGACCCACCCGGACAACCTGTCCGAGACGATCCTCTACCTGCTCTACCAGGCCGCCGGCTCGGCCCCGATGATCCCGCTCGACGACGCGCTGCGTCCGCGCTGGCTGTTCGGCGCCACGGTGCACGAGGGCTGCGACCGCGGCGGGTACTACGAGCAGGGCCAGTTCGCGACCGAGTACGGCAGCCCGGAGTGCCTGGTCAAGCTGGGCTGCTGGGGCCCGGTCGTGAAGTGCAACGTCCCGAAGCGGGGCTGGGTGAACGGCGTCGGCGGCTGCCCGAACGTCGGCGGGATCTGCATCGGCTGCACCATGCCCGGCTTCCCGGACATGTTCATGCCGTTCATGGACGCCCCGCCCGGATCGCTGGTCTCCAGCGGCGCGAGCAAGGCCTACGGGTCGGTGATGACCCGGCTGCGCAAGATCACCGAACGCAAGCTCGACCACGAGCCGGCCTGGCGGCACGACGGGACCGAGCTGACGACCGGCTACGCGAAGGCCTGGTGAACTCTATGACCGCCACCGAACCGCAGCGGGCCGCGACCGAGACCACCGGCCTGACCGACATGTCCTGGGACCCGATCACCCGCATCGTCGGGTCGCTCGGGATCTACACCAAGATCGATTTCCCGAACCGGCGGGTGGCCGAGTGCCACTCGACGTCGTCGATCTTCCGCGGTTACTCGATCTTCATGAAAGGCAAGGACCCCCGGGACGCGCACTTCATCACCAGCCGGATCTGCGGGATCTGCGGGGACAACCACGCGACCTGCTCGGTCTACACCCAGAACATGGCCTACGGCGTCCGCCCGCCGCACCTCGGCGAGTGGATCATCAACCTCGGCGAGGCCGCCGAGTACATGTTCGACCACAACATCTACCAGGAGAACCTGGTCGGGGTGGACTACTGCGAGAAGATGATCTCGGAGACCAACCCCGGGGTGCTGGAGCTCGCGAACCGGACCGACGCCCCGCACGGCGACGCGCACGGCTACCGCACCATCGGCGACATCATGCGGGCGCTGAACCCGTTCACCGGGGAGTTCTACCGGGAGGCGCTGCAGGTCAGCCGCTACACCCGCGAGATGTTCTGCCTGATGGAGGGCCGGCACGTCCATCCGTCCACGTTGTACCCGGGCGGTGTCGGCACGCACGCGACGATCCAGCTGTTCACCGACTACTACACCCGCCTCATGCGGTACGTGGAGTTCATGAAGAAGGTCGTCCCGATGCACGACGACCTGTTCGACTTCATGTACACCGCGCTGCCGGGCTACGAGAACGTCGGGCGGCGACGGGTGCTGCTGGGCTGCTGGGGCTCGCTGAACGACCCGGCCTACTGCGACTTCGACTACCGCACGATGACCAGCTGGGGCCGGCGGATGTTCGTGACCCCGGGCGTCGTCGTCGACGGGAAGCTGGTCACCACCGACCTCGTCGAGATCAACCTCGGGATCCGGATCCTGCTCGGCCACTCGTTCTACCGGGACTGGGAGGACCAGGAGCGGTTCGTGACCAACGACCCGCTGGGCAACCCGGTCGACATGCGCCACCCGTGGAACCAGCACACGATCCCGGAGCCGCAGAAGCGCGACTTCGACGACAAGTACTCCTGGACGATGTCGCCGCGCTGGTACGACGGCACCGACTTCCTCGCCCTGGACACCGGCGGCGGCCCGATCGCCCGGCTCTGGTCGACCGCGCTGGCAGGGCTGGTGGAGACCGAGTTCGTCCGCTCCACCGGGCACAGCGTGGTGATCAACCTGCCGCGCACCGCGCTCAAGGGAGAGGTCAGCTTCGAGTGGCGGCCGCCGACCGACTCGCACGGCGAACCGCTGTCCAACGCACTGGAGCGCAACCGGGCCCGCACCTACTTCCAGGCCTACGCCGCCGGCGTCGCGCTGCACTTCATCGAGCAGGCCCTGGCCGAGGTGCGCGGCGGCAACTCGAAGACCTGGGAACGGTTCACGGTGCCCGAGGACGCGATCAGCTGCGGGTTCACCGAGGCGGTGCGCGGGGTGCTGAGCCACCACATGGTGGTCCGCGGCGGGAAGATCGCGAACTACCACCCCTACCCGCCGACGCCGTGGAACGGCAGCGTCCGCGACCAGTTCAACACCCCGGGCCCGTACGAGGACGCGGTGCAGAACACCCCGATCTTCGAGGAGAACCGCGGGGACCGGTTCAAGGGCATCGACATCATGCGCGCGGTCCGCAGCTTCGACCCGTGCCTGCCGTGCGGGGTGCACATGTACGGCACCGGGGTGGACCGCCACACCGTCCACTCCCCCGGCTCGCTGAACCAGATCTGATGGCCGCCGAGCTCGACCCGGCGACCGTCGCCACCCGGATCGAGGCCGTCCTGGACGGTCTCGACGAGGCGGCGCGGCCGGCCGCCGAGGAGCTGGTGGGGCTGCTGATGCGGTTCTACGGGGCCGGGCTGGACCAGCTGGTCACCGTGGTGCGGGCCGGTGCCGGGGACCAGCTGATCCACCGGATGGCGGCGGACCCGCTGGTCGGTGGGCTGCTCGCGCTGCACGACCTGCACCCGGTCGAGCTGCGGACCCGGGTCGGGCACGCGGTCGAGGGGGCCAAGCGCTCGCTGGGCGGGCACGGCGACGACGTCGAGCTGCTCGGTATCGACCCGGACGGCACCGTCCGCATCGGACTGACCGGGGCCGGCTGCGGCTCCGCCACGATCCGGGAGGTGGTGTCCGACGCGGTCACGGGGGCCGCCCCGGACGCCGCCGGGGTCGCGTTCGTCTCCGAGCCCGCGCTGCTGCGCATCGGGATCCGGACGTCCTCGTGACCGGGCTGCGGCGCTTCCTCGACCGGACGGCACCGGTTCCGGTCCCGGAGCGCTGCGAGCTCTGCGCCACTCCGGTTCCCGGCGAGCACCCGCACCTGGTGCACGTCACCGAGCGGCGGCTGCGCTGCGCGTGCGGGCCGTGCGCGTTCCTGTTCGACAATCCCGGTGCCGGCGCCGGCGAGTACCGGCGGGTGCCGGACCGCTGGCTGCGCGACCCGTCCGCGACCGGGGTGGATGCGCTCGACGTCCCGGTCGGTGTCGTGTTCCTGATGCGCAGCTCGGCGTCCGGCCGGATGCTCGCCTGCTATCCAGGCCCGGCCGGGGCGACCGAGAGCGAACTGCCGCCGACGGCGTGGGAGTCCGGTCCCGGCCGCGGGCCGCTGGCCGACGAGCTGGCCGACGACGTCGAGGCGCTGCTGGTGCGCCGGGACCCGCCGACGAGCCTGCTGGTCCCGATCGACGCCTGCTACCGGCTGGCCGGGATCGCGCGGCGGACCTGGCACGGGTTCGACGGCGGCACCGAGGCCCGCGACGCGATCGAGGCGTTCTTCGCCGACGCGCTGGCCCGCGCGACCGTCCTTCCGCTGGAGCGGCAGCCATGACCCGCGTGCTCCCGTCGACGCTGACGTTCGCGTGCACCGGGTCACGGCCCGAGCCCTACGCGGCCGGCCCGTCCCTGGAACTGGACCTGCGGATCGTCGACGGGACCGGGCGCCGGGTGCACGCGATCGCGCTGCGGGTGCAGGTCCGGATCGACCCGCGCCGCCGCGCGCACACCCCGGACGAGGCCGCCCGGCTCACCGGCCTGTTCGGCGAACCGGCGCGCTGGACCGAGACGCTCAACCCGCTGCAGCTGGCGACGGTGCCGGTGATGGTCACGTCCTTCACCGGGGAGACCACGGTGCCGGTCGCGGTGCCGCTGTCCTACGACCTCGACGTCGCCTGCCACCGCTACCTGTCCGCACTGGACGCCGGTGTGATCCCGCTGGTCCTGTTGTTCTCCGGGACACTGTTCTACGCCGGCGACGACGGCGTGCAGGTCGGCCTGGTCTCCTGGTCCGAGGAGGCCGCGCACGACCTGCCGGTGACGGTGTGGCGGGGTGCGATGGACGCGCACTTCCCCGGCTCCGGCTGGGTGCGGCTGCGCCGCGACACCCTCGACCGGCTCGCCGCCTACCGCGCGGAGCACGCGCTGAGCTGGGACGCCGCCGTGACCTCGCTGCTCGGGGGTGCGCCGTGACCGATCCGTTCGCCGAGGTCGCCGCGCTCGCCGACGCGGTGTTGTTCGAGGGGTATCTCCTCTACCCCTACCGGGCGTCCGCGCAGAAGAACCGGCTGCGCTGGCAGTGGGGCGTGCTGCCCCCCGGCGGCGAGGACCCCCAACGCGTCGAGTTCCTGGCCGAGCCCCGGGTTGCTGCCGCGACCGGACCGGGCGGCACCGAGCCGTACGGGTTGGCGACGCTGCGGGTCCGGGTCCGGTTCCTGCGGCTGGAACGACGCACCGTGCTCACCGCCGACGGGCTTCCGGTGTCCGAACTGGACGTCGACGGTGTCCGGTACCTCCCCTTCGACGAGGGGGTCCCCGACTCCGAGGAGACCGTGCTCGACCTGCGGACCGGCGGGACCGTGCCGATCGAGCGGGACGCCGTCGAGACGGTGGAGGAACTGGTGCGCGCCGACGGGACCCGGGCGGGCCGCATCGTCCGCACCCGGGAGCCGATCTGCGGAAGCGCGACGATCACCGCGACCGAGGTTCCCGGTCCGTACGACCTCGTGAGACTCCGGCTGGAGGTCCGCAACGACACGCCGGCCGCGTCCCGCGGCGGGGCGACCGCGGTCGTCGGCGAGGTCGCGCCGCCGTGCACGAGCGACGACGCCGGGCGGGACGAGATGCTGCGCACCGCACTGATCGGCACCCACACCCTGCTCGCGATCTCCCCCGGCGCCTTCCTGTCCCCCGTGGACCCACCGGAGTGGGCGTCCGCGCTCACCCGCGACTGCGTCTCCGACCGCTGCTGGGCCGCGCTCGCCGGCCCGCCCGAGCGCTCCGACCTGCTGCTCTGCTCCCCGATCATTGTCGGCGACTACGCCGCGATCGCCCCGGAGAGCGGCGTCGACCTGTTCGACGGCACCGAGAACGACGAGATCCTCACCCTGCGCACGATGGTGCTCACCGACGCCGAGAAGGCCGAGGCCCGGGCCACCGACCCGCGCGCCGCCGCGATCCTGGACGCCGTCGACGGGTTGCCGCCGGAGATGCTGGAACGGCTGCACGGCGCGGTCCGCTCCCTGGACGAGGTCCCCACGATCAGCACGCCACCGCCGTTCGAGGGCCCCGTCGACGCGCCCTGGTGGGACCCGGGTGCCGACGCGGCCGTCGCCCCGGAGACCGACGCGGCCGACGTCGGGGGCATCCCCGTGTCCCGCGGATCGACGGTGCACCTGCGCCCGGGGCGGGGCACCGATGCCCAGGACGCGTTCCTCGAGGGGATGCGGGCCACCGTCCAGGCCGTCGTGCACGACGTCGACGGCGGTGTGCACGTCGCCGTCTCCCTGGATGACGATCCGGCCGCCGAGCTGCAGCTCGCGCACGGCCGGTTCCGCTACTTCCGCCCCGACGAGCTGGAGGTCGCACCATGACCGACGGCGTTCTGGTGGCCGGGATCGGCAACGTCTTCCACCGCGACGACGGGTTCGGCGTCGAGGTCGCGCAGCGCCTGCTGAGCCGGGGCGGGCTCCCGGGGCACGTCACCGTCGTCGACGTCGGGATCCGCGGCATCGACCTGGCCTACCGGCTGCTCGACGGCTGGACCGGCTGCGTGCTCGTCGACGCGCTGGAGGGCGACGGCCCGCCCGGCAGCCTCTACCGGCTCGAACACACCTGGGACGGCCCGGCGGCGCGGCCCGCGCGCGGGGTCTCGCTGGACGGGCACGACATCGGCCCGGACGTCGTGCTCGGGCTGCTGCGCGAGCTGGCCGACGCGACCGGCGTCGCCGACCCGGTCGGCCGGATCCTGGTGCTCGGCTGCGAGCCGGCGGACACCACCCCGGGGATGGGGCTGTCCGCCCCGGTCACCGCCGCCGTCGAGCTCGCGGCCGACGCCGTCGCCGGGCTCGTGGAGCTGATCGTCGGAGAAGGCCAGGAGGCACACCCATGAGGTTGCTGAAGCTGCTCGCGCTGGTCGCCACGGCCGGTGCGGCGATCACCGCGTACCGCTCGCGCGACGAGATCGCGCGCTACCAGCGCATCCGGAAGATGTAGGGGGACGACACGATGTGCCTCGGGATTCCCGGCGAGGTGGTCGAGCTGATGTCCGGCCACGAGGACCTCGCGATGGTCAGCGTCGAGGGCGTGCAGCGGGCGGTGAACATCGGCCTGCTCCGCGACGACGACAGCGCCGAGCTCGACCTGCGTCCCGGCGACTGGATCCTGATCCACGTCGGCTTCGCCCTGTCCACGATCGACGAAGCGGAGGCGAAGGCGTCGCTGGAGTGGCTGACCGGCACCGGGGACGCCTACACCGACGAGCTCGACGCGTTGCGCGCGTCGGACATCACCGACGGTGCCGGTCTCGGGGAGGGGGCTCGATGAAGTACGTCGACGAGTACCGCGACGCCGGCGCCGCCCGCGCGCTCGCGAAGGAGATCGCCGAGGTGTGCGAGCCCGGCCGCGACTACCAGTTCATGGAGATCTGCGGCGGACACACGCACACGATCTACAAGCACGGCCTGGAGGACTACCTCCCGGAGCAGGTGCGGCTGGTGCACGGCCCGGGCTGCCCGGTCTGCGTGATCCCGATGGGCCGGGTCGACGACGCCATCTCCCTCGCCGCGCACGACGACGTGATCATGACGTCGTTCGGGGACATGATGCGGGTGCCCGGCGGGCAGGGATCGTTCCTCGACGCCAAGGCCGCCGGTTCCGACATCCGGATGGTGTACTCCCCGCTCGACGCGCTCAAGGTCGCCCGCAGGAACCCGGACAAGCGGGTCGTGTTCCTGGCCATCGGGTTCGAGACGACGACGCCGTCGACCGCGATGACCGTGCTGCGCGCCGCCGCCGAGGGCCTCGACAACTTCTCGATCTTCTGCAACCACGTGCTCGTCGAGCCGGCGATCCAGGCCATCCTGGACTCGCCCGACCAGCGTCTGGACGGCTTCGTCGGGCCCGGGCACGTCTCGACGGTGATCGGCTGCGCGCCGTACACCTGGATCCCGCGGGACTACGGCCGCCCGATCGTCGTGTCCGGCTTCGAGCCGCTGGACATCTTGGCGTCGGTCCACCGGCTGTTGCTGCAGTTGCGCGAGGGCCGCTGTGAGGTCGAGAACCAGTACACCCGCGTCGTGCCGTGGGACGGGAACCCGACCGCGCTCTCGGTGATCGACAAGGTGATGGAGCCGCGGGAGACGTTCGAGTGGCGCGGTCTCGGGTGGATCCCGCACTCGGCGCTGCGGGTGCGTGACGCCTACGCCGCGTTCGACGCCGAGACGGTCATCGGCATCCCCGGCGACCGCGTCGAGGATCCGAAGGCCTGCCAGTGCGGCGAGGTGCTGCGTGGCGTCCTGCGGCCGTGGGAGTGCAAGGTCTTCGGCACCGCCTGCACGCCGGAGACCCCGATCGGGACCTGCATGGTCTCGTCCGAGGGCGCCTGCGCGGCCTACTACAACTTCGGGCGGTTCAGCCGGGAGCGGGTGCGGGAGGCGAGCCGGGTATGACCTCACACGATCTCGGTACCACCATCCCGAACCGGGCCTCCGATCCCGAGCACCCGCGTCCCGGCGCGCCGCACGCGACCACCGAGGAACAGGTGCTCGACCGGATCGCCCGCGCCCGGGCCGCCCGGCCGCGGCTGCGCGAGGACCGGATCACGCTCGCGCACGGCGCGGGCGGGAAGGCGACGCACACGCTGATCGAGGCGGTGTTCCTCGACGCGTTCCGCAACCCGGTGCTGGAGGCGATGGAGGACGGCGCCGCCGTCGACGGGGGCGAGCGGCTGGCCTTCACCACCGACGCGTTCGTCGTCTCGCCGCTGTTCTTCCCCGGCGGCGACATCGGGGACCTCGCCGTCAACGGGACCGTGAACGACCTCGCGATGACCGGAGCCCGGCCGCTGCACCTGTCCGCGGCGTTCGTCCTGGAGGAGGGGTTCGCCGTCGCCGACCTGCGCCGGATCGCCGCGTCGATGGCCCGTGCCGCCGACGCCGCCGGGGTGCGGATCGTCGCCGGCGACACCAAGGTCGTCGAACGGGGGAAGGCCGACGGCTGCTTCGTGGTGACGTCCGGGGTGGGGGTGCGGGAACGCCCGCTGGAGCTGTCGGCGACGGCCGCCCGGCCCGGGGACCGGGTGCTCGTGTCCGGGCCGATCGGCGACCACGGCGTCACGGTGATGCTCGCGCGCGGTGAGCTGGACATCGTCGCCGACCTGGAGTCCGACACCGCGCCGCTCAACGGGCTGGTCGACGCGCTGCTCGACGCCGCCGGGGACGGCGTGCGCTGCCTGCGCGACGCGACCCGCGGCGGGGTCGCGACGATCTGCAACGAGGTCGCCGTCGCGTCCGGGGTGTCGCTCGTGCTCTCCGAGGACGACGTGCCGGTCCGGCCGGTCGTCAACGGCGCGTCGGAGCTGCTGGGCATCGACCCGCTGTATGTGGCGTGCGAGGGCCGGCTGGTCGCCGTCGTCGCACCGGAGCGGGCCGACGCCGCGCTCGCCGCGCTGGCCGGGCACCCGCTCGGCGAGGGTGCGGCGATGATCGGGACCGTGGTCGACGACCCGCCCGGGCTGGTGCTGCTGCGCACCGCGTTCGGCGGAACCCGGATCGTGGACCTGCTGGTCGGGGATCCCCTCCCCCGGATCTGCTGAGGCATGTCGCCGTGCACGAGCTGTCGATCACCCAGGAGGTCGTGGACGCGATCGCCGGGCGGTTCCCGGACAGGCCCGTCCGACGGGTCCGGCTCGAGGTCGGACGGCTGTCCGGGATCGTGCCGGAGGCGATGGAGTGTTGTTTCGAGATGGTCGTCGCCGGGACGTCGCTGGAGGGGGCGGAACTGGAGTTCGACCGTCCGGTGGGGACGGCGGCCTGCCGGACCTGCGGGAGCGCGTTCGAGACGGGCGAGGTGCTGCCGCTGTGCGACGGCTGCGGCAGCGCGGACGTCGAGGTCACAGGCGGGCGGTCGCTGCGGATCATCGAGGTGGAGACATGTGTGCGACCTGCGGATGCGACGACGTAGCCGGTGTGCGGGTGGTTCCGGTGCCGGCCGGGGCGGTCGAGGACGGCATCGACCCGCACCGGAACCACGACCACCACGGCCACGGAGCCGACGGGCACGAGCACGGGCACGGCCACGGGCACGGGGGCCACGGGCTCGGCACACGAGCACACGGGCCGGCTGCGGCACCGTCCCCTCCGGGCTCCGAGGCTGTACACCGCACGGACTCGCCCGCCGACGTCGTCGCGCTGGAGATCGACGTCCTCGCCCGCAACGACACCCTCGCCGCGCGGCTGCGCGACCAGCTACGCGCAACCGGAACCGTCGCACTGAACCTCATGAGCTCCCCGGGCTCCGGGAAGACCACCCTGCTGGAACGGACCTTGCGCGATCTCGGCGGGGCCCTCCCCTGCGCCGTGCTGGAGGGCGACCAGGAGACCCTGCTCGACGCCGAGCGCATCGCCGCCACCGGAGCCCGCGTGGTGCAGGTCAACACCGGCGCCGGCTGCCATCTCGACGCCGACATGACCGCCCGGGGCCTGCGCGAGCTCGACCCGTCCCCCGGCTCCGTCGTGTTCGTCGAGAACGTCGGCAACCTCGTCTGCCCGGCGCTGTTCGACCTCGGTGAGACCGCCCGGGTCGTCGTGATCTCGGTGACCGAGGGGACCGACAAGCCGCTGAAGTACCCGCACATGTTCTGCACCGCGGACCTGGTGCTGATCAACAAGATCGACCTGCTGCCCTATGTGGACTTCGATGTCGAGGCGTGCTCGGGGTACGTCCGCCGCGCCGCGCCGGGCGCGGAGATCCTGCAGCTCTCGGCGACCCGGGGCGACGGGTTGGACGGGTGGTACGCCTGGCTGCGCGCGCTCCGCTCGCCCGAGTCGGTCGCGCGCCTGACCGGGTGCCTGCGGCCCGGAAGTTAGGCCCTTCACGTCTCAGGACATCGGTGACGAATACGGTCTCGCAATCGAACCGGCGTTCGAGTAGAATGGGCGTATGACCGCGCTCCTCGAACCCCCGATCTGGGCACTCGACCCGGACGACGAGGAGCTGCCCACCTTCCCCGACGACGACCTCGACCTGGTCTTCGTCGAAGCAGCCCTGGACCGGCTCCTGGCCTCGGCCAGCGCCGCGCGCTCCGAGCCGGACAAGATCGACCGGATCCGCCGGATCAAGACCCAGCTCAACCGCCTCGACGCCGCCCTGCACGACACCGCCCACGACTTCGCCCGCACCCACGTCACCACGCGCATCGACACCGCCGGCGCCCAGGCCGCCGAGACACTCGCCCCGGACAAGCTCGAACAGAGCGTCGCCGCCCAGATCGCCCTCGCCTGCCGCACCTCGGTCCACCAGGGCCGCACCCGGATGCGCGTCGCCCGGGACCTGCACAACGGATTCGACCACCTGCACAGCTTGTTCCTCGCCGGGGAGCTGGATGCCGACAAGGTCTCGGCGATCGTCACCGCCGCCGACACGTTGTCGCGCGCCCAGCGGGCCGAACTCGACCGGCGCCTGGCCGAGCACGACCTCACCCGCCTCGGGATCGGACGCCTGCGGGACCTGACCCGGCGGCTGGTCGCCGAGATCGCCCCCGCCGACTTCGCCCAGCGCTGCGAGGCCGCGAAGAACACGCGCCGGGTCACCGTCCGCCCCGCCGCCGACGGGATGGCGTTCCTGACCGCCCACCTGCCCGTCGAGCAGGCCGTCAGCTGCCTGGCCGCACTCGATAAGGCTCACCGCGACCTCTCGGCCAGCCCCGAGCCGCTGCCCCGCACCCGGGGGCAGGTCATGGCCGACACCCTCGTCGAACGCCTCACCGGCAAGACCCACGCCACCGACATCGACCTACACGTCCAGGTCATGATCCCGGTCGAAGCACTGATCGACCCCGAATCCCCACTCCCCGCCGAGATCCCCGGCTACGGACCCGTCCCCGCCGAGATGCTCGCCACCACCGACGGCCGCACGACGCTACGCCGGCTCATCACCCGCCAGGGCATCGTCATCGGCGGAGACACCCGCCAACGCCGCTTCACCCGCTTCCTCGACGAACTCATCCGCGCCCGAACCCGCAACCGCTGCACCGAGGCCTACTGCGACGCCCCCATCCGCCACATCGACCACATCACCCGCGCCGCCGACCACGGAACCACCACCCTCGACCAAGGCCGCGGAACCTGCGAATTCCACAACTACCTCCGCGAACAACCCGGATGGACCGTCGAACACACCCCCGACGGCGTCCAGACCACCACGCCCACCGGGCACACCTACCCGAACGCACCGCCCGGCTGACCGGGCGGCGGTCATGAACTCGAGACGAACGCCGCGATGATCGACACCGTGGCCGCGATGATGAGGGTGTTGAACAGGAACGCCATCCCACTGTGGACGGACACCTGACGACGCATCCTTCGCTCCGTGACGGTGACGTCCGACGTGCTGAAGCTGGTACCGACCGCGATCGTGAAGTAGACGAAGTCATCGGTGTGCGGCTCGTCGGTTCCGGGGAACGACAGGCCTCCCCCTGCGGCGTACCCACTGACGTACCCGATCATGAATCCGGTCTGCATGGTCAGCCAGCAGGACACGACCGCGACGACGCAGATGCCGAACACGAGCCCCGGTGGTGCACCGAGGCTGTCGTACCGCGGCATGATGAGTGCGGTGGCCAGCAGCGCGATCACCGCAGCGGCCTGGGACAGGTCCGTCGGCGAGCTGGCCACGAACCGTTCGGCCAGCCGGGGCCGCCGACGGGCTGCGAGCCCGAGTACCTGCAGCTCCGCAGAATCACGCCGACGATAGGTGAGCCAGGTCAGGAGCAGGTACACCAGCGCGAACGAATCCCAGAACAGCAGCCCTCTCACCGTGTAGTCGCCGGGCACCAGGTAGGTCGGCGGGACTGCCACGACCGTCGCGACGAGCTGCCGGAACCACTCGCGATGCCACCAGCGCACGGTCTCGAGCCGGCCGGACCACGCTCGCGTCACGATGACTCTCCTGCCAGACGATGATCGGCCCGTCAGCCTGGCGCACTGTCCCGATCGGCACCACCACACCCGGGCACCGGGTGACCCGCTAGCCGGCGACGACACCGCTGACGATGGAGACCGTGGCCGCGAGGATGAGCGTGTTGAACACGAACGCCAGGACGCTGTGGGTGAGCACCGTGCGGCGCATCTCCCGGGTCGTCACGGTCACATCGGTCGTCCCGAAGGTCGCGCCGATCCCGACGGAGAAGTACAGGTAGTCCACCAGGCGCAGCTCGTCGTCGCCGGGGAACACGAGCCCGCCCCGCTCGGCATGTCGTCCGATGTAGGCGATCGTGAAGCCGACCTGCATCGTCAGCCAGCAACTGACGATCGCGACGATGCAGATGCCGAGCGTCCAGCCCGGCGGAACGTCCAGCATCGCGTACCGCGGCAGGACGAACACGGCGGCGATCAGAGCGATGGTCGCGCCGAGCTGCGGCAGCTCCTCGGGTGAGCTGGCGAGGCTGAGCCGTTCGGCCAGTCGTCGCTCCCGGGAGGCGACTCCGAGCGCCCGGAGCTCGGCCGGGTCACGTCGTCGATAGGTCAGCCAGGTCAGCAGCAGGTAGACCACGGCGAAGACGTTCCAGGCGACGAGCACCCGCACCGCGGGTTCGTCCGGCACCCAGAAGGCCGGTACGGCCGGCAGCAGCCCGGCGATCTGCCGGAACCACTCGCGATTCCACCATCGGACCACGTCCGACGGCTCCACCCGTACCTCCGACACCGCGACTCCCCCACCATGACGCTGACGATCAGCGGTGAGCCTGACGGACCCGCATCCGGGCCGCCACAGGGAGGGTCAGGCTCGCGCGGCGGCCACCGCGACCTGCCCGAGGCTGATGCCGCCGTCGTTGCACGGGACGCGCGAGTGCACCAGCACTCGCAGCCCCCCGGCCTCCAACCGCGACCGCAACAGCTCCAGCAGCAGCTGGTTGGCGAACGCCCCGCCGGACAGCGCCACGGTGTCCCGGCCGTACGCACGCGCCGCCACCACTGCGGCGTCGGCGAGCAGTCCGGCCAGACCGTGATGGAACCGGGCGGCCACGACCGGCACCGGTACGTCGGCGACCAGATCGGCGACGACCGCGCGGATCAGCTCCCCCGCGGCGAGCCGAGCCGGACCCTCGGCGGGAGGACGTGACCCGGGCCCCGGCTCCCCCACCCGGTAACAGTCGCGCACCGAGAGGTCGGCAACGCGTTCGAGCTCGATCGCCGCCTGCCCCTCGTAGGTCACCCGGTCCCGCACCCCGCACAGCGCCGACACCGCGTCGAACAGCCGCCCCGCGCTGCTGGTCACCGGCTGGCGCATCCGCCCGGCCTCGTGCGCGGCGAGCAGGCGCTGGACGTCATTCCACATCGGACCGACCCGGTCCGGCAGCCCGGGAGGCGGAGCGACGCCGGCGGTGCGCAGCCACGACGCCGCCGTCCGCCACGGCTCCCGGATCGCGGTCTCCCCGCCTGGCAGCGGAACCGGCTCGAGGTGCGCGACCCGGGTGAAGCCGGCGACCGACACGTCGAACACCTCGCCACCCCAGAGGGTGCCGTCGGTGCCGTAGCCGGTGCCGTCGCACGCGATCCCGATCACCGGCCCGGCCTCGCCGTGCTCGGCCAGGCACCCGGCCAGGTGCGCGTGGTGGTGCTGCACCCCGACCAGCTCCACCCCGTCGCGGTCGAGCGCCCAGCGCGTCGACAGGTGGTCCGGGTGCAGGTCGTGGGCGACCACACCCGGCTCGACGTCGAGGATCCGGCACAGCTGCGCGATGCCGTCGGTCCAGGCCGCCATCGTCTCGGCGTTCGCGAGGTCGCCGATGTGGTGCGAGACGAAGGCCTCCGCGCCGCGCAGCACGCAGAACGTGTTCTTCAGCTCCGCCCCGCAGCCCAGCACCGGCACCGCGGAGGCGGCGCACAGCACGATCGGCTCCGGGACCCAGCCGCGCGAGCGCCGCACCGGGTACGGGCGACCACGCACGACCCGCAGCACCGAGTCGTCGGCGCGGGTGCGGATCGGCCGGTCGTGGGTGAGGAGCGCGTCGGCGATCGGGGCGAGCCGGGTCGCGGCGTCGTCGTCGCGGTGCGCGATCGGCTCGTCGGAGACGTTGCCGCTGGTCAGCACGATCGGCTCGGCGAGGTCGTGCAGCAGCAGGTGGTGCACGGGTGTGTAGGGCAACATCAGGCCGAGGTGGGTGTCCCCGGGCGCGACGGCCGGGGCGAGGCCGTCGCCCGGCCGGCGAGCGAGCAGCACGATCGGCGCGCGGTGCGACGTCAGCTGGGCGGCCTCGACCTCGTCCACCCGGCACAGCTCCCGGGCCCTCGCGAGGTCGGGCACCATCACGGCGAACGACCGGTCCTCCCGGTGCTTGCGCGCCCGCAGCGCGGCGACGGCGGCACCGTCGCGGGCCCGGGCGGCGAGGTGGTAACCACCCACCCCCTTCACCGCGACGACGGCGCCCGCCCGCAGCGCGTCGGCGGCGGCCGCGACCGGGTCGTCCGGCACGTCGCCGGCCCCGCCGTACCGGCCGTCCGCGATGCCGGTCCACGGCAGACCGGCGCGATGCGTGGCCGGTCCGCGCGCCACTCCGAACGGGTCATGTCCGGCAACCGGGACGCCCGGCAGGGACGCGGCATCGACGAACCGCAACGTGGGTCCGCAGTCCGGGCAGCACACCGGCTGGGCGTGGAACCGCCGGTCGGCCGGATCGTGGTACTCCGCGGCGCAGGCCGCACACATCGCGAAACCGGCCATCGTGGTCATGGCGCGGTCGTAGGGGACGCCGGTGACGATGGTGAACCGGGGTCCGCAGTTGGTGCAGTTGACGAACGGGTGACGGTAGCGGCGGTCGGCCGGGTCGAACAGCTCGGCCAGACAGTCGTCGCAGGTCGCGGTGTCCGGGGAGACCAGCGTCGCGGCGGGCGCGGCGACGCCGGTGCTCGGCACGATCGTGAAGCCGGATCCGCCACGGGGCGCCATGACCGCCGTCTCCACCCCGGACACGGCGGCCAGCGGTGGTGGCCGTTCGCGCAGCGCCCGGACCAGCCCGACCAGCGCGCCCGGCGGGCCCTCGGCCTCGATGAGGACCCCGCGCTCGTCGTTGCCGACCGATCCGGACAGTCCGAACTCGGCGGCGAGGCGGTGCACGAACGGCCGGAAGCCGACGCCCTGCACGATCCCGGTCACCCGCACCGACCAGCGCTGCACGGCCGGGGCGCGCACCGTCACCGCACCCGGCCGATGGCCTCACCGGCGTGCACGAGCAGCCGGTCCCCCACCGCGGCGTCGACGAGCGCGACGCTGACCTCCTCCCGGGTGCCGGCCTCGGTGTCGACCAGCGCGAGCCCCGTGTCGAGCAGGACCGCGACGGTGACCTCGACCGCGGCGTCGGAGCAGGTGATGCACTCCGGCCCCGAGCAGTGCTGCCCGGCGGGCTGCTCAGGGGGCGCCACGGCGCTGTCCCGGGACGGCGGTTCGGTGGACGGCGGCACGGCTCACCTCCCCTACGTCGACGCGGTCGGCCCCGTCGAGCGCGGCGTAGCGGTCGAGGAACTCCTGCAGTGACGCGCACACCTCGGCCAGGTGCAGGACCTGCCCGTCGAGGTGCTCCCGGCCCGCCACCGTCAGGTGGTAGGTGCGCCGCGCCGGCCCGACCGCGGACGCGTGCCACTCGGACCGGACCAGGCCGCACTTCTCCAGCCCGCGCAGCGCGCGGTACACGCTGCCCGCGTCACCGTCGTCGTGCCACGGGTGCAGCCTGCCCGCCAGGCCGTACCCGTGGTCGTCGTGCTCGCGCAGGAGCAGCAGCAGGCACGGCTTCAGGAAGTTCCGTGGTTCCAGCTCGGCCATCTGGCCCCCAGTGGTGGTGGGTGGGGCCCTGACCTCCTCGACTGTGCCAGTGTGTGACCCGCGCCACAAGTCGTCAGGTCGTGGCGGGCTCCGGCGTCCGCTCGGTCTCCGGAGCCGATCCGTCACGGCCCTCGCGGTCGAGCAGCCCCTCCTGCGCGGCGACGATCGTCGGCACGGTGATCTGCCCGGCCACGTTCGTGGCGGTGCGCATCATGTCCAGGATCGGGTCGATCCCGATGATGACGGCGATCCCGACCGCGATGAGCTCCGGCGGCATCCCGACCGCGCCCAGGGTGAGGGTCAGCATCGTGAACCAGCCGGTGGTGCCCGCGGTGGCGAGCGCGCCGAACACGGCGACGGCGATGATCGCCAGGTACTGCCAGATCGCGAGCGGGTAGCCGGTCAGGTGCGCGATGAAGATCGTCGCGAGCGCCGGGTACACGGCGGCGCAGCCGTCCATCTTGGTCGTCGTCGCCAGCGGGACGGCGAACCCGGCGTAGCCGCGGTCCACACCGAGGTCGATCGCGGCCTGCCGGGACAGCGGCAGCGCCGCCCCCGACGAGCGGGACACGAACGCGAACTGCAGCACCGGCCAGGTCACCGAGAAGAACCGGCGCGGGCCCACGCCGGCCACGAACTTCAGCAGCAGCGGGTAGACACCGAACAGGATGATCGCGCACCCCAGGTAGACGGTCGCGATCAGGCTGAACAGCGAGCCGATGAAGTCGCTGCCGTAGGTCGCGAACGCGTTGCCGATCAGGCCGAGCACGCCGATCGGGGCCAGCACGATGATCCAGCCGATGATCCGCAGGACGATCTCGAAGGCGGACCGGGAGAACGCGACGAACGGCTCGGCCGTCGATCCGAGCGCGTAGGCGGCGGCGCCGACGAGCAGGGCGACGAGGACGACCTGGAGCACCTCGCCCTCGGCGAACGCGGAGAACATGTTGTCCGGCAGGAGCCCGGAGAGCAGCCCGTCCCAGGACCCGGCGGTGCGCTCGGCGACGCTCTCGAGGTCGGCCGGGTCGGCGGTGAGCGAGACCCCGGCGCCCGGCCGGCCGATCAGGCCGATCGCGAGCGCGATCAGGACGGCGATCAGCGACGTCCCGGCGAACCAGGCGACGGTGCGCCCGCCGAGCCGGGCGGCGACGCGGCCACCGCCGAGGTCACGCAGGCTGACGATGCCGACCACGATCGCGAGGAAGACCAGCGGGACGACGGTGAGCTGCAGCAGTCCGGTGAACAGGCTGCCGATCGTGTCCAGGACGGACACCAGCCAGTCCTGACCGGTGAGCCGGGCGACGACGCCGAGCAGGGCTCCGAACACCAGGCCGGCGAGGGTGAGGACGGCGAACACGCGCGGCTTCCGCCAGGCGCGCGCCGCACGGACGACGAGTGACATGTGGATTCCTCCGATGGGGAGCAGGGCTTTCAGGACTCGTCAGACCCGACAGCCCGTGCTCACCCGCCGGCACAGGTCGATCACCCGACGCCGGACCAGCAACAGACCTCTCCCCCGCACGGGTTGGTCAACTGGTCGTGACCGGTCGATGTTCCGCGGCGGCACGGGGAAATGTCGGTGGCGTCCGTCATAGTTCGCACATGAGTTCGAACCGAGGAGGGTTCCATGTGCGGGATCTGTCAGGGGAAGTCCCAGTTCGAGTGCGATCCGGAGATGATCGGGCTGATCGAGCGGTACGGCTGGGCGGTGCAGACCGTCTAGGGCAACCGGGTGCATCCGCCGTTCGCCTACACGGTGGGACCGCACCTGCGGGAGCGGTCCGAACTGGTTTTCGCTCGGCCCGCGGGGTGCGGGGCGCCCAGCCGGTGCTCGGTCCCCGCGCGCAGTCGCGTCCCTGGGACGGCTGAGACCACGGCCTGCTCTGCCGGGCACCCGCTATCGAGGGGTGAGCTCGGCGACCGCGGCCCGCTCGGCCTCGTACACGGCTCGCAGTGCGGCGGCGAGGTCGGCGAACAGGGCCGCCTGGTCGGCCGGGGACAGCGGCGGTGCGGAGTCGAGCTCCGCCTGCAGCGCCCACAGCTGCGCGGCGTCGGCGCGGACGTCGCCGGCGTCGCCGTCCGCGACCAGGGTCTGCTGGACCGACGCGGTCAGCTCGCGGATCCTGCCGAACTCGGGGACGTCCGCGGGCAGCGCGGCCTCCGCCACCGTCCGCCAGGCCTGTGCGGCAGCCCGCCAGGCCGTGGCGGCCGCGGACAGGTCGCGGTCGAGCACGACCCCGGCATCGTCGAGGAAGTCCGCGGTGAGGTCCCGCAGGTGCCCGCCGCTCATGCCCGCCGGTGTGACGCCCTCCCACACCGAGGTCAGCGCCCCGACCAGTCCACGGCCGTCGGCGAACACGCTCGGCCATCCCTTCGCCGCCCTCGGGTCCACGACCGTCCTCGCCCACTTCGCCCACGCGGGCAGCGCGAACGAGGCGGACGTGCCGCCGAGCTGCTCGGCGCAGTCGGCGATCCCCGCGAGCACGGCGCGACGGAGCACCTCCTCGGGGACCGGCCCGGTGGGCCGGGGGACGAGGGCGAGGTTCTTGTACGACCCGACCCGGGCGCGGGCGGCCTCGAGCCGCTCGGCCGGCACGGACAGCGGGGCGAGGTTGCGGTCGTCGAGGTGGTAGCGCCCGCCGTCGAACCCGTGCACGACGACGAGGTCGCCGCCCCGCCCGTCGAGCTTCGGCGGGAGGTGCCGGAGGCCGAGCGTGTAGCGGTCGGGCAGCACGATCACCGGCCCGTCGTCGAGGTCGGCACGCAGGCTCCGGGTCGCCCCGGTGGCACCGCCGGTGCGGCGGACCTCGACCGGGATCCCGAGCCGCTCCAGCCCGGCCAGCGGGGCGCGGTCCGGGTACTGCCACCGGGCCCCGAAACCGAGGACGACCACGCGACTGTCGTCGTGGGCGAACTCCCAGAGGATGTAGCCGGCGCCGGGACCGCCGGTGATCCCGAAGACCAACGGCTCCCCGAGGTCGACGCCGTGGTGGGCGAGCACGTTCGCGAGGGCGGCCGACGGCGGGTGGACCCCACCGCGCAGGGAGTAGCCGCCGTCGTGGACGGGCCGTGGTTCACCGGCGATGCGCCGGTGGGCGGTGGTGTAGCTCTCGCCGGTGCGCGCCATCCGGGCGCGGATGCGGGCCTTCAGCTGCTTACGGCTGGTCATGACCGATCTTCCGGGCGGCGTCGGCGGTGAGTCTGCCACAGCGGACCGCAGCCCCCGGTCAGCCGGCGAGGGTGTGTGCGGCGGCGAACGCCGCCGTGCGGGCACGCCCGGTGCGCACGAGGTCGGCGACGATCTCCCCCACCGCCGGCGCGTACTTGAAGCCCTGACCGGAGAACCCGCCGAGCGTCACCACCCGCGGCGACGCCGGGGCGAGCGCGACGACGCCGTGCCGGTCGGCGGTGTAGCCCTCCACGTAGGACTCGGTCCGCACCGGGAGCGCGGCCATCCCGTCGATCCGGGCGGCGACGGCGTTCGACCACGGGTCCGCGTAGCCGGGGGTGACCGTCGGATGATGGGTGCGGGCGTCGGTCACCGGCGGCTGCGGCTGCTGGAAATTGATCTTGATGGTGGCGTGGTCCACGGACGGGAAGAAGGTGAACACCGGGTCGCTGCCGCTGTGCACACCGGGCGGGAAGGTCTCCGGCCCGAACCGCCCCGGCCCGGCGACCGGGAACCAGCTCAGCACGACCCGCCGCTGTTCGACCCGGGCCGGTCCGTCGAGCAGCGGGCGCTCGTGGCCGGTGGCGAGCACCGCGGCGTCGGCGACGGTCTCGCCGTCGACGGTGCGGAGCACCACCTGCCCGCGCCGGTACCCGATGCCCAGCACCCGCACGCCCTCGCGCACGACGGCGCCGCCCCGCCGGGCCTCCGCCACCAGCGCGCGGGTGCACCCCGCGGCGTCGAGCACCCCGCCGCGGGGGTCGAACAGACCCAGCTCACCGGGGCCGGGACGGTGCCCCGGCCACCGCTCCGCCACCGCCTCGGCACGGAACGGCTCGGTCCGCCCGGACAGTGCGACCGACCGCAGCCGGGCGTCGTCCGGCGGGCCGAGGGTGAGCGCACCGCAGGGGGTGAACAGTCCGGGACCGTGCCCGGCGGCGAGATCGGCCCACAGCTCGCGGCTGCGGTCGAGCAGCCGCTCGTAGGGCGCACCGTCGGCGACGGCGGTCCGGAAGATCCGGGTCTCGCCGCCGCCCGACGCCCCGTCCGGATGGCCGACGGTGCCCGACTCCAGCCCCACGCACTCGACCCCGGCCCGGCTCAGCGCCAGCAGCGCCGCGCCGCCCAGCACGCCGAGACCGACGACGGCGCACCGGGTCACGGCCGCTCCGACCAGGTCCGGACGTCCGCGGGCAGCGGGACCCGCGCCGGGTCCCGGGGCAGCCGGCCGGGCCACACCAGGCAGAGCACCGGCGGCGCCCCGACCGCGCGCAGCGCCTCCATCACCGTGACGACGTCGGACGCCCGGGTGCCCGCGGTCTGCACGGCGAGCACCGTGGGACCTCCCTCCCGCACGAGCCGCAGGTCCTCGTGCGAGATCCGGTGCACCCGCAGGGCCCGGATCACCGGCACCGCCGGGTCGACCCGGACGGGCGTCGCCCCCGGGGTGAGGTCGGTGTACTCGCGCCGGTCGCCGACCAGCGCGGCCGCCTTGACCAGTTCCGAGCCGACGTCGCAGGCCGGTTCCCCGGTCAGCTGGACCACGGTGAGCACCGGCGCACCGCGCAGCAGCGACCGGTACGCCGACGCGAGCAGCGGCACCGCGTCCGGGGCGTACCCCGGCTCCAGCACCGGCAGCCCCAGCACCGGCCGCAACCGGTCGGCCGGGGAGGCCTCGGGCAGCAGCCCGCGGGCCCGCCGGACCGCCGGCACCGCGATCGCCACCACGACCGGCACCGCGAGCGCGGCCAGCACGGCGGCCCCGCCGACCCACCAGCCGATCGCGACCTCCGGCGCCACGACGGGCTCCGGACCGGGCACGACGACGGTCGCCTCGCCGGGCTGTCCCCCGCCGGCCCGGGAGACCGCCGCGTCCAGGGCACCGACCTGCTCGCCGAGCGCGGTCACGGCGTCGCCCGCCAGGGCGGAGGACCCGGCCGCATCGGTCCCGGCCGCCCGGACGTCGACCACACCGGGCGTCGGCGCGGTGACGGTGAGGCGCGCGGCGACGTCGGCGGGCGTGGTCCCGGCGAGCTGGGCGACCCGGTCGGTGAACGCGTCCGACGAGGCGGCGCCGAGCGCGCGGGCCGTGGCCGGGCCGGGATCGGCCGTGCCCACGGCGCCGACCTGCACCGACGTCGTCGCGACGGTGGGTGCGGGGAACAGCAGGGCGAGACCGGCGGCCGCCACCGCCGCGGCGAGCGAGAGCCCGACCACCCGGCGGTGCCGGCGCCGGAGCGCGACGGCGGCCGCGCGCAGCGGACCACCGCGCCGGCCGGCCGGGACCGGACCCGGGGGTCCTCCGCTGCGACCGGGACCGATCGGTCCGCCGGGCCCGCCCGGCCCGGGCCGGAACGGCGGGACCGGGCGGGCCGGCAGCCCTTTGGCCGTCCGCGGGACCGGGCCCTCGGGTGCGACCGGGGCGACCCGGGCGCGCGGCGCGGACGGGACGCCGGGGCCCCGCGGACGACGCGGCTCGGGTGTGTCCCCGCCGGCGGGCCCGTGCGCGGGGCCGTACGGGCGTCGGGGCTCGGGCAGCTCGCCACCGCCCGCGTGCCGGGCGAGCGGCCGCGGCACCGGGCTCGGTCGCGGGACGGGCCGGCCGGTGTGCCCGGTACCCGCGGCCGATACGGCGGCTCCGGTCGCGTCGACGGCACCGGGGGACCGGTCGTCGGGCACCGGGGGCTCGGCGGACCCGGTCGAGGCGGTCGCCCGGTCACCGGAACCCCGGTCCTCGGCGACGGAGGACTCGCCGGGCCCGGTCGAGCCGTCCGCCCGGTGGTCACCCGCGGGCCGGTCGCCGGAGCCGGCGGAACGGGTCCCGGCCGTGGACGCCGGCTCCGTCCCGGGCGGAACTGCGCCGTCGTCCCCGGCCGCCGGCTGCTCCGGGTCCGGGCGCGACGGCGGCCGGGACGGGACGAGCGGGGCGCGGACCTGCCTCGTGCGCGCCATCAGAACCGCGCCGCCGGGTGGTCGAGCCCCTCGCCGAGCGATCCCGCGAGCTGGCCCACGGTCATCGCCGCCGCGCCGGGGGCGCCGGCGGCGACGTCGTCGCCGAAGTGCTCCCGCAGCCAGGACGGCCGGTACACCGTGTCCAGATAGCGCTCGCCCAGGTCCGGGGCCAGGGCCACCGCGGTGGTGCCGCGGTCACCGTGCCGGGCCAGCCACGCCGTCGCCCCCGCGACGACGGTGCCGGTCGAGCCGCCGAACAGGAACCCGTGCCGGGCCATCCGGTGGCAGGCCTCCAGCGTGTCCGGCTCGGCGACGTGCACGACGTCGTCGATGTAGGACTCGTCGAGCAGGGCCGGCCGGACGCTGGTGCCCAGGCCCGGGATCAACCGCGGGGTGGGCCGGTCGCCGAAGGTCACCGACCCGACGCTGTCGACCGCGACGACCCGCACCGGTCGCGGCCGCGACCGGAAGTACCGGGCCACCCCCATCAGCGTCCCGGTCGTCCCGGCGCCGACGAAGACCACGTCGAGCTCGGGGAACGCGGCCTCGATCTGCGGGCCGGTGCTGCGCAGGTGCGAGCCCCAGTTCTCCGGGTTGGCGTACTGGTCGAGCCAGACGTAGCGGTCGTCGGACGCGACCAGCGACCGGACCATGGCGATCCGGGTGGCGAGGAACCCGCCGGCGGCGTCCCGCACGTCGACCACGCGGACGTCGGCGCCGAGCGCCTCCATCAGCCGGTGCGTCGCCGGGTTGCAGCGCGGGTCGGTCACGCAGACGAACCGGTACCCGCGACTCGCCGCGATCATCGCGAGCGCCACACCGAGGTTCCCGGACGACGACTCGACCAGTACCGACCACGGATGCAGCCGCCCGGCCCGCTCGGCGGCGGTCACCATGCCGAGCGCGGCCTTGAGCTTCACCGACCCGGCGAAGTTGAAGCCCTCGCACTTGAGGTACAGCGGCGTGTCGACGACCGTGGCGAGATCCACGTACAGGTCGTCGGTGTTGAAGTCTTCGGGGGCGGAGATGACGGTCATCGCAGCCTTCCTGGCAAGTACGTGCGTTGCTCAGCCGTGCCGGCTCAGCTCGTGGAAGAAGTCGTCGACCACGGCCAGATCTCCGGAGCGGGCGACGCGCTCGTGCACGTAGCGCCCGACGGCGAGGTCCAGCACACCCAGGCCGAACGGGGAGAAGACGACGGTGCGCCCGGCCGGGACCGTGAGCGCGCCGCTCAGCACCTGGTCCAGCGTGCCGTCGACGAAGTCCCGGTTCCCGGTCAGTTGTTCGGCCAGGTGCGGCGAGGTGTTCGCCTTGAGGCAGTGGTCGACGTCGTCGAGGACGTTGAAGGACGCGAGCACGATCTCCGGCGAGAGGTCGCGCAGCGACACGTTCAGCACCAGCGGGTGGTGCGAGAACCAGTCCGGGTCGTGCACGTGCGGCTCGCCGGCGACCGTCGCGAACACGATCAGGTCCGACGAGCGCACCAGCGACTCCACCGAGTCGTGCACCGTGACCCGCGCGCCTGGCACGGCGCGCGAGACGTAGCCGCGGAAGCCCTCGGCGGAGTCCTCCGCGAGGTCGAAGACGCCGACCTCGTCGAACGACCAGCCGGTGCCGTCGAGGAACGTGTGGATGTAGCGGGCGATCAGCCCGGTGCCGACGAAGCCGACCCGCCGCGGACGCCCGCGGTCCCGGGACAGCCGGTCGGCCGCCGCGGCCGCGGACGCCGCCGTGCGCGTCGCCGAGATGATCGAGCTCTCCAGGCACGCGTACGGGTAGCCGGTGGCCGGATCGTTGAGGATCAGCACCGCCGACGCGCGCGGGATGCCCTCCGCCACGTTCCCCGGAAAGCTCGAGATCCACTTGATCCCGTCCACACCGGACTCCCCGCCCAGCGACGCCGGCAACGCGATGATCCGCGACGACGGCCGGTCCGGGAACCGCAGGAAGTACGACGGCGGGTTCACCGTCCCGCCGGCGCCGTGCACCCGGTAGGTCTGCTCGACGAGCTCGACGATCTCCTTCTCCCGGCCGGCCAGGGCCCCGGCGACCTGGCCGCCGCCGATCACCGCGAACGGCGGGACCTGGGCGCTCATCGGCCGTCCTCCGGGGCCGGCACCGCGACGCCGTCGGTCATCGCGACCACCACCTCCCGCTTGCCGCTCCACGGATCACGCCCGTGCGCGACCCGCAGGTTGTCGACGACGAGCAGGTCCCCGTCCCGCCACGGCTCGCGGACGGTGTGCCGGTCGTGCGCCGCGTTGATCAGGTCGACGACGTCGGCCGGGATCGGCGAGCCGTCGCCGAACCGGGTCGAGAACGGCAGTCCGTCCGGTCCGTGCATCTCGAGCAGGAACTCGCGGACCTCGGGGTCCATCGCCCACTCGGACAGGAACGCGACCTGGTTGAAGAAGACCTTCTCCCCCGTCACCGGGTGCATCAGCACCGCGTACCGGTGCTGGTGGGTGCGCAGCCCGCCGCCGGGCAGCCACTCGGCCTCGATCGCGTTGGCCCGGCAGTACCACTCGACGTCGGCCCGGTCGCTGGTCCCGAACGCCTGCTCCCAGGAGGAGCCGATCTCGTCGCCGTAGGTGCGGGTGAGCATCCAGCCCTGGTCCTCGAACCGCTCCACCAGCCGGGTCGGCAGGTCGTCGAGCACCCGCGCGGAGTCCGCCAGACCGGTGGCACCGCCGTCGTCCGGGGCGTGCAGGCAGGCGAACAGCAGCGTCGCCGGCGTCTCGAGCACGTAGGACAGCTCGTGGTGGGCGCACATCGGCTGGCGGGCCGGCCACGGCGTGTCGGCGTAGATGCCGTCGGCGATCACGGTGCGCGCGGCGAAGGCCTCCCGCTCCACGTAGCAGCCGGACCCGAGCCGCGCGGCGACGCCGCCGACGTCGGCCACGGTGCGCAGGCCGAGTCCGCGCACCAGCACGGCGCCGTGCTCGTCGACGAGGTCCCGCAGGGCGTCGCCGTGCCGTTCGGCCCACGCCCCGGCGTCCCCGGCGGGCCCGGCGTCGAGCAGCGGCGGCCGGCCGGGGTCACGTCGTACCCCGAGCAGTGATCCGGTCATTTCTCTCCCCCTGTGTGTGTCGTGTCGCCGTGTCGTGTCGGATCGGCCGGCAGCAGGCCGGCGAGATCGGCGAGGACCGGGTTCAGCAGCACGTCGCGGACGGTCACCGCCCGGTCCAGTGCGATCACGAGCTTCACCGCGGACAGCGAGCTGCCTCCCAGCTCGGCGAAGTGGTCGCGCGGCGCGACGGTGCCGGCGGGCAGGTCGAGCACGCGGGCGACGGCGTCGACGACCCGCTGCTCGGCCGGCGAAGGCCCGCCGGTGTCCGGAACGGAGGTGTCCGCAGTGGGCGTGTCCGCGGTGGACGACGCCTGCGCGGCGAGCGCCTTGCGGTCGATCTTCCCGTTCGGGGTGACCGGCAGCGGGTCGAGCCGGTGCACCGCCGGCGGCACCATGTACCCGGGCAGGCGCTCGGCGAGACGGCGCTGTACCTCGGCCTGCTCCGGCCCGTCGCCGGCGTGGAAGGCGACCAGCGCCGGCCCGCCGTGCCGCTCGGCGACGACCACGCACGCGTCGCGGACCCCAGGCACCCGCAGCAGCGCGTTCTCGATCTCGCCGATCTCGATCCGGAAGCCGCGGATCTTGACCTGGTTGTCGCGGCGGCCGAGGAACTCCAGGGCGCCGTCCGGACGCCAGCGGCCGTGATCGCCGCTGCGGTAGAGCCGCTCGCCGGGCCGGTGCGGGTCACTGCCGAACGCCGCGGCGGTGCGGTCCGGGTCGTTGACGTACCCGCGGCCGACGCAGACGCCGGAGAACACGATCTCCCCCGGCGCGCCGAGCGGGACCGGCTGCAGGTCGGCGTCGACGACGTAGACCCGCACGCCCGGCACCGGCGGCCCGAGCGGCACCCGGTCGCCGTCGGGGACCTCGCGGAGCACCGCGTGGTTGGTGTCGTCCGAGGTCTCGGTCAGGCCGTAGGCGTTGACCAGCGGCACCCCGGGCATCGTGGCGAACCAGCGCTCGACCAGCTCGCGCTTGAGCGCCTCGCCGGTCGCCGAGACCATCCGCAGGTCCGGCAGCGGGGTCGGGTGCGACTCGAGGTAGGTCAGCACCACCTCGAGGTAGCTGGGGACCAGCTGAGCGACCTGCACGCGCTGCTCGACCAGCGTGCCGACGAACCGGCGGACGTCGAGGATCGCGTCCTGCTCGACGAGCACCGTCCGGCCACCGACCAACGGCCCGGCCAGCAGCTGCCACAGCGAGATGTCGAAGCACTGCGGTGCGGTCTGGGCGACCACGCAGCCCTCGCCCAGCTCCAGGTCCTCGATCTTGGCGAGCAGGTGGTTGAGCATCCCGGCGTGCTCGCACATGGCGCCCTTCGGCTCGCCGGTGGAGCCGGAGGTGAAGTACAGGTAGGCCAGCGCGTCCGGTCCGATGGCGACGCCCGGGTCGGAGTCGTCCGACGTGGACACGACGGCACCGGCCACCGTCCACACCGTCGTCCCCGGCAGCTCCGCGGCGTCCAGGTTCTCCCGGGTCTCCGACGTGGTCAGCGCCCACCGGCAGCCGGCCCGGGTCAGGGTCCGGGCGATCCGCTCGGCCGGGAAGTGCGGCTCGACCGGCAGGTAGGCGCCGCCGGCCCGTAGCACCGCGACCACGGCGACCAGCCAGTCCAGGTCGCGGTCGGTGACGACCGCGACGACGTCCTCCGGCTCGAGCCCGGCGGCCAGCAGGGTCCGGGCCGCCCGGTTCGCCCGGCGGTCCAGCTCGGCCCGGGTCAGGGTGGCGCCGGCGTGCTCGGCGACGACCTCGTCCGGATGCTGCGCGGCCCGCTCGGCGAGCAGCTCGGGTACCCGCCGGTCGGGCAGCGTCCGCGGCCGGCCGGCGAGCTCGCCGAGCTGGTGGGCGCGCTCCTCAGGCCCGACCAGCGCGGACGGCCGCACCGCGGCGTCCGGGTCGGCGGCGGCCAGGGCCAGCCCGGCCGAGTGGTAACCGGCGACGCGGGCCGCGGACGCGGCGTCGAGGTGGTCGCGCCGGTACCGCAGCCGGAGCCGGTCGCCGGACGCGGTCAGCCGCAGCGGTTCCCGGGACCCGTCCGGGCCGCCGTGCAGGTCCAGCACGGTGCCGAACTCCGGGAGCGGGACGCCGAGCTCGTCGGCGAGCGCGTCCGGGTCGACGCCCGCGTGCGCGCGCAACCCGGCGAGCGCGGTGGCGGCGTCGGTGACCAGCTCGGCCCACGACCCGGTGACGGCCAGCGGTACCGGACGCGGTGCCCCGCCCGCGGCGGCCGGGACGCCCGCGGTCACCCCGGCGTCGCCGGACAGGGCGGCGAGGACCGCGGCGTGCACGGCGAGCAGTACCGCGCCCGGCTCGGTGCCGGTCGCCGACGCCAGGGACGCGATCACGTCGCGGGCCAGCGGCTCGTCGTGCACGGCGGTGCCGCACTCCGGGGCCGCGGTCCAGCGGGGCGCCGGGGTGGCGCCGCCGGTCTGCAGCACCCGCATCCAGTGGGCGCGGGCGTCGGCCTCGGCGGGCCGGATACCGATCGTGCCGGTCATCGGTTCGTCACTCCGTTCACGGAGACGGTGTTCACGGGAGTTCCGGGAGTTCCGGGAGTTCCGGTGTTCACGGAGGTACCCGCGGAGACGGTGTTCGCGGTGGTCCCCGCCGGGGCCGCGTTCGTGGTGGACGCGGCGGTGGTCGCGTTCCCGACGGGGGCCGGGTGCGGACGGGCGGTCGCGCGCGCCGGGTTGCCGCCCCAGTAGGCGCCGGCGGGGACCTCCTCGCCCTTCATGAGGAAGGCGTGGCAGCCGATCCGGGCGCCCTCGCCGAGGACGGCGCCGTAGTGCACGAACGCGCCGACGTCGAGGCAGACCCCGTCGTGGATGCGCACACGGTCGGACTTGAAGGTGCCGTCCTCCTGGGAGTGGCACTGGATCGCCGCACCGGCGTTGAGCACCACGTCGTCGCCGATGGTGATCAGCGTGCGGTCGGTCATCGCGGCGCCGTCGTCGAACACCCGGCGGCCGATCTTCACACCGAGCGCCCGGGAGACGAGGTTCTTGAACGGCGTCCCGGCGAGCATCGCGTCCCAGCCCTGGATCACGAGCTTCCAGTAGCGCTCGTGCCACCAGAAGTACGGGTCGTAGACCGAGGCCAGCCGGGGCCGCAGCGGGCGCCGGATCGTCGCGAGGCGCTCGACCGCGACCGTGAAGACCATGGTGAACACCAGCGCCAGCAGCAGCTGGATCCCGACCGCGACCGGGCCCAGCGGCACCGTGACGTCGGCGACGGCCACGGTCAGCAGGGTGATCCCGAACAGGCTGCCCCAGCGGACCAGCAGGGCCACCCCGATGGTGCGCCGGTTGTAGCGGTTCTTGCGGCGCAGCCGCTCGTGCAGGTCGAACCCGGTCCGCAGGTGGCCGTAGGCGTTGTCCCGGCTGACCGTGCGCGGGATCTCGAACGGCGGCGAGCCGAGCAGGCCGACCCCGGACCGGACCGGACCGTCGGTCGGCACGAGCGTCTTGGTCGCGATGAGGCAGTCGTCGCCGACCCGCGCCCCCGCCGGATACGCGATGCGATTGCCGAGGAAGCTGTTCGCCCCGAGCCGGGTCCGGTTGATCACGAAAGCGGTCGACGAGTAGTCCGCATTCATGATCGAAAGGCCGTCGGCGACCATCGTCCCGGTACCGATCGAGCTCGCGAACGGCGTCTCGTGCTTCACCGCGGTGCCGAAATTCGTCCCGGTCTGCGGCACCAGTCGAAGATCGTAACCGAGACCCTTCAGATAACCGACGATGTACGAGCTGTCACCCAGCAGGTACGTGAAGAGCTTGATGTTGGTGATCCGGAGGATGGTTCGATGCAGCGTGTAACGGATTCCGTACAACGGGTACGTGCGCCCCTCGACCAGACCGAGTGAGAGCAGCCGGGCCAGCAGCATCGACACGACGAGCCCGCCCACGATCCCGGCGAGCATCAGCACGACCGACACCAGGACCACGTCGAGGTAGAACGTGGGCGAGGCGAGCTCCGCGGCGTGGTCGCCGAGGATGCTGGACAGCTGCGGGACCCGGATCAGCGCGGCGTCGATGACCCCGGTGCCCAGCGGCAGCCACACCACCAGCAGCACGAGCAACTGCCCGGCCGCGTAGGTCGTCCGGCGCATCCGGCCGCAGCGGGCCACGGCGTCCGACCCGCCGGGCGCACCCCCGCCCTGCCGCCCCGGCGACCCCCACCACGTCTCGCCGGCCGGGACGTGCTGCCCCTCGTGCAGCGACGACGCGTGCGCCAGCCGTGCGCCGTCGCCGATCGTGACGCCGATGTCGATCACCGTGTTCTCGCCGACCACCACGTCGGACCCGATCGTGACCCGGCCGGTCCGGATGATCCCCGGCTCGGCCCGGTAACAGGCCACCAGCCCGTCCTTGCGCAGCACCGTCCGCGCGCCGACGGTCAGCAGGTCCGGACAGGCCGGGATGGTGCGCGAGAGCATCACCACGCCCGGGCCGATCCGGGCGCCCATCGCCCGCAGGTAGAGCGAGATCAGCGGCGAACCCGGCGCGACCAGCAGCAGCGGGTTCATCCGGGCCAGGATCCTGGCCAGCCAGAACCGGTAGTACCGGAATCCCCACAGCGGGATCTCCTGCTCGGTCCAGCGCCCGACCAGCACCCACTTGGCCACGACCGGCAGTACCGCGAAGACGGTGAAGGCGATCGACACCGCGACCAGCGCCCGCAGGTAGAACGCCCAGAGGTCCGCCCCCTGGGCGATCCACATGTAGGCGTAGCCGAGCATCGTGCCGTAGGCGAGCGTGAACACCACGAACGCCAGCAGCTGGGCCGCCCCGCAGAGCACGTAGGCCCTGGTCGACGCGCGCGGCGCCGGTGCCGGCGCGGGCTCCTCGGGCTCGGCCACCCCGTCCCCGGCCGGCTCCGTGCCGAGCGCCTCCGCCAGCCCGGCCGCGGTGGGGTGGGCGTAGACGTCGGTCATCGCGACGTCCGGCAGGTCGGGACGGCTGCGGACCCGGGCGCAGAACCGGGTCATCGTCATGGAGTCGGCACCGAGGTCGGTGAACAGGTCCGCGTCCGCGGGAACCTCGGCCCCCAGCAGGTCGGCGAGCACCTCCCGGTAGCCGGCCAGCGCCGCGCCCGGCCCGCTCGGCCGGGGGGCTGCCAGCGCGATCGCCAGGTCACGGGCCGTGGGGTGGGCGTAGACGTCGGTCATCGCGACGTGCGGCAGGCCCGGCATCTTCCGGACCCGGGCACAGAAGCGGGCGAGCAGCATCGAATCCGCGCCCGCATCGGTGAAGAAATGATCGTCGGGACCGACCGGCGAACCGGTCATGTCGGTCAGGATCGAACATAATTGATCGACCACGGACAATTCGGCCCGAGAAGCCGAATGCAGCTGCTGTGCACGCACGTACTGTTCCCCCGAAGCAACGTGAAGTGACGCCGCCGTCACCCCCCGGTCGACGAAAAGCCCTTGCTCGAACGGCATCGTGGCACATTTCCCTGCTGTTACGGAAAGCAGTTAGAGGCCACCCTTTCGGCGCAATACGATGGAGTGCCCACGCGTACCGAGGTAGCCGTCGGGCCGCGATCACCGTCGGCGCCGCGGTCCGGGTCACGCCGTGGCGTGACCCACATCACTGCTTTCGGAGGGCACCCCGCCGCGGTTCACCACGCGGCGTAATGTGACTCGCGTCACAAACAGCCCAAGGTTCACCCGGCCGCGGTCAGCACACCGGCGCGTGCAGCACCCGCCGGGTGACCCTGCGGGCGCACCATGGCGGGATCCGACCGAGGAGAACCCCCGTGACCGGCTTGTCCCGCCGCACCGTGCTCGTCCTGGGTGGGTCGAGCCTGCTCGCCGGGATGCTCCCCGGCTCCCGCGCCCTGCCCGACCCCTTCGGACTCGGAGTGGCCTCCGGCGACCCCTCCTCCGACGGCGTGGTGCTGTGGACCCGCCTGGCGCCGGACCCGGACGCCGAGGACGGGCACGGCGGCATGCCCGACCGCCCCGTCGCTGTGGACTGGGAGGTCGCCGAGGACGAGCGGTTCACCCGGGTCGTCGCCCGCGGCACGGAGACCGCGCGGGGCCAGTCCGCGCACAGCGTGCACGCCGAGCCGGCCGGTCTGGCCCCGGGCCGGGACTACTTCTACCGGTTCCGCGCCGAGGGGCACCTCTCCCCCGCGGCCCGGACCCGGACCGCCCCGGCCCCGGGCGCCGCGGTCCCGGCGCTGACCGTCGCGGCCGCCTCCTGCGCGAACTTCGGCAGCGGGCACTTCACCGCCTACCGGGCACTCGCCGACGACGACCCCGACCTCGTGCTGCACCTCGGTGACTACCTCTACGAGTCGGGCGGCAGCGGCGTCCGCGACCCCGGCGGCCCGGAACCGACCGACCTCGCCGGGTACCGGCGGCGGCACGCCCACCAGAAGACCGATCCGGACCTGCGCGCCGCGCACGCGGTCGCCCCGTGGCTGGTCGTCTGGGACGACCACGAGCTGGTGAACAACTGGGCCGGCGGGGACCGCGACCGGTCGCCGGACCGGCGGGCCGCCGCGTTCCGGGCGTACTACGAGCACATGCCGCTGCGCCGGTCGTCGGTGCCGCGTGGGATCGACATGCGCCTCTACCGGCGTCTCGAGTGGGGTTCGCTCGCGCGGTTCCACATGCTCGACACCCGGCAGTACCGGGATCCCCAGGAGTCCGGAGCCGACCGGGACCGGTCGATCACCGGGGCGGACCAGGAGCGCTGGCTGCTCGACGGGTTCCGGTCCTCGACCGCCGGGTGGGACGTGCTCGGCCAGCAGGTGTTCTTCGCCCGGCACCGCGGCGCGCGCGGCTCCGACGCCTGGGACGGCTACCCCGGGTCGCGCGAGCGCGTCGTCCGGGGCTGGGTGGACGCGGGCGTGCGCAACGCCGTCGTGCTGACCGGAGACGAGCACCAGCACTACGCGAACGAGATCGAGCTCGACCGCGACGACGAGGGCGGCCGCACCGTCGGCACCGAGCTCGTCACCACCTCGGTCACCTCCGGCGGCGACGGCGAGGACGGCGCGGGCGACGGCGGTGGCGAGAACCCGCACATCCGCTACCGCGAGGACCGGCGGGGTTACCTGCTGACCCGGTTCGCCCCCGATGCGCTGCGCGCCGACTTCCGGGTCGTCGAGCGGGTCAGCCGGCCCGACGGGCGGGTCCGGACGTCCACCTCGTTCGTCGTCCCCGACCGGGAGCCGGGCCTGCAGCGCGCCTGACCGGGCCCGGGATACTGGCGGCGATGGCCTCCCTGCCGCCCGACCTGCCCGACCTGCCGGTCCGCGCGATCCTCGACGACGTCGTACGCGCCCTCGACGACACCGGCTCGTGCGTGCTCGTCGCCCCGCCCGGCACCGGGAAGACGACCCTGGTGCCGCTCGCACTGGCCGGTGCGGGCGGCGCCGGCCGGGTGCTGGTGGCCGAGCCGCGCCGGGTCGCCGCCCGGGCGGCCGCGGCCCGGATGTCCGCGCTGCTCGGCACCCCGGTCGGCGGGTTCGTCGGCCACCGGGTCCGGGGCGAGAACCGCACCGGCCCGGACACCCGGATCGAGGTGGTGACCTCCGGGCTGCTGCTGCGCAGGCTGGCCGCGGACCCGGAGCTGTCCGGGGTGTCCACGGTGATGCTCGACGAGGTCCACGAGCGGCACCTCGACGCGGACCTGCTGCTCAGCCTGCTGCTCGACGCCCGCGACGGTCTCCGCCCGGACCTGCGGCTGCTCGCGACCTCGGCGACGCTGGCGGCGGCCCGGCCCGCCGCCCTGCTCGGCGGCCACGGTGGCCCCGCCCCGGTCCTCGAGGTGGCCGCCCGCACCTTCGACGTCGCCGTGACCCATGTCCCCCCGCACCGCGGCGAGCGGATCGAGACCACCGTCGTGCGCGCCGTCCGGCGGGCGCGGGAGCACGGCAGCGTGCTGGCCTTCCTGCCGGGGGTGGCCGAGATCGGCCGGGTGGCCGCCGCGCTGCGCGACGACCCCGGTCTCGACGCCGACGTCCTCCCGCTGCACGGACGGCTGCCGGCGTCCGAACAGGACGCATCGCTGCGCGAGGGCGACCGGCCGCGGATCGTGCTGGCCACATCGGTCGCGGAGTCCAGCCTGACCGTGCCCGGGGTGCGCGCGGTCGTCGACTCCGGACTCTCCCGGGTGCCGCACGTCGACCACCGGCGCGGGCTGTCCGGGCTGGTCACCCGCCGGGTGTCCCGGGCGACGGCGACGCAGCGCGCCGGGCGGGCCGGTCGCGAGGCGCCCGGGCACGCCTACCGCTGCTGGCCCGAGGGCGAGGGACTCGCCGACGCGCCGGAACCGGAGATCCGGACCGCGGACCTGACCGGGCTCGCCCTCGACCTCGCCGCCTGGGGCACCCCGGACGGCGCCGGGCTGCGCTGGTGGGACGCGCCTCCGCCGGGTCCGCTGGCCGCCGGGCGCGCGGTCCTCACCGCGCTGGGCGCGCTGGACCCCGCGGGCGACGTCACGACCCGGGGCCGCGCGATCGCCGGGCTCGGGTTGCACCCGCGGCTGGCCCGGGCGCTGCTCGACGGCGCCGCCGGCGGCGCGGACCCGCGGGAGGTCGCCGGGATCGTCGCGGTGCTCGACGACGACACCCTCGCCGGCCCGCAGGACGACCTCGCCGCCGCGCTCGCCCGGCTCCGCTCCGGGGACGCACCCGGCGCGCGGCGCTGGCGGTCCGAACGGGACCGCCTCGCCGGGGCGCTGCGGCGGACCGGATCCGGGCCCGCGCGTGCGCACCCCACGCGCGACGGCGAGGGTTCCGGCGACGACCCGGCGTCGCTGGTCGCCCGGGTGACCGGGCTCGCGCACCCGGAACGGCTCGCGCGGCGCCGGGACACCTCGTCCGGGGTGTACCTGATGGCCGGGGGGACGGCCGTCGAGGTCCCGGCCGGCCCGCTGCGCGACGCCGAGTGGCTGGCCGTCGCGGTCGCCGACCGGCGGCCGGGGCAGGTGCACGGCCGGGTGCGGCTGGCCGCGGTCACCGACCGGGAGGCCGCCGAGACGGCGGGTGCCGCGCTGCGGAGCTCCGGGGCCGAGGTCGGCTGGACCGACGGCGACGTGCGCGCCCGGAGGGTCGAGCGGCTCGGTGCGATCGTGCTGGCGGAGCGTCCCGATCCCGACCCCGATCCGGCCGCGGTGCGCGCGGCGCTGCTCACCGGGCTGTGCGAGGAGGGCACCGGCCTGCTGCGGTGGACGGCGGGGGCGTCGTCCTTGCGCGAGCGGCTCGGCTTCCTGCACCGCGTCCTGGGCGACCCCTGGCCCGCGGTGGACGAGGAGTCGCTGCTGGCCTCGGCGGCGGACCCGGCGGGCTGGCTGGCCGGTCCGCTCGCCACCGGACGCCGGCGCTCGGACCTGGCCCGGACCGAGGCCGGGCAGGCGCTGCGCGGGTACCTGGCCGCGCACGTGGGCGGGCTCGCCGGGCGGGTCGACGAGCTCGCCCCGGAGCGGCTGACCGTGCCGTCCGGGTCCCGGATCGCGCTCGACTACTCCGGCGACGCGCCCGCGCTGCCGGTGCGGGTGCAGGAGGTGTTCGGCTGGACGGGCTCCCCCACCGTCGCCGGGGGCCGGGTGCCCGTGGTGCTGCACCTGCTGTCGCCGGCCGGGCGCCCGACGGCCGTCACCGCGGACCTGACCTCGTTCTGGGACACCGGCTACCCGCAGGTGCGGGCGGAGCTGCGCGGCCGGTACCCGAAGCACGCCTGGCCCGAGGACCCGACCACCGCGACGCCGGGCCGCGGCACCGCCCGCCGGATCTAGGCTCCGGGTGTGCCCACCGAGACCGTCCCCCACGATCTGCCCACCGCCGACGACGTGCACGCCGCCGCGGAGATCCTGCGCGGCTCCGCGCACCGCACCCCGGTACTGACGTCCCGGCTCACCGACGCCGAGCTGGGCGCGTCGGTGCTGGTCAAGGCGGAGAACCTGCAGCGCACCGGCAGCTTCAAGTTCCGGGGGGCGTTCCACACGCTGTCCCGGCTCGGCCCGGACGAGCGCGCCGCGGGCGTCGTCGCGTTCTCCTCGGGCAACCACGCGCAGGCCGTCGCGCTGGCCGCGCAGCTGCTGGGCGTGCCGGCGACGATCGTGATGCCGACCGACGCCCCCGCCTCGAAACTCGCCGCGACCCGCGGCTACGGCGCCGAGGTCGTCTCCTACGACCGGTTCACCGAGGACCGGGACGCGATCGCGGCCGATCTCGCCGCCCGGCGCGGCCTGACCCTGGTCCCGCCCTACGACCACCCGCACGTGATCGCCGGTCAGGGCACCGCCGTCCTGGAGCTGCTGGAGGAGCACGGCCCGCTGGACGCGCTGTTCGTCTGCCTCGGCGGCGGCGGGCTGCTGTCCGGCTCGCTGCTCGCGGCGCAGGCCCTGTCGCCGGGCTGCGCGGTGTTCGGCGTGGAGCCCGAGGCCGGCGACGACGGCCGCCGCTCGCTGCGGGCCGGCCGGATCGTCACCATCGACCAGCCCCGCACGCTCGCCGACGGCGCCGCCACCCGGTACCTCGGCAGCCGGACGTTCCCGATCATCGCCGAGTACGTCGAGGACATCCTGACCGTGCCCGACGACGCGCTGGTCGAGTCGATGGCGCTGTTCGCGTCCCGGTACAAGGTGCTCGTCGAGCCGACCGGGGCACTGGCCTTCGCCGGGATGCGCGCCGCGGTCGCCGCCGATCCGGAGCGCTTCTCCGGCACCCGGATCGGGGTCACGATCTCCGGCGGGAACGTCGACCTGGACCGGTTCGCCGCACTCGTGGGCGCTCGGCGCCCGTGAGTCAGCGCCGCCGGTCGTGCTGCAGCGCGTCCTCGGCGAGCACCGCCTCCGACGGCAGCGTGGGGACCTCGCCGACCGCCTCCTCGGCGTTCCGGCGCTCCCTCGACGGTCCGGGCGCGACGGCCGCGGCGTCGGCCTCGGCGAGCGGGCCGCGGATCGTCGTCAGCAGTACCACCCCGGCCAGCACGACGACGGCGGCGATCAGGAACGGCACCGACGCGCCGACCCAGGCCGCCATCAGCCCGGCCGCGAACGGGGCGAGACCGCCGCCGATGAACCGCACGAAGCCGTAGGTGGCCGACGCGGTCGCGCGCGGCACCGGCGAGACCGACATGACCGCCGTCGTCACCAGGGTGTTGTTCAGCCCCACCACGATCCCGGACAGGATCACCGCGACGATCACGACGACCGGGGTCGTGTCGAACAGGCCGATCGCGGCGCACAGCACCGCGATGCCGGTCAGCGCGCCGTAGAGCGTCCGGGCGGTGCCGAACCGGTCCTTCAGCCACGGGGCGCCGAACACGGCGAACACCGCGACCAGCAGCCCCCAGCCGAAGAACACCGCGCCGAGCGCGATCGGCTCGAGCCCGCCCATCAGGAACGGCGCGTACCCGAGCATGGTGAAGAACGCCCAGTTGTAGAGCAGCCCGACGACGCTGGTCGTCGCGAGCGCCCGGTGGCGCAGCGCGGTGATCGGCTCCGACAGCCGCGCGCGGTGGCCCGGCGGCGGGGTCGGGTCCAGCAGGACGACGGTGGCGACCAGCGCGATCAGCATCAGCGCCGAGACCCCGAAGAACGGACCGCGCCAGGAGATCCCGCCGAGCAGGCCGCCGAGCAGCGGGCCGGCCGCGATGCCCAGGCCGAGGGCGGACTCGTAGAGCACGATGGCGCCGGCGAACCCGCCGCTGGCCGAGCCGACGATCACCGCCAGCGACGTGGCGATGAACAGCGCGTTCCCCAGGCCCCAGCCGGCCCGGAAGCCGACGATGCCCCAGATGCCGCCGGACGCGCCGGCCAGGGCGGCGAAGACCACGATCAGGACCAGCCCGGTGACCAGCGTGCGCTTGGCCCCGATCCGCGACGACACCCAGCCCGAGACGAGCATCGCCACCGCCGTCACCACGAGGTAGCTGGTGAACAGCAGCTCCACCTCGGCGTGCGAGGCGCGCAGCTGCCCGGACAGCGCGGGCAGGATCGGGTCGACCAGACCGATGCCCATGAACGAGATGACGCAGGCGAAGGCGACCGCCCAGACCGCCTTCGGCTGGCGGAACGGGCTCGGCGCGGTCGTCTGGTCCATCCCAGAATTGCATCACGCAATCATGGTCGTGAGCAATGCGAACCATCGTGACGCCGGACTCCCGCCCGGGTGGCATCGTCCCGAACCGGTGCACGACGACCGTCCGATGCGGCATGCTCATCCGCCCGGCGAGACCCCGGCGAGGCGAGACCCCCGGCGACGCGGGACCCCGGCGACACGGAGGCGGACTGGTGGTGCGGGCGAGGCGGGCGGACGAGGTCGGGCTGGACCGGATCCCGATGTTCAGCGACGGGGTGTTCGCGATCGCGATCACCCTGCTGGTGCTGCCGCTGACCGACGCCCGCATCACCGAGGGCCGGGTCGGCCAGGACCTGGCCGAGCTGTCCCCGCGGATCTTCACGTTCGCGCTGAGCTTCGTGGTGATCGGCCGGTACTGGATGGTCCACCACCGGATCTTCGACCGGTTCGACCGCGCCGACCGGCGGTTGATGGTGCTCAACCTCGCCTACCTGTTCGGCATCGCGTTCCTGCCGTTCCCCACCTCGGTACTGGGCGGGCACGGCTCGTCGACGCCGGCCGTCGTGCTGTACGCGACCAACCTGCTCTGGATCGGATGCGCCTCGGCGGCGATCTGGTGGTACGGCTCCTCCGGCGGGCGGCTGACCCGCGACGAGGTCACCCCGCAGGGAGCCAGGGCCACCCTCGCGCACTCGGTCGCGGCGCCACTGGCGCTGCTCCCGTCGATCCCGCTGGCGTTCCTCTCCCCCACCCTCGCGATGTACTCCTGGCTGCTGATCGTTCCGGTGTCGTTCGCCGCGGACCGGCTGTTCCCGGACGAGGCGGTCTGAGCGCCGGTCACATCTCGTTGCTGATCTCGACCAGGTTGCCGTCCGGGTCGCGCAGGTAGACGCTGCGCAGCGTCGCCCGGGCGCCGGTGCGCTCGACCGGGCCCAGCTCGACGGCGACGCCGTGCCGAGCCAGTTCCTCGACGACCTGATCCAGCGGGTCGAGGGTGACCAGACAGAGGTCGGCGCTGCCGGGCGTCGGGACCTCGGCACGCGGCGAGAACTCGTTCCCGGCCTCGTGCAGGTTGATCTTGTTCGGGCCGAACGCGAGGGCCTTTCGCCCCTCCCCGAAGTCGACCTCGGTCATGCCGAGGACGTCGGAGTAGAACGCGATCGTGCGCCCGAGGTCGGCGACGGTGAGCACGAGGTGGTCCAGGTGGTCGATGCGCATCCCGCGGATCGTGCCCGGTGACCGCGGCGTGCGCCGGGCCGCCGTGGAAATGGTCGACGCGGGTGACCCCGGACCGGCACCCGGTGACCGCCCGGAGCGACGGCCCCGCACACCACACCCACATGGGGCACGACCCCGGGTCAGCATTCTCGAACGCACGTTCTAGCCTCACCCTTGTACCTGTCGGCGCCGTACCCGACGACGAGGAGACGAGGGAGCACGTGGACGACGACCTGGCCACCACCGGAACCACCACCGGGAGCGACTCCCCCGGCGTGCCGGGATCCGGGGACGCCCCGTCCGCGGCGGGCCCTGCCACCACCCCCGCCGCCGACCCGGCCGCGACGACCGACGGTGAGGCCCCCAAGCGCAAGCGCGGACGCCCGAAGGGCTCGACCGCCCGCACCACCCGCGTGGTCACCATGACGCTGACCGTCAGCGGCTCGGCCGACGGCGAGTGGCAGGCCGAGCTGAAGAACGGTTCGACCTGGGTGGCCCGCGGCCTGCCGGTGCCGGCGACCGCGGTGTCGGCGGCGGCCGCCGCGCTGCACGCCGACCTGGCCGGGCCGGTCGACGAGGTCATCGAGATGGCGAAGGCAGCCAAGGCCGCGCGCGTCGCCGAGCTGGAGGCCGAACTGGAGCAGGCGAAGAAGGCCCTGGCCGACCTGGAGCAGTGACCCCGGCCGACCCGATCTATCGTCTGCGTCGAACCAGCCTTTCCCCCTGGAGGAACCGTGGCCCTCTCCGCCGGTGACAAGATCCCCGACGTCACCCTCCGCACCCCCACCGAGGACGGGCCGAAGCCCGTGCAGACGGCCACCGTGCTCGGCAGCGGTACCGTCGTGCTGTTCGGCGTCCCCGGTGCCTTCACCCCGGCCTGCTCGGACACCCACCTGCCCGGCTTCGTGCTGCGTGCCGACGAGCTGAAGGCCAAGGGCGTCGACACCGTCGCCTGCGTCTCGGTGAACGACGCGTTCGTGCTCGACGCCTGGGCCAAGGCCCGCAACGCCGACGGCGCCGTGCTGATGCTCGCCGACGGCAACGCCGAGTTCGCCGCCGCCGCCGGCCTCGAGATGGACGGCAGCAAGTTCGGTCTCGGCACCCGCTCCCGCCGGTTCGCCGCGGTCGTCACCGACGGCGTCGTGCAGTGGATCGGCGTCGAGGAGGTCGCCGGCACCGTCGACGTCTCCGGCGTCGAGTCGGTGCTCGCTCAGCTCTGACGCTCGCTCGGCTCTGACCCGGACGGCGCGCGGGCCTACACTCGCCCGCGTGCCGAAGGTCATCGGTGGCTCGCTCGCGACGCACCGCGAACAGGTGCGCGAGCGGGTCTTCGCCGCGCTGCGCGCGCAGCTCTACGAGCGCGGCTTCGGCTCCGTCACCCTCGCCGGGGTCGCCGCGGCGGCCGGGGTCGGCCGGTCGGCGATGTACAACCACTTCCCGGACCGCCAGGCACTGCTGGTCGCGTTCGTCGAGGCCGAGGCCGCCCGCTACGTCGGCGAGCTGGACGCCGCGCTGGCCGGCGCCGCGTCGCCGTCGGACCGCCTCGCCGTGTTCGCCCGCACGCAGCTGCGCCGCCTCGCCGAGTTCCACCTGCCGCCCGGCCAGGCGCTGGCCGGGGCGCTGGACCCGCAGGCCTACCGCCGGATCGCCGCGCACGCCGACCCGATCGGCGACCGGCTCACCGCGATCCTCGCCGACGGCGCGGCCGACGGTTCGATGTCCGGCGACGACCCGGTCGTGCTCGCCGCGATGGTCTCGGCGGCGCTGTCGACCCGGAAGATCATCGACGTTCCGGCGTCCGACCTGGACGGATGCGTCGAGACGGCGGTCGCCGCCGTGCTCCGGATGGTCGGACCCTCGACGGCCGACAGCGACTGAGGCTAGCCTTACCGCGATCGCTGGCCTAGCATCGGGATCTGACACGGCGTCAGATCCGGCGCCGTGACGCTGTCCGGGAGGGCCGATGGGCGCCACGACACCGATCTCCGGCACGCTCTCCGCGGAGCTCCGCCACGCCACGCACGAGGTGCACGAGCAGGCGCACCGCTCCACCTACATGGCCGCGCTGCTGGACGGCACGCTGCCGCTGGACGCCTACACCCTGCTCGCCGAGCAGTACGGCGCGATCTACGGCGCGCTCGAGGCGGCGTCGGACGCGATGACCGGCCACCCCGTCGCCGGCCCGTTCGTGATCGACGAGCTGCGCCGGCTGCCGGCCCTGCACGACGACCTCGACGCCCTGGGCAGCGGCGTCCCGCGGATCCTGCCCTCCACCGCCCGCTACGTGGAGCGGTTGCACACCGCCGCGACCGACCCGGAGCGGTTCGTCGCCCACCACTACATCCGCTACCTCGGTGACCTGTCCGGCGGGCAGATCATCGGCCGGATGCTCCAGCGGACCTACGGGCTGTCCGGGGACGGCGTGCGGTTCTACGACTTCTCCGCCCTCGGCGCCCCGCCGCGGTTCCGGGCCCGCTACCGCGCACTGCTGGACGCGACGCCGTGGGACGCCGACGCCCGCGCCCGGGTCGCCGCCGAGGCCGTGCTCGGCTTCGAGCTGAACATCGCCGTGCTGTGCGAGATGGCCGAGGAGGTCGGCCTGGCGCAGCCGCTCGCATCGTGATTCCTAGAATGCTCGGGTGACCAGCGGTATCGACCCCGACGAGCTCGCCGTCGCACTGAAGGTTCTCGCCCAGGTCGACGACCTGGCGCCCGAGCATCCGGACGCCGTGACCGTCCGGCGCGCGACGGCGGGGATCTGGAAGTCGGTGCGCCTGCGCCGCCGCGCCGACAAGCGCCGCGCCGAGCGCGACAACGACGAGGCGGTCACCGCGGCGACCGCCACCGGCGCGAGCGGCCGGATCGACGACGAGACCGCCGGCATCCCGCTGGTGTCGACGGCCCGTGGCGCGACCGCCGGGACGCTGCACCGGGCGCGCGGCTGCTACGTCTGCAAGACCCGCTTCACCGTCGTCGACGCCTTCTACCACCAGCTCTGCCCGGACTGCGCGGTCTCCCACCACGCGCACCGGGACGCCCGCACCGACCTGACCGGGCGCCGGGCGCTGCTCACCGGCGGCCGCGCCAAGATCGGCATGTACATCGCGCTGCGGCTGCTGCGCGACGGCGCGCACCTCACGATCACCACCCGGTTCCCGCGCGACGCCGCCCGCCGGTTCGCCGCGCTCGACGACAGTGCCGACTGGCTGCACCGGCTGCGCGTGGTCGGGGTGGACCTGCGGGACCCGTCCCAGGTCGTCGCGCTGGCCGACGAGGTCGCCGCGGCCGGCCCGCTGGACGTCCTGGTCAACAACGCCGCGCAGACCGTCCGCCGCTCCCCCGGCTCCTACTCCGCGCTCGAGGCGGCCGAGGCCGAGCCGCTCCCGGGCGGGGAGCTGCCGGAGATCGTCTCCTTCACCCACGCGACCACCCGCGCGCACCCGCCGCTGCTCACCACCGCGCTGCCCGGGCGGGACCTCGCCGCGCTCGCCACCGTCGCCCGGTCGGCGTCGCCGGAGCGGATCGCCGCCGGCACCGCGGTCGACGCCGGCGGCCTGCTGCCCGACACCGCCGCCGTCAACAGCTGGACCGACCACGTCCAGCACGTCGACCCGCTCGAGCTGCTGGAAGTGCAGCTGTGCAACCAGACGGCGCCGTTCGTGCTGGTGTCCCGGCTGCGCCCGGCGATGACCGCGTCGACGTTCCGCAACAAGTACGTGGTGAACGTGTCCGCGATGGAGGGTGTGTTCGGCCGCGGCTACAAGGGACCCGGGCACCCGCACACCAACATGGCCAAGGCCGCGCTGAACATGCTGACCCGCACCAGCGCGGAGGAGATGTTCGCGACCGACCGGATCCTGATGACCGCGGTGGACACCGGCTGGATCACCGACGAGCGCCCGCACCCGCTGAAGCTGCGGCTGGCCGAGGAGGGGTTCCACGCCCCGCTGGACCTCGTCGACGGCGCCGCCCGGGTCTACCACCCGATCGTCGCCGGTGAGGCGGGCGAGGACCTGCACGGCGTGTTCCTGAAGAACTACCGGGAGTCCTCCTGGTGACGGCCTGACGACAGAACTGTCGGGGGGCGCCGATAGCGTGCCCCCCGTGCTGGAACTGCATCGGGCCGAACGCGCCGACACCCTCGTCGACGCGCTCGCCGGCGTGCTCGGCACGCCCGGTGCGGACCCCTTCTCCCCCGAGGTCGTCGCCGTCCCGGAGCGCGGGATCGAACGCTGGCTCGCGCAGCGGCTCTCGCACCGGCTCGGCGCCGGGACCGGCTCCGGCGGGGTGTGCGCCAACGTCCGGTTCCCCTCCCCCGCCGCGTTGCTCGGCGAGGTCGTCACCGCGGTCGGCGGGCACGACGCGGAGGCCGACCCGTGGGCCCCCGGCCGGGCGGTCTGGCCGCTGCTGGAACTGGTCGACTCCGCCGCCGCGTCGGGCGACGGCCGGTTCGCCGGGGTCGCCGCCCACCTCGAACGCGGCGGGCACGGCCGCCGGTACGCGCTGGCCCGCTCGCTGGCCGGGCTGTTCGCGAGCTACGCCACCCACCGTCCCGGCCTGCTGCGCGCGTGGCGGGACGGGGACGGGGACGTCCCGCCCGACCTGTCCTGGCAGCCCGAGCTCTGGCGACGGCTGCGGGGCCGGCTCGGCGGCACCGACCCGGTCGACCGGCTGGACCACGCCGTCGACGCGCTGCGCGCGGGCACCGATCCCGGCCCGGTGCCGAGTGCGGGCGGCAGGCTGCCGGCCCGGCTGTCGATGTTCGGGCCGACCCGGCTCGCCGCCGAGCACCTCGCAGTGCTGGAGGCCCTGGCCACCCACCGCGACGTGCACCTCTGGCTGCCGCACCCGTCCCCGGTGATGTGGGACGCGGTGCGCGCCGTCCGGCCGCCGGCCCCGCCGGCCCGGGCCGGGGACGACAGCGCGGGCCGGGTCCGCAACCCGCTGCTGCGCTCGCTCGGACGCGACGTGCGGGAGCTCGCGCTGCGGCTGCCCGCCGCCGGGCCCGGGGTGGTCGACACCCGCCATCCCGCGCCGGAACCGGCCGGGCCGCCGTCGCTGCTGCGCCGGCTGCAGGAGGCGCTGCGCGACGACGTCGGGCCGCCCGCGCCCGCCGACCGGCCGCTGCTCGACGGGAGCGACCGCAGCGTCGTCCTGCACTCCTGCCACGGACCGGACCGGCAGGTCGAGGTGCTCCGCGAGGCGCTGCTCGGCCTGCTCGCCGCCGACCCGACCCTCGAACCGCGCGACATCGTGGTGATGTGCCCGGACATCGAGGTGTTCGCCCCGCTGATCACCGCGTCGTTCGGGCTGGCGCCGGACGCCTCGACGCCGGACGGTGCCGGGCCCGGCCGGGACGAGCTGCACCCCGGCCACCTGCTGCGGGTGCGGCTCGCCGACCGGGCGCTGCGCCAGGCCAACCCGCTGCTCGGCACGGTATCGGTGCTGCTGGAGCTCGCCGGGTCCCGGCTCACCGCCTCCCAGGTGCTGGACCTGATCGCGTCCGGCCCGGTGCGGCGCCGGTTCCGGCTCGACGACGACGGGCTGGAGCGGATCTCTGAGCTCGTCACCGCCGCCGGGGTCCGCTGGGGACTCGACGCCGGTCACCGGGCCCCGTACAAGCTGGACACCGTCGAACAGAACACCTGGCGGTCCGGGCTGGACCGGCTGCTGGTCGGCGTCGCGATGGCCGAGACGCCCGGCGCGCCCGCCTGGCTGGGCGGGGCGCTGCCACTGGACGAGGTGGACTCGTCCGACGTCGACCTGGTCGGGCGGCTCGCCGAGATCGTCGACCGGCTCGACACCGCGCTCGCCGCACTCCGTGGCCCCCAGCCCCTGTCGGACTGGGTGACCGCCCTGAGCGAGGCGCTCGGCGCACTCACCGACACCGCGCCGTCGGACGCCTGGCAGACCGCGCAGGCCCGCGCGGAGCTGGCCGACGTGCTCACCTCGGCCGGCCCGCAGGCCGAGCGGGTCGATCTCGCGCTGCCGGACGTGCGCGGCCTGCTCGCCGAGCGGCTGCGCGGCCGGCCGAGCCGGGCGAACTTCCGCACCGGCACCCTCACCGTCGCCACCCTGGTCCCGATGCGCGCGGTCCCGCACCGGGTGGTGTGCCTGCTGGGCTGCGACGACGGCGTCTTCCCCCGGGCCGGCGCGCCCGACGGCGACGACGTGCTGGCCCGCGACCCGGTCGTCGGTGAGCGCGACCCGCGCGGTGAGGACCGCCAGCTGCTGCTGGACGCGATCTGCTCGGCCGGCGAGCACCTGGTCGTCGTCAGCTCCGGCGCCGACGAGCGCACCGGCGCCGACCGGCCGCCGTCGGTCCCGATCGGCGAGCTCACCGACGCGATCGATGCCCTCGTGCGCACCCCGTCCGGCGAACCGGCGTCCCGGACGCTGCGGGCCCGGCATCCGCTGCAGCCCTTCGACCGGCGCAACTTCGCCCCCGGCGCGCTGCTGACCGACGGACCGTTCAGCTTCGACCGGGCCGCGCTGCACGGCGCCGAGGCGGCCGCGGGCCCACGCACCGCGGTGTCCCGGTTCCCGGCCGACCCGCTGCCGGACCCGGAGGACGACGACCCCACCGTCGAGCTCGACGAGCTCGTGGCGTTCGTCGAGCACCCGGTGCGGGCGTTCCTGCGCCAGCGGGTGCGGGTGCTGCCGCCCCAGGAGAACGCCGAGCCCGACGACGCGCTGCCCGTCGAGCTCGACGGGCTCGCCGGCTGGAAGATCGGCGACCGGCTGCTCGCCGACCGGCTCGCCGGGGCCGAGCCACCGGCGGTCGCACACGCCGAGCGGCTGCGCGGTGACCTGCCGCCGGGCGGGCTCGGGCGCCGGGTGCTGACCGACGTCGGCGGCAAGGTCGAGCCCCTGGTCGCGGTCGCGGCGACGGTCCGTACCGGTGAGGCGGCATCGCAGGACCTCGTCGCCCCGCTGACCGGTACCGCGCTCGACGGCATCACCGTGGCCGGCACCGTGCCCGGTCTGCACGGTGACGTCGTCGTCCGGGTCGAGTACTCGCGGCTCAAGGCCAAGCAGCGTCTGCGGGCGTGGGTGCAGCTGCTCGCGCTGACCGCGGCGCACCCGGACCGGCCCTGGACCGCGGTGACGATCGGCCGCGGCACCGGCGGCGCGGCCCGCTCGGTGCTCGGCCCGGTCGAGCCCGCCCGGGCCCGGGCCCTGCTCGCCGACCTGGTCGCGCTGCGCCGCGAGGGTCTGCGCGCGCCGCTGCCGCTGCCCACCGATGCCGGCGCCGCCTACGCCCGCGCCCGCGCCCGCGGCGCGGCGGCGCCCAACGCACTGGCGTCCGCGGACGCCGAGTGGAACCGGTTCGAGCGCGACGACGCCACGCACGTCTTCGTCCGCGGCGCCGGCGCCCCGCTGCTGGTCTCCGACGAGCCCGGCACCGGCGGCGAGCCGACCCGGTTCGGCGCGCTCGCGACCCGGCTGTGGACCCCGCTGCTCGACCACGAGAGGCAGGACGCGCCGTGACCGCGGTTCTCTCCGCCCCGACGTTCACCGTCGACGGCCCGCTGCCGGCCGGCACCGTCGTGCTGGAGGCCAGTGCCGGCACCGGCAAGACCTACACGATCGCCGCGCTGGCCACCCGGTACGTGGCCGAGGGCGTGGCCGGGCTGGACCGGCTGATGCTGGTGACCTTCGGCCGGGACGCCACCCAGGAGCTGCGCGAACGGGTCCGCGAACGCCTCGTCGGCACCGAGCGGGCGCTGGCCGCGGTGCTGGCCGGCGGTCCAGTGGGCGACGACCCGGTGGTCGCGCTGCTCGCCGACGGCGACGCGACCGAGGTCGAGCGGCGGCGCCGGCGGCTGGCCGAGACGTCGGCGTCGTTCGACGCGGCGACGATCGCGACCACCCACCAGTTCTGCATGCAGATGCTCGCCGGGCTCGGGGTGGCCGGGGACAACGACCCGGACGCCGAGTTCGTCGAGCACGTCGACGACATCGTCACCGAGGTCGTCGACGACTTCTACGTCCGTAAGTACGCCCACCCCGACGCCGGGAAGCCGGCCTTCACCCGGGCCGAGGCGCTCACCCTGGCCCGCCGCGCGGTCGCCGACCCGCAGGCCGAGCTGGAGCCGCGCGACGCCGACCCGCGCTCGGTCGCCGCCGTCCGGCACGGGTTCGCCGCCGCCGTCCGGCGCGAGGTCGATGCCCGCAAGCGCCGGCTGCGCGTCTACAGCTACGACGACATGCTGACCCGCCTCGCCGAGGCGCTGCGCGACCCGCTCCGCGGGCCGGCCGCCCGGGAGCGGCTGCGGTCCCGGTTCTCGGTGGTGCTGGTCGATGAGTTCCAGGACACCGACCCGCTGCAGTGGGAGATCCTCTCACTGGCGTTCCACTCCGCACCGGGGACGACCCTGGTGCTGATCGGCGACCCGAAGCAGGCGATCTACGCGTTCCGCGGGGCGGACGTGCACAGCTACCTGCGCGCCTCGGACGCCGCGACCGACAAGCGGACCCTGTCGGTGAACCGGCGCAGCGACGCCGCGCTGCTCACCGCGCTGGAGAGGGTGTTCGACGAGGCCGCACTCGGCGATCCCCGCATCGTCGTGCACCCCGTCGACGCCCACCACACCGGACGACGGCTCGTCGCCCGCCGGGATGCGCCACTGCGGCTGCGCGCGGTGGACCGGGACCGGCTCGACCTGACCGGCCGGCAGCTGGGCCGTGCGGCGGGCGCGCGGACGGTCGTCGCGCGTGACGTCGCCGCCGACCTGTCCGAGCTGCTCGACGGCTCGGCCCGGTTCGAGGGCGCCCCGCTGCGGCCCGGCCAGGTGGCGGTACTGGTGCGGACGAACGCCCAGGGCCTCCTGGTCCGCGACGCCTGCGCCGACGCCGGGGTGCCCGCGGTGCTGACCGGCAGCACCAGCGTGTTCACCACCGACGTCGCGCTCGAGTGGCTGACCCTGCTGGAGGCCGTCGAGCAGCCGCAACGGTCGCTGCGGCTGCGGGCCGCCGCGCTGACCCGGTTCGTCGGGCTCACCGTCGCCGAGCTCTGCGGCCCGGACGGCGACCGGCACGTCGACACCCTCGGCGCCGACCTGCGTGCCTGGCACGCGGTGCTCGCCGAGCGCGGGGTCGCCGCGCTGCAGGAGGCGGTGTTCGCCCGTTACGCCCCGGCGCAGCGGCTGCTGTCCCGGCCCGACGGCGAGCGCGACCTGACCGACCTGCGGCACGTCGGGCAGGTGCTGCACTCGGCCGCGCTGGAGCGCCACCTCGGCCCGACCGCGCTCACCGAGTGGCTGCGGCACCGGATCGGCGAGGCCGCCCGGGACACCTCGGCCGAGCGCAGCCGGCGCCTCGAGTCCGACGCCGACGCCGTGCAGATCGTCACCGTGCACCGGTCCAAGGGACTGGAGTTCCCGGTCGTCTACCTGCCGTTCGCGTGGGACCGGTGGGTCGCCGACACCCCGGACACGCTGCTCTACCACGACGCCGCCGGCGACGACGGCCCGTCTCGCAGGCTGCTCGACGTCGGCGGGTCGTCCGGTCCGGACCGGCAGCGCCGCACCGGGCTGCACCAGGCCGAGGAGTCCGGTGAGGACCTGCGGCTGCTCTACGTTGCGCTGACCCGGGCGCGCAGCCAGGTGGTGGCCTGGTGGGTGCCCGCGACGACCACGGCCGCGTCGTCGCTGCACCGGATGCTGGTCGGCCACCCCGGCCCCGGCCGGGAGCCCGAGGCCACCGCGAAGGTGCCCGGGGACGCGAACGCGCTGCAGGTGTTCCGCGGCCGGCTCGCCGGCAGCGAGGCGGTCGTGGAGACCCTGCACGACCGCGACCCGGTGTCCCGGCCCGCCGAGCCCGCGGGCGGGGTGCCGGTGGTCGCCGAGTTCCGGCGGAGCCTGGACACCGCCTGGCGGCGCACCTCCTACACCGCGCTGACCGCGTCCGCGCACGCCTCCCACCGGACCCCCACCGACGGCGCGGGCAGCGCCGACGTCGACGAGCAGCCCGCCAGGCCGCCCGGGGTGCTCAGCGAGCCCGAGGACGAGGGGATCACCGACGAGCCGGGCGCCGTCGCCTCCGGTGCCGCCCCCGGCGCCGGCGGCCCCGCCGGCCGCGGCGCCACGGCCGGGACCGGCGACGCCTCGCTCGGCGGCCCGGCGGTCGATCCGGCCCTGGTCCCGTCGCCGATGGCCGACCTGCCCGCCGGCGCGGGCTTCGGCACCCTGGTGCACGCCGTCCTCGAGAACCTCGACACCCGCGTCGCCGCGGACGGGGACACCGCGCTGCGGACCGAGCTCGTGGACCACGTGACCGCGGAGCTGCGCCGCCAGCCCGCCGACGTCGACCCCGAGCAGCTCGCCGACGCGCTGCTCCCGGTGCTGCGCACCCCGCTCGGCCCGCTGGGCGACGGACGGTCGCTGGCCGAGATCACCCCGGAGGACCGGCTCTCCGAGCTCGACTTCGAGCTGCCGCTGTGCGGGGGTGACACCCCGACCGGCCGGCTGACGCTGGCCGGGCTGTCCGCGGCGGTGCGCCGGCACCTGGGCCCCGGCGACCCGCTGCACGGCTACGCCGACCACCTCGACTCCCCCGACCTCGCCGGCCAGCAGCTGCGCGGCTACCTGACCGGGAGCATCGACTCCGTGCTGCGCATCGGGGACCGCTTCCTGGTCGTCGACTACAAGACCAACTGGCTCGGCCCGACCGGCCCGGCCGGGCGGGAACCGCTCACCGCCGCGCACTACACCGCGCCGCGGATGACCGACGCGATGATCGACTCCCACTACCCGCTGCAGGCGCTGCTCTACGCGGTCGCCCTGCACCGCTACCTGCGCTGGCGGCTGCCCGGCTACGACCCCGGGACCCACCTCGGCGGGGTCGGCTACCTGTTCCTGCGCGGGATGTGCGGGCCGGGCACCCCGGTCACCGGGGACGGCCTTCTCGCCTCGCCGTGCGGGGTGTTCGCCTGGCGGCCGCCGGCGGCGCTGGTGGAGGAGCTGTCGGATCTGCTGGACGGAGGTGCGGCATGACCGGCGCCGCTGCGGTGGACCGTGATCTCTTCGGACCCCTCGCCGCCCGCACCGCCACCGGCGTGCTGGCCGCGTTCAACGAGGCCGACGTGCTCGCGCCCGGCGACGTGCACGTCGCACGCCGGCTGGCCGCCCTCGGCGGCCGCGGCGACCCGACGGCGACCGCCGCTCCGTCCACATCGGAGCCGGAGGAGGTGGTGCTCGCCGCGGCGCTGGCCGTGCGCGCCATCCGCAACGGCTCGGTCTGCGTCGACCTCGGCACGGTCGCGACCACGACCGCCGGCGAGGGGGAGGTCGCCGTCGACGTCTCCGACCTGCCGTGGCCGGACCCCGCCCGCTGGCGGGACGCGTGCGCGGCGAGCCCGCTGGTCGCCGACGGGGCCTCGGCGCCCGCGGGGCGCCCCCTGCGGCTGCTCGGCCCGCTGCTCTACCTCGAGCGGTACTGGCAGGAGGAGGAGCTGGTCCGCCGCGAGTTCCTCACCCGGGCGGGCCCGGTCGCCCGGGTCGACCCGCAGCGGCTGTGCGCCGCGCTCGACCGGCTGCTCGGCGACCCCGGGGCGGAGCGCCAGCGTCTCGCCGCCGCCGTCGCCGCGTTGCGGCCGGTCAGCGTGATCGCCGGCGGGCCGGGCACCGGCAAGACGACGACGGTCGCCCGGCTGCTCGGCGTGCTGCACGACCTGCACGACGCCCGCCGCGCCCCCGGAGGCCCCGGCCTGCGGGTGGCGCTCGCCGCGCCGACCGGGAAGGCCGCCGCCCGGCTGACCCAGTCGGTGGCCGACGCGCGCGACCGGATGCCGCCCGGTGACCGGGACGCCGTGGCCGGGGCGACCGCCTCGACGTTGCACCGGCTGCTCGGCTCCCGGGGCGCGTCGGGCCGGTTCCGGCATCACCGCGGGAACCGGCTGCCGCACGACGTCGTGGTCGTCGACGAGACGTCGATGGTGTCGCTCACGATGATGGCCCGGCTGCTGGAGGCGGTCCGCCCGGACGCCCGGCTGGTGCTGGTCGGCGACCCGGAGCAGCTCGCCTCGGTGGAGGCCGGCGCCGTGCTCGGCGACCTCGCCGCGGCCGGCGGGCGGGCCGAGCCGGAGCTGCAGGCGGCGCTGGAGGCCGGCGGCGCGTTCCGAGCCCCGCGCCCGGTGCCCTCGACCGACGAGGCCGTCCGCGACACCGGTGCCGGCGAGCCCGGGGAGCCGGTCGTGGTCCGCAACGGTGTGGTGCGGCTGGAACGGAACTGGCGCTTCGGCGGCACGATCGCCGAGTTCGCGGCCGCGGTCCAGGCCGGTGACGCCGACGCCGCCACCGCGCTGCTCGACCGGGGCTCGGCCGACCTCGTCCTGGTCCGGGCCGATCCGGCGGAGGTCGCGGCCGCCGAGCTGGACACATTGCGGTCCGACGTCCTCATCGCCGCGACCGACCTGATCGGTGCCGCCGACGGCGGGGACGTCGACCGGGCGCTGCGGGTGCTCGACGACCACCGGGTGCTGTGCGGGCACCGCCGCGGCCCCTACGGCGTGGCCCGGTGGACCGCGGAGATCGAGCGGTGGCTCGCCGCGGCCCGGCCCGGGTACGACGCCGAGGCGCCCTGGTACCCGGGGCGGCCGCTGCTGGTGACCGCGAACGACTACGACCTGGGGCTGTTCAACGGCGACACCGGCGTCGTCGTCCGCACCGGATCCGGTCGCCGGGCCGTGTTCACCCGCGAGGGCAGGCCCACCGAGTTCGAGCCGGCCCGGCTCGGCGGGGTCGGCACCGTCTACGCGATGACCGTGCACCGCAGTCAGGGCAGCCAGTTCCGCCGGATCACCGTGGTGCTGCCGCCGGCCGACTCGCCGCTGATGACCCGCGAGCTGCTCTACACCGCCGTCACCCGGGCCCGGGAGGCCGTGCGGATCATCGGCACCGAGGACGCGGTGCGGGCGGCGATCGCCCGGCCCGCGGGGCGGGCCAGCGGGCTGAAGGAACGGCTGGGCGAGGGGCCGGACCGGCGGTAGCCGGCGGCGCGGTCAGGGGATCCCGTCGAGGATCTCGGCCGCGGCGCGCCGTAGTGCGGCCACGTGCTCCCGCTCGGTCGCGGCGCTCCAGCGCGCCTCCGGTGTCGCGACGCTGAGCCCGCCGAGCAGGCCCCGCGCCGGGTGCGCGATCGCGACCCCCACCGAGCACACCCCCGGCTCGACCTCGCCGCGGTTACGCGCGTACCCGCGTGAGCGGGAGCGGCGGAGCTCGGCGAGCAGCGCGTCGAGCTCGGTGACCGTGCGGGCGGTCTCGGCGGGGAGCCTCCCGCCGGGGTAGAGCGTCCGCACGGTGTCGGCGTCGAGGGCGGCGAGCATGGCCTTGCCGATGCTCGTGGCGTGAGCCGGCCGGGTCTGGCCCACCCGGCTCGCCACACGCAGCGTGGACGCGCTCTCCAGGACGTCGAGGTAGTGGACCTCGGTACGCACCAGGGCACCGAGATGGACGGTCTCCCCGGTCTCCCCGGCGAGCGCGGCGAGGACCGGGCGCGCCGTCCCGACGAGGTCGAGGGCCGCGTCGGCCGCCCGCCCGAGCTCGGCGAAGGCGGGTCCGGGCCGGTAGCGCCGCGTGCCGGGGTCCTGCACCGCGAACTCGCGGTAGACCAGCATGGCGAGCAGCCGGTGCGCCGTCGACTGGCCGACGCCGAGGTGGACGCGCACGTCGGCGAGGGTCACCTCGCGCCGGTCCGCCAGCTGCCGCAGCAGGGACAGGGTCCGGTCGACCGACTCCAGCGGATATCGCGGGGCGGGTGGCTCCGCCCGTTCCGGCCCGGCCATCAGTCCGCCTCCCCGGTACGACGCTCCTCGGCGATGCGGGCGGCGGTGGTGGTGAGCTCACGGACCCATTCACCGAGCCGGTGCCGGTCGTAGCGGACCGTGGGCATGGCGAGGGAGATGGCGGCGCTCGGGGCGCCGGGCGGGCCGTCGACCACGCAGCCGATCGCCGTCACCCCGGTCTCGGTCTTCTGGTCGTTCACCGCGAACCCCTGGCGGCGGATCCGCGCCAGGTCCCGCAGCAGCGCCTCCACGTCCACACCGGACTCATCGTAGAGCTCACGGACCGCATCGGGATCCCGCGCCGCCAGCGCGGCCCGCCCACCCGACGCCAGGTGCGCGGGCAGCGCCCGGCTCTCCCGGTCCCCGACCCGCAGCGTCTTGTCGCATTCCACGGTGGCGGCGAACCGGGCTTCGTCCGCGACGACCAGCACCAGGTTGCTGGTCTCACCGGTGCGCTCGGTGAGCCGCTGCAGATGGGGCAGGGCGGCCCGGCGCAGCAGGGCCGCCGGTTCGGGCACCGTGGCCCGGCGCAGGACGGCCCCGGCCACGTAGCGCCGGTCCGGTTGCTGCTCGGCGAAGTCCCGGTAGACGAGCATCGTCAGCAGCCGGTGTGCCGTGGACCGGGCGACGCCGAGCCGCTGGGCGGCGTCGGTGACCCGCAGCGCCCCCTCCTGCTGCAGCAGGAGGGCCAGGTGCAGCGCGTGATCGACCGAGTCGATCCCGTAGGCCGGCTTGTTCTTCACGTCAGAACTATAACTGCCGCGGTGCGGAATCGTCGTACCGTCGTTCCGGCTTTCAACGACACCCGCAGGAGACCCTCGATGACGAGTACGTCACCCGTGCACTCCCCCGCCGCCGATCCCGCCCGCACCCGCCGGCGCTCCGCGACGCTCGGCACCCTCGGCAATGTCATGGAGTGGTACGACTTCACGGTCTACGGCTTCCTGGCCGCGGCGATCGCCGCCAACTTCTTCCCGGGCACGGACCCGGTGGCCGCGCTGCTGGCCTCGTTCGCGGTGTTCGCCGTCGGGTTCGTCGCCCGACCGGTCGGCGCGATCGTCCTCGGGCCGATCGCCGACCGTCGCGGCCGTCGGTTCGTGATGCTGCTGTCCATGCTGCTGATGGCGGCGGGATCGCTCGTGATCGGGCTGAGCCCGACCCACGCGAGCATCGGGGTCCTCGCCCCGGCCCTGATCGTGTTCGGCCGGCTGCTGCAGGGCTTCTCGGCGGGCGGCGAGTTCGGCAGCGCCGCGGTGTTCCTCACCGAGTGGGCCAGCACGGGCCGGCGCGGGCTGTTCGGCAGCCTGCACCAGGTCGGCACCTACGGTGGCCTGCTGCTGGGCCTGCTCGTGGTGTCGGTGCTGACCTCGGTGGCCGGTTCCGACGCCGTGCGCGAGTGGGCCTGGCGCATCCCGTTCATCCTCGGCGGCCTGCTCGCGATCGTCGTGCTGTACCTGCGCCGCACGATCGGCGAGACCCCGGAGTTCGCGGAGCTGGACCAGGCCCGCCGGGCCGGCGACGCGTCCGCCGCGACCGACACCGGCCCGGGGATCGGCGCCGTGCGCGGCTTCGTCCTGGCCGTCGGTGTGGTGGCCCTGTGGGCGGTCACCTCCTTCGTGACGATCAACTACATGCCCACGTTCGCCTCCACCTTCGCCGGGGTCGAGGCCGGCTCCGCGCTGTGGGCGACCGCGATCGGCTGCGTGCTCGCCGTCGGGATGATCCCGGTCTTCGGACACGTCTCGGACCGGATCGGTCGCCGGCCCCTCATCATCGGCGCCGCGGTCGGCTACCTGGTGCTGCCGATCCCGCTCTTCGCCCTGCTGGTCGCGGTCCCCTCGTTCGGCACCCTCGTCGGGGTCCAGATCGTGTTCGCGGTACCGACCGCCATGATCGCGGGCGCGGGTACCGCGACGATCAGCGAGCTGTTCGACACGCAGCGCCGGGGCGCACTCGTGTCGATCGCCGCGGCGCTCTCGGTGTCTGTGTTCGGCGGCGCGGGCGCGTACATCGCCACGCTCCTGGTCAGCACGACCGGGCTCGCGATCTCACCCGCCTTCTACATCGTCGCCGTCGCCCTGATCACCCTGGTCGCGGGCATCGCGCTGCCACGGCGGGCGCACACGTGAGCGTCGCACTGGTGACGGGCGGCACCGGCTCCCTGGGTGCCGCCCTCGCCGTGCGTCTGCGGGCGGAGGGGTCCGTCGTGGTCGCCGCCGACCGCTCGGGCGCCGGCGCGGTCCCGGACGGCGTGCACCACCGTCGCCTCGACGTCACCGACCGGGCGAGCGTCGAGACCTGTCTGGACTCCGTCCTGGAGCTCGGTCCGCTGCACACGGTGGTCGTGGCGCACGGCGTGCTCGTGCCGGCCGCCGGCGTCGAGGCGGCCGGGGAGAAGATGGAGCAGACCCTGGAGGTCAATCTCGCGGGGGCGGCCCGGGTCGCCGCGCTGGCGGCCGACCGGATGCGGGCGGGCAGCATCGTGCTGCTCAGCAGCCACGCCTCCCGCTTCGGCCGGATGCCCGGAGCCGCCGCCTACTCGGCCAGCAAGGCCGGGGTGGAGGCGCTGGCCCGCGGGCTGGCCTGCGAGTACGCCCCCCGGATCCGGGTCAACGCGGTAGGCGTCGGGTTCGTGGAGACGCCGATGCGCGGCGCGGGCGCCGAGGCGCGGCGCAACGCCCCGGGCAACCTCCTCGACCAGGTGCCGATGGGCCGGTTCGCGACGCACGCCGACATCGCCGACGCCGTGGCGTTCCTGGCCTCGGACCGGGCCGGCTACATCACCGGGACCACCCTCATGGTCGACGGCGGGGTCACCGCCCGGTGAGCGGCGAGGCCCCGCTCGCGCCCGGCCTGAGGATCGTCGACGCCCACCACCACCTCTTCGCCGACGCCGACGACCGGCTGGCCGCGCTGTGGGGCCGGCGCAGCCTGACGGCCGCCGGGTACGCCGACCTGGTCGGCGGCGGCTACGACGTCGTCGCCACGGTGGCGGTCGAGGGCCACACGCGGTACCGCACCACCGGCCCCGAGCACCTGCGTCCCGTCGGCGAGACCGAGTTCCTCGCGGCCCAGTCGGACGGGCGGATCGCTGCGGCGATCGTCGGCGCGGCCGACCTGCGCCGTGGGGCCGCGGTCCGCGAGGTGCTGGAGGCACACCTCGCGGCGGCTCCCGGCCGGTTCCGCGGCATCCGTCAGGCCGCGCTCTGGGACGAGGATCCGGCCGTACTCGGTGGGCTGTTCGACATCCCCCGCCACCTCTACGCCGACCCCGGCTTCCGGGCCGGGTTCGCCCAGCTCGCGCCGCTGGGGCTGAGCTTCGACGCCTTCGTCCTCGCCCCGCAGCTCGGCGACGTCGTCGCGCTCGCCCGGGACTTCCCCGGTACCCGGATCGTGCTCGGCCACCTCGGCAACCCGGTCGGCATCGGCCGGCACGCGGGCCGGGCCGCACAGGACTTCCCGGCCTGGCGCGCGCACATGGCCGAGCTCGCCCGGTGCGACGACGTCGTGGTGAAGATGGGGGGCCTGGGTACGTTCCTGTCGGGCTCCCCGGCCTACCGCGCCGACCCGCCCGCGTCCTCCGAGGCACTCGCCGGGGAGTGGCGGCCCTACGCCGAGGAGACGATCGCCCTGTTCGGCGCGGACCGGGTGATGTTCGAGAGCAACGTGCCGACCGACGCCGTCGGCTCGTTCACCACCGTCTGCAACGCCTACCTCCGGATCACCGGCGGCTGCTCACGCTCCGAGCGCCACGCGGTGTTCGCCGGAACCGCGGCACGGGTCTACGCGCTCGACATCGGCGACACGGCATCCGGATGAGAGAAGGGCGGGGCCACCCGATCCGGTGGCCCCGCCCTTTCTCACACGCCTCTCACCAGGGGCGGCCGCTCGGGCGGGACCACACACCGGCGTCGGCGAGCAGGTCCAGCACCTTCCCGAACCCGCGCAGCTCGGCCGGGCTCCACAGCGGGAAGTTGACCAGGATGTTCCGGATGTCGATCTCGGACGTGAGCCGGGTCAGCCGCTCCGCGACCTGCTCCGGGGTCCCGACCAGCTGGATCATCGCCTCGCCACTGCCGAGCGCCCGCACGGCCTTGTCCTCGCCGAGCTTGTCGAACATCGCCCTGGCGGACTCGATGGAGCCGAGGATGTCGCCCGCGATCTCCCAGGCGGCGTCGTGGTTGAGCGACTCCAGCAGTCGCGCGTACTCCTCCTCCGCCTCGCCCTCGTTCTCGCGGACCAGGGCGATGGCGAACGGGGTGACCGAGACGTTCCGGCCGGTCCCGGCGGTGAGCCCGGCGAGCCGGGACTCCACGCCGCGCAGCCCGTCGTCGTCCTTGGCGAGGGTGACCAGCTCGTCGCAGTACCTCGCCGCGAACGCGGTCCCCGCCTCGGAGGCGCCCGCGCTGACCAGCCGCGGCCGGGCCGCCGGCCGGGGCGCCTTGATCCGCCCCTTCATGCGGTAGTAGCGGCCGTCGTGGTCGAACGGCTCCTGCTCGGTCCAGAGCCGGTCGACGACGTCCACGAACTCCGCGGCCATCTCGTAGCGCTCGTCGTGCGGGACGAACTCCTCGCCGAACAGGGCGGCCTCGGCGTCGGAGAACCCGGTGACGACGTTCCACCCCCACCGCCCGGAGCTGAAGTCCGCGAGGGTGGCGCCCATCCGGGCCACGTGCGCCGGCTTGTGGTGGGTGGTGTGGAAGGTGGAGACGACGCCGATCCGCTCGGTGACGGCGAAGATGCCCATGGCCAGCAGCGGGGCGTGGTAGGCGGGCGACTGGTGGCCGGCCAGCTCGGCGGCGCGCTGGTGGCCGGACCAGTTGTCCGCGATGAACAGCGAGTCGAAGCCGACGTCCTCGGCGGTGCGCGCGAGCTCGAGCAGGTTCTCCCGGTTGAGCCGCGGGGTGCGGCGGGCGGCCTCGTCCGACCAGACGTGGTTCGTCTGGCCCGCGGGGAAGAAGTACCCGATGGACAGTGACATGGTTCAGTCCTCCGACGACTGGGTGAAGACGCGGGAGAACTCGTGCGCGTCCTCGGGTGAGTTCATGACCTCGATCAACGTGGCGCGCCCCTGGGCGAACGCCTTGTCCAGTGCCTCGCGCAGCTCACCCGGTGTGGCGACCCGGCGGCTCTCCAGGCCGAGGCTGGCGGCGAACGCCGCATGGTCGATGGGTGGGTCGGCGAACGTCCAGCCCATCACGCCCTCGGCGTCGGCCAGCGGGCTCTTCGCGACCGTGGCCAGCGCGCCGATGTCGCGCCAGCCGCCGTTGTTCAGGATGACGAAAACGACGGGAAGGTCCTGCTGGGCGGCCGCGTAGATCGCCGTCGAGCTGAACATGAAGCCGCCGTCGCCGAGCAGCGCGACGACCCGTGCGTCGGGCCGGGCCAGCTGGATGCCGATGGAGGCGGGTCCACCCCAGCCCTGCGCGCTCGCCTTGCTGGAGATGCCGAAGAACCTGTCGGTGTCCGGATAGGGGATGAGGTCCTCGACGAACGGCTCACCGGACGCGCAGTGGTTGACGATGATCGTGCCCTCGGGCATGGCCGCTTCGAGCTCGGCGAGGATCCGGCCGATGGCCAGCTCGTCGGCGTCGTAGCGGATGGCGCGGATCCGGTCGTTGCGCGCGTCCCGCGTCGCGTGCAGCTCGGCCGCCGCGGCGGCGCGTGTCTCCCGCTGCGGTATCGGTCCGAGCGCCGCGGTCACCGCCTCCAGGGTGGGTCTCGGTGCGCCGAGGACGGCCAGGTCCGGCCGGATCTGCCGGGTCAGCAGCAGCGGATCCGGACTGAGCACGACGGTCGTCGCGTCCCCGAAGTCCATCGGCCTCGTGAGACCGGACTCGGTCAGTTCGACGCCGAGCAGCAGGACGAGATCCGCCCCCTCGACGACCGCGCGGTGCGCGCCGAGCTTGCCCGCGTACTGCGGGTGGGTGGTGGGGAAGCCGAGATCGGCGACCTTGTCCTCGTGCAGCACGGTGCACCCGAGCGCCTCGGCGAGGGCCACGGCGGCCCCGACCGCGCCGTAGCGCGCGACCTCGGCCCCGGTGACGATCACCGGGCGCTCGCTGCCACGCAGCAGCTGCGCCAGCCGCTCGACGGCGGCGGGCGCGGCGGCGAAGTCCGCCAGCACCTCGGTGGGGCTCACACCGGTGTCCTCGGCCTGTTCCAGCCAGACGTCCATCGGGAAGGCCAGGTGGACCGGCCCGTAGGGCGCGGTGTTCGCGATCTGGAAGGCCCGCTCCAGGAACTCCGGGATCCGGTCCGCGGACGGGACCTCCGCGCTCCACTTGGTGAACTGGTCGCTCATCTCGGTGACCGCGCGCGGGACGGCGGCGTACTGGTCGCGCCCTGCCAGGGCCCGGCTCGAGGTGGTGCTGGTGAAGACCAGCGGCACACCGTCCGCCCACGCGGTGGTCAGTGCCATCATCCCGAGCCCGGTGCCGGAGGCGTGGTAGACGTTCACGAACGCCGCCGACCGGTTCGCCCTGGCATAGCCCGCGGCCATCAGCCCGAGGTTGGTCTCGTTCAGCGCGGTCACGTACCGCAGCTCGTCCCGGTGCGCGTAGAACGCCTCGGCCAGCGGGAACAACCCCAGCCCGACGATGTTGAACGCGTCCCGCACGCCGAGGCGCACGAGCGTGCGGACCAGCAGTTCCGCGCCGTTGACCCGTGTCATGTCCGCTCCTCCCGTCATGCGAGCTCACCCGCCACTCCGTGGTATCTGTCCCAGAACGCCATCCGGGCCGGGTCCGGCGGGTCGGCCGGACCGGGCTCGGAGTCGATGCCGAGCACCCCGCCTGCGAGCGCCGGCCAGTCCACCGCGCCGGACGCCGTGGGGTCGCCCGTGCGGGCGAAGTCGATCCAGACCTGCTGCAGCCGGCGGGACAGCGCGCGGTCGGCGTCGGTCCAGTCCCAGTCCCACGCGTCGAGGGTCCCGAAGACGTAGGGCACCTCGCCGCCGTGGAAGGCCCCCGCGTAGTCCCGCTCGATCAGGTCCGAGGTCGCGGGGATCGGTGGCCTGCGCAGGAACCGGAAGTAGTGCACGGGCGTGGTCAGCCTGCGCTCGTGCAGCCGCGCGGCCGTCCACGTCGACCAGACGAAGACCTGGTCGCCCAGCAGCGCCCAGCTCGCGGTGCGGGCCTCGGCGTCCGTGCCGGCGGGGTAGAGCTCCAGCACCTCGGCGGCGTACTCGCCGAAGCCCTCCTCGACGGCCGCCCGGTACGCGGCCAGGCTCCCGACGTACGGCAGCCCGGACGCCTCGTTCTCCGCGTTCCCCGCGAGCATCGGCACGTCCGCGACCTCACCCGCGAGGAACGCGGCGAGCGGGTCCTTCGGCAGAACGTGCCCGTCGATCACGGGATAGCCGGTGTCGAACAGGGCCAGCCCGATCTCGGCGCCCGGGACGAGGTCGAACGACCAGCGACCCGCCGCCCGCGGCAGCTGCGCGGCCATGAGCTGCTCCACCGGCAGGGCCCGCAGCTCGGCCGGCGTCGATGCCCCGAGCAGCGCCGCGAGCTCGGTGCCTGCCTGCTCGGCGGCGGAGAGGGTGCTGGGGTTGGCGGGGTGGCCCGGCCCGTCGAGGGCGGGGGCGACGCCGGGCGCACTCTCGGCGATGACCTTGTGGAACAGCCCGGCCGCCAGCGGGGAACTGCGCAGGTTGTGCACGCTGTTGCCGCCTGCCGAGACCCCGAACAGGGTGACGTTGCCCGGATCGCCACCGAACGCGGAGATGTTGCGGCGCACCCACTCCAGTGCGGCGATCTGGTCCATCAGGCCGTAGTTGCCCGACCCGCCGTAGCCGGACTCGGCGGTGAGGCCGGGGTGTGCCAGGAACCCGAGCCTGCCCAGCCGGTGGTTGACCGACACGACCGTGACGCCCGACGCGGCGAGCGCCCCGCCGTCGTACATCGGGTTGCCGGCCGAGCCGAACTGGTAGGCGCCGAAGTGCAGCCACACCATGACCGGCCGGCCGGAGTCGCCCTCGGTCCCGGTCCAGACGTTGAGGTGCAGGCAGTCCTCGGAGAACCGCTGCTCCCCGCCGGAGTACAGCGAGTTCGCGGGCGGCGCGAACTGGGGCGCCGCGGGTCCGTGCTCCTGCGCCGTGCGGGTACCGGTCCAGGGCACGACGGGCTGCGGCGGCCGCCAGCGCAGGTCCCCGACCGGCGGGGCGGCATACGGCACGCCGAGGAAGGCCCGGACGCCGTCGGCGCGGGTCAGGCCGGCCAGCTCGCCGCTGTCGACCGCGACCACCGGAGTGGTCTGTTCGGTGCTCACCACGAGTAGCTCCGTTCGCTGGGCGGGAGCCAGATCCCGGCGTCCCGGCAGTGGTCGAGGACGCTGCGGAAGGACCGGACCTCGCCGGGGTTCCACAGCGGGAAGTTCACGAGCAGGTTCTGCGTCGCGGTCTCCTTCTTCAGCTCCACGAGCTGCTCGGTGACCTGCTCCGCGGTGCCGAGGAGCTTCAGGATTCCCCGGCCGCTCCCCCACGCCTTCGCGGCCTCGTGCGGGTCCTGCCCCGCGAAGGCAGCCTTGATCGACTCGACCCCGCCGAGGATGTCGGCGGCGAGCTCCCGGGTGGCTTCGACGTTGAGCGTCTCGGTGAGCCGCTCGTACTCCGCCTCCGCCTCGCCCTCCCCCTCGCGGACGATGACGATCGCGAACGGCGCCGTCGTCACCTCCCGCCGGGCGGGGGCGGCGCCGAGGAGCTCGTCGAGCCGGTGGTCGACCGCCTGGATCTTGTCGATCGTGTTGCCCGCCACCACCAGCTGGTCACAGTGCTCGGCGGCGAACGCCATGCCCGCAGGCGAGGCACCCGCGCTGACCAGCAGCGGTGTCGGCTGTTGCACCGGCCGTGGGGCCTTCATCCGGCCCTGGGCGGTGTGGAAACGACCCCGGTGGTCGATCGGCTCGTCCTCGGTCCAGAACCCCTTCACCACCTCGACGAACTCGGCAGCCGCGGCGTAACGGTCGTCGTGCCCGGCCAGCCCGGTCTCCCCGAACAGCCGAGCCTCGACGTCCCCGAAACCGGTGACGACGTTCCAGCCCCACCGGCCGCCGCTGAACGCGTCGAGCGTGGCGCCCGCCCGGGCCACATGGGCCGGCCGGTGGTGGCTGGTGTGCATCGTCGTGATCACACCGAGGTGCTCGGTGACCGCGAACAGCCCCATCGCGAGGTACGTGGCCAGGTACTTCGGGGACTGGTGCCCCGCCCGCTCGGCCTCCCGCTGGTGGCCGGACCAGGTGTCGGCGATGAACAGCGAGTCGAACCCGGCCTCCTCGGCGGCCCTGGCCATCTCGAGGAACACGCCCTTGTCCAGCAGCGGAGTGGCTGCGGCGGCCTCGTCCGACCAGATGTGGTCGGTCTGCCCGGTCGGGAAGAAGTAGGAGAAGCTGAGCAGGTCGGGGTCGTGCGCACGTGGCTTGGCCATGAACATCCTTGTTCTCTGTGCGGGGGCTCAGTGGGGCAGCTGTCGGACCAGGTAGTCCCAGGCGGTGTGGACCGCGGCGTCGTTGTAGATGCGCTCGCGCTTGACCAGCGCCTCGTCGTCGTCGGTCCAGACGGGGTCGCCGCGGTAGGCGATCGTCCGCAGCATCTGCTCGGCGGCGGTCTCGAGCAGGAGCGCGGCGAAGGCCGCGGTCTGCAGGTCCGGGCCGACGGTGACGATGCCGTGGTTGACCAGGAACACCCCGGACGAGTCACCGAGGGTCTTGGCGACCGACCGGCCCAGCTCGGGGGTGGTGATCAGGTCGGTGGTCTCGGTGAACCGGGGCACGCTCGGCGGCACGAAGTAGGTCGCCGCGTGGCTGACCGGGCGCAGCTCCACATCGGCCGCGGCGAGCGCGACGGCGTGCGGCGAGTGCGCGTGGACCACGCCGCCGACGTCCGGGCGGGCCAGCATGATCTCGGTGTGGATCGGGAACTCGAGATGGCGCGGGCCCTCCCCGGAGAGCACCTCGCCGTCGGGGGACACGAGGTGCACCTGGTCCGGCCCGACCTCGGACAGCCCGATGCCGCTGCGCTTGATCCACACGCCCCGGTCGTCGGGGTCGCGGGCCGAGGCGTGGCCCCAGATGAAGTCGCCCTGGTCGGCCTGGCCGAGGACGCGGGAGGCGAGCGACACGAGCTCGCGGATGTCGTCGGTCATGACGCCCTTCAGTAGGAGATGTTGATCGACTTGAGCTCGGTGTAGGAGAGGAGCTCCTCGAGGCTCTCCTCGCGACCGACCCCGGAGGCCTTCACCCCGCCGTAGGGAACGTTCGGGAAGTGCTTGGCCGAGTCGTTCACCCAGGTGAAGCCCGCTTCGAGCTCGTGGGCCATGCGCAGTGCCCGGCTGACGTCGCGGGTCCAGACCGCCGCCGTCAGGCCGTAGGGCGAGTCGTTGGCGATCCGGACCGCCTCGTCCTCGTCGGCGAACTCCAGGACCGACAGCACCGGTCCGAAGATCTCCTCGCGGGCGACGACGTGGTCCTCGCGCACGCCGGTCAGCACGGTCGGGGCGATGAACAGCCCGTGCGCGAACTCGGCGGGACGCCCGCCGCCGGTGACGACCGTGGCGCCCTCGCGCCGCGCGGTGTCCAGGTAACCGAGCACCGTGTCGTACTGCCGCTGGTCGATCATCGTGCCCTGCTGGGACGCCGGGTCCAGGGGATCCCCCATACGGTGCTCACGCAGCCGCGCGGCGATCCGCGCCACCACCTCGTCGTGCACGGAACGCTCGACGAGCAGCCGCGAGTTCGACCCGCAGGACTGGCCGGACCAGGTGAAGTTCATGCCCCGGATCGCGGCGTCCGCGGCGGCGTCGAGATCCGCGTCGGCGAACACGACCATCGCGTTCTTCCCGCCGAGCTCGAGACTGACCTCCTTGATCCCCGACTCGGCCGCGGCCCGCTGGATCGCCATTCCGGTGCGCTCGGAGCCGATGAACCCGATCCGGCGGACGTCCGGGTGCCGGACCAGGCGGTCCGGGACGGTGGGCCCGTTCCCGACGACGATGTTCAGCACGCCGGGTGGGAAGACGTCCCGGAGCAGCTCGCCGAGCCGCAGCGCCGACAGCGGCGCCACCTCCGGCGGCTTGAGGATCGTCGGGTTGCCGGCCACCAGCGGCGCGAACACCTTGCCCGCGAACATCAGCGGGTGGTTGAAGGGCACGATCCGCACGACCACGCCGACCGGCTGGCGCACGGTGAGGTGCAGGCCGGCGCTCGCGGGAATGGTGTCGCCCTTCATCTCCAGTGCCAGGCCCGCGAACAGCCTCGCCTGGCTCAGGGTGATCTGGACGTCCATCCGGGAGTTCGCCAGCGGCGAGCCCGCGTCGATGGTGTCCAGCAGCGCCAGCTCCTCGCCGTGCTGCTCGATGATCCGCGCGGCCTCGGTGACCGCGGCCGCCCGCTGCGGAGCCGGGGTGAGCCGCCACTCCCGGCGGGCGGCGTGCGCCGCGGCGACCGCGGCGTCGGCGTCCTCCGGCCCGGCGTCCGGGACGGTGGCGATCGGCTCCCCCAGGAACGGGCTGATCCGCTCGTAGGTCCGCCCGCTCGCCGCGGGCCGCAGCTCACCGCCGATCAGCAGGTTCCAGGTGCGGTCCCGCACGGCCAGGTGACCGCGCTCCTCCGCCGACGTGTCCACGGCGTTCATCAGGCTCGCTCCTCACGTCGTTGTCCCGGCGAGACTCACCATCCGCGGTCTCCGCGGACAAGAAAATTCTTGACAGAGGAACACCGGGTCCGCTCAGAGGTTGTTCCTCAGCGCAGAAAAACGTGTCCCTCCCCGCAGAAAGGCAACCAGGATGCGCGGAGCAGTCCGAGACGAGGAGCCGACCGCATGCAGTTCTACCTCGACGGCTACGAGCCCGGGGATCCGTTGATCGAGAAGCCCGTGCGCGACCACCCCTCCGAGCTGCCCGCGACCGCGGACGTGGTGATCATCGGCAGCGGGCCGGCCGGGCTCGTCCTCGCGGCCCAGCTCGCGGCCTTCCCCGAACTGCACACCGTCGTCGTCGAGCGGCGGGAGGGACCGCTCGCGGTCGGCCAGGCCGACGGCGTCGCGTGCCGGACCGTCGAGATGTTCGAGGCGTTCGGCCTGGCCGACCGGCTGATCGGCGAGGGCTACCAGGTCAACGAGGTCACCTTCTGGCGACCGGATCCGGAGGATCCGGCGTCGATCGTGCGTACCGGCCGGGTGGACGACGTGGAGGAGGGCATCTCGGAGATGCCCCACATGATCGTCAACCAGGCGCGGATGCTCGCCTACCTGCGCGAGCACATGGCGCGTTCCGCCACCCGCGCCGAGCCCTACTACGGCCTGCACGTCACCGACGTGCGGGTCGAGGCCGGCGAGTACCCGGTCGTCGTCGAGCTGGACGGGAGGACGATCCGGGCGAAGTACGTCGTGGGATGCGACGGCTCGCGCAGCGTCACCCGGGAGGCCATGGGCCTGCGCCTGCGCGGCGACGCCACCCACCAGTCCTGGGGCGTGCTCGACGTGCTCGCCGTGACCGACTTCCCCGACATCCGGCTGAAGTCCGCCATCGCCTCCGAGCAGGGCAGCATCCTGGTCATCCCCCGCGAGGGCGGCTACCTCGTCCGCCTCTACATCGAGCTCGAGCCCGGGGTGAGCCGCGGCGACGTCACACCCGAGCATCTCGCCGCCGTCGCGAACCGGATCCTGCACCCCTACGAGATCGACGTGCGATCCGTCGGCTGGTGGGCGGTGTACGAGATCGCCCAGCGCGTCTGCGACCGGTTCGACGACGGCGACGATCCGCGGGTCTTCATCGCCGGGGACGCCTGCCACACCCACAGCGCCAAGGCGGGCCAGGGCATGAACGTGTCCATGGCGGACGCCTGGAACCTCGGCTGGAAGCTCGGGACCGTGCTGCGCGGCACCGCACGCCCGGAGATCCTCCGCACCTACTCCACCGAGCGGCAGGCGGTGGCGCGGCGGCTGATCGAGTTCGACAAGGAGTTCGCCGCGCTGTTCAGCGACCGGGACGCCGAGCCGGAGAAGTTCCAGCACTACTTCCGCGAACAGGGTCGCTACACCGCCGGCGTCGCGGTCCGGTACGGGCCGTCGCTGCTGACCGGCGAGCCCACGTACCAGGAGCTCGCCGAGGGCTTCCCGGTCGGGATGCGGTTCCAGTCCGCCCCGGTGGTCCGGCTCGCCGACGCCAAGCCGATGCATCTCGGGCACGCGGCCCGCGCCGACGGCGCGTGGCGGCTCTACGTCTTCGCCGACCGCTCCCGGGCCGGGCTGGAGTCGCTGTGCGCCACGCTCCCCGACCTGCTGGCGCGGTTCACCCCGGACGGCGCCGAACCCGACTCGGTGATCGACGTCCGGGCGATCCTCCAGCAGGGCCACCGGGACCTGAGCGTGCCCGACGTGCCATCGGTCCTGTTGCCGCGCAAGGGCCGCTTCGGCCTGACCGACTACGAGAAGGTGTTCTGCCCGGAGCCCGGGCAGGACGTCTTCGACCTCCGGGGGGTCGACCGCACGCGGGGCGCCGTCGTGGTGGTCCGGCCGGACCAGTACGTGGCACAGGTCCTTCCGCTCGACGGCGACGTCGCCGGGTTCCTCGCCGACGTCCTCGTGCCCCTGCGGTGACGCCCGTCCGATACCAGAACCTCCGACACCAGAATCGAGGAAGCGTGTCCGCAGCCATCGCATCGTGTGCACCCGACGACCGCCTCGCCACCCGGGCCGGTCAGCTCGCCGCCGGTCTGCGCCGGTTCCGGATCGGCCGGAACCAGCGGGTCACCGTGTTCGTGTCCGACCTCTCCGGCGAGACGGAGATCGCGGTCCGCTCGCTGCGATCACTGGAGTGCGAGGTCACCATCGTTGGGGTACCGGCGGCCGACGCCGAGGTGGCCGCCGCGGCGGCCACGATCGTCGCCGGACGTCCGGACGCCGTGTTCACCTGTGCACAGGGCGCCGCGGCGCTGCGTGCCGCCGGAGTGCGGGCTCCGCTCTTCGGGGACTGTCCGGGCGTCCTGTGGACCCGCGCGATCGAGCTGCACGAGGCGCACGCCGCACGGTCCGGCCCGTCCGTCGCCCAGCCGTGGGAGAACGTGTCATGACCGGGCAGAACCCACCGGACGCCCGGCTCCAGGACAGCTTCGTCGAGGTGATGGGAGGTGTGTGCACGCCGGTCGCGGTGGTGACCACCCTGAACGGGGGGCGTCCGCACGGGACGACCGTCAGTGCCTTCAGCTCCCTGTCCCGCCGGCCCCCGATGATCATCGTCGCGCTCGACGAGACGTCGGAGCTCCTCCGCATCGTGCGCGACACCGGAATCCTGGGTGTCAATGTGCTCACCGACCGGCAGAGCGGGCTGGCGACCCGGTTCGCCGGCAAGGGCGCGGACAAGTTCGACGGCATCGACTGGGACGAGTGCGACCGGCTGCCGCGGCTGGCGGCGGCGTCCGGCTGGCTCGCCTGTGAGGCGACCGACCTCGTGCCGGGCGGGGACCACACGATCGTGCTGGGGCGTGTGCTCAGCGCCGACGGCGGTCCCGGGAACCCGCTCGTCTACCACCGCCGGACGTTCGGCACCCACCAACCCCTGCGCCTCTGAGCGTCGGCTACCCGGCCGGAGCTCCACCGGGCCCGGCCTGCGTGGGGTTCCGCCGGCCGGACTTCCAGGCGACGAACACGATCAGCGCCAGGCTGATCCACAACGCGTACCGGTCGATGGTGAGCACGACGTCGACCGCGTTCTGCCCGAGACCGAAACCCAGCCCGGCGACCAGCCCGGTGATCAGCGCGGCGCCGATCGCGTCGACGAGCAGGAACGTCGCGAGCCGCATCCGGCCGAGGCCGGCGACCGCGAAGACCGCGGCCGACGGGATGCCGGGCAGGGCGGCCGCGACGACCGCGAGCGGCAGCGCCCACGGCGGCCAGGACCGGACCCGGGAGACGAACCCCTGCGCCCGCTCCCCCGGCGCGAACAGCGTCACGATCTTCTCGCCCCAGCGCCGGCCGGCGAGCCAGAACAGCCAGTCGAACTTGATCATCCCGAACACGCCGGCCAGGACGACCAGCCACAGCTCGGTCTCGCCGATCCGGGCGAAGGCCGCACCGGCACCGATCGCCGAGAGGCTGCCGGTCACCGCGCTGAGCGCCACCGGGTGCGACGCCAGCAGGAACGGCCGCAACGGCAGCGACACCAGCATCAGCACGAGCACGCCCAGCGTGCTGAACACGAGGATCTTGTCGCCCCGGGTCATCGGGCCGTCCCAGGGACGGACGTCGCGCCAGGCCTGCTTGGCGGCCTCGACCTCCTCCGGGCTGTACTCCCGGCGCCGGAACGGTCCGCGCCGGCGCGGGTGCTCCGCCTCGCGCGACGGCTCCCCGGTCGGTGCGCCGGCCTCGTTCCCAGCGCTCGGGTCCCCAGCGCTCGGGTCCGGTCGCGGCGTGCCGGTGTCGTCGCCGGTCGTGGTCTCCCCGGTCATCGCTCTCCCCCAGCGGCGATCGGTGTTCCACCGCGACATCGAGGCTATGCCGCGCGTTCCTGGCCCGCGTCGGCGCCGCGGACGAGATCACCCCGCCGCTCGCCTCGTCCGCAGGGACGATGCGGGTCCGGCTGCCGCGACCCGCCGCACCCACCGCGGCGGTCGGGGCGGGTGGTCACGGGTCGCGGCAGGGCCCGGTCCGGCGGGTGGCGCCGAACTCGCTCGCTCCCCGGCGGCGTCGCTCGCTACCGTTCCGGCCGTGCCCGACCCGCAGGACGTCCCGGACGGGCCGATCACATTCCGTCCGCTCACCCCCACCGACCTCCCGATGCTGCGCGACTGGCTCGCCGAGCCGCACGTGGCGCGCTGGTGGAACCACGAGACCACCCTCGACGCCGTCGAGCGCGACTTCGGCCCCGCGATGCGCGGCGAGGACCCGTCCGAGGACCTGGTGGTGTCGGCCGGCGGCGTCCCGGTCGGTCTGCTGCAGCGCTGCCGCTGGCACGACTTCCCCGAGTACGTGGTGGAGATCGCGCCGATCCTCACCGTCCCGGACGGCGCGGTCACGATCGACTACCTGATCGGCCCACCCGGGCTCACCGGCCGCGGCCTCGGGACGAGGATCCTCGCCGCCGCGGCAGCAGGGGTCTGGGAGCGCTACCCCGACGCACCCGCCATCATCGTCCCGGTGAGCGCGGGCAACCGGGCGTCCTGGCGGGCGCTGGAGAAGGCGGGGTTCCGGCGGGTCGCGTCCGGCGACCTGCCACCGGACAACCCGATCGACCCGCCGCTGAGCCACGTCCACCGGCTCGACCGACCGACGACCGAGGAGCCCGCGTGCCGCCCGTGACCAGCGCCGGACTGCTGCTGTACCGCTCGGGTACCGACGGCGTCGAGGTCCTGCTCGGACACATGGGCGGCCCGTTCTGGGCCCGCAAGGACGCCCACGCCTGGTCGGTGCCGAAGGGCGAGCACGGCCCGGAAGAGACCCCGCTGGACGCCGCGCGCCGGGAGTTCACCGAGGAGATCGGCGTCCCGCCCCCGGACGGCGATCCGGTCGACCTCGGCTCGGTCCGGCAGTCCCGCAAGGTCGTCACCGCGTTCGCGCTGGACGGCTCCGGCTTCACCGGCGCCGAGGGGGTCGCCGCCCGGACCGACGACGGCAGCTGGGTCGAGCTGGAGTGGCCGCCCCGCTCCGGGCGGACCGTCCGGTTCCCGGAGATCGACCGTGCGGAGTGGTTCGACCTCGCCACCGCCCGGGAGAAGATCGTGAAGGGGCAGCTGCCGCTGCTCAACAGGTTGGAGGCCCTGGTCGGCGGGTAGTCGCCTCCCATGGCGAGCAGCATCAAGGACGAGGAGATGTACGAGCGGCTCCGCGAGGAGGGCAACTCGAAGGAGAAGTCCGCGCGGATCGCGAACGCCGCCGCGGCGGAGGGCCGGAAGACCGTCGGCAGGCGCGGCGGCGAGTCCGGCGACTACGAGGACATGACCAAGGACGACCTGTACGCGCAGGCGCAGAAGGTCGGCATCACGGGTCGCTCGGACATGAGCAAGGACGAGCTGATCGAGGCCCTCCGGAACCACTAGGGCAGAGTCGGCGCCCATGAGCCGCCGTCACGACCACGACGCCGGGGGCGACCCCGAGATCCTGGCCCGCAAGGCCGCACTGCGCGACGAGGTGTGGACGGCGCTGACCGAACAGAAGGCGTCCCGGTTCCCCGGCGCACGCAACCGGATCTCCAACTTCATCGGCGCCGAGGCCGCCGCGCGCCGGCTGCGCGAGCTCGACGTCTGGCGCACCGCCCGCACCGTGAAGTCCAATCCGGACTCCGCGCAGCTGCCGGTGCGCCGGTACGCGTTGGAGGACGGCAAGACCGTCTACATGGCCGTCCCGAAGCTGGCCGAGGACGACCCGTTCTTCCTGCTCGACCCCGATCATCTGGCCGACCCGCCGCGCAAGGCCGTGTCCATCGCGAACGCGACCCGCTCGGCCCGCCGGGTCGCCGTCGACGACCTGGAGCCGGTCGACCTGGTGGTGACCGGCTGCGTCGCCGTCGGGGCCGACGGGGCCCGGCTCGGCAAGGGTGGCGGGTTCGCCGACCTCGAGTTCGCCCTGGCCCGCGAGGCCGGACTGATCTCCGACGACACCCTGGTCGTCACCACCGTGCATGAGCTGCAGCTGCACGACGCCGGCGTCATCCCGTGGGCCGGGCACGACGCCCCCGTCGATCTGGTCGTCACCCCGGATCGTGTGGTCGACTGTCGGGAGCACCGCCGCACCCGTCCCGACGGCGGCATCGTGTGGGACTCGCTGACCGACGAGAAGATCGACGCCATCCCGCTGCTCGGGAGGTTGCGGAAGGAGAAGCGGTGAGCACCGAGATCGTCATCGAGCGCGGCGACATCACCGGATCGACCGTCGACGCGGTGGTCAACGCGGCGAACTCGTCGCTGCTGGGCGGCGGGGGCGTCGACGGCGCGATCCACCGCCGGGGCGGGCCCGAGATCCTCGCCGAGTGCCGGGCACTACGGGAGAGCCGGTACCCGGACGGTCTGCCGACCGGCCGGGCCGTCGCCACCACCGCCGGAGACCTCCCGGCCCGCTGGGTGATCCACACCGTCGGCCCGGTGTACGCGACGTCCGAGGACCGCGCGCACCTGCTGGCGAGCTGCTACCGCGAGTCGCTACGGGTCGCCGACGAGCTCGGCGCCCGGTCGGTCGCCTTCCCCGCCGTCTCCGCCGGCGTCTACGGCTGGCCGGTCCCGGACGCCGCGCGGATCGCCGTCGGGACCGTCCGAGACACCGGCACCGCCGTCGAGCAGGTCCGGTTCGTCCTGTTCAGCGACGACGTGCTGCAGGCCTTCGAGACCGCCGCGGGGACGTGACGTGCCCTTCCGCGTCGCCCTGCTCGACGACTACCAGGACGTGGCGCTCCCGCTGACAGCCTTCGGCGACGACGTCGAGGCCGTCGCCTTCGCCGACCACGTCGCCGACCCGGCCCGGCTGGTCGCGCGGCTACGGGGGTTCGACGCCGTCGTCTGCATGCGGGAGCGCACCCCGATCACCGCCGGGATCCTCGACGGGCTCCCTGATCTGCGGCTGGTGGTCACCACCGGCATGCGCAACGCCTCGATCGACCTCGCGGCCGCCGCGGCCCGCGGGGTGACGGTGTGCGGCACCGGGGGTGCCGGCGGGCGGGCGAGCACCACCGAGCACACCTGGGCGCTGCTGCTGGCGCTGGCCCGCAACCTGCCCGCGCAGGACGCCGCGGTCCGCGCCGGGGGCTGGCAGCTCGGTCTCGGTACCGTCCTGGCCGGGTCGACGCTGGGCCTGCTCGGGCTGGGCAACCTGGGCGCGGCGATGGTGCCGGTCGCCCGCGCGCTCGGCATGCACGTCACCGCATGGAGCCCGAACCTGACTTCCGAGCGGGCGGCCGAGATCGGGGTCGAGGCCCCCGACCGGGAGACGTTCTTCCGGACCGCCGACGTGCTCAGCGTCCACCTGGTGCTGTCCCCGCGGTCGGTCGGCACCATCGGCGCCGGCGAGTTCTCGCTGATGAAGCCGACCGCGCTGCTGGTCAACACCTCGCGCGGCCCGATCGTCGACGAGGCCGCACTCGTCATGGCGCTCCACTCGGGACGCATCGCCGGCGCCGCCCTCGACGTGTTCGACACCGAGCCGCTCCCCGCCGACCATCCACTGCGGACGGCGCCGCGCACCGTGCTCGCGCCGCACACCGGCTACGTCGCCCGGCAGTCCTACGCCGAGTACTTCGCCGACGTCACCGACGACGTCGCCGCGTTCCGGGCCGGCCGCCCGGTGCGCGTCCTCACCTCCCCGGAAGGAACCCCGTGAGCGCAGCGTCGCACCTCCACACCGCCATCGAGATCGACGGCAGCCGACCGGACGTCCACCCGACCGCCTGGATCGCCCCCGGCGCGATCCTGGCCGGCGCCGTCACCATCGGCGCGGACACCGGGATCTGGTACACCGCCGTGCTCCGCGGCGACTTCTCCACGATCACCGTCGGGGCGGGCTCGAACGTGCAGGACGGCAGCGTGATGCACGCCGATCCGGGCTTCCCGCTGGTCGTCGGTGACAACGTGACGATCGGCCACCGCGCCGTCGTCCACGGGTGCACCGTCGAGAACGACGTGCTGATCGGCATGGGCGCGGTGCTGATGAACGGCGTACACGTGGGCGCCGGCTCGCTCATCGCGGCCGGCGCCGTGCTGACCCAGGGCACCGTCGTCCCGCCCGGCTCACTGGTCGCGGGCCTGCCCGGAAAGGTACGCCGCGAGCTCACCGACGACGAGCGGGCCACGATCACCGCGTCGTCGGCGGCCTACGTGCACCTGATGGGCCAGCACCGGGACGCGACGGCCTGAGACCTCCGCGGGTCAGCCGATCCGGCTGCGCAGCACCGCGACGCCGTCACCGGTCAGCCGGTCCAGCACCGCGGGCCGCCCGCACGCGGCCATCAGCACGTCGATCCCCCGGCCCCGGACCTCCGTGCCCTCTCCGTCGGCGAACCCCGCGTCGTCGGCGACCAGCCGAAGCCCGTCCAGCCGGCCCTTCGCCACGAACGCCGTGGGCCGGGCGCCGGCCACGAAGTCCAGCGCGAGCCGGACGTCGGCGGGGTCGGGCTCGTGCGGCAGCCCGAGCGGGACGGCGATGTCGCCGGTGTGCACCAGCGCGTCGGTCATCGGCCCGCGCGGCCCGACGCCCGGTGGCGAGGCCCGGTGCCCGGCGTGCTCCCGCAGGTCGGAGACCAGCTCGGCCACCGGTCGTCGCGCGGACTCCCGGGAGCTGCGGTCGATCATCGCGGTGATGTCGCCGCGCGCCTTCACCAGCTCGAACAGCAGCCGGGGCGTCGACGGCATCGTCGCGCCGGCGGCGAGGTGCCCGGCGACGACCCGCACCGGCCACTCGGTGCACAGGCTCGGCGCGTCGAGCTGCGCCTCGTCGAGCGACTCGATCAGGTCCGCGGCCGCCCGCCGCCCCCGCGCCGTCGCCGCATGTACGGCCTCGACATCGACCCCCGGTTTCGCCACGACGCGCAGCGTACGAACGCGCGCCGTTCCCGGCAACGCTCACGCGATCGCACGAGCAGCGCCGGAACCGGTGAGCGTCGGCCTCAGGTGAGGCGGCCGTGGAAGGCGCGGATGTGGGCCTCGATGCGGTCGGCGGCCAGCTCGCCGTCGCCGTCGGACAGCGCGGCGTGGATCGCCCGGTGCTCGGCCCGCAGCCGGTCCCGCAGCGCGATCCAGTCGCCCTGGTCGTGCATCGCGCCGAGCAGCACCCCGCGCACCGACTCCCGGATCGCCACGGTCAGCTCGTTGACGAGCTTGTTCCCGGCGGCAGCCGCGATCGCGACGTGGAAGGCGATGTCGGCGTCGCTGAACGCCTCCGGCCCCAGGTCGGCGTCCATCGCGTCCAGCTCGGCGGTCATCGCGAGCAGCTCCGCCGCCGTCGCGCGGCCGGCCGCCAGCCCCGCGGAGAACCGCTCCAGCATCACCCGGGCCTCGGTGACGTCGTCGACCGGGAACGAGTCGACGGCCAGGTGCAGCTGCAGCACCCGGCCCAGCGCCCGCGCCGGGGCAGCGACGACGACGGTGCCCGACCCGTCCCCCGTCCCCACCTGGGAGCGGATCACGCCCTGGGCCTGCAGCACCCGTAGCGCCTCCCGGACCGCCTGCCGGGACGCGCCGAGCTGCGCCGCCAGCTCCCGTTCCGGGGGCAGCCGGTCCCCGGGCCGCAGCTCACCGGACGTCAGGCGCTTCTCGACGTGAGCGAGCACCATCTCGTAGGTGAGGCCACGGGTGGACGTCATCGGGCCTCCTCTGTCGGCTCCGCCGCACTTGCTCTTGGTCCGACCATACCGCTAGCTTGGTCGGACCACACGCTTCCGCCCACCACAGCGATTCTCGGAGGCATCATGACCCGGGTCGGCCTGATGGTCACCTGCATCAACGACGCCCTGTTCCCGGATACCGGCAAGGCAGTGGTCACGCTGCTGCGCCGGCTGGGCGTCGACGTCGAGTTCCCGGCCGCGCAGACCTGCTGCGGGCAGCCGATGGTCAACACCGGCTACTTCGCCGAGGCCGTCCCGCTGGTGCGCAACCACCTGGAGGCGTTCGCCGGCTGTGACGCGATCATCGCGCCGTCCGGGTCCTGCGCCGGTTCGGTGCGCCACCAGCACGGACTGGTCGCCGAGCGCTCCGGCGATCCCGGCCTGGTCCGCGCCGTCGAGGGCGCGCCGCCGGTGTACGAGCTGACCGAGTACCTGGTCGACGTGCTGGGCGTGACCGACGTCGGCGCCTACTTCCCGCACCGGGTCACCTACCACCCGACGTGCCACTCGCTGCGGATGCTCGGCGTCGGCGACCGGCCGACCCGGCTGCTGCGGGCCGTCCGCGGGCTCACCCTGCTCGACCTGCCGGGCGCGGCCGAGTGCTGCGGCTTCGGCGGCACGTTCGCGATGAAGAACTCCGAGACCTCGATCGCGATGGGCAACGACAAGGCCCGCCACGTCCGCGGGACCGGGGCCGAGGTGCTGGTCGCGGGCGACAACTCGTGCCTGATGCACGTCGGCGGGCTGCTGTCGCGGCAGCGCTCCGGGGTGCGGGTCATGCACCTCGCCGAGATCCTCGCCCAGACCGAGCCGGTGATCGAGGGACCGGGCCGGGCCGCCGATGAGCGCAGCGTGGGGACCGCGGAGGTGGCCCGGTGAGCGGCACGTTCCTCGGCACCCCGAAGTTCCCCGACGCCGCGCGCGCCGCGCTGGAGGACTCCCAGCTGCGCCGCAACCTCGCCCACGCCACGTCCACGATCCGCACCAAGCGGGGCACCGTCGTCGGCGAGGTCGAGGAGTGGGAGCAGCTCCGGCTGGCCGGTGAGGCGATCAAGGACCGGGTGCTGCGGCATCTGCCGGACTACCTCGAGCAGCTGGAGCGCTCGCTGACCGCAGCGGGGGCGACGGTGCACTGGGCCCGCGACGCCGCGGAGGCGAACGCGATCGTCGTCGACATCGCCCGCCGCCACGAGGCCGACGAGGTCGTCAAGGTCAAGTCGATGGCGACCCAGGAGATCGACCTCAACGGCGCGCTCGAGGCGGCCGGGATCCACGCCTGGGAGACCGACCTGGCCGAGCTGATCGTCCAGCTCGGCGACGACCTGCCCAGCCACATCCTCGTCCCGGCCATCCACCGCAACCGCGCGGAGATCCGGGAGATCTTCCTGCGCGAGATGGGCAAGGCCGGCAAGGCGGCGCCGGCCGACCTCACCGACGAGCCGCGCCGGCTCGCCGCGGCGGCGCGGGAGCACCTGCGGGAGAAGTTCCTGCGGGCCAAGGTCGCGATCTCCGGGGCCAACTTCGCCGTCGCCGAGACCGGGACGCTGACCGTCGTCGAGTCCGAGGGCAACGGCCGGATGTGCCTGACCCTGCCCGAGGTGCTGGTGTCGGTCGTCGGCATCGAGAAGGTGCTGCCGACCTTCGCCGACCTCGACGTGATGCTGCAACTGCTCCCCCGCTCCTCCACCGGCGAGCGGATGAACCCCTACACCTCCACCTGGACCGGGGTCACCCCCGGCGACGGGCCGCAGGAGGTGCACGTGGTGCTGCTCGACAACGGGCGCACCGACGTGCTCGCCGACCCGACCGGACGGCAGGCGCTGCGCTGCATCCGCTGCTCGGCCTGCCTCAACGTCTGCCCGGTCTACGAGCGCACCGGCGGGCACTCCTACGGCTCGGTCTACCCGGGCCCGATCGGCGCGATCCTCACCCCGCAGCTGCGCGGCGTCGGCTCGGACCCGCAGTCGGACTCGCTGCCCTACGCCTCGAGCCTGTGCGGGGCCTGCTTCGAGGTGTGCCCGGTCCGGATCGACATCCCCGAGGTGCTGGTGCACCTGCGCGGCGAGGTCGTGGAGGCGCACAAGCAGGCGTCGCGGATCCCGTCGGTGCAGGACATGGCGATGAAGGCCGCCTCGTGGACGCTGTCGTCGTCGGCCCGCACCGGCGCGGCCGAGAAGGCCGCCGGGATCGGCGGGCGGCTCGCCTCGAAGCTCACCCGGACCGCGCCCGGCGGGCACAGCGTGCTCGGCGCGGTGCCCGGCCCGGCGAGTGGCTGGTCGGACTCCCGCGACGTGCCGGTACCGGCACCGGAGTCGTTCCGGCAGTGGTGGGCACGAACCAACGGTGGAAGGGACGAGGCGTGAGCGCGCGCGAGGCGATCCTGAACAGGGCCCGCCGGGCCCTGGCCGACGTACCCGATGTCGAACCGGTGATCGACGTGCCGGTGGTCCGTCCGGCCCCGGCCCACGACCGCCCGCACGACGAGGTGGTGGACCTCTTCCACGAGCGGGTCGCCGACTACCGGGCGGTGGTCACACGGGCGGCACCGCCCGGCGCCGCGGCGGCGGTCACCGCCGCACTCGAGGGCCGCACCCCGATCGCCGGCGACGGCCCGCTGCGGATCCTCGTCCCCCCGGGCTTCCCGGACGCGCTGGTCCCGGCCGACGTCGAGATCGTCCACGACGGACCGGACGTCGCACTGTCCGAACTGGATCGCTGCGACGGCGTGCTGTCGACGGCGACGGTCGGCGTCGCCGAGACCGGCACGATCATCCTCGACCACGGTGCGGGCCAGGGGCGCCGGGCGGCGACGCTGGTGCCGGACCTGCACGTGTGCGTCGTGCGGGCCGACCAGGTCGTGCCCGGGGTTCCGGAGGCGGTCGCCGCGCTGGACCCGGCCCGTCCGTGCACCTGGATCAGCGGGCCGAGCGCGACGAGTGACATCGAGCTGGACCGGGTCGAGGGGGTGCACGGTCCGCGGACCCTGCACGTGGTGATCGTGGGGGCCGAGCCGGACCCGCGCTGACCGCGGCGCCGCCGGCGCCGGCATCGGTCGCGCCGGCGGACACGAGCCGGCGGGTCGGACCGGTCCGGAGCAACGCCCGAGCCCGGTGATCATCAGCCGGGATCCTGCCGGTGCCATCCGTGACACCATCCGGAACCCGGACAATGATCACGGGTGCGCGGGTCGCCGCCACGGCCGACGTCGGGCAGGTGGCGCACGACGTGCTGCGCGGAACACCCCCGTGACGCCTCAGCCGTCCTCGTCGTCGTCGAACTTGTTCCAGTCCTTGTCCTTGCGGTCCTCGGCCTCGGTCCGCTCGCGCGCGATCTCCAGCGCCCGCGCCGCGGTCTCCCGGTCCGGGTAGGGGCCGAGCCGGTCGGCCGAGCGGCACCCGGCCTCGGGCTCCACGGTGTTGTGGAGCAGGCAGAAATACCATTGCTCGTCGCTCATGGGTCCACCCTGGCACGCGGGCGGACGGGGTGGGTGGATGGACACCGCATGGCAGGGTAGGGGCCATGGCACTGGTGCTCGGGGTGGACTCCTCCACCCAGTCGTGCAAGGTCGTCGTCCGGGACGCCGACACCGGCGAGCTGGTCCGGTCCGGCCGGGCGTCCCATCCGGACGGTACGGAGATCGATCCGCGGCACTGGTGGGACGCGCTGCAGCAGGCCCTGGAGGACGCCGGCGGGCTCGACGGCGTCGAGGCGCTCGCCGTCGGCGGCCAGCAGCACGGCATGGTCTGCCTCGACGGGTCCGGGGCGGTGGTGCGCGACGCGCTGTTGTGGAACGACACCCGGTCCGCGCAGGCCGCCGCCGAGATGGTCGACGAGCTGGGCGCCGAGGGCTGGGCGGAGGCGACCGGCGTCGTCCCGGTCGCGTCGATCACGCTGACCAAGCTGCGCTGGCTGGCGCAGAACGAACCGGAGAACGCCCGCAGGACGGCGGCGGTGTGCCTGCCGCACGACTGGCTGACCTGGCGGCTGCGCGGCGGCCCGGACTCGCTGGGGTTCGACGAGCTGGTCACCGACCGGTCCGACGCGTCCGGCACCGGCTACTTCGACGGCGCGACATACCGGCTCGACCTGCTCGAACGCTTCTTCGGCGCGACCCCGGCGGTCCCGCGGGTGCTCGGCCCGGCCGAGTGGGTCGACGGTCCGGACGGGATCCGGGTCGGCGCCGGGGCCGGCGACAACGCCGCGGCGGGGCTGGGCGTGGACGCCGGTGACGACGTCGTCGTCTCGCTGGGCACATCGGGGACGGTGTTCGCGCGGGCCGGGCAGCGCTCGCAGGACGCGAGCGGGCTCGTCGCCGGATTCTCCGACGCGACCGGCGCCTACCTGCCGCTGACGGCCACCCTGAACGCGTCACGGGTGCTCGACGCGACCCGACGGCTGCTCGGCGTGGACCACGACGAGCTGGGCCGCCTCGCCCTGGCGGCGGAGCCGGGCGCGGGCGGCCTGGTCGTCGTCCCGTACCTGGAGGGCGAGCGGACGCCGAACCTGCCGGATGCGACCGGCGCGCTGCACGGCTGGACGCTCAGGTCCGGCACCCGGGAGAACCTGGCCCGGGCCGCGGTCGAGGGGATGCTCTACGCCCAGCGGTTCGCGCTGGAGGCGATGCGCGCCCAGGGCGTGTCCGCGACCGGGGTGACGCTGATCGGCGGCGCGGCGCAGTCCGAGGCGGTGTGCCGGATCGCGGCGCAGGTGTTCGAGGTGCCGGTGAGCGTGCCCGAGCCGGGCGAGTACGTCGCCGACGGCGCCGCCCGGCAGGCGGCGTGGGCGCTGCGCGGTGGCGACACCCCGCCGTCGTGGACGCACGCCGGTGCACCCGAGCGGTACGAGGCGGAGCCGGCGCCGGCGGCGTGGGAACGGTTCCAGGAGGCGGCGCAGCGGCATCTGGACCGGGTACCGGAGTGAGCGCCGGGGCGGCGGGACCGACACCGCTGCTCGTCCTGGGGAAGATCACCGCGATCCTGGACGCCTTCACCCTGCAGCGACCGGTGCTCGGCCTCGGCGAGCTCCAGCGGCAGACCGGCCTGCCGGCGTCCACCGTGCAGCGGCTGGTGTCCAACATGGTCGCCGAGGGGCTGCTGGACCGGGCCGGGGACGGTGTCCGGATCGGGGTGCGGATGGCCTACTGGGCGGGCGCCGCCGCCCGCGGGGTGGACCTGCTGGACCTGGCCGGCCCGGTGCTGCGCGAGCTGCGCGACGTCACCGGGGAGACCGCGGCACTGTTCCGGGCCGAGAGCGGGTTCCGGGTGTGCGTCGCCGTGGCCGAGACCGCGCACGCGCTGCGCCGGGAGATGCACGTCGGCAAGATCGCCCCGTTGCACACCGGCTCGGCGGGACGGGTGCTGCTGGCCTGGGACCCGGCGCTGGCCGAGCGGGTGCTCGCGGGTCCGCTGGAGCCGGTCACCGATCACACCGTGACCGATCCCGATCGGCTGCGCGGGCTGCTGGAACAGACCCACCGGGACGGCTTCGCGATCACCGCCGCCGAGCGGGACGACGGCGGGTCGGGCCTGGCCGCGCCGGTCTTCGACCACGCCGGCGAGGTGGCCGCGGCGCTGACGGTCAGCGGACCGACGATCCGGTTGTCCCGGCAGCGGTGCGAGCAGTGGGTGGACGTCCTCGTGGACCAGGCCGACCGGCTCACCCGCACGCTCGGGGGCCGGCCACCGGAATGATCACCATGAACCTTCCCGCCGGGACCCTGCCCTCGCTCGACGGCCGCACCCTCGTCGGGGTCACCAACAGCCCCGACGGCGAGGTCGACGACAGCACCGAGTTCACCTACCACGAGGACGACGGCGTGCTCTGGGCCGAGTACTCCGGCGGAGCCATCGTCCGCGGGCGGCTCGTGGGCACCCGTCGTGGTGACTCGCTCGACTTCCGCTACGTGCACGTCTCGCAGGACGGGTCGACGAGCTCCGGGCACTGCCAGGCACAGCTCGAGCAGCTCCCGGACGGGCGGCTGCGCTCGCACGAGGCGTGGCGGTGGGAGTCACGCCCAGGCGAGGGGCAGAGCATCGTCGAGGAGCGACCCCGCTAGGCGACGTCGACGGGCCGGGGTCTGCGGCGTGGCAGCTGTTGCGGGTCGATCCACTTCGGAGGAATGAACTCCGGGATCCCGTCGCGGATGCGGACGGTCCAGGCGGAGTGGTGCAGCAGCCGGTGATGGACCTTGCACAACATCACGCAGTTGCTCAACTTCGTCTCACCGTCGAGTTCCCACGGGTCGATGTGGTGGACCTCGCACCACGACGGGGGCCGGTCGCAGCCCGGGTGCGCACAGCCACGGTCGCGGACGGCGACGGCCCGGCGGATCCCGTCGGGGATGGTGCGCTTGACCCGGCCGACATCGAGGGGCTGACCGGCGCCGTTCATCACGATCGGCACGACCGCGGCATCACAGGCCAGCATCCGCAGGCTCTCGGGGGTGCACTGGCCGCCGAAGTCCAGCAGCGCCCCGCGGGCGCGGTTCTGTAGATCCTCGAGCCCGATGACTACGTGGATGACCGGGCGGCGTCCGCCGACCTCCGGGGTGAGTGAGGTGGGTCCGTGGTCGAGGGTGTGGGAGCAGATCTCGGCCAACGCGTCGGCGGTGCGTTCGTCCCAGGACCGGTCGTCGAGGTTGTCCTTGGGCGTACTCAGCGCATCCAACGCGGTGGCGATGGCGTCGACGTGGCGCAGACTGAGCCGGCCGTCGGCGAACCGCTCCGCGGTCGCGGGGAGCGTGGCCGGCAACTCGGTGCCGTCGAGCTGGGTCCGGGCGTGCACGTGCTCGGCGGCCCGGGCCCGGCGCTTGGCGTCGGCGCGGTCGAAGTTCAGCAGATCGGCCAGCGCGAGCGCGGGATTCCGGTAGCCGCGATCGGCGAACGCCCCACGCCGATCCAGGTCGGCCACCGTCGCGACGGTGGTGCGGTCCAGTTTCCGGATCGCGCCCTCGCACAGCGGGAGCAGTGACATCAGGTCGGTGTCGGTGCCGGTCTCGCGGATCTCGTCCAGCGCGGCGAAGGCCTCCGTGAGGAGGCGGTGCGCGGTGGCGACCGGGCCGGCGGGCATGACTTTATGATACCCGAACGCTAGTTCGAGCGACGGTCCTTCGTCGCAGGTCAGCGACCACTCGGCGCCGAGACAGGGTGCGAGATCCGGAGACGGAGTGCGAGGCCGACGCGCCGGCATCGACCGGGCATGATCGGCCTTCCGTGCCCCGACCGATCAAACGATACCGGCGTTCCTGAACCCGACAGGCTGTAGCAAACCACCATGCGGTGGACGCACTCGGTCATCATGTGCGGATGGAACCGCCCATCGGGGACGAGACGGAAGGTTCGGCCGGTGCCGAGCCTGATGACCTGGATGCACGCGCGGCACGTCAACGCCTCGAGCTACTGGCGATCCACACAGGACTGACAGCCGATGCCGAGGTGTCCGCGGAACTGGTGGAGCAGGTCGTCTCGATGACCGACGAGGTCCTCGATCTCGAACACTCCGCAGCCGATCATCGCGAAGAACTGGCCCACCGACGAAGCACCCGAATGATCTACCTTTCCGCGACGGTGCTGACCGCCGGATCCGCTGTCGTCCTCGTGGCCGGCTTGCTCCTCGGCTGGCTCGGAGGCTGGGGAATTGCGCTGCTGGTCAGCAATGTCCTGCTCGGACTCGGCCTGCCCCTGGCCCACCGCTACGCGACTCGGGCCGGACATTCGCGAAGGCGTCACCAGATGGCCGTCGCCCTGGTCGTCGGTGCCGTAGCGACCCTCGCGGCCGTCGGGTGGATGCCCTGGTGGGTCGGGCTACTCACGCTCGTCGCATCGGGAAGCACGGTGCTGGCCTCCATCTACACGGTGACCGAGGAGACCACTCACAATGGATGACCGCGCAGAGGAGCGGCTTCGCGGCGAGATCGCCGGCCTCCGGGCTCGAGTCGAAGATCTCCCCGAGAATCATGAAGTCGGTCAGCTCACCCGCAAGGTCGACGCGGTCACCCGTGACCTGGAAGCGACCACCGAAACACTCGACGCGCTCCGCATCCGCACCGACGAACTCGATGACGATCTCGCCGACGGCCTCCGCGACATCCGCGACGAGCACACCCGCGCGCTCGACTCCATACGCCGGCAGATGCAGCATCTCGAGCGCCACATCCGAAGCTCTGCGGGAGCAGTCGCTGCGGAGCTGGTCACGAGCCCGGAACTCCGTGACCTCGCCGAGCGGGCCGAGCGTGGGAAGGGCCTCGAGTCCCAGCAACTCGGACCGGCAGGCCGCGCGACCAGGCAGCGAACGGTCCAGGCCTGGACAGACTGGCAGGACCGTCGTGATCAGACGCGCCAGAAGATCCTCGCTGCGAGCCGCCGGATCGCCGAGACCTCGCCGCTGGCTTCGGACCGCCGAGGCGCTCTGCACAGCTACCGGACCGCGCACTCCGAGCTCGCGGAACTGCAGGATCGCCGGGACCGGACGCGGGCCGCGGCGGACATCGCCCGATCCGAACTGGACGACGACGCGGACCAGGCCGACCGGGCATCGGCCGACATCATGCGCGGCCAGCAGGCCGAGACCGCACTGAGGGCCGAACTTCGCACCCAACTCGTTGACGCCATCGAGCGCGGCCACCTGCTGCCGGTTTGGTTCACCACCGTTCTCGGGCTGGGCCCGCCGGCGGATGGCGAGCACTGGCTGCAGACCGGCGTCGAACTGCTCGCCTACCGCGTGACCCACGCGATCACCGACCCCGTGGTCGCGCTCGGAGCGGCCCCTGGGCCGAAGGCCTCCGGCCGGCGCCGGGAGCGGCACAGGGCGCTCGCGATCCGGTTGCAGCGCTATCAGTGACCGGGGCCGGCCGCCGCTACGGCTCCCGGAGCCAGACCTCTACTCCCCCGTGGCCGACCCGCCGAGTTCACGTCAGAGCTGCCATCGGAGCATCTGCGTGACACTCGGCGATCCGGGCCGGGACCGGTCAGCAGCGCGGCCGCGCCGTCCACGGGAACGCCCCGGCCCTGGACCGCACCCCCTGCGCCGCCCGGGACCGGTTCGGCTCCCCCAGCTCCGCGAGCAGGTCCTCCGACGACTCGACCAGCCCCGCGAGCACGTCCGGCGTCAACCACGACGGCCGCAACGCGAACAGCAGGTCCTCCGACGCGGTGTTCCCGCTCGCCCCCGGCGCGAACGGGCACCCGCCGAGCCCGCCCAGCGCGCCGTCGAGCAGCGTCGCCCCGGCCGCGACCGCGGCGAGCGCGTTCGCCACGCCCTGCCCCCAGGTGTCGTGCCCGTGGAAGGCGACCCGGCGATCGTCCAGATCGGACACCGCGCGCACCAGGGATCCGACCTCGGACGGCACGGCCTGCCCGAGCGTGTCGCAGACGACGACGTCGCACGAGCCCGCGGTGCGCGGGTCGGCGACGATCTCCAGCACGCGCCCGGGGTCCACCGGCCCGTCGAACGGGCAGGTGAACGACGTCGCCAGGCACAGCTGGATCCGTCCGCCGGCCTCGCGCGCGTAACCGACCGCCTCGGGCATCGCGTCCAGCGAGACCGCGGTGTCCCGGCCGATGTTGGCGTTGTTGTGCGCGTCGGAGACCGAGAAGCAGTACTGGACGTTGCGCGCGCCGGCCGCGACGGCCTTCTGCACGTGCCGCGGCGTCGCCACCCACACCCAGCACCGCTCCAGCTCGTCGGGGGTGAGCGCGGCGACGACGTCGAGGGTGTCGGCCAGCGGCGGCACCAGGTCCCCGCGGGCCAGCGACCCGATCTCCAGCTCCGGCACCCCGGCCGCGAGCAGCGACCGCACCAGCGCGACTTTCTGCTCCGTCGGCAGCGGCTTGCCGGTGAGCTGCAGTCCGTCCCGCAGCGTCACGTCCCGCAGCAGTACCTCGGTCATGACGTCTCCTCCCCCGCCGCGGCGGCGATCTTCCCGGCCGGGTAGCCCAGCAGGCCGCCCAGTACGTCGTGGGTGTCGGCGCCCAGGTCGGGACCGACGTGGCGGACCGGCACCGACCGGCCGTCCAGCACCGGGACGACGCCCGGGAACCCGACCCGTGCCGGCTCGTCGCCGCCGGTGTCGACGTCGAAGAACTGCACCATGTCCCGGGCCGCGAACTGCGGGTCGGCGACGATGTCGGCCGCGGAGTGGATCGGCCCGGCCGGCACGCCCGCCTCCTCCAGCTGCGCAAGCGCCTCGTCACGGGGCAGCGAACGGGTCCACTCCTCGATCGCGCCGTCCAGCTCGTCGCGCCGCGCCCAGCGGCCCGCGTTGGACGCGAGGTCGGGCTCCGACGCCAGCTCCGGACGCCCGATGACCTGCATGAACCGCCCGTAGATCGAGTCGCCGTTCCCGGCGATGACGACGCTGCCGCCGTCGCCGCACACGTACGCGTTCGACGGGGCGATGCCCTCCATCCGCCCGCCGACCCGGCGCCTCTCGACGCCGTAGGCGAGGTGGTCGGGCACCAGCGACTCCATCATCGAGAACACCGCCTCGTTCAGTGCGATGTCCATCGACCGCCGGTCCAGCGGGACCCGCCCGGCGACCGCGCCGCGCTGGTAGAGCCCCATCACCGCGGAGAACGCGCCGTAGAGCCCGGCGATCGAGTCACCGATCGACACCCCGGTCCGCGACGGCGGCCGGTCCTCCTCCCCCACCAGCGCGCGCAGCCCGCCCATCGCCTCGGCGACGGCGGCGAACCCCGGCCGGCCTGCCAGCGGCCCGGTCTGTCCGAACGCCGAGATCCGCACCAGCACGACGTCCGGGTTCACCGCGTCCAGTTCGGATGGACCGAGCCCCCACTTCTCCAGCGTGCCGGGACGGAAGTTCTCCAGCACGACGTCCGACGCGGCGGTCAGGTCGAGCACCGCCTGCTTCCCGGCGTCGGTCTTCATGTCCAGGGTGATCGAACGTTTGCTGCGGTTCAGCGTCCGGTAGAGCATCGAGGTGTCCCCGGCGTAGAGCCGCCAGCTCCGCAGCTCGTCACCGGTGCCCGGGCGCTCCACCTTGATCACGTCGGCGCCGAAGTCGGCGAGCAGCCGGCCCGCGGTCGGAGCCGCGATGTAGTTCCCGAGCTCGAGCACACGGACGCCGGACAGCGGCAGGTCGCTCACGGGTCGTCCCTCCATCGAAGACGAGCGGCAGATGCACCCCGACCCTGCCACATCCTCATATCCTGAGCACTCACCCACCATGCGAGCAGACGTCGGTGGCGAAGTCGAGGAGCGCCCCGCGATCCGCGTCGTCGGGTGCGACGGTCAACCGGGTGGGTGGGCCGGACCCGACCGCGGCCACGGCGACGAACGCCGTCGCCCGCTTGCTCTCGGCGAGCGCGTGCGGGTCACACCGGGTCGCCTCGACGACGACGGGCAGCGCGGCGTCGGCCGCCCCGGCCGGCAGGACGAGCGGGAGGGCCGTACCCGCCGCCGGGTTCAGCCCGAAGATCGTCGTTCCGCCGAGCTCGCCGACCGTGACCGGATCGGCGCCACCGGTCCGTCGCAGGTGCAGCATGCCGCGGAGCAGGTCGCCGTCGCGTTCCCAGGTCCGGTCGAACCCGATCACGGCCACGGCGCGGATCGCCCGCTCGGCGCACTCGGCCCGGTGCAGGGCGCCGATCGCGTCGTGGTCGTCGGCGAGCGTGACGACCTGATCGGCACCGGACACCGTGGTCACGACCGCGGTGCTCGGACCGGCCGCGGTCCCGTCGCAGCGCGGCGGGCCGAAGCCGACCCGGACGTCGGCGGTCCGCCCGGCCCCGAGATCCCGGCCCACCGGCACCGGCGCCACCGGGTCGAACCCGCCGGGCCGCAGTTCCAGCCGGTCGATCCGTACGTCGCCGGAGGCCCGCAGCCGGACCGTCAGGATGCGGGAGGCGATGTCGGAGCGGTACTGCATCACCGCGCCGGAGAGCCCCGCACCGTCGTCCGGAGTGGATCCACAGCCGGCGGCCAGGAGCACCACCACCAGGACGAGTGCGCGACGCATCGCACGATGCTAGGCCCCCGCGGCCAGCGCCCCGCCGAACCCGAGCAGCGCCACCCCGGCCACCGCGTCGCCGGTCCGGCGCACCCGGCGCCGGGAGAACCAGGCGCGCGCCCGGTGCACCGCGACCACCATCCCGACCTGCCAGAACCCGCCCAGCACGGCCACGGTGAGCGCGAGCAGCAGCGCGTCGGCCGTCGTCGTCACCCCGGGCACCAGGAACTGCGGCAGGACCGACAGGTACATGATCAGAATCTTCGGGTTGGTCACGTTGGACAGGAACCCGAGCCCGATCGCCCGGTGCGCGCGGGGGCGCGGACCGCCGCCCACGACCTCCGGGTAGTCACCGCGGCGCGCGGCCCGCAGCGCCTGCACCCCGAGCACGCAGAGATACACCACCCCGGCCCAGCGGATCACGGTGAAGGCGGTGTGCGACTGCGCGATCAGCACGCCGAGCCCGAACGCGGCCGCGGAACCCTGCAGCGCGTTCCCGGCGAACACCCCGCTCGCGGTGAGCATCCCGGAACGGCGGCCGCCGGCCAGCGAGGACCGCAGCAGCACGAAGGTGTCCGGGCCGGGCATCAGCACCAGCCCGACGACGATCAGCAGGTACGCACCGTACGACGCCCAGGTCACGGCCGGGCACGCTACCCGTCCCCGTACCGTGATGGCCCGTGAGTTCCCGCACCCGGTCCGGCCGGGGCCGCGGCGCCCGCCGGCGGGCCGCGTCCCGCGAGGTCCCGCCGCTGCCGCCGCGCGACGGGCTGGCGCCCGCCCGGCTGCGCACTCCGTCGTCCGGGGACTGGACGACGATGCGCGCGCACCTGCTCGACCGCATCCCGCGGGCCACCCCGGAGCGGCTGGACGCGATGCTGGCCGCCGGGGAGATCGTCACCGCCGCCGGCCCGCTGACCGCGGACACCCCGTTCACCCCGTCGACGACGCTGTGGCTCCACCGCTCCGAGCCCGACGAGGCGCGGGTCCCGTTCCCGATCGAGGTGCTGCACGCCGACGACGACCTGGTGGTCGTCGACAAGCCGCACTTCCTGGCGACCATCCCGCGCGGCAGCCACATCCGGCAGACGGTGCTGGTGCGGCTGCGGCACGAGCTGGGTCTGCCCGAGCTCAGCCCCGCGCACCGGCTGGACCGCGCGACGGCCGGGGTGCTGCTGCTGGTCGCGCGACCCGAGCTGCGCGGGGCGTACCAGACCCTGTTCGCCGACGGTCTGGTCGCCAAGACCTACGAGGCGATCGCGCGGCACGACCCGGACCTGGAACTGCCCCGCACGATCCGGTCGCGCATCGTCAAGCGGCCCGGGGTGTTCGCCGCCGTCACCGAGCCCGGGGAACCGAACGCCGAGACCCGGGTCGAGCTCGACACCCACCGCGACGGCCTCGCCCGCTACCGGCTGTTCCCGCGCACCGGCCGCACCCACCAGCTGCGGGTGCACCTGCACGGGCTGGGCGTGCCGATCCTGGGCGACGACGTGTACCCCGAGCTGCGGCAGCGGCCGGACGGCGACTTCACCCGCCCGCTGCAGCTGCTCTCCCGCTCGCTGGAGTTCGACGACCCGGTCACCGGCGCGCGACGGCGCTTCACGAGCGGGCGCACGCTGCAGGCGTGGGACGACCCGGACGGCTGGGCCGGCTAACCGGCGTTGCGCCCGCCCTCGCCGTGCATGCCGTGCCCGTTGACGCCGTGCGCCGGGCTCCCGTTCACCGGGCTGCCGTTCACCGGAGCCCCGTTCGCCGGCGGCGGGTCCTCGTTGGCGCGGTGCCGGCCCTCCCGCAGGCCGCGCTGGTAGCTCGCGAGCCGGCTGCGGACCCGGTCCGGCTGCCGCTCCCGGGAGCCGCTCGGCGCGGAGCCGTTCGTGGTCTCCCGCCACGACGGCGGCACCATCGCCTGCCCGGGGAGGCGCTGTGGCAGGCCCTGCGCGGTCGTCGGGAGGTCGACGACGCGGTCGGCGCGGATCCGGGCGGCGTCGAACTCCTCGTCGCCGGGCGTGCGCCAGTTGTCGGACTGCGGTGCGGGAGCCGAGCCGTCCGAGACCGGCAGCGCCGTCGTCTCCGGGGTGGCGACGGGATCGCGGAACCATGCCGACGCGACCGCGGCGAAGATCGGTGTGTCGTGCACGTCGTCCACCGGCACCGGAACCTCCGAGTCGAACGGGCCGAAGAGCTCGACCGGCGGGGTGGTGCCGGCGGCGGGGAGCGCCTCGGTCACCGGGTGGACGTCACCGGGCCGCGGTCCGGGCGGAACCGGCTGCGGGCCGGGGCGCGGCGTCCGCGGTCCGGGACCGGCGCCGTTCGGCGAACGGGTCGGCAGCGGGCCGGGAGGCGGTCCGCCGGGTCGGGGGCCGGGCGGGATCGCACCAGAACCGTTCCCGTTCCCGTTGCTGTGGAGCGGGTCCTCGGCCGCGCCGAACGGGACGGCCGCCGCGATCCCGTGCGCCCGGCCGCGCTGCGGCAGGTCACCGCCACGCTGGGGCAGCTCGCCGTTGCGCTGGGGTAGATCGCCGCCCCGCTGCGGCAGCTCGCCGTTGCGGCGCGCGTCCGGTGCACCGTGCGCGGCCGGTGCCGAGGGCGGCCAGCTGCGGGCGGGATCCTCCGCGGGCTCCCGGGCCTCCGGCTGCTGCGCGGGCTGCGCAGCCTGCGAGAGCGGCGACGGCGGGAACTGCGGCTGCGGCGGCGGCCACGGCGCGTCCCCTGCGGGATCGAGGGTGTCGGCGGGCCGGTTCAGCCCGGCGGTCGATCCGGGCTCCTCCGACGCGGACGCCGCCGGGGCGACCTGCTCCGGCTGCCTCCCCCCGCCGATCAGCGAGGACGGCAGGTGCAGCACCGCGATCGGCGCGACCCCGGTGTTCCCGGCCGGCCCGCGCACGCCGAGGCGGGCACCAATGGCGCTCGCCAGCCGCGCCGCGACGTGCAGGCCGATCTCCTGCGGCGCGACCGGGCCGCCGGGACGGGCGCTGGTCAGCGCGCGGTCGAGCTCGTCGAGTGGGGTCTGGTGCCGGGGCGGCTGGGCGCACTGCAGCTCGACGACGACGCCGCCGTCCGGCCCCCAGCGGGTGTGCAGCTCGAGCCGCTCCCCCGGCGGGGTCGCGCCGGCGGCGTGCGCGAGCAGCTCGGCGAGGATCTGGCCGAAGACCGGTTCGGCGACGGCGTCGAGCGAGACGCTCGGCGTGGGCGGCACGACGGTCCGCGACGCGGCCTCGCTGGCGGCCACCACGGTCGACAGCGCCTGGCCGAGCGGCGTCGGCGGGGCGGCCAGCCGGGGTCCGCGCGGGGCACCGGCGAGCACCAGGATGTGGTCGCCGTCCCGGGCGCCGCGGCGGGCGGCGGCGGCCAGCTCGGCGAGGTCGGCCAGCGCGCCCGGGCGCAGCTCGCCGGTGCGCAGACGTTCGGTCAGCAGCTGCTGGCGCTCGGACCGCGCGCGCAGCCGGTGCGCGATGGCGGCGAGCACGGCGTCGCCGGATCCGGCACCGCCGTCACCGCCGTCGTCACCACCCGGCCCACCGGTCCGTGCGCCGGCGGCGCCCGGCCCGGGCGGGCTGTGCGGCGGGTCGTCTCGCGCCACGCGATCGTCCTCCGAACGGCTGGGTCGGTGCCGGGTAGCGGCGAACCGGGCAGGGTCGGACACGAAGACTACTCAACGGTTGCGCCTTCGCCCGACGTGATGCGGTGGGCGGTGGACCTCGGAGGGGCGGGCGGCGCCGGGCCGGTCACGGACCCCCGGGATGCGCGATCTGCAACGACCGGCGGGCATCGTGCCGCGGTGAACCGCCCAGGTCATTCGAAACGGGAAGGATCCCCCGCCCCGGTCCGGATGATCTCCGCTTCGTCGCCGGACAGATCGACCACCGTCGTCGGCTCGGTCCCGCAGTCCCCGGAGTCGATCACCGCGTCGACCTGGTTCTCCAGCTCCTCCTTGATCTCCCAGCCCTGCGTCATCGGCTCGTCGTGGTCGGGCAGCAGCAGGGTCGACGACAGCAGCGGCTCGCCCAGCTCGGCGAGCAGCGCCTGGGTGGTGGCGTGGTCCGGGATCCGGACGCCGACCGTCTTCTTCTTCGGGTGCAGCAGCTGGCGGGGCACCTCCTTGGTCGCCGGGAGGATGAACGTGTAGCTGCCCGGGGTGGACGCCTTCACCGCCCGGAACACCGAGTTGGAGATCTGCACGAACTGTCCGAGCTGCGCGAACTCGGCGCAGACCAGGGTGAAGTGGTGCTTGTCGTCGAGCTTGCGGATCTGCCGGATCCGCTCGAGCCCCTCCCGGTTGCCCAGCGAGCAGCCCAGCGCGAAGCACGAGTCGGTCGGGTACGCGATCAGGCCGCCGTCGCGGACGAGATCGACGACCTGCCGGATGCTGCGCGGCTGCGGGTTCTGCGGATGCACGTCGTAGTACCTCGCCATTCCGGCAGCCTGCCACTCCGGTCACCGGTTGTCCCGCTCCCGGGGGTGGGGCACGCTGACCCGTGGCCGATGTGATCGCCGTCACCTGCGCCCGCACTCGACGAGGAGAGCGATGTCCGACACAGACAAGATCAAGGTCACCATCCTCCCGACCGGCACCATGCACGCCGACCTCACCTGGCTGCTGATCGACCCGTCCCGGATGGCGACGTACCAGCAGCCGGAGAAGCAGCGCGAGTGGGTGGAGGTGCCCACCCACGTCGTCTACCTGGAGCACCCGAACGGCCAGAAGCTGATGTGGGACGCCGGCGTCCCCCGGGACTGGGAGACCCGCTGGGCCCCGTCCGGGCTCGGGCAGTTCTTCCCGGTCGACGCGGCCACCGAGGACGACTGGCTGGACTCCCGGCTGAAGCAGCTGAACCTGGAGCCGAACGACATCGACTACCTGGTCCTCTCGCACCTGCACCTGGACCACGCGGCGAACGCGAAGCTCTGGGAGAAGGCCGACACGACGATCATTGTCGACGAGAAGGAGAAGGAGGGCGCGTTCTCCTTCGACGGCCACAACAAGGGCGCGCACATCAAGTCGGACTACGACACGCTGGCGCTGGACACGATCTCGGAGGACACCGAGCTGATGCCCGGAGTGACGATCCTGCGGACCCCCGGCCACACCTGGGGGACGATGAGCCTGCAGGTCGACCTGGCCGACTCCGGAACGATGATCTTCGCGTCGGACTCGCTGTACCTGAAGGAGTCCTACGGCCCGCCGCCGATCGCCGCCGGGATCGTCTACGACACCGTCGCCTGGTTCGAGTCCGTGGAGAAGATCCGCGGCATCCAGGAGCGGACCGACGCGACGGTGGTGTTCGGGCACGACGCGAACCAGATCCGGGAGCTCCGCACCGGCCCCGGCAACTCCTACACCTGATCACGATGCCGGTCTACGACTACGCGTGTTCCTGCGGGACACGGTTCGAGCTGATGGTCCCGTCCTGGTCCTCCCCCGCGCCTGCCTGCCCGGACTGCGGTGCGACGACGGCGCGTCGCCCACCGTCGCCGGCGATGCGCGGCCGGGCCGCGCCGCCGCCGTCGATGTCGGCGGCGCCGAAGTCCTGGGAGGGGGTGAACCGCGGGGACCGGGACACGATCACGCACTGGCGGCGGACGGTGGAGGCGCGCCGCGACTTCGAGGAGCGCCACCCCGAGCACCGTGAGCAGCGCGACGCCGTCGCCGCGCACGAGGGCCGGTTCGAGCGGAAGCCGCTGACCTACCGCGAGCTGGCGGCGCGGGCGGGGACGGGCGGGGACGCGACGCAGGCCGCCGCGGAGGCGAGCCGGGAGCGGCGCACCGGAGCTCCCCAGGCCCCGTCGTAGCGGACGCTGCGCACCGCAACCGTTGCCGTGCCCGGGCGGGACCGACAGGATCGGCTCGGTGCAGATCGTCGAGTACCGCCCCGAACGGCACGAGTTCGCGTGGACCTTCGGCGGCGCCGCGCCCGCCCGGCGGGTCGTCCCCGGTACCTGCCTGCGGCTCTGGACCGAGGACGCGTTCTCCGGGCGGATCACCTCGACCGCCGACCGGCCGACCGACGTGCTCGACATGACCGAGGTCAACCCGCAGACCGGGCCCTTCTTCGTCGAGGGCGCCGAGCCCGGTGACACGCTCGCGATCCACCTCGTCGAGCTGACCCCGGCCCGGGACTGGGGCGCGTCGACGACGATCCCGTTCTTCGGCGCGTTGTCGGTGACCGACCGGACGGCGCTGCTGCACGAGCCACTGCCCGAGCGGACCTGGATCTACCAGCTCGACCGGGCCGCCGGCACCGTGCTGTTCGAGGCGACCAGCACGGACCTGCGCCTGGAGCTGCCGTGCAACCCGATGCTGGGCACCGTCGGTGTCGCCCCGCCGGGCCGCGAGGTCCGCAGCTCGCTGGTGCCCGACGTGTTCGGCGGCAACATGGACACCCCCGAGATGCGCGCCGGCGCCACCTGCTACCTGCAGGTCAACCAGCCCGGGGCGCTCTTCTCGGTCGGCGACGGGCACTACCGCCAGGGCGAGGGTGAGAGCTGCGGGACCGCCGTCGAGGGTGCGATGGACGTGGTGCTGATCGTCGAGCTGATCAAGAACGCTCCGCCGCCGGCGTGGCCGCGGATCGAGACCGACACGCACTACGTCGTCGTCGGGTCGTCCCGCCCGCTGGAGGACGCCTGGCGGGCCAGCCAGATCGGGATGATCGCCTGGCTGGGCGAGCTGTACGGGCTCGATCGCCTGGACGCCTACCAGCTGCTCACCCAGGTCGCGGAGTCGCCGCTGGCCAACGTCGTCGACACCAACTACAGCGCCGTCACCAAGATCGCGAAGGCGCTGCTGCCGGACGCGGCGGCCTACGACGGCGTGCACCGTCACCTCCGGGAGCAGGCCCGGACCCTCTGACGACAACGGGAGACCACCGTGGACATGCTGTTGCAGGACCGGGTCGTGCTGGTCACCGGCGGCTCGCGCGGGATCGGCCGCGCGGTCGTCGAGGCCCTGGTGACGGAGGGCGCGCGGGTCGCGTTCTGCGCCCGCGACGCCGACGGGGTCCGGGCCGTCGCCGGCGAGCTCGGGAACGCCGTGGCGGGCACGGCGGTCGACGTCGCGGACGGTGACGCGCTCGCGGCCTGGGTGGCGGCGACCGCGGAACGGTTCGGGGCCATCGACGCCGTCGTCGCGAACGTGAGCGCGCTGGCGATCGGGCCCGGCGACCAGAACTGGCGGTCCAGCTTCGACGTCGACCTGATGCACACCGTCCGGCTGGTCGAGGCGGCCCTGCCGCACCTGGAGCGCAGCGACGCGGCGTCGATCACCGCCGTCTCCAGCGTGTCCGGCCGGGAGATCGACTTCGCGCACGGGTCGTACGGCGTGATGAAGGCCGCCCTGGTCCACTACGTCTCCGGACTCGCGGTCGACCTGGCGGGAAAGGGGATCCGCGCGAACGCCGTCTCCCCGGGCAACGTGTACTTCCCGGGCGGGGTCTGGGCGAACACCGAGCGGGACCGCCCGGAGTTCTTCGCGGAGAAGGTGGCCCTCAACCCGACCGGCCGGATGGGGACGCCGGAGGAGACCGCCTATGCGGTCGTCACCCTGGTCAGTCCGCGCGCGAGCCGGATCAGCGGGGCGAACCTGGTCGTCGACGGGGCGCTCACCCGCGGCGTGCAACTGTAGAGAGGTTAGGCTCACCTCCTTCCGAGAGAACCGACGAAGGAGAGAGCTGAACGTGTCCGCTCCCCGGGCCGTGCTCCCCGCACTGGCCACCCTGGCCGCCCTGCTCCTCACCGCCTGCGGCGGAACGGCCGGGGGCGACGGCGGCGACGGCGGCGACGCCGCCGAGACCCGCACCGTCCCGACAGCGCGCGGGGACGTGGAGGTCCCGGCCGACCCGCAGCGGGTCGTCGTGCTGGAGCCGGTCCAGCTCGACACCGCGGTCGCGCTCGGCGCGGTGCCCGCCGGCGCGGCGGTGCTCACCGAGGCGAGCGGCGTGCCGGACTATCTCGGCGCCATGGCGCAGGACGTGTCGGTCGTCGGCACGGTCACCGAGCCGGATCTGGAGCGGATCGCCGCGCTCTCCCCGGACCTGGTGCTGGGCACCGACTCCCGGCACGCCGAGCTGTACGACCGCCTCTCCGCCATCGCCCCGACCGCGTTCATGACTACCCAGACCGACCCGTGGCGGGACAACGCCGCGTTCGTCGGGCGGGTGCTGGGCCGCGAGGACGAGACCGCGACCCTCCTGGCCGACCTCGACGCGCGGTGCGCCGAGGTCGCCGGCACGCACGACTCCGGGACCGCCCAGATGATCCGGCCGCGGGACGGCCTGCTCACCCTCTACGGGCCGACGTCGTTCGCCGGCAGCGTGATGGAGTGCGCCGGGTTCACCATCCCGGAGCGCGACTGGGAGGACTCGATCTCGGTCGACCTCTCCCCCGAGCTCGTCCTGGAGGCCCGCGCCGACGAGGTGTTCGTGACCGCGGCCGACCCGTCGTCGCCGGACGCGGTCCCGCCGGCGCTCACCGACGTCCGGGACGAGGCCTTCCCGCGGCTGCACGTCGTCGACCAGTCGTACTGGATCTCCGGCGTCGGGCCGCTGGGCGGGCAGCGGGTGCTCGACGATGTCGAGCGGGTCCTGTCCGGCTGACGGACAGGGGTCACCGCGGGCGGCCGAGGTCGGGCCGGCCGCCCGCGGGAGTCTCAGGCGAGGTCGTCGAGCTCGCCGCTCTTGATCGCACCGAGGAACGCCGCCATCTCCGGGGAGGAGAAGGCCAGCACGGTGCCGTGCGGGTCGCGCGAGTTGCGGACCGCGATCGCGCCGGCGGTCACCGCCAGCTCCACACAGTTGCCCTGGTAGCCGCTACGGACGCTCTTCCGCCAGTCCAGCGCGTCGATCTCCGCGGGACCGTGAACAGGCATCTGATCCATGCGAACGCTCACCTCATCTGCACGTGCATTTTCCCTTGCGCAGAAGGTAACAGGATCCGGACAGACCGGTCGTGCAACACCGTTCTTCGGCGCCCGGCGGTCGCTCCGGCGCGCCCGGGGGCCGTCAGAGCTCGGCGAGCAGTTTGGAGAGGTGTTGGCGGGACCGCTCCGGGTCCATCGCGTCGACCGTGAGCCGGTCCATCGACTGGCCGTACCGCTCGACGTCGGCCCGCTTGTCCAGGTAGGTCGCCCCGGTCATCTCCTCGAGGTAGACCAGGTCGGGCAGCTCCGGCTCGGCGAAACGCAGCATCGCGAAGGCGTGCTCCGCGGCGTAGCCGGAGAGCCCGAACGGCAGGATCTGCACGATCACGTTGGGCAGCGCGGACAGCTCGAGGAGGTGGTCGATCTGCTCCCGGAGCACCGCCGGGCCACCGACCGGGCGGCGCAGGACCGACTCGTCGAGGACCACCCAGAATGTCGGCGCGTCCCTGCGGTGCAGGATCCGCTGACGCCGCAGCCGGACCTCGAGCTTCTTGTTGACCTGCTCGCGGTCGGCGGGAGGCAGGTCCGCACGGCCCCCGGAGAGCACCGCCCGCGCGTAGCGCTCGGTCTGCAGCAGGCCGGGGACGAAGAGCAGCTCGTAGGACAGGATCCGGGACGCCGAGGCCTCCAGCCCGACGAAGTCCTCGAACCAGCCGGGAAGCACGTCGTTGAACCGGGCCCACCAGCCGCTCTCGTTGCTGTCCGCGGCCATGGCGAGGACCTGGTCACGCTCCGGCCCCTGACCGATGCCGTACATCGTCAGCAGGTCGGCGACGTCGCGCTCCTTGAACCCGACCTTGCCCGACTCCAGGCGGCTCATCTTCGAGTCCGAGCCGCGGATGTTGTACGCCGCGTCGGCCCGCTTGACCCCGGCCCGCTCGCGCAGGCGCTTGAGATGCGCGCCGAGGACGATCCGCCGGGCGGTCGGCCCGCGGTCGGCACCGGGCGGGGTGGGGGTGTTCGGACTCGAGACCACCGGAGCGGCTCCTGCGGGTTCGACGGGCAGACGGTGATCCAGCGTACACACACGGCCACGACCGGTCTGCGACGGCGATCACTACCGCCTGGTGGGACCCGGTGCCGCGATGTACACCGTGTGACCGACCGGCCCGCTAGGGTGGCCGCACCGGTGATCGAGAACACCGGAGCCGATCGACCACGACGCCTGTGAGGACCGCCGATGAACCGGCCGACCGAGGAAAGCGCTCCCGCCTACATCGACACGTCGAAGGCGAGCATCGCGCGGGTCTATGACTACGCCATCGGCGGCAAGGACAACTACGAGATCGACCGGGAGATCGTCGAGCTCGTCCGCAAGCTCGCACCGGAGGCCTCCCAGGCCGCGCTGGACAACCGCGCCTTCCTCATCCGGGTGGCCCGGTACCTGGCCACCCGGACCCCGATCACCCAGTTCCTCGACTGCGGCTCCGGCCTGCCGACGGCCGAGAACACCCACCAGGTCGTGCAGCGGCTGCGTCCCGAGGCCAAGGTCGTCTACGTCGACAACGACCCGACCGTGATCGCCCACGGTCAGGCGCTGCTCGAGGACAGCGAGCGGACGATCTTCTCCTCGGCCGACATCCGCAAGCCCGACGCGGTTCTCGGCGACCCCGCCACCGCCGCGTTCCTCGACCTCGACCAACCGGTCGCGCTGTTCCACGTCAGCACGCTGCACCACTTCGCCGACTCCGACGAGCCGGCCCGGGTGATGGCGGAGTACATCGACCGGCTCCCGGTGGGCAGCGCCGTGGTGATCGCGCACTTCTTCGACCCGGAGAACGAGGACACCGCGCTCGCCCGCCGGCTGGAGGAGATCCTCTCCAGGAGCCCGATGGGCAGCGGGTACTTCCGGACGCTGGCGCAGCTCGAGAGCTTCTTCGCCGGCCTGGAGATGCTCGAGCCGGGCATCGTGCCGTGCTACCGGTGGTGGCCGGACGGCCCGCAGCTCGACCCCGAACAGCCCATGCAGCGCTGCGTGGCGGGTGGCGTGGGCTTCAAGCGCTGACGGATCCGGCGATCAGTTCCGGGCGGCCGCCCGGTCGACCGTCGTGTGAACACAACCGAGGTCCTGGCCGGCGCCGTCCGGAAGGGCGCCGTTCCCGGCCTGATCGCCGCTGTCGACCGTCCGGGACGTGATCCGGAGCTGCACGTCCTGGGCGACGACGGCGCGACCGGGACGCCCTTGCGCCGGGACACGATCGTCCGGATCGCCTCGATCACCAAACCGGTCGTCGCGGTCGCCGCGCTGAGCCTGGTCGAGGAGGGACTGCTCGACCTCGACTCCCCGGTCACCCGCTGGCTGCCCGAGCTCGCCGGGCCCCGGGTGCTCCGGGACGAGGCTGCGGAGCTCACCGACACCGTCCCGGCCCGGCGCGCGATCACGGTCGCCGACCTCCTCACCTTCCGCACCGGCGTCGGGATGCTCCCCCGGCCGTCGTTCGACCTGCCGGTCCAGCGTGCCCACGCCGACGCCCTGCTGGGCAGCGACGGGCCGCCCGGCCGCTACCCGCTGCCCGCCCCCGACGAGTGGCTGCGCCGCCTCGCGGCCATCCCGCTGATCGCCCAGCCGGGCGGGCGCTGGCTCTACCAGACCTCGGCGGACCTGCTCGGCGTGCTGCTGGCCCGCGCCGCCGGCCACGACCTCCCCGCCCTGCTCGACGAGCGCGTGTTCGGCCCGCTCGGCATGCGCGACACCGGCTTCTGCGTCCCGCCGGGGTCCCGGGACCGGTTCGTCCCCCAGCTCGTGGCGGCCTCCGGCGACGGCGTCGAGGTGTTCGACCCGGTGGACGGCGCCTGGGCCACCCCGCCGGAGTTCCCGTCCGGCGCGGCCGGCCTGGTCTCCACCCTCGACGACCTGGTGGCCTTCACCCGCATGCTGCGCGACGGCGGCGGACCGGTCCTGTCCGCCGGCACGGTCGCCGAGCTGACCACCGACCACTTGACCGCCGCGCAGCGCACCGACGCCCGGATGTTCCTCGACGGCGCCGGATGGGGACTCGGTCTCTGCGTCGGTCCGGACGGCCGCTACGGCTGGGACGGCGGCCTGGGCACCGGGTGGCGGTCCGACCCGCGGACCGGGGTGACCAGCCTGCTGCTGACCCAGGTCATGTGGACCGGCCCGGAGGGCCCCGGCCTGCTGCACGCGTTCCGGGCTGCGGCCCACGGCGGGACGGGAGTACGCTAATTCAACACCAGTTGAAATGAGGTGGTCGCGATGGAGCGGACGACGTGCTGTGTGGTCGGGGGCGGACCGGCCGGGATGATGCTCGGGCTGCTGCTCGCCCGGGCCGGCGTCGAGGTGACGGTGCTGGAGAAGCACGGTGACTTCCTGCGCGACTTCCGCGGGGACACCGTGCACCCGACGACGCTGCAACTGCTCGACGACCTCGGGCTCGGCCCGCGGTTCGCCGCGCTGCCGCAGAGCCGGATCACCCAGGTCCAGATCCCTGTCGGCGACGGCCGGAACTACGGGACCGTCGGCGAGTTCTCCCGGCTGGCCCGCCTCGGCGTGCGCCACCCGTACATCGCGATGGTCCCGCAGTGGGACCTGCTCGACCTGCTCGCCGACGCCGGCCGCGCGGAACCCACGCTCACCGTCCGGATGGACACCGAGGTGACCGGCGCGCTGCACGACGGGCTTCGGGTCGTCGGGGTCCGCTACCGGACCGCCGACGGGACCGAGGGCGAGCTGCGGGCCGACCTCACCGTGGCCTGCGACGGCCGGCACTCGGTGCTGCGCGCGGCCTCCGGGCTGCCGATGACCGAGTACGAGGTCCCGATCGACACCTGGTGGTTCCGGCTGCCCCGGCACGCGCACGAGACCTCCGAGGCGCTCACCCCGCGGATCGGGAAGGGCCGGTTCGCCGTCGTCATCCCGCGCGAGGGCTACTTCCAGATCGCCTACCTGGGCCGCAAGGGCACCGACGCCGAGCTGCGCGCCCGCGGCCTGGACGCCTTCCGGGCCGACGTCGCCGAGCTGATCCCGCAGTTCGCCGACCGGATGGACGCGCTGGAGTCGATGGACGAGGTCAAGCATCTCGACGTGCGGCTGAACCGGCTCCGCCGCTGGAACATCGACGGGCTGCTGTGCATCGGCGACGCCGCGCACGCCATGTCCCCGATCGGCGGGGTCGGTATCAACCTGGCCGTGCAGGACGCCGTCGCCACCGCGACCCTGCTCGCCGCGCCGCTGGCCCGCGGCTCGGTCTCGGCCGACGACCTGGCGGGGGTGCGCCGCCGCCGGCTGCTGCCGACCCTGGTGGTGCAGGGGCTGCAGCGGCTCATGCACCGCGCCGTCGCGGCCCCCGCGCTGGCCGGGGAGGGCGGCCCTCCGACGACGATCCTGCGGCTCACCACGCGGTTCCCGGCGCTGCGGATCGTGCCGGCCTACATCGTCGGCGTCGGGGTCCGCCCGGAGCGCGCGCCCGGGTTCGCCCGGCGCGAGCCGGTGCCGGTCAGCGGGTGACGTCCGGCCCGCCGAAGGCCGCCAGGTCGTCGGGGAAGGGCAGCGCCTCCCAGTCGCCGGGCACCGTGCACAGCAGTGCCCCGGCGGTGACGGCGGCCCGCAGCCGGGCGGCCGGCCCGTCGCCGGCCAGCCGCCCGGCCAGGTGCGCGCCGACGAAGGCGTCCCCGGCACCGACCGGGTCGACCACCTCCACCGGCACGGCCGGCTCGGCCAGGACGGTGCCGCCGTGCAGCGCCAGCGCACCCTCGGCACCCTGCTTGATCACGACCTCGGACGGCCCCAGCTCGGCCAGCCCGCGGGCGAGGCGCTCCGGGTCGGTCCAGGCCACACCCAGGGTCAGGCGTGCCTCGTCGTCGCCGGCGTAGAGCAGGTCGGCCGAGGCGGCCAGCGCGCGCAGCGCGGGCGCGGCGGCCTCGTCGGACCACAGCGCGGAGCGGTGGTTGACGTCCACCGAGACCAGCGTGCCGGCCTCGTGGGCGAGCGCGACGGCGTGCCGCGCGGCGGCACCGGGCCCCTCCCCCAGCGCCGGGGAGATCCCGGTGACGTGCAGCAGCTCGGCACCTGCGACCAGCTCGGCGTCCACATCGGACGGAACGAGCCGGGCCCCGGAGGCGTGCTTCCGGTGGTACCAGACGCGGACCCGCCCGCCCGGCAGCCGCTCCTTGAGCATCAGCCCGGTGGGCGCGTCCGGGTCGCGGACGGCGTGCACCACGATCCCCTCGGCGGTCAGCTCGCGCACCACCCGGTCGCCGATCGCGTCGGCGCCGAGCCGGCCGGTCCAGGCCGTCGGCACCCCGAGCCGGGACAGCGCGACCGCCACGTTGCTCTCCGCGCCGCCGATGCCCAGGGCCATCTCGCCGACGTGCGAGAGCCGGCCGACCGAGGTCGCGGCGAGCAGGCCCATGGTCTCGCCGAGGCAGACGGCGCGCGCAGAGGTGATCACGGTGGGCCATGCTCCTACACTCGCCCACCGTGGCCGAGCAGATCGCGCTGGACGCCCTCGACGTCGACCTGCTCGGCGCCGTCGCCGACCATCCGCGGGCCGGGGTGCTGGAGCTCTCCCGCCGGCTGCGGGTCGCCCGGGGCACGGTGCAGGCGCGGCTGGACCGGCTGGAGCGGGCCGGCGTCGTCACCGGCTACGGCCCGGACGTCGACCTCCCGGCGGCCGGCTTCGGGGTGCAGGCGTTCGTGACCCTGGAGATCGCCCAGGGCGAGCTCGACGACGTCGCCGAGGCGCTGGCCGCGCTGCCGGCGGTCATCGAGGCGTACGCGACGACCGGGTCGTCGGACGTGCTGTGCCGGCTGGCCGCGTCGTCGCACGAGGACCTGCAGGCGACCCTGCTCGCGCTCGGACGCTCCCCGCTGGTGGCCCGCTCGACCAGCGTCGTCGTGCTGTCCACCCTGGTCGCGCCGCGGTGGCGTCCGCTGCTGGCGGACCGCCGGCGGGAGACACCGAGCCGGGCACCGGCCTACCGGGACTGACCGGCACGACTCACCGCAGGTGGTGCGCCCTCCGGTGCGCGCCCAGCAGGTCGAGCCCGAAGTCCCGCGACGGGTCCCGCCAGACCGAGTGCGCGTGGTTCGCGTCGCGCTGGGTGTTGTCCCACTCGATCAGCAGTTCCGGGCCCTGCAGGCGGTAGTAGTGCCCGGCACCGGGCTCGGTGGGCCCGGCCCAGGCCAGGTGGACGGCGTCGAGCGCGGCATCGTCGTCGTAGCGGGCGATCGGCGAGAGCGCGTCCGGGACCCGCCGCAGGTAGCTGCCGAGCAGGGCGCGCAGCAGCTCGCGCTGCCCGGTGTCCAGATCGGACCCCGGCACACCCCGCGGACGGTGGCTGAGCAGCACGGCGTCCTTCTCGGTGCCGGTGAACCCGGCCTGCTCCTCGATGCCGTCGCTCGTCGCCTCGAGCGCCGCCTGTTGCTCGTCGCTCGAGAACCTCCCCCGCCAGATCCCGTCGAGCGGGACCCAGCTGTCCCCCTCCGCCGGATCGGTGCGGTTGCCGGCGATCAGGTCCGGGGGTGCCTTGCCGAGCAGCACCGCCCGGTCGCGCAGCTCGGCGGGCAGCGAGCGGACGAGCTCACGGGCCAGGTCCTCGGCCCGGCCCAGCGGGCGCAGCGTGGCGTCCCCCAGCAGCTCGGAGGTGGCCGGGTCGGCGCCGAGGAAGGACGGCGTCGTCGCGACCACCTCGCCGTCGAGGACCAGCACGTTGACCGACACGTGGTGCCCGCCGAACCGCCAGCCCCAGGTCCCCGACCCCGGGTCGCCGAACACCCGCAGGTAGTACATCTGCGGGTCCCTGCCCCGGGTGCGGTCGAACATCACCGCGAAGCCCTCGGTGTGGTCGAGGACGTTCTCCAGGCCCATCACGGTCGCGACCGTGACGTAGCCGGCCCGGGACAGGCCGGTCGAGAGCAGCCGCATCGCGGCCCGCTGCTGCGGCGGCAACTGCTCGTGGAAGGACAGTCCACCGTGGTCGGTCGGGGTGTAGAACCAGCGGCGGCGTTCGGCGTCGGTGCCGGCGTCGGCCGCCGGGACGTGCCCGGTGGCGGTCTCCAGCTGGCCGGCGGTCAGCGTGTCGAGCCAGGCGGCGGCCGCCTCGGCCATCGCGTTCGCGGTCTCCCGGGAGTCCACCATGGTGCAGAAGGGTAGGTCAGCGGTGCGCGAAGGCCACGTGCTCGCCGAGCGAGTCCAGCCCGAAGTCCGACTCCGGGTCCCGCCACACCGAGTGCGCGTGGTTCGCGTCGGACTGGGTGTTGTCCCACTCGATCAGCAGCCGCGGGCCCTGCAGCCGGTAGTAGTGCGGGGCACCGGGTTCGGTCGACCCGGCCCAGGCCAGGTGCACCTCGTCGAGGGCGGCGTCGTCGTCGTAGCGGGCCGACGGCGACACCCCGGCGGGGACGCGGTCCAGGTAGGCGGACAGCAGCAGCCGCAGCCGCTCGCGTCCGGCGTCGTCGAGTGCGCTGGCCGGGACGCCCTGCGGGGTCGCGGTCAGCGCGACGGCGTCGGCGACCGGACCCTCGGCCGGGGGCCGCTGCTCGGCGGTGCTCTCCCGCCGGCCGGGCACCGGGATCGGCCGGTCGCCGGGGGCCACCAGCGTCCGGTTCGAGGTCACCAGGTCCGACGGTGCCCGTTCCAGCAGCACGGCACGCTCGGCCAGCTCCGCGGGCAGCCCCCGGACGATGTCGCGGGCGAGGTCCTCGGCGGTGCCGAGCGGGCGTTGCACACCACCACCGAGCAGCGGGGACGTCGCCGGGTTGGCGCCGAGGAAACACGGCGTCGTCGCGACCACCTCGCCGTCGACGACGAGATTGTTCAGCGACACGTGGTGCCCGCCGAACCGCCAGCCCCAGACCCGCGATCCGGGGTCGCCGAACACCCGCAGGTGGTAGAGCCCCGGGTCGCGGAACCGCTCCCGGTACGGCCGCGAGCCGAAGCCCTCGGCCAGGTCGAGCACGTTCTCCAGCCCCATGATCCCGGCGACGGTGACGTAGCCGGCGGTGGACAGCCCGCTCGCGACCAGCCGCATGGCGCGCTGCTGCTGGGCCGGGGCCTGGTCGTGCAGCGTCAGCCCGCCGTGGTCGGTCGGGGTGTAGAACCAGCGCCGCCGCTCGGCGTCGGTCGCGGTGTCGGCGCCGGGACCGGCGGCGTGCGCGGTGCCGAGCAGGTCCGGGCCCAGGGCACCCAGCCAGTCCGTCGCGGCCTCGGCCATCGCCCCGGCCGCCGTGGCGCGCCCCGCCCCCACCTCCGTCGTCACCCGCCCGACGGTAGTCGCCCGTTCGGCGTCAGCGGTCGAGCAGGGCGGCGATCTCTGCGACTCTGGCGCGATGGGACGGCGGGGGGCCGTGCGGTACGCGGTGGCGACGGCGGTGGCCGGGATGCTGTGCGCCTGCGGCCCCCCGGCACCGGTGCCCGCCCCGGGACCGCCCGCCGGTGAGGCGACCGCCGCACCCGAGCCTCCCCCGCCGCCGCCGGTCGCCGAGGCCGACCGCACCGCGGGCCTGCGCGGGCACGACGTCCCGCAGTCCGGCGCCGGGGAGACCGTGCCGGTGCCCGAGCCCGAGCAGGCCCCCACGCCACCGGACCGGGAGCGCACGGTGCCGATGCGGGTCGAGATCGAGCAGGGGATCGACGTCGACGGAGCGGCCTTCGCGAGCTACGTCGCCGCCGTGCTGAACGACCCACGGTCCTGGGGCGGCGACGGCTCGATGGGGTTCGTCCACACCGAGGGGCCCGCGCCGCTGCAGGTCCTGCTGGTCACACCGGCGCTGGCGGACGAGCTGTGCGCCCCGCTGGACACGGCGGGGAGGCTGTCCTGCCGCAACGGTGAGAAGGTCGTGGTCAACCTGGAGCGCTGGGTGACCGGCACCCCGGACTACGCCGACGACCTCACCGGCTACCGGCGCTACCTGGTCAACCACGAGGTCGGGCACTGGCTGGGGCACCGCCACGAGCCCTGCCCCGGACCGGGTGAGCCGGCGCCGGTGATGCAGCAGCAGACCCTCGGTCTGGACGGGTGCACGCCGTACTCCTGGCCACGCTGACCGTTCACCCGAAATGGGTACGATCGCCCGCATGCCCGAACCGCAGAGTCACCGCGAGAGCGGTCAGCACGTCATCGAGCACGCTCTCGACCTGCTCACCGCGGCCGACCGGGCGAAGGACTACCCCGAGGCGACCGACGGGCACACCGCCGCGACCGCCTACGCCGTCAGCGCGCTGTACCAGGAGATGCGGCACGGCGACGACCAGATCACCGCGCTGATCGGTGCGGTGCGCGACCAGACCGTGGTGCTCGAGCAGATCCGGGACGCGCTGCGCGGCGGGGCCTGAGCCGGTACAGGACCTGACCCGGTACATCGCCCGACCCGGTAATCGGCTGGGTGCCGGCCTCCCGGCTCTGCCAGCATGCCCGGCCATGGAGAACCGCCCGGCCGGCTTCACCGACGACGACCTGCGCGCCGGCCTGCGCCGGCACCACGGCATCGAGGCCTCCGCCCTGCGGTACCGCGCCGTCGGCTTCGGCGACTACCACTGGGAGGCGACCGGCACCGACGGCCGGCAGTGGTTCGTGAAGGTGTCCGACCTCGCGGACAAACCGCAGTGCGGCGACACCCCGGCGACGGCGCTGGCCGGCTACCGGGCCGCGCTGCGGACCGCGACCGAGCTGCGCGACGCCGGCGGGCTGGAGTTCGTCGTCGCGCCGCGGCCGTCGCTCGACGGGGAACCGGTCGCCGACCTGGACGGGCGCTGGGCGCTCACCGTGTTCGACCGGATCGACGCCGCGACGTTCGACTTCTACACGGAACTGCCGGCCACCGACCGCGACGACGTGCTCACCCTGCTCGCCCGGCTGCACGAGGCGCCCCCGCCCGCGTCGACGCCGTCGCACTCGCCCGAGGTCGGAGACCGCAAGGAGATCGAGGACGCGCTGGCCGAGCTCGGCACCCCGTGGACCGCCGGACGGTTCTCCGAACCGGCCCGGGAGGCGCTGACCACCTACGTGGCGGCCGTCCGCGCCCGGCTGGCGGAGGCCGACGAGCTCATCGGCCGGGTGCACGCGGCCGGGCGGCCCCGGGTCGTCACGCACGGGGAGCCGCACCCGGGGAACCTGCTGCGCCGCGACGACGGGTTCGCGCTGGTCGACTGGGACACCGTCGGGCTCGGCGTGCCCGAACGGGACCTGGCGGTGGTCGGCAGCGACCCGGACGTGGTCGAGGGCTACGCCGGACTCACCGGCGTCGTACCCGACCCGGCCGCGCTGCGGCTCTACCGGCTGCGCTGGCGGCTGACCGACCTCGGGGAGTTCCTGCTCTGGTTCCGCGGCCCGCACGCCGACGACGGCGACAGCGTCACCGCCTGGGACGGGCTCCGGCAGACCCTCGCCGACCTGGAGGACTTCCCGGGCTGAGTTGCGATCTACCCCCGGTAGAAGGACCATCGGCGGTGCAACCTGCAACGTTGCACCGTGAGGGGGCAGGATGAGTCCGGCCACGAACTCCACCCCGGGCCATCGACCGGGGCGCCTCGCCGGTGCGCTGGACGAGCTCGACCAGCGCGTCCACCCCGCGGCCGGGCTGCGCAAGCAGTTCAACAAGGTCTTCCCGACGCACTGGTCGTTCATGCTGGGCGAGGTCGCCCTGTACAGCTTCATCATCCTGCTGCTGTCGGGGACCTACCTGGCGCTGTTCTTCGACCCGTCGATGGCCGAGGTCGTCTACAACGGGCCGTACGACCCGCTGCGGGGCGTGTCGATGTCCCGGGCGTACGAGTCCGCGCTGCAGATCTCGTTCGAGGTCCGCGGCGGGCTGTTCATGCGGCAACTGCACCACTGGTCGGCGCTGCTGTTCATGGCCGCGATGGTCGTGCACATGTTCCGGGTGTTCTTCACCGGGGCCTTCCGCAAGCCGCGGGAGACGAACTGGCTGATCGGGATCGCGCTGATCCTGCTCGGGACGTTCGAGGGGTTCAGCGGCTACTCGCTGCCCGACGACCTGCTCTCCGGCGTGGGGCTCCGCATCGCCTCGGGCATCACGATGTCCGTGCCGATCATGGGCACCTGGGTGCAGTGGGCGCTGTTCGGCGGCGAGTTCCCCGGGACGGAGATCATCCCGCGGTTCTACATCATCCACGTGCTGATCCTGCCCGGGCTGATCCTGGCGCTGATCGCCGTGCACCTCGGGCTGGTCTGGTACCAGAAGCACACCCAGTTCCCGGCGGCCGGCCGGACCGAGCGCAACGTCGTCGGGGTGCGGATCATGCCGCAGTTCGCGGCGAAGGGCGGCGCGTTCTTCGCCGTCGTCGCCGGTGTGCTGGCGGTGATCTCGGGGCTGTTCCAGATCAACCCGATCTGGCACCTCGGCCCCTACGACGCCTCCCAGGTCTCGGCCGGCTCCCAGCCGGACTTCTACATGATGTGGTCCGACGGCATGGCGCGGATCTTCCCGCCGTGGGAGTTCTACCTGTTCGGCACCTACACGATCCCCTCGCCGTTCCTGCCGACGGCGGCCTTCCTGCTGGTGCTGTTCGTGCTGGCCGCGTCGTACCCGTCCATCGAGCGACGGTTCACCGGGGACGACGCACTGCACAACCTGCTCCAGCGGCCCCGCGACGTGCCCGTCCGGACCAGCTTCGGCGCGATGGCGATCGCCTTCTACCTGGTCCTGGTGATCTCGAGCTTCAACGACTGGGTCGCCTACTTCTTCCACGTCTCGCTCAACGCCACCACCTGGGCCGGACGCCTGCTGCTGCTCCTGCTGCCGCCGATCGTCTACTTCGTGGCCTACCGCTGGTGCCTGAGCCTGCAGAAGTCGGACCGTGCGGTGCTGGAGCACGGCATGGAGACCGGCATCATCCGGCGGCTGCCGCACGGCGAGTTCATCGAGGTGCACCAGCCGCTGGCCGGGATCGACGAGCACGGCCACGCCATCCCGCTGGAGTACCAGGGCACCTCGGTGCCGAAGCGGATGAACCAGCTGGGGCTGGCCGGCACGTCGGTGCCGGGGTCGCTGTTCCGCCCGGACCCGGCCGAGGAGACCCGGGCGCTGGACGAGGCGCGGCACGAGGCGTACGACCAGGAGCTCGCCGAGAGCGAGGAGCGGCACGCCGCGCCCCGGGAGCTGGCCGGTCGGCCCGACGACGGCGGGCGGCCGCAGCAGCCCTGACGGTGACGCGGCGGCCCGACACTTGATCGAGCTACTCCGGACGGGTCCACTGTGCGCGCGCCGGTGACGTCAGGTTCATACACGACCGTAAAGTGCGCGACGACGTTCGCCGACGTCACGCTCACGAGTCGTGGAGTTGCCCGCTGTCATGCACGTCGAGAAGACCGAGCGCCAGATCAGCGAGTTGATGTCTCAGATCTCGGCTGGGGAAATCCGGCTGCCCGAACTCCAGCGGGACTATGTCTGGAAGCCACCGCACGTGGCGAAGCTCGTCGACTCGCTCTACCGCGGGTACCCGCTGGGTTCACTGCTGTTCTGGCAGACCGACAGCGATCCCGCGCGCCGGAGCATGGCGGTGAAGGCACCTCAACATGCTGCGATGCGCGCCCCGCTGTATCTGCTCGACGGCCAGCAACGCCTAACGTCCCTACACCGGGTGTTCACCGACCAGCGGGACGCACAGGTCGTCTTCCACGTCGGCGAGCAGCGATTTCAGAACCAGTCCGCAACCACGCGTGCTGATGCTCGCTGGGTGAAGGTCTACGACCTCGTCAGCCCCGACTCGAGCATGCTCGGCATCCTGAGAGGGCTGCTGGACGCCGGCCTTGAGCTCGACGAGCGTGAGATCGAGCGACGCATCACCCGGGTCCGCAATCTCGGTGAGCGCTCGTTCCATCTGGAGATCCTCAAGGACTTTCCCTACGAAGAGATCGCCGAGATCTTCGTCCGGGTCAATAGCGCCGGGCGGCGCCTGAACACCCTGGACCTCGCGACCGCCACGTTGTCGTCGCGGCGGCGGGGCACACTGCGTCAGTTGGAGGCGGAGGCCGACCGCTGGCGGGAGATGGGGTTCGGCGGGATCGACGTGAACTTCCTTTCCCGGGCCTTTACCGGAGCTGTACTGGGCCGGGGACTGTCGGCCTGGTCGCACGGCAAGCTCGCAGGGGCGACCGATGCCCAGCTCGACGACGGGTGGGAGACCGTCCGGACCGGATTGGCCCGGCTCATCCCGTTACTGCGCGACACGCTCGGGGTGACCCGCTCGGACGTGCTGCCTTCGATGATCGCTCTGATACCGCTGGTCGTACTGCTCGGCGAGCGGCCTGCGGACCGCCTCGACGAGCAGACCACGGACGGCATCCTCTACTGGCTGTTGGTCGCGATGGCGACCTCGCGCTACAGCGGTTCGACCGACACCCTGCTCGGACGCGACATCCAGGCGGCACGCGAAGCCGATCCGGTCCGGGCACTACTCGGCCGGCTCCTAATACACCAGGGGCGCCCTCGCGTGACCGCCGAGACACTGAGCGGCCGGACCAAGGATGGTCGGCACGCTTTCCTCGCCCTGCTGGCGGTACGCCGTCGGGGAGCCCGCGACTGGTGGCACGGGACCGAGCTGTTGTCGCCGAACCTGCCGCACGCCATGGCCCAGCACCGACTTCATCCCACCCGGGCCCTGGCCTCACGGCACCGACCGCTGGCCGCAGAGCTCGCCAATCACGTCTTCGTCTCCATGGAATCGGCGGCAGCGCTCTCCGCCGCCGCCTCCACCGCCGATCATCTTGCCGAGCTGGGCACCCCAGCCCTCTCGGCACACTGCATCCCGACCGACCCGGAACTGCACGGACCGGAGCGGGTCGAGGACTTCCTCGCCGCCCGCCGGGCCGAGCTCGCGGGGGCGATCAACGACCTTCTCGACCACTTCGAACCGGAATGGGTGGGACGGTTCCCCGATGCGGGAGGTTCCGGTGGCCCCACGCTGACGGCGGTCCACTACGGCAGTGCGTGGGATCCCGGTGTGCTGCGGTTCGTGGCGGCCGGTCCCGGACTCGAGTGGAGCGGCGTGACCGACGCCGGCGAGCTCGACGCCGCGATCTCGGCCGTCGTGGACACGCGGGTGGCCAGCGACATCGAGATCGCCGGCCAGAGCGTCCCGGTCGACGTGGCCGTCGAGGGCGACGCCGTCACCGTCGCCATCGGACCCTACGACGTGACCGGTCCCGCCGATCTGTGGCGCCGGGTACTGGAGGACCGGCGCCGGAGCGCCCGAGCTCCGGGCCGGATGCCCGACACGGTGCACACGCCGTGGAACGGTGAGCGTGCGCCGCTCGACCTGGCGGTGTGCCGGTGAGCGCCCCGCACGAGCCCACCGCGTGGGCGCTCCGTGCCGGGGCCGGCGACGCCTTCTTCACCGCCGAGATGCGCCGTGGTCTCGTCGGTCTGGGCTGGCGGCGGATCGGCGACCTCGGCGAGGTGAGCGGGGAGAAGGAGATCCGCGCCGTTGTCGACCGTGTATACCCCGACCAGTCTCCCCGTACCCGCAAGGCGACGGCTGTACAGCTACGCGCGTTCCGCGACCTGGTACGCCCCGGTGACGTGATCGCCCTGCACCGCGAATAGTCGCAGGACATCGCGATCGGAGTCGTCACCGGCGATTACCGGCACGAGGCCGGCGCGGGTCCGGGTACTCCACCACATTCCCGGACCGTCCAGTGGCTGTCGGGAGGGGTCCCACGGCGCGCGGTCGACGACGACCTGCTCCCCATGCCTGCGTTCTCGGTGATCGCGAAGATCGGCGCGCCTGGATCCGCCGACCGCCTGCGGGAGATCGGTCGGGCTCCCGCCACACGCCGTGAGCCGGACAACGTCGCCCATGCGTTCGCCACGACCGGCGATGGGCCGGCCGACAACCTCCGTCGCAACCTCGAGTACGCGCGCAGTCTCGCCGAAGCGGGAAACCTTCTGAACAGGCTGCAGGCCGGCTCGTTCGATCCCGACGACATGTTCCGCGCGGCGTGGACGCAGGCCGTCACCGCCCTGGACTGGTGGGTGGCCCAGGAGGTCCGGGCCCGCATCTTGGACCTCGTCGCAGAGGACGGCACGGCAGTGCCGGACCGATTGCGCAGGAAGGAGATACCGTTCGCCGTCCTCGACGACGTGCGGTCCGGAACCCGGTCGGTGGCTGAGGCCGTCGCGGAGCACTTCCTGGACGGCAAGTTCAGCCGGCAGTCCTACCAGGGGCACGAGGCGATCGGTGAGGGCTTCGGCCTCGTGCTGCCCTCCACGACGAAGCTGTGGCCGAGTGTGGTCAAGGTTCTCAACGAGCAGGCACCGGGGGGCACGGACTCCACCCTCGCGAGCGTGAAGGACCGGCTGACGGAGGTCGCGCAGCGCCGCCACAAGATCGTCCACGAGTACGACAGTGCCCCGGACCAGCCCAGCGGGCGGAACCCGATCAACTATAAGGAAACTCTCGACGCGATCCAGTGGATCGATACGCTGACCAGCGCGATCAACGAGGTGATCACCCGATCCTGACGGCGGTCAGGCCCAGGAGTCCCCCGCCATCGCAGCGACCCGATGACGGTGCCCCGCCGTACCCTCGGCGATATTGCGGAGGATCTGCTCCTTGGTGCGGCCGGAGCTCGACACCCGCGGCCCGATCGCCGTCGCGATCCGGCGTAGCACCGGCACGGTGAATTTGCGGCCGACGAGGTGGTCGTACACCTGATCGGCGGTGTCGAGGGCCTCGATCGCCGCGAGCTCGACCGGGAGGTCCAGTTCCGGCGTCGGCTTCGACCGGGCCCCGGTCTGCCGCGTCCGGCCGGACGCCACGACCTTGTCGCCTGACTGGAAGACCAGCCGGCCGCGGCCTTCGACGAGATCGACGAGCTGCTCCACGGTCAGCGCGGCCAGCAGTTCCGACGCCTTCTTCAGGGCGGAGGAGGCCAGGAGTACGGGGGACGTCACGGGACCAGGTTCTCCAGTCGTTCGGTGAGCTCGGTGACGATCTCACGGAGTTCACGGGTCTGCGCACGGCCGAGCCCACCGAGGACCACGGGAACCCCGTGGTTCGGAGCTGGGCCGTACACCGACTTGCTGTCACTCATCATGCTCTCGAAGGCGGGCAGGTTTGGTGTCACCACCTGGGCCATGTACGGACGCTGGTCGGCGATCGGCCGTCCCCCGTACATCTGCACCATGGTGAACACGATGGACGGCGCCGGGCGACGTACCGGAGACAGCTTCCCGCGGTGGCTGTTGAAGGTGGCGACGAAATCGACGATCTTCTTTCCGAGGGACTGGATCCCGTTGGTCGACAGGTAGTCGGGCCGGGTCGGGATCAGCAGCAGATCGCACGCGGCGACGGCGGACCGTCCGAGCGCGTCGAACCCCGGCGAGCAATCGAGCAGAACGATGTCGTATTCCGCCATCGCCGGCATCGACAGACCGTGCCGCAACCGGTCGTGGACCTCGGCGAACGTCGACGGGTCAGCCGCTGTGCGCGCGATTGCCCGTTCGTTGAACTGATCGAGATCATTATCGGCAACGATCATGTCGAGGTACCCGGACGAGAAGCCGAGGCGATCGTTGACCCGCGGCGGACTGGAGATAAGGGGCTTCATGTCGTCCAGGCCGCTGTCGGGGACGAGCCAGTCCTTGATCGTGCGGCCGGCAAGAACCGACCACTCCTCACTGGTGAAGAACGAGAGGCTCAGGCTGGCCTGGGGGTCGAGGTCGATCAGGAGGACCTTCTTACCGCGTGCAGCCAGACCTGCCCCGAGATTCGCCGTCAAGGTGGTCTTTCCGACGCCCCCCTTGTGGTTGAGCACCGAGACGATCTGCACTGCTGCTCCTCCAGGGTACGGACGGGGCGGTGCCACGATGATCTCCGCCGTGCGGATCACCGCGGCACCGCTGACCGAGGGACTGCGCGAACCGACTCCCGGCCCGGCAACCTCCCTGTCGTCCTGTCCCGGATCGGCGTTTCGTCGTCTCCTCAGTAATGAGGAACGGAGATCACGCCCCCACGTACTCGGCCAGGTGCTGCCCGGTCAGCGTCGACCGGTCGGCCACGAGCTCGGCCGGGGTGCCCTCGAAGACCAGCTTCCCGCCGTCGTGCCCGGCCCCGGGTCCGAGGTCGATGATCCGGTCGGCGTGCGCCATGACAGCCTGGTGGTGCTCGATCACGATCACCGACTTGCCGGAGTCGACGAGCCGGTCCAGCAGCGCGAGGAGCTGCTCGACGTCGGCCAGGTGCAGCCCCGTCGTCGGCTCGTCGAGGACGTAGACCCCGCCCTTCTCCCCCATGTGCACGGCGAGCTTGAGCCGCTGCCGCTCCCCGCCGGACAGCGTGGTCAGCGGCTGGCCGAGCTTGAGGTAGCCGAGCCCGACGTCGGCGAGCCGCTCGAGGATCTTGTGCGCGGCCGGGGTACGGGCCTCCCCCGCACCGAAGAACTTCTCGGCCTCGGCGACCGACATGCCGAGCACCTCCGAGATGTCCCTCCCGCCGAACTTGTACTCCAGCACCGAGGCGTCGAACCGCTTGCCCTCGCACACCTCGCACGGGGTGGCGACGCCGGCCATCATCGCCAGGTCCGTGTAGACGACGCCGGCGCCGTTGCAGTTCGGGCAGGCACCCTCGGAGTTCGCGCTGAACAGCGCGGGCTTGACCCCGTTGGCCTTGGCGAACGCCTTGCGGATCGGCTCCAGCAGCCCGGTGTAGGTGGCCGGGTTGCTGCGCCGGGACCCCTTGATCGCGCCCTGGTCGACCACCACGACGCCGTCCCGGCCGGCCACCGAGCCGTGGATCAACGAGCTCTTGCCCGACCCGGCCACCCCGGTGACGACGCACAGCACGCCGAGCGGGACGTCGACGTCGACGCCGGTCAGGTTGTGCAGGTCCGCGCCGCGGATCTCCATCGCCTCGCTCGGGGTCCGCACCGTCTCCTTGAGCGCGGCGCGGTCGTCGTAGTGCCGGCCGGTGAGCGTTCCCGAGGACCGCAGCCCCTCGACGGTGCCCTCGAACACGACGTGGCCACCGTCGGAACCGGCCCGCGGGCCGAGGTCGACGACGTGGTCGGCGATCGCGATCGTCTCCGGCTTGTGCTCGACGACGAGCACGGTGTTGCCCTTGTCCCGCAGCCGCAGCAGCAGGTCGTTCATCCGGGCGATGTCGTGCGGGTGCAGCCCGATGGTGGGCTCGTCGAAGACGTAGGTGACGTCGGTGAGCGACGACCCGAGGTGCCGGATCATCTTGGTGCGCTGGGCCTCGCCGCCGGACAGCGTGCCCGACGGCCGGTCCAGGCTCAGGTAGCCGAGCCCGATCTCGACGAACGAGTCGAGGGTGTCCCGCAACGACGTGAGCAGCGGCGCCACGGACGGTTCCTCCAGGTCCCGCACCCAGTCCGCGAGGTCCGAGATCTGCATCGCGCAGGCGTCGGCGATGGAGATGCCGTTGATCTTCGACGACCGGGCCAGCTCGGACAGCCGGGTGCCGTCGCAGTCGGGGCAGGTCCGGAACACGATCGCCCGGTCGACGAAGGCCCGGATGTGCGGCTGCATCGCCTCCCGGTCCTTGGACAGGAACGACTTCTCGATCCGCGGGATCAGGCCCTCGAAGGTGACGTTGATGCCGTCGACCTTGATCCGGGTCTGCTCCTTGTGGAGCAGGGCGTCCAGCTGCGGCTTGGTGAAGGTGTTGATCGGCTTGTCGCCGGGGAAGAAGCCGGAGTTGGCGAAGATCCGGCCGTACCAGCCGTCGACCGAGTAGTTCGGGATCGTCAGCGCGCCCTCGGAGATCGACTTGGTGTCGTCGTACAGGGCGGTGAGGTCGAAGTCGGAGACGTTGCCCCGGCCCTCGCAGCGCGGGCAGGCACCGCCGATGATCTCGAACGACCGGCGTTCCTTGGTCTGCCGGCCGCCCTTCTCGATCGTCACCGCGCCGGACCCGCTGATCGAGGCGACGTTGAACGAGAACGCCTTCGCCGAGCCGACGTAGGGCTGCCCGACCCGGCTGAACAGGATCCGCAGCAGCGCGCCGACGTCGGTCGCGGTGCCGACCGTGGAGCGGACGTCGCCGCCCATCCGCTCCTGGTCGACGATGATCGCGGTGGTCAGGCCGTCGAGCAGGTCGACGTCCGGCCGGGCCAGCGTCGGCATGAAGCCCTGGACGAAGGTGCTGTAGGTCTCGTTGATCATCCGCTGGGACTCGGCGGCGATCGTGGCGAAGACCAGCGAGCTCTTTCCGGAGCCGGAGACACCGGTGAACACCGTCAGCCGCCGCTTCGGCAGCTCGACGCTCACGTCGGCGAGGTTGTTCTCCCGCGCTCCGTGCACGCGGATGAGGTCGTGGCTGTCGGCGGCGTGACTGGTCATCGGCTCTCCCTGGGGTCGCGACGCATCATCGTACGGCGTACTGAGAACGTTACCGTCACCGCTGCTCGTTGATCCGGACGTGGTTGCCCGAGGGGTCCCGGAACGCGCAGTCCCGCACCCCCCAGGGCTGGTCGGTCGGCTCCTGGACCACCTCGACGCCGTCGGCCGCCTGCATCCGGTCGAACACCGCGTCGAGGTCCGGGGTGGCCAGTACGACGGTGGCGTAGGTCCCCTTGGCCATCATCTCGCTGATCGTGCGCCGCTCGTCGTCGGTGATGCCGGGGTCGGCGCCGGGCGGGGCGAGCACGATCGACGTCCCCGGCTGCCCGGCCGGGCCGACGGTGATCCAGTGCAGGCCGCCGTACTCGACGTCGTTGCGGACCTCGAACCCGAGGGCGTCGCGGTAGAAGGCGAGTGCGGCGGCCGGGTCGTCGTGCGGGAGGAACGTGGTGTGGATGCTGATGTCCATGGCGTTCACGCTAGGACCGATCCGCCGCCCCGGACTTCTCGATTCCTGACCGGTCGGGCGATCTTCTTGGCCACGCAGGCCGGGATGCCCTCGGTCGCTCCGCCCGGTCGCCGGGCGAACACGCTCGGTGGGACGCCGACCAGCTCGGAGAACCGGGTGCTGAATGTCCCGAGCGACGAGCAGCCGACGGCGAAGCACACCTCGGTGACCGACAGCTCGCCGCGCTGCAGCAACGCCATCGCCCGCTCGATCCGCCGCGTCATGAGGTAGCTGTAGGGCGACTCGCCGTAGGCCCGCCGGAACTCCCGGGACAGGTGCCCGGCCGACATGTGCTCGCCGCGGGCCAGCGACTCGACATCCAGCGGGTGCGCGTACTCGCGGTCGATCCGGTCCCGCACCCGGCGCAGGCGTGCCAGATCACGCAGGCGCACGTCATCCCTGCTGGTCACGCGGGTGATGGTGCCACACGGGTCAGGTGCGGGTCGCGACGTCCAGTGCCCGGACCCGCTCGTGCGCCGCACGCACCCGGGCCGCCAGCGCGTCGGCGGCCCGCCGGGTCGCCGGGTCGCGCTCGACCGCGTGGATCAGGTCGCGGTACTCGACGGCCAGCGAGCTGTACTCGGTCCCCAGCCTCTCGTCCTGCAGCAGGGCGGTCCGCGACTCGATGTCGAGCATCTCGTCGGCCATGTCGGCGACCTCGTCGCGCATGACCGCGCCCTCCTCGGCGAGCGCCGCGGCGTCCCGGCGACGCCGGCGGCGCTGCTCCCACCAGCGGCCGGCGACCAACGCGACCCCGAGCAGGAGCACGACGGTGACGGTGATCCCGAGGATCGGCGGACCGGGGTCGGTCAGCTCGGCGACGAACGTCTCGGCCGCCGCCACGTCCCCGAGGGGCAGTCCCTCGACCGCGTCCCCCGCGTCGGGGTAGCTGTCGCTCGCGGCGGCGCTGTTCTCCGGGCCGAGCACCAGCACGGTGCCGCCGCGTTCCTCGAGCAGCGACCTGGCCATCGCGAACAGCTCGTCCCCGCCGGCCGGCTCCGGCACGACCACCACCGACAGCGCCAGATCGTGATCGGCCGCGGCGGAGTCGACGACGGCGGCGAGTCCACTCTGGTCACCCGGCGCGGCGACACCGTTGTCGGCGAGGTCGGTCACGATCGCGTCGACGTCGGGCCCGGGCTGCAGGGTCGGCATGAGATCCTCTCCGACGGTCGGCGAAGCGGAGGTCGGGCGATGCGGGAACGGTACGTGAGGGACCCGGACGGCATGCAGTGGGTCATCGGCCGGAAATTCCTCTTCGGACCGCCGCGGTACCGGGGGTTCCGGTTCGGCATGGGTGGGGGCGAGCAGTTCTACGAACCCGCCGTGCGCCGGCCCGTCGCCGCATCCGAGCCACCGAGCGAGACCGAGCGGCACCGCGTCGTCCGTGATCGCCCGGTGCCCGACCGGACGGTCCTGCGCGAGCCACCAGCCCGCTACCGCGACGTCGACAGCCACTGGCACCGTCCCCGCAGCCGGTACAGCGGGCCGATCGTGCTGCCGACCGGCGGACGCGGCTGGAGCGGCGGCTCGTGGGGTTCCGGCGGCTCGGGCTCGGGCGGGTCCGGCGGCTCCGTGTTCGGCGGGAGCGGTGCGCGCTCCGGCGGCGGGAGCGGCACCCGCGGCGGGGGCGGCAGCGGAAGCCGCGGCGGGGGTGGCGGTGGCGCGGCGGGCGGTCTGCTGGCCGGCGTCGGCGCCGGTGGGTCACTGCTGGTCAAGGTGTTCTGGTGGGTCCTGATCGCCATCGCGATCGGCGTCGCCGTGTTCCTCACCGTGTTCGTCGTCCTCCCCGGGCTGCTGCTGGCGCTGCAGTTCGTCGTCATCGGCGTCGTGATCGGCTGGCGGGCGATGACCGGACGGCCGTGGGTGGTGGAGGCGCGGCAGAACCGCGCGGCCCCACTGGTGCACGCCTGGGAGGTGACCGGCTGGTCGGAGAGCGGCCGGGTGCGCGACGACGTCGCCGAGGCGTTGCGGCGTGGGAACGAGCCCGAGCCCACCGGCGCGGAGCGGGTCGACGTCGAGGGAGCCTGAGGGGCGCGCTCCGGACGCCGATGGCTTTCGAGACACCGAATAGAGCGGCGCTAAGAAATTTGCACGTGCAAATAATTCTGTGACAACGAACACGTGTTCGAGTAGGATGGGGCGTATGACCGCGGTCCTCGAACCCCCGATCTGGGCACTCGACCCGGACGACGAGGAGCTGCCCACCTTCCCCGACGACGACCTCGACCTGGTCTTCGTCGAAGCAGCCCTCGATCGGCTCCTGGCCTCGACCGGCACCGGGCGCACCGCCCCCGAGAGCATCGACCGGATCCGCCGGATCAAGACCCAGCTCAACCGCCTCGACGCCGCCCTGCACGACACCGCCCACGACTTCGCCCGCACCCACGTCGCCGCGCGCCTCGACACACCCGGCGCCCAGGCCGCCGAAACACTCGACCCGGACAAGCTCGAACGCAGTGTCGCCGCCCAGATCGCCCTCGCCTGCCGCACCTCGGTCCACCAGGGCCGCACCCGGATGCGCGTCGCCCGCGACCTGCACAACGGGTTCGACCACCTCCACGCCCTGTTCCTCGCCGGCGAACTCGACGCCGACAAGATCGCGGCCATCGTCACCGCCGCCGACACCTTGACCCCCGACCAGCGCGCCGAACTCGACCGGCGCCTGGCCGAACACGACCTGACCCGGCTCGGGATCGGGCGGCTGCGGGATCTGGCCCGGCGGTTGGTCGCCGAGATCGCCCCGGCCGACTTCGCCCAGCGCTGCGAGGCCGCGAAGAACACGCGCCGGGTCACCGTGCGCCCCGCCGCCGACGGGATGGCGTTCCTGACCGCCCACCTGCCCGTCGAGCAGGCCGTCGGCTGCGTGGCCGCGTTGGACAAGGCTCACCGCGACCTCTCGGCCAGCCCCGAGCCGCTGCCCCGCACCCGGGGGCAGGTCATGGCCGACACCCTCGTCGAACGCCTCACCGGCAAGACCCACGCCACCGACATCGACCTGCACGTCCAGGTCATCGTGCCGGTCGAGGCACTGATCGACCCGGACAGCCCACTTCCCGCCGAGATCCCCGGCTACGGGCCCGTCCCGGCCGACCTGCTCGCCACCAACAAAGGCCGCACGACGCTACGCCGGCTCATCACCCGCAAGGGCGTCGTCATCGGCGGAGACACCCGGCAACGCCGCTTCACCCGCTTCCTCGACGAACTCATCCGCGCCCGAACCCGCAACCGCTGCACCGAGGCCTACTGCGACGCCCCCATCCGCCACATCGACCACATCACCCGCGCCGCCGACCACGGCACCACCACCCTCGACCAGGGCCGCGGAACCTGCGAGTTCCACAACTACCTGCGCGAACAACCCGGATGGACCGTCGAACACACCCCCGACGGCGTCCAGACCACCACGCCCACCGGACACACCTACCCGAACGCACCGCCCGGATAGCCGGTCGTGCGGCGTTCAGCCGAGGAACTCCTTCAGCAGCGCGGCCACCTCGTCCGGACGCTCCAGGTACACCATGTGCCCGGTGTCCATCGGCGACACGGTCAGCTCCTCCCCCAGTTCCGCACGGCAGGCGGCGAGCCAGTCGTCGGAGACGAAGTCCGCTCTCGTCGCCGGAATGATCAACATCGGCACTCCCGGGACGACGGCCGGGCGCGCCATCTCCGACCAGGCCGCGACCACCGAGGCGCGGGAATAGCGCCAGCGCCACTTGTCGCCGGAGGCCTCGAGGTGGGCCTCGACCTCGGCGTCGACCAGCGCGCCGTCCACCCCGGCCCAGTCACCGGCCTTGGCCGCGCGGGCGTCGTCCGGCGTGGTCCAGACCTCGTCGCGGCGGGTGTCCTCGGCCCGGTCGAGCATGTCGTGAGGGTCCAGGCCGAGGGCGGGGTCGAGCAGGACCAGCCGGCGGACCCTGCCCGTCCCCGCCAGGTGCGCCGCGATCGCACCACCGAAGGAGTGCGCGACCACGTCGGCCCGCTCGATCCCCTCCCGGTCGAGGACCTCCACGGCGTCGGCGACGTGCTGTTCCAGGCTCCACGGCGGCGTCCACGGCGAGTGGCCGTGTCCGCGCAGGTCGGGCGCGATCCAGCGCCGGTGACCGAGAGCATCGACCAGTGGACGGAAGCGGGCGCCATGACCGGTGACACCGTGCAGCGCGAGAACGGGCGCACCGTCGGGCGCGCCACCCCGATGGACGTGCAGAGGCATGAAGAGATCGTCGCAAGCGCCCCATGGAGCCGCGAGGGGTACCTGAGGGTCGTCGCCGCATGATCGAACTACCCCCACGTGCCCCTCGAGGCCGCCCCTAGAGCTGCACCACGACCGCACCCGTCGCGACCGCGTCACCGGGACGCACGAGCACCCGGGTCACCGTCCCCGCCGCCGGCGCCAGCACCGGGATCTCCATCTTCATCGACTCCAGCAGGCACACCTCGTCGCCGGCGTCGACCCGGTCGCCGGGTGCGACGGCGACCGTCAGCACCGTTCCGGGCAGCTCGGACCGCACGACGGCGGCGGCGGTCTGCGGGCCGCTCCCGTTCGTCGTGCTCACAACGGGATGTTCCGCTGGTCGGAGCGGCCGCCGCCGGCCTGCTCGAGGGCGCGGAAGAGCACTGCCGGGGTCTCCTCGGGTTCGATCACGCCGTCCAGCACCCCGTGCGCGGCCAGCCGCTCCAGGGTCCCGGTGTCGCGCTGCTCGGCGACCAGCCCGGCCCGCAGCCCGGGCCGATCCTCGTCGGTCGCCGCCGCGAGCTTGCGCCGGTGCAGGATGTCCACCGCCGCCTCCGCGCCCATCACGGCGACCTCGGCCGTCGGCCAGGCGTAGACCGCGGTCGCCCCCATCGAGCGGGCGTTCATCGCCAGGTAGGCCCCGCCGAACGCCTTGCGGGTCACCAGCGTCACCCGCGGCACCCGGGCACCGGCGAACGCGTGCAGCAGCTTGGCGCCGTGCCGCAGCACGCCGGTGTGCTCCTCGGCGACGCCGGGCAGGTAGCCGGGCACGTCCACGACGACCACCAGCGGGATCCCGAGCGCGTCGCACATCCGCACGAACCGGGCGCCCTTCTCCGAGGCGGCCGCATTGAGGCAGCCGCCCAGCCGGATCGGATTGTTCGCGACGACGCCGACCGGGCGGCCGCCGAGGCGGCCGAGGCGGGTCACCAGGTTCGGCGCCCGGCCTGGCTGCAGCTCCACGCCCGGGTCGTCGAGCAGGCCGTCCAGCAGGGGTCCGACGTCGTAGGCCCGCACGGCGCGTTCCGGCAGGGCCGTACGCAGCGCGGGGCGCGGACCAGGCTCGGCGGTGCGGCCGGGGGTCCCGGCGAGCAGCGTCGTCAGCTCCCGGGCCACCGACAGGGCCTCCAGCGACGACCCGGTCGTCACGTGCGCGACGCCGGAGCGCTCGTCGTGGACCTCCGGTCCGCCGAGGTCGCGCATCCCGACCACCTCGCCGGTCACCTGCCGGATGACGTCCGGTCCGGTGACGAACATCCGGCCGGCGTCGGCCTGGATCACGACGTCGGTCAGCGCCGCCCCGTAGGCCGCGCCGCCCGCGGCCGGCCCGAGGATCACCGAGATCTGCGGCACCCGGCCCGAGGCGCGCACCATAGCCGAGAAGATCGACCCGACGCCCTCCAGTGACCGGACGCCCTCGTCGAGCCGGGCACCGCCGGAGTGCCAGAGCCCGATCACCGGAGCGCCGGCGTCGCACGCGTCGTCGATCGCGCCGGCGATCACCGCGCACTCCGCGCTGCCGACGGCGCCGCCGCGCCGGGCGGGTTCGGTGCCGAACGCGTACGCCGGCGTCCCGGCCACGAGACCGCGGGCGGCACGGGCGCCGACGCCGTCGTCGGGGGTCAGCAGCTCGCAGCTACCCGGATCGAAGAAGAGCTCCAGACGGTGCACGGCATCGGTGGGCGCGACCCCGGTAGCTTCACGGGACGCAGTAGCGTCCGGGGACGCGGTGGCTTCCGGAGACGCAGGGGCTTCCAGGGACATGTGACGAGCCTCCCAGTGCGGCGGGCCCCGGCCATCCCCTGCCCGGCCCCTGAAAACCGCCCCCTATACCTCCGCGACCAGCGCCGCCGGACCGTGCCCGGGCTCCATGGCGATCACCTCGCGCAGCCCCACCCGGCCGCGGACCTCGAGCTTGCGGTACACCCGGGTCAGGTGCTGCTCGACGGTGCTCACCGTGATGTAGAGGGCCCGGCTGATCTCCCGGTTACTCTTGCCCTGAGCCGCCAGCAGGGCGACCCGTTGCTCGGCGTCGCTCAGCGCGTCCGGGGAGGACAGGGGAGCGATGTCGATCGCGTCCGCGGGAACCGGGGCCGCCCCGGCCCGGTCCTCGACCGCGCCGGCGGGGAGCCGGGCCAGGCAGGCCCGCTCCGCCCGGCACTCCCGCGCCGCGTCCATCGCGCGCCGGGCCGTCGACCGCGACCGCTCGGGATCCCCGAGGTCGTGGTGTGCCGAGCTCAGCGCGGCCAGCGCGAGCATCTCGTCGAACCGGGCTCCGACCCGGTGGGCCAGGCCGGCCGACTCCCGCAACAGCTCCGGACGGGCTCCCGGCTCGCGGGCGCCGGCCAGCACCCGCAGGGCGACCGCGCGCACCATCGGGGCCTCCCCGGTGGGCCGGGCCTGCTGGGCGGCGATCAGGTCCACGGCGACGTCGTGCCGCCCGAGCTCGAGCTGGGTCCGGGCGAGGTCGCCCCGCCAGGGCAGCCAGGCCGGCAGGTCGAGGTCCCACCGCGCGGCCAGCTCACCGCAGGCGTTGAAGTCGGCCTCGGCGGCTGCCGGGCGGCCCGCCGCGAGGCGCGCCTGACCGCGGGCACGCAGGTAGCCGAGCCAGTGCGAGGTCCGCCGGGTCTCCCTCGGCACCGGGATCTCCAGCAGCGACTCCGCGGTGTCCACCCGGCCGAGGGCGGCCGCGGATCCGACCGCGACCGACAGCGGAGTCGCGAGCGCCACCCCCCAGTGCTGCTCGGGCATCTCCTCGAGGGCCCGCGTGGCGATCTCGCCGGCCTCGACCAGGTGTCCGCGATGGACCGCGATCTCGGCCTTCACGGTGTGCAGCACGGCCAGCGTCCGCTGTGCACCGGCCTCACGGGCGTGCGCGATCAGCACGGCGCACCAGTGCTCGGCGCGGTTGAGCCGCCCCAGGCGCACCAGCGAGACCAGGCTCATCGCCAGCAGCTCCGGCGGGGTCGGCGTGAGCAGCGCCGCGCGCAGCGGACGCTCGGCGGCCAGGCCGGGGACCATGTCCGGCACGGCACCCTGCGCGGACCGCCCGGCGGCCCCCGCCGCCGCCAGCCGTCCGATCGCGACGTCGGACGTGACGGCCTCGGAGCCGGGCAGGTCCGGGTGCACGACCCGGATCCAGCCGCGCAGCGCACGGCGGTCGGCCCGGCGGGCGTCGGCGAGCTCCTGCTCGTCGAGCAACCGGCGGGTCCGCGCGGCGGCGCTCTCCCTGCCGTGCCACAGCTGGCACCACAGCAGGGTGAGCAGGTCGCCCGGCCGCAGCCGGTCGGCGACGGCCTCGAGCTCGGGGAGCAGCGGCAGGACGCAGGCCGGCGAGGTGCTGAACCGCACCGTGGCGAGCTCCGCGAGCACCGCGGCCCGCTCCGGGTCGCCCGGCGCCAGCGCGGAGAGGGCGAGGTCGAGCGCCTCGGCCGCGCGATGGCGCTCCCCCTGGGAGACCAGCTGGACGGCCGCCTCCCGGAGCAGGTGCACCGCGTCCTCCGGGCACGGCTCGCCCGCCTCGACCAGGAGCTCGGCCACCCGGGAGACCGGGATGCCGTCGCGGTAGAGCAGCATCGCGCTGGCCTGCCGCCCCTCGGCCAGCTCGTCGTGCGGGGCCTGCTCGAGCACGGCGTCGCGCGCGTCGGGATGACGGAACCGCAGGTCGACGAGCAGGCCGGCCTGCCCCAGCGCGACCAGCGCCCGCTGCACGACGGTCGGGCGCTCGTCGAGCAGCCGGATCACGCGTTCGCAGGTCGCTTCCTCGCCGAGCAGGGCGACCGCGCGGGCCACCGCCGGCAGCGTGGGGTCGCCGCGGTGCAGGCAGGACAGGACGGCGTCGTGGAAGGCCTCGCCCGTCGTCACGCCCTCCCCCGGGCTGTGCAGGTGGTCGGCGACGAGCGCCCGCACCAGCCTGGGGTTGCCGCCGGTCGTCTGGTGGTAGCTGGGGGCCTGCTCACGGGCGTAGGCGTCGCCCAGGTCCGTCGCGACGAGCTCGCGCACGCCGCCCAGCGTCAGCGGTGAGAGCCGGATCCGGGCGAAGCCCACCTGCCGGCTGACCTCGGTACGCAGCAGGTCCTGGGCCGGCGGTGACGGATCGGTGACCGCGAGCACGATCATGATCGGGACGGCGTCGGCGCGACGCTGCAGGTAGAGCAGCGCCCGGGTGCTGAAGTCGTCCGCGAGCTCCAGGTCGTCGACCACGAGCACGATCGGCCGGCGCGCGGCCAGCTCGACGAGACCGACGCAGAGCCGGCGGATCTCCGGCAGTCGCTCCGGCCCGTGCGGGTCGGACCGGTCGGTCAGCACGAGGTCGTCGACGACCCCGGCGATACCCGGCGGCAGCGTCGCGCCGGTCACCAGCTGGCAGAGCAGACCGCCGCTGACGTCCTGTTCCATCCGCGAGCCGGTCGCGGTCAGGACCAGCGCACCCTTCTCCTCGACCTGCTCGGCGAAACGGCGCACGACCGTGGTCCGCCCGCTCGACCGTGGGCCACTGACGAGCACGAGCCGGCCTCGGCCGGCCAGGACGTCGTCGTAGGCCGAGTGCAGCGCACGGAACTCCGCTGCGCGCTCGACGACCGCCATGATCCTCTCCCCCCGGAGACCTCATGAATTCGACACCCCGGCGCAGTGCACAGAGAAGAATCGGAATCACGAATTCCGGGGCCGTGTCTCGTCACGAGACTAACCGGGTCAATGGGGACGATCAACTCCACGACGGACATTCCGGCCGATCTCACCAGGGATTCCACCGGTCGTCGCAGGTCCCTGATGGACAGACACCTGCCGTGGGGGCGCGATTTCACCAGGAATTCACCCGTCTGCACTTGAGCGCCCCTCTTTGCAACCTCCTATCAAGTGAGACGTAGATCATAGTAAACGCTTGCCGAGTGGCGGTTGCTCACGGCCGTGGCGGACAGTGTCACCCGATCCAGGGTGGGATCACACGCATCGTGACCGGCTCGGAGACCGTCCGACGCCTTCCGTCACCCACACCCGGCCGATCCGTCCGGGTCGCCGGCGTGCCATTTTTCCAGCATTTTCGGCACGACGGAGAAAATGGCGGCGAATCGCTCCGGCGGCAATGCCGGCATGCCGCCGGCGCCGGGCCCCTAGCATTCGCGATCCCCTATCCCGTTCGGGCGACGAACCCCTGTCGGGCCCCTGAAGGGCCGTCTCCGGGGGTCCGCGCGGGGCGAGGGGGTTCCTAGGCTTCACTCTCGTGAAGGGGATCGTGCTCGCCGGCGGTGCCGGGACGCGGCTGCACCCGGTGACCTTGTCCGTGTCCAAGCAGCTGCTGCCGGTCTACGACAAGCCGATGGTCTACTACCCGCTGTCGGTGCTGATGCTCGCCGGGGTCCGGGAGATCCTGCTGATCTCCACCCCGGACCACCTGCCGCAGTTCCGCAGCCTGCTCGGCGACGGGAGCCGGCTCGGCCTCGAGCTGACCTACGCCGAGCAGCCAGAGCCCCGCGGCCTGGCCGACGCCTTCGTCATCGGCGCGGACCACGTCGGAGACGACACCGCGGCGCTGGTGCTCGGCGACAACATCTTCCACGGACCGCGGTTCGCCGAGATCCTCGAGCGCACCGCCGCCGACGTCGAGGGCTGCGTCCTGTTCGGCTACCCGGTCGGTGACCCGGAGCGCTACGGCGTCGCCGTCACCGACGCCGGCGGCCGGCTGGTCGACATCGAGGAGAAGCCGGCCCGTCCGAGGTCCAACCGGGCCATCACCGGGCTGTACTTCTACGACAACGACGTCGTCGACATCGCCAAGAACATCCGCCCGTCCCCCCGGGGCGAGCTGGAGATCACCGACGTCAACCGGGTCTACCTGGAGCGCGGCGACGCGCAGCTGGTGGACCTGGGGCGGGGGTTCGCCTGGCTGGACACCGGCACGCACGACTCGCTGCTGGCGGCCGGCCAGTACCTGCAGACCCTCGAGCACCGGCAAGGGGTGCGGATCGCGTGCCTGGAGGAGGTGGCGCTGCGGATGGGCTTCATCGACGCCGCGCACTGCTACACGCTCGGGGAGCAGCTCGGCGACACCGGTTACGGGCGCTACGTGCGGGCGATCGCGGTCGAGCACGGCCATCCGGGGGTGTCCGATGACCTCTTCTGAGATCGAGCTGCCCGGTGGCGTCCGGGGCCGCCCACTGGCCGTCGAGGGGGCGTGGGAGTTCGCGCCGCCGGTGCACGGCGACGCCCGCGGGGTGTTCGTCTCCCCGTACCAGGAGCCGGCCTTCGTCGAGGCCGTCGGCCACCCACTGCCGGTGGTCCAGACCAACCAGAACCGGTCCGCCGCCGGGGTGATCCGGGGCGTCCACTTCGTACTCGGCCAGGAGAAGCTGGTGCACTGCTCGCGCGGCCGGGCCCTGGACCTGGTCGTCGACCTGCGCGTCGGGTCGCCGACCTTCGGGGCCTGGGACGCCGTCGAGATGGACGACGAGTCCTTCCGCGCCCTCTACTTCCCCCCGGGCACCGGCCACGCGTTCGCGGCCCGCGCCGACGACACCGTCATGTCCTATCTGGTCTCGACGAGCTACGACCCGGAGGCCGAACGGACGGTGCACCCGCTCGACGCCGAGCTCGCGCTGCCCTGGCCGGCCGGCGCCGACCCGATCCTGTCCGCCCGCGACCGCGATGCCCCGACGCTGCGCGGCGCCGCCGAGCGCGGGCTGCTGCCCCACTACCCGGAGGTGCCGCATGTCGCTCGCCCTGCCCGCCAGTAGCGATCTCCGGATCGCACGGTCGGCCTCCGCCGGCTCCGGGCTCACCTCCGACGCGGAGTACCGGCGCTGGTACGACGACTGCGCGCAGCGCAACCACACCGTCGTCGAGCGGGTGCCGCTGGACGACCTGGACGGCTGGACGGTGCACCGCGGCACCGGCAACATCGGCCACGTCTCCGGCAAGTTCTTCACCGTCGAGGGCCTCGACGTGCAGTACCCGGCCGGACCAGTCCCGCACTGGTCGCAGCCGATCATCAACCAGCCCGAGGTCGGGATCCTGGGCCTGCTGGTGCGCGAGTTCGACGGCGTCCTGCACTGCCTGGTGCAGGGCAAGGTCGAGCCGGGCAACTGCAACGGCGTGCAGCTCTCCCCGACCGTCCAGGCCACCCGGAGCAACTACACCCAGGTCCACAAGGGACGCTCGGTGCCCTATCTGGAGTTCTTCCGGGACCTGGACGGGCGCCGGGTCGTGGCCGACGTCCGGCAGTCCGAGCAGGGCGCCTGGTTCCTGCAGAAGCGCAACCGGAACATGATCGTCGACGTGACCGGCGAGCCGGTCCCGGAACCGCACGAGGACTTCTGCTGGCTGACCCTGGCCCAGGTGCACGCGCTGCTCGCCGAGACCGACACGGTGAACATGGACCTGCGGACCGTACTGTCCTGCCTGCCGATCGCGGGCCCGGGCGCGGCGGACCTGCTCGGATCCGGCGCCGACCCCTTCACCGCCGCGGTCGCACGGTCCTGTGACTCCGGCGCCACGACACGGCACGAACCCGCCGAGATCCTCAGCTGGATCACCGACGCGCGCACCCGGCACGAGATCGTCGCGACCCCGGTGCCGCTCAACCAGCTCGAGCGCTGGGTGCGCCGCGACGGCGAGATCTCCCACGAGCAGGGCCGGCACTTCCGGGTCGTCGGGATCGACGTCCGCGCCGGCGGACGGGAGGTGAAGCGCTGGGCCCAGCCGATGTTCGAACCGGTGGGCGACGGGCTCGCCGCGCTGCTGGTCAAGCGGATCGACGGCGTCCTGCACGCGCTGGTGCACGCCCGGGTGGAGCCGGGCCTGCTCGACGTCGTGGAGCTCGCCCCGACCGTGCAGTGCACGGTGGACAACTACCTGCCCGGCCCGCCGGAGCGACGCCCGCGTTTCCTGGACCGGGTGCTCGCCGCCGGCCCCGAGGAGGTCCGGTTCGACACCGTGCTGTCCGAGGAGGGCGGGCGCTTCCAGGAGGCCCGGGTGCGCTACCTGATCGTCGAGGAGCCGGAGACGACCCCCGACGGCGCGCACCCCGACCACCGGTGGCTGGCGCTGCACCAGCTGGTGGGCCTGCTCCAGCACAGCCACTACGTCAACGTGCAGGCCCGCACCCTGGTGGCCTGCCTGCACAGCCTGGCCGTCTAGTCACCCCAGCACACGGAAGGGCCCCTCACCGAGGATCGGTGAGGGGCCCTTCCGCGGTCGGGGGACCGTTCTCAACCCGCGCCGAGGACCTCGCGCAGCGCCGCGATCACGCGGTCCTGCACCGAGGTCGGCAGGCTCGGGTACATCGGCAGCGAGAAGATCTCGCCGGCCAGCTTCTCGGTGACCGGCAGGTCGCCGGCGCCGTAGCCGAGGTGGGCGAAGCCCTTCATCGTGTGCACCGGCCACGGGTAGCTGATGTTCAACGCGATGTCGTGGGCCTTGAGTGCGGTGAGGATCCGGTCCCGTTCCGGGTGCCGGACGACGTAGACGTAGTGCACGTGCTCGTTGCCCGGGTTCACCGTGGGGAGCACCAGCTCGGTGTCCCCGAGCGCCTCGGCGTAGCGGGCGGCGACGGCGCGCCGGCCCTCGGTGTAGGAGTCGAGCCGGGTCAGCTTGCGCCGCAGGATCTCCGCCTGCACCGCGTCGAGCCGCGCGTTGTACCCGGGAGTCTCGACGACGTAGTAGACGTCCTCCATGCCGTAGAAGCGCAGCCGGCGCAGCGCGGCGTCGGTCTCCGGCCGCGCCGAGATCGTGGCGCCGCCGTCGCCGTAGGCCCCCAGCACCTTCGTCGGGTAGAAGGAGAACGCCGCGGCGTCGCCGAACGTGCCGGCCAGCCGGCCGTCCTGCCGGGCGCCGTGTGCCTGGGCGCAGTCCTCGAACACCGGGATCCCGGCCTCGTCGGCGACCGCGCGCAGCGGCGCCATGTCGACGCACTGGCCGTAGAGGTGCACCGGCAGCAGGCACTTCGTGCGCTCGGTGATGGCGTCGCGGACGGCGCCGACGTCCATCAAGTAGTCGTCCTCGCGCACGTCGACGAACCGCGGGACGGCGCCGATCTGGTCGATCGCGATGACGGTCGGCGCCGCGGTGTTGGACACCGTCACGACCTCGTCACCGGGGCCGACGCCGAGCGCGCGCAGGCCCAGCACGATCGCGTTCGTGCCGTTGTCCACGCCCACGCAGTGCGGCATGCCGTGGTAGGCCGCGAACTCCTCCTCGAAGCCGGCCACACTCGGTCCGAGGATCAGCTGACCGGACTCGAACACCGTGCGGACCGCGTCCAGGATGTCCTCGGACTCCTCTGCGTACTCGGGCAGGTAGTCCCATACGCGCGTCGTCACGTGCCAATCCTCCTCGTCCGGGAAGATCCAGCACAGGCCATCGGCGCGGGGCCCGACAACCCCTAGCACTCCCCTGCTGCGGTGCGGGCGACGTTCAGGGGTTGGCCCGCGCGCGGGGTCTCCCTAGCGTCGGCGCCCATGACCGGATGCCGAACGTGCGGTGGCGCCGTGACCGAGCTCGTCGACTTCGGACGGCAGCCGCTGTCCGACGCGTTCCGCCTGCCGGACGACGGGTCGGAGGAGTTCTTCTTCCGGCTCGCCGTCGGCATGTGCGGGAGCTGCACCATGACGCAGCTCGTCGAAGAGGTGCCGCGCGAGGCGATGTTCCACGAGGACTACCCGTACTTCTCCTCGGGGTCGGCGGTGATGCGCAAGCACTTCGAGCTCACCGCCCGGCACTTCCTGGAGACCGAGCTGACCGGCGACGACCCGTTCGTCGTCGAGATCGGCTGCAACGACGGCATCATGCTGTCCACCATCGGCGACGCCGGTGTCCGCCACCTCGGCGTCGACCCCTCCGGCGGGGTCGCCGACGTCGCCCGCTCGAAGGGTGTCCGGGTCCGGACCGCGTTCTTCGAGGAGGCCACCGCGGCCGAGATCGCCGAGGCGGACGGGCCGGCCGACGTCGTCTACGCGGCGAACACGATCTGCCACATCCCCTACCTCGACTCGATCTTCCGCGGGCTCGACGCGCTGCTCGGCCCGAACGGGATCTTCGTCTTCGAGGACCCCTACCTCGGCGACATCGTCGAGCGCACCTCGTTCGACCAGATCTACGACGAGCACTTCTACCTGTTCACCGCCCGCTCGGTCCGCGCGCTGGCCCGGAAGTTCGGCTTCGACCTGGTCGACGTCGAGCGGCTGCCGGTGCACGGCGGCGAGGTCCGCTACACCGTCGCCCGCGCCGGGTCCCGCCCGGTGTCCCCGGCCGTCGGCGCGCTGCTGGCCGAGGAGGAGCAGCGCCGGCTCGGCGAGCCGGAGACGGTGCGCGAGTTCGGCGAGGCCGTCGGGCGGATCCGGGACGACCTGCGGAGTCTGCTCACCGAGCTGAAGGCCGACGGCAAGCGGGTGGTCGGCTACGGCGCGACCGCGAAGAGCGCCACCGTGGCGAACTTCTGCGGGCTGGGCCCGGACCTGGTCGAGTTCGTGTCCGACACGACCCCGGCCAAGCAGGACCGGCTCACCCCCGGATCGCACATCCCGGTGCGCGCCCCGGAGGCGTTCCGCGCCGACTACCCGGACTACGCGCTGCTGTTCGCCTGGAACCACGCCGAGGAGATCATGGCGAACGAGCGGGAGTTCCGGGACGCCGGCGGCCGCTGGATCCTCTACGTCCCCGACGTGCACGTGGTCTGATGCACGCCCCGGTCGTGGTGCTGGGTGCCTCCGGCTTCCTGGGCTCGCACCTGGTGCGGGCGCTGCGGGCCGGCGGGCACCCGGTCCGTGCGGTGTCCCGCACCCCCGCCCGCGTTCCCGAGGACTGCGGCGTCGAGGTCGTGCTCGCCGATCTGAGCGTGCCCGGCGCCGCCGCGGTCGCGCTCGAGGGCGCCTCTGCGGTGGTCCACCTGGTGGCCGACATCGACACCGTCGGCGGCCGCGGCTGGCGCACCGCGGAGGGCGCGGCGGGGGCCGCCACCCCACCGGACCGGGTCCTGACCGAGGTCGTCGAGGCGCTGGCCGCCGCACCCGACCCGCTGCCGGTGGTGTGGACGGGCTCGGTCGCCCAGGTCGGTGAGCGCGAGTCCACACTGGTCACCGGCACCGAGCCGGACCATCCGGAGACCGCCTACGACCGCGGCAAGTGCGCCGCCGAGGCGATCCTGCTCGACGCCGGCCGCCGGGGCGTGCTGCGGCCGGTGCCGGTCCGGCTCCCGACGCTCTACGGGCCGCCCGCCGCCCCCGGCTGCTCGGCCGGCGGCGGCGTGGTCACCGCGATGGTGCGCCGCGCGCTCGCCGGTGACCCGCTGACCATGTGGAACGACGGCCGGATCGACCGCGACCTGCTGCACGTCGCCGACACCGCGGCGGCTCTGGTGCACGCGCTGTCCCTGCCCGGCCCGCGCGACGGCCGCGCGTGGCTGGTCGGCGGGGACGCGCCCGTCGAGCTGGGCACGCTGTTCGAGCGGATCTCCGCGACCTGCGCGGCCGTCACCGGGAAACCCCCCGTCCCGGTGCAGCGGGTGCCCGCCCCCGACTACGCGACCGCGGCCGACCTGCGCGGGATCGCGGTGGACTCGACGCCCTTCCGCCTGGCCACCGGCTGGACCCCGCGCGTGGGGCTGGCGGACGGCCTGCGGGAGACCGTCGCCCACGTCGCCCGGAACTAGGAGAGCGCTTGTTCACCCGCAACCACGCCGACGTCTACGAGACGATCTACCGCAGCCGCGGCAAGGACTGGGAGGCCGAGGCCCGCGAGGTGCTCGGCCACATCCACGCCGCGCGGCCGGACACCCGCTCGCTGCTCGACGTCGCCTGCGGCACCGGCATCCACCTGCAGCAGTTCGGGAAGTTCGTCGAGCACTGCGAGGGCGTGGAGATCGCCGAGCCGATGATCGAGATGGCCGCCGAGCGGGTCCCCGGGGTCCCGCTGCACCGCGGCGACATGCGCTCCTTCGACCTGGGCCGCACCTTCGACGCGGTCACCTGCATGTTCTGCTCGATCGGCTATCTCGACACGGTCGACGACATGCGCGACGCCGTCGCGACGATGGCGGCCCACCTCTCCCCGGGAGGCGTGCTGGCGATCGAGCCGTGGTGGTTCCCGGAGAAGTTCATCGACGGCTACGTCGCCGGCGACGTCAGCCGTGCGCCCGACCGCACGATCACCCGGCTCTCGCACTCCACACTGGTCGGCGGGAAGACCCGGATGGAGCTGCGGTTCGTGATCGGCGAGGCGAGCGGGATCACCGAGTTCACCGAGATCGAACTGCTGAGCCTGTGGACCGAACAGGACTACCTCACGGCCTTCGACGACGCCGGCTGCCCGGCCCGCTACCTGCCCGGGGGCCCTACCGGACGCGGCCTGTTCGTCGGGGTCCGGGCAGGGGTCCGTTAGGGGTGTCCGGGGGGTTCGCGGCGGTCATACCGTCCCCGTGACCAGTCCACCACCGAGGCATCCCCGGGGACGTCACTCATGCCGCGCCACATCCTGTTCCTCTGCCACCCGGACCACGGCCACGTGATCCCGAGCCTGGCCGTGGTCACCGAGCTCGCCGGTCGGGGGCACCGCGTCAGCTACCTCACCGCGCCGAGCATGGTCGAGATCGTGAGCGGCGCCGGCGCCACCGCCGCCACCTACCCCTCGCGCTACCGCGAGACCGTGCAGGGCTCGGCCGCCGAGGACCCCGGCTTCCTGATCGACCTGCTGCTCTCGGAGAGCGCGGCGATGGTGTCCGCGGCACTGGAGCTGCCGGAGCCACCCGACGTCGTCGTCTACGACACCTCGGTCCTGTTCGCCGGCCGCGTGCTGGCCCACCGCCTCGGGGTGCCCGCGGTCCAGCACATCCCGGTGTTCGCCTCCAACGAGCACTTCTCCTACCTCAAGGCCGCCTACAACCCGGACGCCCCCGCCGCCTTCTCCCGGCCCGCCGCCCCGCCGTCCTGGATGGAGCGGGCGCTGGGCCGGTTCGGGGAGCTCTGCGCGCAGCACGGCGTCGACGTCCCGGCGGCGCAGCTCTGGTTCGACGTCCCGCCGTGCAACCTGGTCACCTCCCCCCGCGAGTTCCAGTACGCCGGCGACACCTTCGACGACCGGTTCGTGTTCGTCGGGCCGTGCGTGGCCGACCGGAGCTTCCTGGGGACCTGGACCCCGCCGGAGACCGACCTGCCGATCGTGCTGATCTCGCTGGGCGCGGTGTTCACCGGGCACCCGGACTTCTTCGCCGACTGCATCGCGGCGATCCGCGACGAACCGGTGCACGCGGTGCTCAGCGTCGCCGACGCCCTCGACCCCGCGACGCTCGGCGAGCTGCCGCCGAACGTCGAGGTGCACCGGTTCGTCCCGCACACCGCGGTCCTGGAACACGCCGCGCTGTGCGTGTCGCACGGCGGCATGGGCACCGTGCTGGAGGCGCTGCGGTCCGGCACCCCGGTGATCGGCGTGCCGTGGTCCTCGTTGGACGGACCGGCGGTGCGCCGGACCGCCGAGCTGGGCGCGGGCACCGTGCTCGACCCGGCGACGCTCACCGCGGAGATCCTCGGCAAGGAGATCGTCCGGGTGCTGGCGGAGCCGACCTACACCGAGCGGGCCGCCGGGCTGGCGACCGCGATCGCCGCGGCCGGTGGTGCGGTGCGGGCCGCCGACGAGATCGAGCGCCGGTGACCCCGGTCTACCGCGTCCTGGGACGCGTCCGGGTGGAGCGCGGCGGCGCCGAGCTGCCGGTCGGCGGGCCGCGGGAACGCGCGGTCCTGGCGAAGCTGCTGCTCGAGGCCGACCGCGTGGTGAGCGTGGACCGGCTGATCGACGCCGTGTGGCAGGGACGGCCGCCGGCCAGCGCCCGCTGCCAGGTCGCGATCTGCGTGTCCAAGCTGCGCAAGGCCATCGGGCCGGACGTGATCGTCACCGAGAACCCCGGCTACGTCATCCGGGTCACCGCGAGCGAGTCGGACTGGTCGCTGTTCAACCGGCTCGTCGCCGAGGCCCGCGTGCACGTCGCGGCCGGGGCGCGGGCCGACGCCGCGGCGCGGATGCGCGAGGCGCTCGCCCTGTGGCAGGGCGTCCCGTTCGCCGACGTGCCCGGCCTGGCCGACGACACCGAGCGGCTGCAGGCCGTCCGGGTGGACACCGCCGAGGCGCTCGCCGAGGTCGAGCTCGAGCTCGGCCTGCACGACCAGGTCAGCACGGACCTCACCGCACTCGTCGCCGAGCACCCGCTGCGCGAGCGCGCCCGCGCCCGGCTGATGCTCGCCCACCACCGGGCCGGCCGCCGCTCCGAGGCGCTGCAGGTCTACCGGGACGGGCACCGGGCGCTCGTCGAGCAGCTCGGTATCGAGCCCGGCGCGCAGCTGCGCGAGGTGCACGACATCGTGCTGCAGGGCGGCTCCGCCGGCTCGGCGCCCGCGCCCGCCGCCCCGGGCGCTCCGGCCGCTCCCGCCGGGGAGATCCCCTCCCAGCTGCCCCGCCGCCCGCTGCCGTTCGCCGGGCGGGAGGCCGAGCTGGCCGCGCTCGACGACATGCTCGCCGACGGGCCGGACTCGCTCGGCGCCGTCGTGCTGTGCGGGCCGCGCGAGATGGGCAAGTCCGCGCTCGCGCTGCACTGGGCACACGACCGGACCGACCGCTTCCCGGACGGCCAGCTGCACGCCGTGCTGACCACCGAGGACGGCGGGCCGGTACCGGCCACGGTCGTGCTCGACCGGTTCCTGCGCGCCCTCGGGGTGCGCGACATCCCGGCGGACCCGGCCGAGAAGACCGCGCTCTACCGCAGCACGGTGGCCCGCCGCCGGCTGCTGGTCGTGCTCGACGGCGCCGTGGACGAGTCCCAGATCGCGCCGCTGGTGCCGGGCGGCCCGCACACCCGGCTGATCGTCACCAGCCGCGACCCGCTCGAGGAGTTCGTGATCCGCTCGGGCGCCGACCAGCTGCCGGTGGGGCCGCTGCACCACGAGGACAGCCTGGAGCTGCTGAGCCTGCTGCTCGGTGGCGACTGGTCGCGGACCAACCCGCGCGAGGCCGTCCGGATCGCGCGGAAGGCGCAGGGGCAGCCACTGCCGTTGCGGCGCAGCGCGGCCCGGCTGCGCAGACCGGCCGTCGCGCTACCGCGCCCGGCCGCGGTCCCGGCCTGAGCCCCGCCGGCGGGCTGATCCGATCACGATCTCGGCGCGGTTCCGGCCGTTCGTGGCCGGTTCCGCGCCGAGGACGTGATCTCCGCGCTCAGGGTCGTCGGATCGACGGGCGCGCCAGCACCCGGTCCAGCGCCCCACGCAGGACGGCGGCGTCCGCCGGACCGCCGGCGTCCCGCCAGGCGACGTGCCCGTCCGGCCGGACCAGCACCGCGCCGTCCGACCCGATCTCGTACTCCTTGGCCCACGCCTCGCCGGGGACCTCCCGCACGCGGACTCCGTCGATCTCGACGGCCGGCCAGCCGGAGCCCTCGGGGCAGAGCAGGGTGAAGCCCGGACCGAGCAGGTCCAGAGTGGACAGGTTCTCGGCGAGCGGGACGTGCGGCGCCCGGTGCCCGGGCCGGGCGGCCGGGACGAAGGTCTTGTAGGGGTCCGCCGGCGCGGGCGCCGGGGTGCCGTCCGGGACGACGGCGGCGGAGTCGTAGGAGAAGCCCAGGACCAGCCCCTCCGAGCTGCGCCGGCCGGCCTGCTGCTCGATGGACTCCTGCAGCGTCAGCTGCCCCTCCATCATCGCGTAGGTGATCATCGCGTTGTTCAGGCTCTCGGCCACCGTCCAGACGCCGATCGGGTGCCGCTCGGCCTCGTAGGTGTCGAGCAGCCCCTCCCCCGCCCGTCCCTCGAGGACCGCGGCGAGCTTCCAGACCAGGTTGTGCGCGTCCTGGATGCCGCAGTTCATGCCGAACCCGCCCTGCGGGGTCGACACGTGCGCGGAGTCGCCGGCCAGGAAGATCCGCCCCGACCGGTACGACCGCGCCGTCACGGTCTGCTGCAGCCAGGGCATGATCCCGATGAGCCGCACGTCGAGCTCGGGGTCGCCGACCGCGGCCTTCACGATCTCGACGCACACCTCGGGCGTGAAGTCGTCGACGCTGCCGCCCTTGTCGGGCTCGAAGCCGCTCTGCACCATCCAGCGCCGGTTGTCCACGGCCTCGACCGCGCACGGGACCTCGCCGCGGATGAAGTACAGCGCGCAGCGGCGGCCCTCGAGGCGCGGCGCCAGGTCGGCCTCGACCATGATGCTGACCATGTGGCCGATCGGCGGCGGCCCGTCCACCTCGATGCCCAGCGACCGCCGGATCGGGCTGCGCCCGCCGTCCGCGGCGACGCAGTAGCGGGCCCGCACGGTCTCGCCGGTGGAGAGCTCGGCGGTGACCCCGTCCGCGTCCTGCACCGGGATCGTCGCGCGCGTGCCGAAGCGGACGTCGACGCCGGGCTGCGCCTCGGCGTGCGCCTTCAGGATCACCTCGAACTCGTCCTGCGCGCAGATGTAGGCATACGTCGGGCTGTGCGGGGCGTCGTCCTCGATGGACGCGGCGGCGCGGTGGAAGTCGTCGGCGAGCAGCGACGACGCCACCCCCACCGCGAGGCTGTCCTCGCGGGGCAGCCCGGCGCGCTCGACCGCGTCCTGCAGCCCCCAGGACCGCACCAGCTCCATGGTCCGGGTGGTGATCAGACGGGCCTTGGGGAAGATCGAGGTGCCCGGATGGCGCTCGGCGACCAGGCACGTCAGCCCGTTGCGCGAGCACTCCACGGCGGTCGCCAACCCGACCGGCCCGCCCCCCACGATCAGTACGTCGACCTCGATCACGGGATCCAGCATCATCCATTCCCGTCGCAGGGGTCAATGCCGGTCGGACCCATGGATAACCGACGGATAAGAGACCGAAATAGCCCGCCGATAACGTCCGTCCCGCACAACCTGAGAACGATATTGCGATACGGCGACACTTCGGAGGACGACCATGTTCAGTGAGGGCGCAGTGGCTCTGGTCACCGGCGGCTCACGCGGTATCGGCCGCGCGGTGTCGCTCGATCTGGCCGCGCACGGGGTGCACGTCGTCGTCAACTACTCGCGGTCCGAGGAGAAGGCCAAGGAGGTCGTCGCGGAGATCGAGGCGGCCGGCGGCAGCGCGAGCACCGCACACGCCGACGTCACCGACGAGGCCGCGGTCAAGGAGATGTTCCGCGCCCTGCGCGCCGAGCACGGCCGGCTGGACGTGCTGGTCACCAGCGCCGGGGTCACCCGGGACAAGCACCTGATCATGATGCCGACCGAGGTCTTCGACGAGACCATGGACATCAACGTGCGCGGCACCTTCCTCGCCTGCCGCGAGGCGATGCGCATCATGCAGCACCAGCGCCGCGGCGCGATCGTCAACGTCAGCTCGTCGAGCGGGATCGACGGCGGATTCCCGGGGCAGACCAACTACGTCGCCTCGAAGGGCGCCATCATCGCGTTCGCGAAGGCGTTGTCGAACGAGGCCGCCCCGCACGGTATCCGGGTCAATGTCGTCGCGCCCGGATTCGTGCGCACCGACATGATCAAGGGCATTCCGGAGAAGCTGCGCAACGACTACGCGTCGCGTATCCGCATCGGCCGCATGGGCGAGCCGGAAGAGGTCGCGCACGCGGTCACCTTCCTCGCCTCCGACAAGGCCTCCTACATCTCCGCCGCCACCATCGTCGCCAACGGCGGCGGGCTGAGCTGAGCAGTCCCACCGACCCGACAGGGAGCACCCGTGACCATCGAAGACCTTCGCGCCACCGCCGCGGCCCGCAAGGAGACCTGCGACCGGATCAAGAAGATGATCGTGTCCCGGCTCGACCTGCCGATCGAGCCGGACTGGATCACCGACGACCAGCCGCTGTTCGGCCGCGGCCTGGAGCTCGACAGCCTCGACGTGCTGGAGCTCTACGTGGCGATCGAGGCCGAGTTCGGCGTCGCGCTCTACGACAGCGACATGTCGGTGTTCGGTTCGGTCGCCCGGCTCGCCACGCACGTCGACCCGGCCCGGGCCGGCGCCGGGGTCGCGGCGTGACCGCAACCCTTCCCGCGAAGAAGGTCCGCACCGGCCTGACCCACGACGAGGTGCGGGCGATCCTCCCGCACCGGTGGCCGATGCTGCTGCTCGACCGGGTCGACGAGGTCGAACCGGGCAAGCGCGCCGTCGCGACGAAGAACGTGGCCGGCACCGAGCTGTGGTTCCAGGGCCACTTCCCGGACCAGGCCGTCCTGCCCGGCGTCGTGATGATCGAGGCGCTGGCCCAGCTGTCCGGCGTGGTCTCCGCACTCGAGGGCGGAGCGGACGAAACCAAGATCATTTATCTGGCGGGGGTGCGGTCGATCCGCTTCCGCCGCCCCGTGCTCCCGGGTGACCGGCTCGTGCTCACCGCCGAGCGGACCGCCGGGGGCGGCGGCATCAGCGAGTACAAGGTGAGCGCCAAGGTCGACGGCCAGGTCGCGGCCGAGGGCGCACTGAGCATCGCAGACCCTGCACACGGAAAGGCCTGACATGGAATCCCCGATCTCCCACCCCGACTCGGCCCAGCGCGGCACGGTCGCGGAGTCCACCGTGGTACGCACCTACTCGACGCTGGACGAGGAGTACACCGCGATCCGCGAGCGGGCCGCCGTGCTGGACCTGTCCGGCTCGCGCGTCATCGAGATCGCCGGCGACGACGCCGTCGACTTCGCCCAGAAGGTCCTCGCCCGCGACGTGGAGTACCTGACCGCCGAGCGCTGCATGACCAGCCTGGTGCTCGACGAGGCCGGCCTGGTCATCGACCAGGTCGTCGTCTGGGGCCGGGAGACCGGCATGCTCGTCGAGAGCTCGGTCGGTGGCGGCGGACGGCTGCTGGAGCACCTGCAGGGCCAGGTCGGCGACCTATCCGTGGAGCTCACCGACCGCTCCGGCGAGTCGACGCTGTTCTCCCTGGAGGGTCCCTACGCCTGGGGCGTGGTCGGCCGCCTGATCGACTCGGAGCTGGCCGCGCTGCCGTTCGAGTCCGTCGTGGACACCGAGTGGGACGGCGTGCCGATCCTGTTCGCCCGCACCGGCGCCACCGGCGAGTACGGCTACAAGGTCATGGTGCCGCGCGCCGAGGCGCAGAAGCTGTGGGACGCCGCGGCCGCCGAGGCCACCCCGGCCGGCCAGGACGCCCTGGAGCTGGCGATGCTCGAGGTGCGCCAGCCGCTGGTGCACCACGAGGCCGGCGACGCGGACGTCCTGACCATGGGCGCGAACTGGCTGGTCGACATCACCAAGGCCGAGTTCGTCGGCCGCGACGCGGTGCAGGCGGCGTTCGAGGCCCCGGCCGGGCTGCGCACCGTCGGCTTCACCTCGACGGGCGTCCCCGCCGCCGGCACCGCCGTGACGGTGGACGGCGAGACGGTCGGCGAGGTCGTGCACGCGGTGCACAGCGTCGGTCTCGGCTCGGGCCTGGGCCTGCTCCGGGTGCCCGCCGACCTGGCGTCGGCCGGCCTGACCTTCACCGTCGACGAGGCCGACGCGACCACCCTGACCAGCCCGTACATCACGCCGAAGTCGTGGAGCACGCCGATCATCTGATCGGCCTCGCAGCGAGGAGGAGACGGACCATGGCGCAGCGCACGGTCGTCGTGACGGGGCTCGGTGTCATCTGTGCGGCCGGCCGCGACCCCGGGGAGTTCTGGGAGCGGCTGACCGCCGGCGAGAGCGGGATCACCGCGATCGCCGACGAGCGGTTCGCGGCGTTCGAGGCCCGCTACGCGGGCCAGGTGCCCGAGGAGTGGATCACCGATCAGCTCCCCGAGGCCGACACCGGACTGGAGCGGACCGCGCGCCTCGCCCTGGTCGCGGCCCGCCAGGCGCTGGGCCAGGCCGGGCTCGACGGTGACTCCGTCGAGGGCGACCGGTTCGGCCTGGTGCTCGGCAAGTGCCAGGCCACCACCGACGCGTCCGGGGCCTACGAGGCCATCCACACCACCGGCGACGTCGTCGCCGGCCGGTTCGGGATGCTCGGGCCGCGCATCCTGGTTTCCACCGCCTGCGCGGCGGGCGGCAACGCGGTGGGCCTGGCCAAGGACAAGATCCTCACCGGCGAGGCGGACGTCGTCCTCGCCGGTGGGGTGGACCCCCTGCAGTTCGGCACCTACGCCGGCTTCGCCGGGCTGCAGGCGCTGGCCACGAACCCGTGCCGGCCCTACAGCCACTCCGACGGGCTCAACCTCGGCGAGGGCGCGGCCTTCCTGGTGATCGAGCCGCTGGACCGGGTCCTGGAGCGGGGCGGCACCCCGCTGGCCGAGGTCGCGGGCTACGGCCTGTCCGCGGACGCCTACCACGCCACCGCGCCCGACCCGACCGGTCGCGGCGGGGTGAGCGCGATGCGCCGCGCGCTGGCCGACGCCGGGCTGGGCGCCGAGCACATCGACTACGTCAACGGGCACGGCACCGGCACCCCGGCCAACGACTCGATGGAGCGCAAGGTCATGCGCACGGTGTTCGGCGAGCGCGCCGCCACCGTGCCGACCAGCAGCATCAAGTCCTTCATCGGGCACACCCTCGGTGCCGCGGGCGCGGTCGAGGCGGTCGCCAGCGTGCTGGCGCTGACCACCGACACCGCTCCCCCGACGATCGGCTTCACCGACGAGACCGTCGAGGCCGCGACGCTGGACTACGTGCCGAACACGGCCCGGCCGATGCCGATGCAGACGGTCGTGTCGAACAACTACGCCTTCGGCGGCAACAACGCCGCGCTGGTGCTGCGCAGCCCCGGCGAGTCGGTCGACTACACCGAGGGCACCGCCGGCACCGGTATGCCGCAGCGGGACGTGGTCGTCACCGGGCTCGGCCCGGTCACCGGGGTGGGCACCGGCATCGCCGAGGTCGCGGAGGCGATCACCGCGGGCCAGGGCTCGGCGGGCGCACCCGAGCTGGGTGGCCGCACCTACGCGCCGCGCTCGCTGTGGCGGCACATGAACACGCTGTCCAAGATGGCCATCGCGGCCTCCCGGCTGGCCTGGGAGGACGCCGGGCTGAAGCTGTCCCGCTCCGACAGCGACAACGTCGGGCTCATCTTCGCCACCGCGGCCGGCTCGGTCGAGGCCTCCGGCGGGTTCGACGAGAGTGTGCTGGCCAACCCGAACAAGCCGGCGGTGCTGAGCTTCTCCAACGTGGTGCTCAACGCCACCGGCGGCGCGGTCTGCCAGACCCTGGGCCTGCGCGGCCCGACGACGACGATCTGCAACGGCGGCGCGTCGGCCTCGATCGCCCTGGACTGCGCGGTGGAGACGATCCGCGCGGGCAAGGCCGAGGTGGTCGTGGTCGTCGCCGCCGACGACACCGCACCCGGCGAGGCCGGCGACCTGACCGGCGTCACCCCCTACGACCGCGCCTCGGCACCGGCACCGCGCGGCTCGGCGTCGGTCGCCATCGTCGTCGAGTCCGCCGAGCACGCCGCCGCCCGCGGGGCCACCCCGTACTGCAAGGTCGCCTCCGGCACGCACGCCGGGCTCGGCCCGGACGGCGAGCGCGAGGTGCTCGACCGGGTCCTGCGCGGCGTCTCCGGCGACGTCGACCTGGTGATCGGGTCCGCGACCGGCGTGGCGGCCGACGCCGACGAGGCGGCGGCCGTACTGGACGCGCTGCCCGGCACGGCGCTCACCGCGTCGACCGGACTGACCGGGAACTGCGGGTCGGCCACCGGCGCGCTGAACCTGGCGCTCGCGGCCCTGGCCGTGCGCGACGGCGTGGTCACCGCACTGCCCGGCCTGACCGACCCGTACGCCGGCGCCGCCGAGTCCTACGTGGACAAGCCGACGCTGGACGGCCCGGTGCGGCAGGCACTGGTGCTGAGCGCCGCCCACGGTTCGGTGCGAGGCAGGACGCTGCTGGAGTCGGTGTGACGGCCGCCCCGTTCGATCTCGCCGAGACCGACCGGCTGCTGACCACCACCCGGTCGGTACGCCGGCGGCTCGACCTCGACCGGGACGTTCCCCGGCAGGTCGTCACCGACGCGCTCGAGGTCGCGATGCAGGCGCCGACCGCCAACAACGAGCAGAAGTGGCGCTGGCTGGTCATCACCGAGCCGGAGACACGCAAGCAGATCGCGGCCTGGGCCTACGAGGCCTGGCGCTTCCACGAGCGCGAGGTGTGGGCCCGCTCCGGGCGCCGCCGCACCGACCCGGCCGCGCGGCGCAACCACGAGTCCGCGGCGGCGCTGGTCGAGTCGCTGGCCCGGGTGCCGGTGCTGGTGATGCCGTGCGTGCTGGGGAAGCCGCCGGACATCGGTGAGATCGACCGGCAGTGGGCCGGCTCGTTCAGCGGCAAGCGGCTGGTCGGCACGTGGGAGGAGGGCGCCAGCATCGGCCCGCTGCGGGCCAGCAACTTCTACGGATCGATCTACCCGGCGATCTGGTCGTTCCAGCTGGCCCTGCGCAGCCGGGGGCTGGGCTCCACGATCACCTGCCTGCACCTGCCGCACCAGCACCTGGTCGCCGACCTGCTCGGCATCCCCGCCGGGGTGAGCCAGATCTGCCTGATCCCGGTCGCCTACACGATCGGGACCGATTTCCGGCCCGCGAAGCGCCACCCGGCCGCGGACCGCACCTACTGGGAGAGGTGGGAGGCATGAGGACCGAGCACACCGACGTCGTCGTCGTCGGCGGCGGGATCTCCGGCGCCTCGGCCGCGGCGTACCTCGCCGCGAACGGACTGTCGGTCACGATGCTGGAGAAGCAGGAGACCTACACCGACATCGTCCGCGGCGAGTGGATCGCGCCGTGGGGGGTCCGGGAGGCCCAGCACCTCGGCGTCGAGGACGCCTTCGGGCTCGGCGGCGCCTGGGAGATCCGCGAGTGGACCCAGTGGGACGAGACCACCGACGACCCGCACACCGCCGAGACCGTCGACATGACGCGCTTCGTGCCCGGCGTCGGCGGACCGCTCTCGTTCCCGCACCACACCGTCTGCGAGCTGATGACCGAGCAGGCCGCCGAGACCGGCGCGACCGTGGTCATGGGCATCAAGAAGATGCAGGTCAGCCACGGCATCGCACCGACGGTCCGGTACACCGGCGCGGACGGCGGCGAGGTCGAGCTGCACGCCCGGATGGTCATCGGCGCCACCGGCCGCGGCTGCACGGTGGGCCGCCAGATCGGCGTCAGCATGGCCACCTCGGTGCACCACTGGGGCGGCGGGCTGCGGGTCGAGGGCATCGACGACTGGCCGATGGACGTCCAGGCGATGGGCACCGAGGCCGACAAGATGTTCATGGTCTTCCCGCAGGGCGACGGGACGGCGCGGCTCTACATCAACTTCCCGACGAAGAACAAGCACCGCTACCGCGGGCCCGAGGGCGTCGAGACGTTCATCGGCGACTTCGAGCTGGACTGCCTGCCCGACCGGGGCGAGAACGTCTACAAGGCCGCGAAGCCGATCGGCCCGCTCAAGGTGTGGCCGTCGGTGTCGATGTTCCCCGAGCAGTCGATCGTCACCGACGGCGTGGTGCTCGTCGGGGACGAGGCCGGCAACGCCGACACCGTGCTGGGCACCGGGCTGTCCTGCAGCCTGCGCGACACCCGGACCGTCTGCGACATCCTCCTGGAGTCCGACGACTGGTCGCCGCCGGCGTTCGAGCCCTACCTCGCCGAGCGCAAGTTCCGGATGGACCGGCTGCACTTCGGCGCCGGGATCATCGCCAAGCTGCACTGCGAGTTCGGCCCGGAGGCGGCCGAGCGGCGGCGCCGGGTGCGCGACCTGATGGCGGACAACTTCGCGGCCCAGGTCACCGGGCTGCTGAACATGGTCCCGCCGGAGGACGTGCCGGAGTTCGGCTTCAGCGAGTTCTTCGCCGAGCGACTGTTCAGGGAGAAGGTATGAGCGACAGCCTGCTGACCGACACGGTCGAGGTCAACGGCATCGAGATCGCCTACGTCGACAAGGGCGAGGGCGACCCGGTGCTGCTGCTGCACGGCTTCCCGGACTCGCACTACCTGTGGCGCAACCAGATCGACCCGCTGGTCGAGGCGGGTTTCCGGGTCATCGCCCCGGACCTGCGCGGCTTCGGCGGCTCGAGCAAGCCGCAGGAGGCCGAGGCCTACGACATGCGGACGATCGTCAACGACATCGTCGCGCTGACCATGAAGCTCGGCATCCAGAAAGCACACGTGGTGGGCCACGACTGGGGTGCGGCGATCGCGTGGATGTACGCGTTCCTCATGCCGCGCCGGGTGGACCACCTGGTGGTGCTGTCCGTCGGGCACCCCGGGGTGTTCTCCACTCCGTCGCTCGAGCAGCGCCGCGCCAGCTGGTACATGCTCTTCTACCAGTTCCCCGGGGTCTCCGAGCAGCTGCTGCGCCGCAACGGCTGGCGGCTGTTCAAGGAGATCATGGGCAAGGAGGGCGACTACCAGCGCTACCCGCGCGAGCTCGCCAAGCCGGGCGCGCTGACCGCGGCGCTGAACTACTACCGCGCCAACCGCTCCCCCGAGGCCGAGCTGCGGGTGGAGAGCAACTTCCCGCCGGTGCTGTCCCCGACGATGGGCGTCTGGTCCACCGGTGACCAGGCGATGCTCGAGGAGGGCATGACGGGCTCGCAGAAGTTCGTCAAGGGCACCTGGCGCTACGAGCGCGTCGAGGACGCCAGCCACTGGATCCCGCTGGACCAGCCCGAGATCGTCAGCAAGCTGCTGGTCGACTTCCTCGGCAGCGAGCAGCCCGCGGCCATCCCCACCCGGCGTCGCCGGCTGTAGGGGGTCGACGTGATCGCATTCGTCTTCCCCGGCCAGGGCACCGTGCGGGTCGGCATGGGCGGCTGGCTGCGCCGCGACACGGTCGCCTCGCCCGTGCTGGCCCGCGCCGAGGAGGTGCTCGGGATCCCGCTGGCGGAGCTCTGCACTCGCGGCCCGCTGGACCGCCTGGTGTCCACCGAGGTCGCCCAGCTCGCGGTGACCAGCTGCAATCTCGCCGCGCTGGCGGTGCTGCGCGAGCGCGGCGTCTCCCCGGACCTGGTCGCCGGGCACAGCGTCGGCGAGCTCAGCGCGCTGTGTGCGGCGGGCGTGCTCGACGTGGACGCCACCCTGGAACTGGTCGCGGTCCGGTCGCGGCTGATGGCCGGCGTGCCCGACCACGGCGGGATGACCGCGGTCCTCGGCCCGAGGCCCGACGTCGTCGCGACGTGGGCCGCGAAGGTGTCCACACCGGACGAACCGCTCGTCGTCGGGCTGGCGAACGCGCCGGACCACACGGTCGTCTCCGGGTCGTTCCGCGCGATCGAACGGCTGTCCGATGTGGCCGGTGCCGACCCGGCGACGCGGAAGGTGGTGCCGCTGAGCGTCGGCAACGCCTTCCACTCGCCACTGATGGAGCCCGCCGCCGCGGCGTGGGCCGAGGCGGTCGCCGCGGTTCCCATGGCGGCGCCGCGGGTCCCGGTGGTCCCGAACACGACCGCGGAGCCGACCACCGACGCCGGCGTGCTGCGCACCGCGCTGATCGAGCAGCTGACCGCCCCGGTCCGGTGGACCGAGACCATGGGCCACCTGACCGGCGCCGACCGGTGCGTCGAGGTCGGCGACTCGAAGGTGCTCAGCGGGCTGCTGCGCGGGGTCGGGGTGCGGTGCGCGAGCCTCGCCGACCCGGCCGCGCTGCGTCAGGTGGTGCGCGCCGGATGAACGCGCGGGGCGGGGCGGGGCCGGCGGAGGGCTCGGTCGGAGCGGACCGGGCCGGCGCCTGGGGCGGAGCGGTGGTGCCCTACGGCGGCCTGACCGATCCCGCGGCGCTGGTGGCCCCGATGCCGGTGAACGGGGTCTTCTCCCGCTCCGAGCGCCTGCGCAGCGGCGCGGGCCGGACCCTCCAGCACTGGGCCGGACGGCTCGCGGCCAAGCGGGCCGTGCTGCGGGCGCTCGGCGTCGAACCCGGTGTCACCGCGCTGGGGGCCGTCGAGGTGCTCCCCCGGCCCACTCCGACGTGCGCGCGCGACACCGCCTGCGGCCACGGCCACCCACCCGGGGTGACGCTGCACCCCCCGCTGACCGGTGACCCCGCGAGCACCGTCCGGGTCTCGATCAGCCACACCGACGACCTCGCCGTCGCCGTCGCCGTGACCGGCCCCGCCCTGGAGGAGGACGCACGATGATCGACGACTCGACGATCGAGGCCTACCTGGCGGCGTGGAGCGACGGCGACCCGGACGCGGTCGCCGCCGCGTGCGCGTCGTTCACCGACCCGGACACCGGCGGGCCCGTCTCCGGGACCGCGCTGGCCGGGCACGCGGCCGTGTTCCTCGCCCGCTTCCCCGGGAAGTTCGAGTTCGAGCGCCACGGTCCGGTCCTGACCTGGCGGCTGACCGCCGCGCACCGCGGGGCCTACCTCGGCATCCCGGCCACCGGCGGCGAGATCGTCGTCGACGGCGTCGACGTGCTGACCCCGACCGCCGGCGGCGTCGTCGTGCGCCGGAGCTTCGACCGGCTCGCGGTCGCCGAGGCGCTCGGCCAGTCCCCCCGCTTCGTGCCCGCGGACACCCAGGGCGAGACCGCGTTCGGCGTCTCCTCGCGCACCCCCGGAAGACCCGGCGAGCCCGGGGCACTGACGCTGACCTGGCTGGAGGTCCGCGACGACGCCGAGAGCGCCGAGGTCGACCTGCTCAGCGTCGAGATCGTGAAGAGCCTGCGCGCGTCGTCGGGGTTCCTCGGCGCCGCCACGCTCGACATCGGCTCGCGCAAGTACACCCTGTCCGCGTTCGACAGGCCGGAGTCGGTCCGGGCGGTGCACGCCCGGCCGCACCAGCGGGCCATGCGGAAGTTCTTCCGCGGTGGCCTGTGCACCGGCGCCTACACCGGCGTGTGGGCCCCGGTCCGCGAGTCGCACTACGGCCGCTGCCCGGACTGCGCCGCGATGACGGCCGCCGGCACGGCCTGCGACTGCGGGCGCCGGCCGGAAGCGCAGCCCCTGTTCTGATGACGAGGAGTACTCCCATGCCGGATGTAGGTTCCGAGTTCAGCGTCGAGCACAAGCCCGGCGACGACGGCCGCCCCACGGTCGCGTTCATGTCCGCGCTGTTCGCGGGCGGCTGGCTGTGGGAGCGGCAGTTCCAGGCGCTGACCGCGCAGGGCTGGCCGGTGCTGCGCACCGTCGAGCCGATCTGCGGGCTGGAGAGCCGGATCACCGGCTCGATCCAGCGGCTCGGCGACGTGTTCATGGAGGCGTGCGCGGACGCCGACCGGCTCGTGGTCTGCGCGAACTCGCTCGGCGGGCTGGTCGGCCTCGACCTGGCCGCGCGCTACCCGGACCGGATCGCCGGCGTCGTGCTCAGCGGGGCGCCCGGCCTGACCCCGGACCCGGACGTCGGGCTGAGCGTCGACCGCCGCTCCGGCGTGCTGCCGTCCGGCCCGGCGTTCCAGAAGGCGATGCTCGGCGCGCTGTTCCACGGCGACCCGCTGTTCACCCAGGAGCAGATCGACATGGTCGCCTCCGCGCTGTCGACCGGGCCGGCGATGCTCTCGGTCGCCCGCAGCCTCCGGGCCACCCAGGGCTACCCGGTGGAGAAGACCATGGACCAGGTCGGCTGCCCGTCGCTCTACGTCTGGGGCGCGCACGACCGCATGACCCCGCCGGAGCCGTGGGAGGAGATGGTGTCGGGCAAGGACAACGGCGAGTTCGTCGGCGTCCCCGAGTGCGGCCACATCCCGATGATCGAGGCCCCCGACGCCTACGACGCGCACCTGCTGCGGTTCCTGGAGCGGGTCGCGGGATGATCCCGGCCCAGGTCCCCCTCGCCGCCGCGCCGGTCCTGGTCGGCGTGGACGTGCTCGAGGTGGACCGGGTCCGCCGCGCGCTGGACCGCGACGGCACCGTCTACACCCGGCACGTGCTCGCCGCCGGCGAGCATCCGCTGGACCCCGACCCGGTGCTCGCCGTCGCGGCGGGCGTCGCGGTCAAGGAGAGCCTGGTCAAGGCGGTCGGCGGCCGGCCGGCCGGGTTCAGCTGGCACGACTTCGCGGCGGCCGGGCCGGTCGCGCTGTCCGGCGACGCCGGCGTCCTGCCCCCGGACGCCGACGCGCTCCTCTCCGGTGCCGGCGCCCTGTCCGACGGCGCGGCGCGTGCGCTCGCGGCCGGGCTCGGCGTCGAGCTCGGCCCCCCGCTGGCCTACGCGGTCCGCGGCGCGAGCGCGGCCGCGGCGCGGTCCCGTCTCACCGCCGGATCGGACGCGGTGGCCGGCGCGGCCCGGTGGGGTCTGCGGGACTCGGCCCTGGTCGCCGTCGCGGTACTCGTCCCCGCACCGACCCCCCTCGCACTCGCAGCGGAAGGACCGACCTCATGACCACCCCGGCCCCGACCGAGCGCGTCGACGCGACCGTCATCGACCCCGGCGGTTCCATCCAGGCCGCCTTCGACGCCGGCGCGCGGACCGTGCAGCTGCGCGCCGGGAGCTACCCCGGCGGCGTCGTGCTGCCCTCCGGCGCCCGGCTGGTCGGCGCGGGCGCCGGCCGGACCGAGCTGGTGCCCGGGAGGGTCGCCGCGAGCGACGTCCCGCCGTTGCACGACGCCCCGGACGCCGTCGACCACGGCGTCGTCGCGCACCGGGTGTCCGATGTGGCCGTCGAGGGCCTGACGATCCGCGGATTCTCCGGCGCGGCGCTCTACGCGCACACCGTGCGCGGCGTGCACCTGCGTGACGTCGAGGCCGCCGACAACACCGTCTGGGGCATCTACCTGCGCGAGTCGACCGACCTGGACGTGCGGGACTGCCGGGCGAGCGGGAGCCGCTACGCCGGGATCGCGCTGGCGTTCTGCCACGGATCCGACTGCGAGGTCGCCGACTGCGAGACCTCCGGCAACGCCTACGGGGTGTTCGTCGACAACTCCTCGCGCACCCGGGTGCGCCGGGTCCGGGCGCACGGCAACGCGGCCGGGGTGCTGATGCTGCACCAGACCTACCCCGGCGAGCCCGAGGGCGGGGTGACCGACTGCGCCGTCGCCGACTGCGAGCTGACCGGGAACGGGCTGTCCGCGGGTATCGACGACGAGCCGGAGACGCTCGGCGCGGCCGGCCCGCCGATGTCCGGGATCGGCCTGGCGATGATCGGGGTCCAGCGGGTCACGGTGACCGGGAACCGGATCACCGGCAACCACCCGGGCGGCTTCAGCGTGATGGGCGCCGCACTCGTCGTCGGCTCGTCAGCCGACTGGGGCGGATCGGACCCGGCGGACATCTCGGTCGAACGGAATATCATCCGCGACAACAGTCCGGCCGACATCGACGTCGACCCGGACGCCGCACACCTGTGCGACAACACGATCGGCACTTCCGAGGGGACATCATGACCGCCGCACTGGTGTGCGAGAACCTGGTCAAGCGCTACGGCGACCGCACCGTCGTCGACGACGTCGGGTTCCGGATCGAGGCCGGCGAGGCCTACGGCCTGCTCGGCCCGAACGGCGCGGGCAAGTCGACGACGATCTCGATGCTGGTCGGCCTGCTCCCGCCGGACGCCGGCACGGTCACCGTCGGCGGCCTCGACATGGCCACCGACCCGCGCGCGGCCAAGCAGCTGATCGGATTCGTGCCGCAGGACATCGCGCTCTACCCCGAGCTGACCGCGCGGGAGAACCTGACCTTCTTCGGGCGGCTCTACGGGCTGCCCCGGCGCGAGCTCGGCACCCGGGTCGAGGAGGTCCTGGACCTGGTCGGGCTCGTCGACCGCGGCAACGACAAGGTCGCCACCTACTCCGGCGGCATGAAGCGCCGCACCAACATCGCCGCGGCGCTGCTGCACCGCCCGCAGCTGCTGGTGCTCGACGAGCCGACCGTCGGCGTCGACCCGCAGAGCCGCACCGCGATCCTGGACGGGGTCGAGGCGCTGGTCGCCGACGGGATGAGCCTGCTCTACGTCTCGCACTACATGGAGGAGGTCGAGCGGGTCTGCACCCGGGTCGGGATCATCGACCACGGGAAGATCATGGCCGACGGCAGCAAGCGCGAGCTGGTCGCCGAGCTCGGCGGCAGCGACAAGGTCGAGCTGGTGATCGACGGCGACGTCACGGCCACCGTGGAGAAGCTCAGCGCCCTGGAGGGCGTCGAGTCCGCCGTCGCCGCCGGGTCGCAGACCGTCCGGCTGGTCGCCACCGGGAGCCGCCACCTGCTGCCGCAGATCATCGCCGCGGCGTCGAGCTGTGCGGCCGTCACCGGCGTGGAGGTCGTCGAACCCGACCTCGAGGCCGCGTTCCTGCACCTGACCGGCAACACCCTGCGGGACTGAGGCTGATGCGACCCCTCCTCGTCGTCGGGGGCCGGGAACTGGCCGCCCGACTGCGCGACGGCACGGCTCTGCTCGTCGCCGTCGTCGCCCCGATCGTCCTCGCGACGCTGTTCGGCTTCGCCCTCGGCGGGGACGACGACCCACCCCTGACCGCCACCATCGGCATCGTCGACGACGACGGCGGGCAGTTCCCGGCCAGCGTGCAGCGCGAGGCGCTGCAGACCGAGGAGCTGCGCGACGTCCTGACCTTCGCCCAGTACCCGGACGAGGCCGCCGCCCAGGCCGCGGTCGACTCCGGCGCGGCCGGCGCGGCGATCCTGTTCCCGGCCGGGTTCAGCGACAGCGTCGGCGAGGGCAACGGCGGCTCGGTGAATGTGATCGAGTCCGACGAGTCCCCGCTCGCCGGCGTCGTCGCACGGTCCATGGTGGACCGGATCTCCTCGCTGGTCGAGGCCCGGACCTACGCCGTGCGCGCCTCGCTGGAGGCCGGGGTGCCCGGTGACCAGGTGCAGGAGTTCGTCGAGGCCAACGGCGCCGCCGGCCCGTCGCTGACGCTGGCCGACGACCCGGTCAGCGGCGGCCAGGTGGACCTCGCGATGTACTACGGCTCCGGCATGGCGGCGATGTTCGCCTTCTTCGTCGTCGGGGCCTCGGCGCGCAGCCTGCTCGTCGAGCGCCGGCTCGGGACGCTGTCCCGGATCCGGGCCGCACCGATCCCGGGCTGGACGCCGGTGGTCGGCAAGATGATGGTCGGGTTCGGCCTGGCGCTGGTGAGCATGTGCGCCACCTGGCTGTCCTCGGTGCTGATCTTCGGGATCACCTGGGGCGACCCGCTGGGGGTGTTCACGCTGATCCTCGGGCACGCCTTCGCCGCCACCATGATCATCATGCTGCTGGCCAGCCGGGCGCAGACCGACTCGCAGGCCGACGGCTACACCCTCGCCGTCGCGTTCGTGTTCGCCTTCCTCGGCGGCAGCATCGTCCCGGTCTACAACCTGCCCGACTTCCTGCAGTCGCTGTCGCTGATCACCCCGAACGGCTGGATCTCGGCCGGGCTGACCGAGCTGGCCGCCGGGGCCGGGATCGGCACCGTCGTCGTGCCGGCGCTCGTCCTGTTCGGGATCGGCTCCGTCGCCGGCGTCCTCGCCGCCCTGCGTCTCCGGAAGGGACTGCTCTCATGAAGGGCTCTGCTGTCATGAGGCCCCGGCCGATCGCCGCCCTGGTCGTCGCCAACCTGAAGCGTCAGGTCCGCGACCGCGTCGGCATGTTCTTCATGGTGGTCATGCCGTTCGTGGTGATCCTGTTCGTCGGTCTGGCGATCGGCGGTGGCGACGACAAGATCCCGGTGGGCGTGGTCGCCGACGACGCCGACCCGGTCGCCGTCGCGGTGCTCGAGCGGCTCGAGCAGAGCCCGAGCCTCGAGGTGGCCCGGGTCGACGACGGCGACACGCTGCGCGCCGACGTCCGCCGCGGCGGCCTGGCCGCCGGGCTGATCATCCCGCCCGGGGCGACCGAGCTCGACCTGGTGATGTCGCAGGCCAGCGGCAGCGGGCTGGCTGCGCGCGGCGAGATCGACGTCGCGATCGGGCACGTCGCCGCGATCCAGGAGGCCACCCGGGCCGCCGAGGCCGCCGGGGCGACCCCGGAGCAGGCCGCGCAGTACGTCGCGAACGCCCAGGCCGACGGCGGCGCCGTCGCGATCACCAACTCGGGCGCCGAGGACGGCACACCGACCGGGTTCGCCTACACCGCACCCGCCAACCTGCTGCTGTTCACCTTCATCAACTCGATGGCGGTGGCCGCGGCGCTGGTGGAGAGCAAGCGGCTCGGGATGGTGCGGCGCGCCGTCGCCGGCCCGGTGACCAAGGCCGGGGTGCTGATGGGTGAGGCGGTGAGCCGGTTCCTGGTCGCCGCCGTCCAGGCGGTGCTGATCATCTCGGTGAGCGCGCTGCTGTTCGGGGTGAGCTGGGGCTCGCCGGTGGTCGTCGCGGTGATCGTCGGGCTGTTCTGCCTGATCGCCACGGGCGCGGCGATGCTGGTCGGGGCGCTGGTGGACAACCCGTCGCAGGCGCCGGCGATCGGCCCGATCCTGGGCACCGTGCTCGGCATGCTCGGCGGCTGCCTGTGGCCGCGGGAGGCCGCCGGCGAGGTGATGGCCACGATCGGCTACCTGTTCCCGCACGCCTGGGCGCTCGACGGCCTGCTCGCCGCGACCCGGCCGGGCGCAGGGCTGGGCACTGTCTGGCTGGAGGCGCTGGTGCTGGCCGGGATGGCCGTCGCGATCCTCGGGATCGCCGTCTACGCCTTCGGACGCCGGGCGCTGCGGACCGTGTAGGCGCTGGACCGTGTAGGCGGTGCGCGCTCGTGGGTGGTGGTCATCGCGGTTCCGACCGCGACGAGCACTCACGAGCGCGCAGCGTCCGAGCCGGCCCGTCCGTTCAGCGCGGCCCGCGTCAGCCAGGCCGCGGTCGCGGCGAGCACGGCCGCGGGCACGACATCGTGGCCGGCGTAGCCGACGAGCAGGGCCGCGAACAGCACCGGCGAGATGAGCAGGCCGGTGGACGCCGCCATCCCGGCCGCGGTGCCGACGGCGACCGCGAGCGTCGGCGAGACCCCCAGCCCGATCACCGCGGGCATGGCCAGCGCGATCCCGAGGAAGATCGCCGGGAAGATCGGGCCGCCGCGGAAGCCGCCGCCGAGGCAGAGCGTGTAGCCGATCCCCTTGGCCACCAACACGACCAGGACGACACCGATCGAGGTCTCCGCGACCAGCCCCGGCATCGCGGCCTGCCCGGAGAACAGCACGTCGCGCGGTTCGGCGCCGAGCGCGCCGGCGAGCAGTGCGAGCAGCCCGGTCACCAGACCGGCAGCGAGCAGTGCCCCCGTTCCCGTTGCTGTCCCGGCCCCGGCCCTGCCCGCGAGCCGGGCCGCGGCCAGGCGGATCCCGTTGACGAGCAGCCCGGTGAGCACTCCGACCACGATCGCGACGAGCAGGTCCAGCAGGTGCACCCCGCCGTAGTCGGGCAGGCCGGGCACCGAGAGCGCGGTCCGGTCCAGCCCGCCCCAGTCGCCGAGACCGGTGAACAGCAGGTACCCGACGGCGGCGGCGACGAGCCCGGGCAGCAGCGTCGGGAGCAGTGCCGCGCCGGCCGCCAGACCGCCCTCGACCAGCAGCATCCCGGCGACCAGCGGGCCGCCGAACAGGGCGGAGATCGCCGAGAACGATCCGGCGGTACCGAGCACGCCGCGCCCGGCCGGCGCCGTCCGGACCAGGGCCGCCACCGAGGTGCCGACGGTCGACCCGAGCGCGATCAGCGGCATCTCCGGCCCCAGCACCGCGCCGAAGGCCAGCGCGCCGAGCGCGGCGAGCGCGATGCCCGGGGCGTAGGACGGCGGGACGGGTGTCGCGCTGAGACCGTCCAACGGGGACTCGCCGCCGCCGCCGGGCAGCAGCCGCCGGGCCGCGAGCGTCACCGCGGCCCCGGCGAGCGGCAGGCCCACGACCAGGTACCAGGGCGGGGAGTCCTGCCCGAGCAGCGCGGGCAGGTCGTCCCACAGCAGGCGCTCGACCGCGTGCGCGGCGGCCAGGAACAGTGCCGCGACCAGCGCGGCCGGGATCCCGATCAGCGCCCCCAGCCCGACCAGGCGCAGGTAGGCGATGCCGGTCGCGCCGGGCCCCGCGGCCGTCATCGGGTCAGGACGTGGCGGCGGCAGTGGCCTGCTCCCCCACCCCGGTGGCCGGCCGTGGCTCGCGCATCAGCAGCGCCGCGACCGCGCCCAGCACGAGCACGGCGGGCATCAGCCAGAGCGCCGCGCGGAAGTCGTCCAGCGTCGGGTTCTCCGGCAGCAGCGCGCCGGGCACCGCCTGCAGCACCCCGCCGATGATGAAGCAGACGCCGTTGACGATCGCCGCCGAGCTCCCGATCAACGCTCCGGACACCGACTCGCCGGCGACGGTGAACCCCAGCATGTGCGCCCCGGCGAACAGGCCGACGCAGAACATCAGCACGATCGACGCCCCGTTGGAGGCGGTCGGCAGGTAGATCACCAGCGCCACGGCCAGGGCCTGCAGCAGGGTCCCGGCCGCGGCGGGCATCCGCCGGCTGTTCCAGCGGTTGGACACCACGTTCGCCAGCGGCGCGCCGACCGCCAGGCCCAGCCACGCGGCGGCGGTCAGCACGGCGGCGAAACCGGGCCCGGCGCCGCGGGCCTCCATCACCCGCGGCCCCCACAGCACGCCCAGCGCGAGCATGGTGCCGAACGACGCACCGGCCATCAGCGCGGCCAGGTTCACGTTCCAGGTGGTGAAGCAGCGACCGAGGTCGCGGACGATCTCGCCGAACACGTTGCCGTGCGCGCCCGCGCGGGCGGCCCGCTCGGCCGGGGTGTCCGGGTTCCGCACGAAGATCGCGAACAGCACGACGAGCAGCACCCCGAGCCCGCCGAACCCGCCGAGGAGCTGCTGCCAGGTCACGACGCCGAGCATCGCCGCGATCGCCGGCTGACCGACCGCCGAGCCGAGCGAGGCGAACGTCTGCACCAGCCCGAACATCAGCCCGTAGCGGGCCGGCTCGAACCAGTGCCCGCCGATGTAGCCGGCCCCGACGAACCCGAACGCGGCCCCGAGTGCCATCACGGCCTGGGCCAGGACCAGCGACCCGAACCCGGTGGTGCCCGCGAACAGGAACGCCCCGATGGTCACCAGCGCGACGCCGACGGTCATCAGCGGCCGGCTGCCGTAGCGGTCCAGCAGCGATCCGGAGAAGAACTGGCAGATCGCGAAGACCCAGGTGTAGACCGACGCGGCCAGGCTGATCTGGGCGACCGACAACCCGGCGCTCTGCTGGATGTCCGGCGACACGATGCCGTAGCCGGTCTGCAGGGAGAACAGCCAGACCACGAACACCGTGGCGAGCGTCCAGATCAGCAGCGCCTCCGGGCCGCCGAGCCGGGAGACCGGCGAGGGCCCCCGGTCGGCCGGGGCGGTCGGCGCCGGGGTGGTCGTCGTCGTGGCGCGGTGTGCGGTGCCCGTCGCCGCGTGCACGTAGTGGGCGTGTGCGGTGGACATCAGGGCTGCGTCCTCTCGATCTCTCGCGTCCTGTCCCGGCTGTGCGCGAGCTCCCCGGCGACGTAGGTCGCCTCGACCGCGCGGTCGTCGCCGAGCACCGCCAGGACGAACATGAGCTCCTGCACCGACCCGGCGCGGGCACTGCGCTCGGCCATCAGCGCCGTCGCCCGCGGGTCCAGGACGACCAGGTCGGCCTCCTTCCCGACGGCGACGGATCCGATGTGGCCGGCCAGGTCGAGGGCCTCGGCGCCACCGAGGGTGGCCAGGTGGAAGGCCTTCACCGCGTCGAGCGGGTAGGAGTTCAGCTCGGCGACCTTGTAGGCCTCCCCCATCGTGTTCAGCAGCGAGAAGCTGGTCCCCGCCCCGATGTCGGTACCGAGCCCGACGTGCACCGGGTGGTGCGGGTCCTTGGCCTGCCGCACGTGGAACAGCCCGCTGCCCAGGAACAGGTTCGACGTCGGGCAGTGCGCGATCGCGGTACCGGTGTCGTGGCAGCGGCGCCGCTCCTGCCCGGTGAGGTGCACGCCGTGCGCGAGCACCGCGCGCCGGCCGAGCAGCCCGTAGTGGTCGTAGACGTCGAGGTAGCCGTCCCGTTCCGGGAACAGCGACCGCACCCAGGAGATCTCGCCGCGGTTCTCCGAGACGTGGGTGTGCACGAACGCGTCCGGATGGGACTTCCACAGCTCCCCGGCGGCGGCGAGCTGCTCCGGCGTGCTGGTCGGCGCGAACCGCGGGGTGATCGCGTAGTGGTTGCGGCCGGTGCCGTCCCAGCGCCGCAGCAGCTCCTCGGAGTCGCGCGCGCCCTGCTCGGCGGTGTCGAGCAGGCCGTCCGGGGCGTTGCGGTCCATCAGGACCTTGCCGCCGATCATCCGCATGTTGCGCCGGGTCGCCTCGGCGAAGAACGCCTCGACCGAGGCCGGGTAGGTCGCGCAGAACGTCAGCGCGGTCGTCGTGCCGTTGAGTACCAGCTGGTCGAAGAACGAGGTGGCGACGGCCGCGGCGTGCGCCGGGTCGGCGAAGCGCTGCTCCTCGACGAAGGTGTAGGTGTTCAGCCAGTCGATCAGCTGGGCGCCGAACGCCGCGACGATCTCGGTCTGGACGTAGTGCACGTGGGTGTCGACGAACCCGGCGGTGATCAGCGAACCGGGGTGGTGCGCCACCTCGACGCCGTCCGGGACGCGGTCGCGCAGGGCCGGGTACGGTCCGACCCCCGTGATCAAGCCGTCCTCGATGAGGACGAGGCCGTCCGGCTCGTCGACCAGGACGTTCTCCGAGCCCTCCAGGAAGGGGTCGCCGGTGAGCGTGACGACGTGGCCGCGGATCGCCGCAGCCGTCGTCCCGCCTGTCGGATCAGCCTGCATCGGCACCGCCCCCGGTGGTCGTCGGTCACCGGCTGTCGGCCTGCCGGACCGGCGACGCTAGGAGCCGGGACGACGCGGCGGGCTCACCTGATGCGGGTGAGCCCACCTGCTGCCGCGGGGACGAACCACTCAGGCGACGCATCCCGCCCGGGTGATCATGACGTCGTCCGGTCCAGCTCGCGGACGCTGTCGGGAGGGTGTCGGGATGCAGCCGGAACCGTGCGTCCTCAGAAGACCAGCCGGCGCACGGACTCCGGCTGGAGGACGACCCGGAGATGCTCACCGGCCTGGATCGCCGCGAGATCCGCGGCCCGGGTCGGATCGTCGAGGTCCCAGTAGCGGGCGGCGAGCCGGGCGGCCAGCTCGTTGGCACCGTCGGCCTCCACGGTGGCCCGCCCGGCGACCGACACCCAGCGCTCGCGCTCACCGACCGGGGCGGCGACGACGATCGACGCGCGCGGGTCGCGACGCAGCCGCCGCACCTTCAGCGCGTCCGGCTCGGTGAACAGCTGGATCGTCCCGTCGGCGGTGGCCTCGAACCACACCGGCCGGGGCTGCGGCGGCTGCGGCCCCTCGGCCAGGGTCAGGAACCCGTGCAGCGGGCGGGCGAGGAACGCGAGGTCGTCGTCGGTCAGGGTGCTGGTCGCGGTGGTCATGGCACTCATTCCACCGCGACGGTCCGGACGAATCCATGGGCGAGGAGCCGGTTCACCTGTCCGATCGTCTACCGTGGCGGGGTGGATGCCTTCGGTGACCTGTTCCGGGGGGTGCGCGCCCAGGGCTCGCTGTTCGGCAGTTCGACCCTGACCGCGCCCTGGTCGCTGCGCTTCGTGGACGGCGCCCCGCTGACGCTGTGCACGGTGATCGACGGGGCCGGGTGGGTGGTCGCCGAGGGCGGTCCGCCCGAACACCTCTCCCCCGGCGACACGGTGATCGTGCGGGGTCCGGCCGCATTCTCCTTCGTCGACGAGATCGGGACGACGGCCGAGCCGGTCGACTGCGGCGAGTTCTGCGCGGTCCCCGACCTGGGCGGCACCACGCACCGGCTCGGCTGGAACGACCCCGCGCCCGAGGACGACGCAGGCGCGACGACGCTGGTCGTCGGCGCGTACCCGGTCCGCGGGGAGATCGGCCGTCGGCTGCTGGACGCGCTGCCCGGCGTGCTGCGGGTCGGGCCCGGTGGCACCGCGGGGGCCGTGCGCGACCTGCTGGCCGCGGAGGTCGCGGTCGACGAGCCGGGTCAGCAGGTCGTGCTCGACCGGCTGCTGGACTGGATGCTGGTGTGCTCGCTGCGCGAGTGGTTCGACCGGCCCGGCGGCACACCGCCCGCGTGGTACACCGCGCACCGGGATCCGGTGGTCGGCCAGGCGTTGCGCCTGCTGCACGCCGAACCGGCGGCGCCGTGGACGGTCGCCTCGCTGGCCGCCCGCGCCGGGGTGTCCCGGGCGACGCTGGCCAAGCGGTTCGGCGACCGCGTCGGGGAACCGCCGCTGTCCTACCTGACCCACTGGCGCATGACGCTGGCGGCGGACCTGCTCGCCGGGCGGGAGACGGCCACGATCGCCGAGGTCGCCCGCGCCGTGGGCTATGCCGACGCCTTCGGGTTCAGCGCGGCGTTCAAGCGGGTCCGTGGCGTGACCCCCAGCGCGTTCCGGCGCTCATCGCTGGACGGGGACGCCGTGCTCGAGGTAGCGAGCCGGGCCTGACGTGGAGCGGAGACGGCGCGCGAGCCGCGGGATCACGTACCGGTCAAGCGTCGACCCCACGGCGGCGCGCCCGGCGCACCCCGGCACCGTTCCCGCACCCTGGCGTCGCCCCCGCACCGGCTGCAGTACGTGCGACCTGCCCCGCCGGGGTGCGGGAACGGACACGGAGCGCTCGCCAGCTTAATTCTTGACTTATATTAGTTTTCACTGAGAGAGTCCCGCCGTGCACGCGCTCGACGTCCTCGGCGACCCGGTCCGCCGCCGGCTGCTCGAGCTCCTCGCGGACGGGGAGCAGCCCGCCGGTGGGCTCGGCGCGGTCGTCGGCGACGAGTTCGGCATCTCCCAGCCCGGGGTCTCCCAGCACCTGCGGGTCCTGCGCGAGCAGGGCTTCGTCTCCGTCCGCGCGGAGGGCACGCGGCGGCTGTACTCGGTGAACGCCGCCCCGCTGCGCGAGGCCGACGACTGGCTCGGGCGCTTCCGCGGGTTCTGGGAGCCACACCTCGACGCCCTCGCCACCGAGATCGCGCGCGGGAAGCGCGCCCGGCGCCACGACCAGAAGGAGACCTGATGGACATCCGCCGCGAGATCGACGCGACCGAACGCGTGGTGGGCGGCCCCACCGCCGGAACCACCGACCTGCACGGTGTCACCGACCTGCACAGCGTCACGGTGGCGCGCACCTACCCCACCGACGTCGACGACCTGTGGGAGGCCTGCACCACCGCGGACCGCCTCGCCCGCTGGCTGCTCCCCGTCGAGGGCGACCTGCGCGAGGGCGGCCGATACCAGCTCGAGGGTCAGGCCGGCGGCACGATCCTGGCCTGCCGGGCGCCGTACGCATTCGACGCGACCTGGGAGTACGGCGGCGAGACGAGCTGGATCGAGGTCCGGCTGCATCCCGAGGCCGACGACCGGTCCCGCCTGGAGCTCACCCACCGCTACCGGATCGCCGACGACCACCACTGGCTCCGGTACGGCCCGGCCGCCACCGGGGTCGGCTGGGACCTGGCCATGGTCGGCCTGGCGCACCACCTCGGCGACGGCGGCACCCCGCACGGCGAGTCCGACGACTGGGCCTCCTCCGCCGAGGGCCGCGCCTTCCTCGCCGCCGCCGGGGAGGCCTGGCTCGCGCCGATCGTCGCCGGCGGCCTCGACCCGGACGACGCGCGCGCCCGCACCGACCGGACGGTCGCGTTCTTCACCGGAGCCGCACACTGACGCCCGACGACCACGGGGGGGGTCGCGGCGTCACCGTTCGAACAGGTTCCCGTCCAGGTAGATGTCCCAGTCGGCGCCCTGCAGCCCGTGCCCGCCGGAGCGCAGGTGATAGCTCATCGCCGGTCCGCGGAAACCCTGGTCGGTATCGGGCTGCCAGTCGTCGGAGGGCAGGCCGGTGTCGCCCAGCCCGTAGAGGTCGTACACCTGCGCGGCGCCCACATAGGACAGGAACTCGCCCTGCGGATCGGCGTTGCCGTCCTCGGTGGCGCTGCCGACGACGATCCGCCGGGGCGCGACCAGCGCCATCAGCTCGTGCTGGTCGACCGGCAGGGCGTCCTCGTTGTCGTTGTACTCCCGGTAGGTCTCCGGGAACCAGTGCGGGAACTGGCCGTTGATGGCCGAGACCGTCTCGCCCTCGCCGCGGCGGGCCATCTTCGCGCCGGTCGAGCCCGAGTTGTTGGTGATCGCCGCCGCGAAGCGGGTGTCCTGGGCCCCGGCCCACAGCGAGGCCTTGCCGCTGCGGGAGTGGCCGATCACCGCGACCTTCGCCGGATCGATGTCCGGGTCGGTCTCCAGGTAGTCCATCGCCCGGCTGGCGCCCCAGGCCCAGGCACTGATCGTGCGACCCGCGTTCTCGGGCAGGTCCTCCCCGGACGGGTGGAACAGGTCGATCACGCCGTCGCGGTAGCTGCCGCTGTCGTCGGGCGCGATCCCGTTCGCGTCGATGTGGGCGAAGGCGTACCCGGCCTCGGTGACCTTGCCGACCGGGGCGTAGTCGGACGAGTCGCCCGGGTCGTCCCCGACCGAACCGCGGTGGTCGATCATCAGGAACGTGCCACGCGGGGTCTGGCCGTCGGGGACGAAGAGCTTCATCTCGAAGCTCCCGCTGCCCTCCGGGCCGGTGATACCGATCTCGACGTTCTTGCGGGTCACGCCGCCGGCGTCGTTCTCGGAGACGTCGAAGGTCTGCTCGACCGGGGCGGGCAGGCTCTCGCCGTAGACGTGCTGCCGGAAGTCGGCCAGCAGCTCCTCGCGGCGCACGCCCTCCCACACCTCCGTACTGCCGGCGCAGTTCCCGTCGCCCAGCCGCAGCGGGTTGGGGACGTCCAGGCCACCGATCGACACGAGCGGCTCGGCCGGCTCCTGGGCGGACAGCTGCGAGGTGATCGTGCCGACGAGACCACGCTCCACACCCGACACCGGACCGCAGGCCTCCGCGTTCTGCACCGTCTGCGGCAGGGACACGTCACCGGCGGCGAGGGCGGCCGTGACGAGCAGCGCCGAGCGGCTGTTCGTGGCGAACGCACGCAACCGGCCGGGACGGCCGTGGTGGTGACGGGAGGTACGCATGTGGCGGAACGTACCCAGAGATCGTCACGCTCCACACGCCGTTCGACCCGGCACGACCGGATGGGGTGACGGAATCCCACCACCGGCCGGATGACGCCCGCCCATCGGACACCACGCGCGGTGACCTCGTGCGCGTCCTCAGAAGCGTTCCGGGACCGGCAACGGCGCGAGCGCGCGGGCCCGGGCGAAGGCGGCCGCGTCGCCGTCCGCCCCGGGCGCGTCGATCACCCGGGTGCGCAGGTCGTGCCTGAGGTCGTGAGCCTCCTGCCGGTACACCGCCGCGAGCAGTTCGACGGCCCGGGCCGACATCGGCATCCCGTCGGCGCGCTGGGTCCCGGCCAGAGCGGGGAGACCGCCGGCCTCGCCGTCCAGCCAGGCCACCCGGCAGGCGTCCCGGAAGGCCTCGCGGCTGCGCTTCCGGGCCCGGCGGGAGCGGTGGACGTGGCGCACGACGCGGGCCCCGATCAGCACGAGCACCACGCCCAGCACGGCGAGCAGGTTCTCGAGCACGGTCTCCACCACGCTCGACAGCCTGCCGTGGATCCGGTCACGGGGCGAGCGGTCGGCGACGGTCCGGCTGCGGAGCACATCGGCCCGCTCAGCACTCGCAGCCTGCCGCCGCGGGGACGACGGTGAGGTCGTCCGGGGTCCGCGCGACCCGGCCGCCGGCGGTGTCCACCGGGAGCCCTTCGCGCACCCAGTACTCGAACCCGCCGATCATCTCGCGGACGTCGTAGCCGAGCTCGGCCAGCGCGAGCGCCGCCTTCGTCGCGCCGTTGCAGCCGGGGCCCCAGCAGTGGACGACGACCCGCGCGTCGGGGTCGATCTCGGTCGCGGCGCGCGAGCGGATCGTCGCCGCCGGCATGTGCAGCGCCCCCGGCAGCCGGCCGTGCGCCCACGCGGCGTCGCCGCGCACGTCGAGGACGACGACGTCGTCGCCGGCCTCGAGGGCGGTGTGGACGCCGCGATCCTCGACGAGCTGCAACGGAACGGCCGGCTCAGCGTCGCGGAGCTGTCGCGCACCGTCTCGATGTCGCACAGCGCGGTCACCGAGCGCGTACGCCGTCTCGAGCAGGAGGGCGTGATCGCCGGCTACGCCGCGGTCGTCGACCCGGAGCGCATGCGCTACACGATCATGGCGTTCCTGCGGCTGCGCTACCCGAGCAGCCGGTACGAGCCGCTGCACCGGCTGCTGGCCGAGGTACCCGAGGTGATCGAGGCCCACCACGTCACCGGGGACGACTGCTTCGTCATGAAGGTCCACGCCGCCTCGATGCGGCACCTCGAGCAGGTGGCGGGCCGGATCGGGGCGCTGGGCAGCGTCACTACGAGCGTCGTGTACTCGTCGGTGCTCGATCGCCGGGCGCTGCCGCCGCGGTCGTAGTCTCGGGTCCGTGATGCAGGTCGTCGACCACGAGCCGCGCAGCTGGTTCCTCATGCGTGACGGTGACCGGCTGTACCTGGATGTGAACTGCAACCACGGCGCCTTCGGGTACTCGGTGCTGATCGAGCTCGACGGGTCCGAGCGGCGGGCCCTGGACGAGCAGGGGCGCGGATACCTGCACGAGCTCGCCGACGCCGTCCACATGAGCGCCCCGGCCGCGCGCGACAGCACGTCGCCGTACCGGGACCGGGACCAGTCGCGGACGTATGGGACGGCGACGAGCGAGGCCGTCGCCGCCTGGCGGAGGTCGGGCGGGTCCTGATCGTGACGGCCGGGGGCGACGGCGGGACCGACGTCCTGCCGGCCGCGTCCGTCCCAGCACGGCCGAGCCGGACGTCGCCCACCCGGGCATGCACCGGGCACCGGGCACGTCGCGGCGCCTCGTCGCAGCGGCTCGTCCCAGCGGCTCCTCGCGGGCGGGAGCATCCCGAGCAGCGATATCACCTCGCACCGAGTGCGCTTCTCACTGCCGGCGACTCCGACCCGACTCCCGAGAACCTGGCCGCGGGCCGCGCGGACTCGGGCAGTCGGCCGCCGGCCCCGGGACGGTTGCGGCGCCCGCGACCGCTGGGACGGCGCCCCGCGGGACAGGATCATTGGTGAGGGGCACCTGAGGGTAGTTCGATCCTGTGGCGAGAGCTCTCCGGTACTCCTCACGGGATGCTTCGATCGAGGGCGGGCGATGCTTGCGATTGCTGGTCGCCAAGTGGTCGCGTTCGTGCGTCCAGTGGCCATCAGAGTGCTGGCCGGAGGCCTATACTCGAACACATGAGCGACATCGGCGGCCCGCTACTCGCGGTCGAGCTGTGTGCGCACGGCTGGCCGCCCTCGGTGTGCCGGGAACTCTGCGACCAGCTCGACGACCCGGACGAGCCCTGGGGACTTGCGACACTGCCCGACACCCCGGTCGGGCCCGGGCTGGCGTTGCAGGTCCAGACCGCCGCGGCCGCCCCGCAACTGTGCACCGACACCGAGGTGCTCGCCCTCGCCGAGAGCGCGGCACGGCTGCGGGAAAGCTTCGCCGCGATCACGATGCGGATGGTCGGGGTGTTCACCGCCCGCTACCCGCACGGCAGCAGCGCCGCCCCACCTGATGCCGACCCGAGAGCGGTCTGTCCGGTCTCGCGCTGGCTGCCCGACCAGATCTCTCTGGTGTTCTCGATCTCGCGTGAGGAGGCCCTGTCGATGATCGGGCGCGCCCGCCGGTTCACCGACGTCCTGCCCGCCACGTTGGCCGCGTGGGAGGCCGGACGGATCGACGAACGCCGCGCCGACCAGATCTCTCACGCCACCACCGTGCTCTCCGACGACCTGGCCCGCGAAGTCGAAGCGGCCGTGCTGCCCGGCGCCGGGGAGGCGACCCGCCGTCAGCTGTCTGACCGGATCCGGCGCGCCATCGCCCGCCTCGACCCTGACGGGGCCCAGCGCCGGCATGCCGTCGCCAAGGCCGACCGGCGGATGTCGATCAACCGCGGTGAGGAGGGCATGGGATCGCTGTGGATCTCCGGGACCGCCGAGCAGACCGAAGCCTCCTGGCGGTGTGTGGACCGGATGGCCCGCTCACTGGGCACGCAGGACACCCGCACCCTGGACCAGCGCCGGGTCGACATCGCCCACCACCTGCTCCAAGGCACCATGTCGGTCACCGACCTCGGCGCGGTCGAGTCCGCGGTGGCGAGCGTGCTCGCCGCGGCGCAGACGGCCTCGCCCGCGGGCGACGCCCGCCCCTCCGGCGCCGAGGGTGCGACCAGCACCGCCGCACAGCCCGGCACACCATCCGACGACGACGGGACGAACGGCGATGACGCGACCGGAGCCACGCGGCAGCACGAGGCCGCTGCCGCACCCGCCGGACCTGCCGCCCCGGCTGCGATCGTCTCGCGGGAGGTGATCGCCGCGGCGGTCGCCCAGGCCCTGGCCACCAAGCCCGACCCCAACACCGTGATCGGCCGCAAACCCCTGATCCAGGTCGTGGTCGGCCTCGACACCCTCCTGGGCTCCGAGCGTCCCGCCGAACTGGTCGGCCACGGACCCATCCCCGCAGTGACGGCCCGTGCCCTGTCCGCCGGCGGCTCCCTGGCCCGCATCGTCACCGACCCGGTCACCGGGCAGTGCCTCGACTACGGGCGCAGCACCTACACCCCACCCGCCAACCTCGACGACCACGTCCGCGCCCGCGACGGACACTGCCGCGGAGCCCTCTGCACCCGCGACATCCGCGAGCTCGACCACCACATCCCCTACGGCGGCGGCCACAACGGACACACCAGCGCCGAGAACCTGCACGGCTTCTGCACCAGCACCCACAAACTCAAAGACGCCCCCGGCTGGCGCGCCATCTCCCACCCCGACGGCGGCCTGGAATGGATCAGCCCCTGCGGCTGGTCCCGCACCACCTACCCCAAGGACTACACACCCTTCACCGACCCACTACCCCAACCACCGACCCCACCCACCGCGCCGGCCCCCGCTGAGACCGCCCAGGACCCGGACATGCCGCCACCGTTCTGACGGTGCCGTCGACCGACCGGAGTGGTGACGCCCGGACGCCCACGTCCCGCGGTGGGGGCGCTCCCCGACGCGCCAGGAGCTCGGTGAGCCGCGAGCTCGAGTCCGAGTCCGAGTCCGAGTCCGAAAAGATCTCGCTCCTCCTCCCCTCCCCCACTAGCGTCGTCGGCTCCCGAGCCGAGAGCAGGTGTCGTCGTGGCGTGTCGTATCGGTGAGCTCGTGCTCGAGTGCCGCGATCCGGAGGCGCAGGCGCGGTTCTGGTGCGAGGTCCTCGACTTCGTCGTGCTCGACCGCGAGGCCGACGGCTCGGTGGAGATCGGTGCACGTGACGGGTTCGGCGGCTCCCAGCCGACGATGATCCTCAGCCCCAGGGACGAGCTGGAGAACACGACTCTCCGGCTGCACATCGACGTCAACGCCACCGACCGCGACCAGGACGCCGAACTCGAACGCCTGCTGGCGCTCGGTGCCCGCCCGGCCGACGTCGGACAGACCGGCCGCGAGTCCTGGCACGTCCTCGCCGACCCCGAGGGCAACGAGTTCTGCCTGCTGAAGGCCCGCATCCCCCCGCTGTGACGGCCACGTGGTGGCCCGAGCTGTGAGCCCGCCCGACGGCGCGACCGCCCAGGAACGCCACCCCGAACCGTCGGTCCACGGCGCGCCTCACGCCAGGGTGGCGAGGGCGATGGCGTCCGGCTCGGGCCCGGCGCGCACGACGACCGCCCCGGACGGCGCCCACACCGCGGACGTGCCGGCGGTGACCGGATACGCCGGACCGACGTTCCCGGCCGCGCCGGCGAGTACGACGTGGGCCGCGCACGCCCGGGCGATCACCGTGGCGCGGGCCTCCTGCTCGGCGAGCTCGTCGGGCCGGTGGACGACCCCGGCCACATACACGTCGATCCCCAGCGCGGCGGTCCCGGCCGTGTGCTGGAACGAACCGGTGTCCTTGCAGATCGCCAGGCCCAGCCGTCGGCCGTCGACCACCCGCACGGTGGGGCCGTCGCCCCGATCGAAGTGATCCGCCTCGTCGCCTCCGAGCCACGTCTTGCGGTAGGCGACCGTGACCGCGTCGCCGTCGACGGCGAGCACGGCGATGTAGCGCCGTCCCGACTCGACGACGGGCGCTCCCACCAGCGCGACCGTCCCGGTCTCGCGGCAGGCCGCGGCGAGCGGGGCGACGACCGGCGAGTTCGGCTCCACGTCCTCGGAGTCGAGCACGTAGCCGGTCAGGGACAGCTCCGGGAATACCACCACCCGGGCCGCTGCGCGTCGCACCAGGTCGGCATGAGCGTGCACGTTGGCGGCGACGTCGCCCGGACGACAGGTCGGCTGAGCAGCGGCGACGGTCAGCGGGGTCGGCACACCGGCGAGTGTGCAGGACGCGTGCCCGTCAGCCGTCGAGCGCCTCGACCACCATCCGGTGCCCCTGACGCTCGAACGCCTCGTCCCCGACCCCGTACGCCCAGACGGCGGTGCTGATCGCCTCCCGCAGCAGCTCCCGTCGCCACGCGGCCGGGTCGCGCGGGTCCCGGCCGTACCCGTCCAGGAAGGCCGCCTCCAGATCCGGGCGCCCCCGGAACTGCTGCACGGCCAGCCGGCACAGGTCGGTGTGTGCCGGTCGCAGGTCCGCGCGCCCGAAGTCGATCACTGCGACGACGCCGTCGTGCACCAGCCAATTGCGTGGCTGCCAGTCGCCGTGCGTCGGGACGAGCGATGCCGGTCCGTCCGGCCAGGACGTGACCTCGGCCCGCAGGCGCTCCTCGGTCGCCGGATCGATGCGGTGCGGGCCGTCCAGGTGGCGCACGGCCCGGGCACGCATCCGCGTCTCGTAGCCGGGATCCGTCGCCCCCGGCTGGTCGTGCAGGTCCGCGAGCAGCCGCCCGGCCTGCCGATAAGTCTCCGGATCGGCCTCCGCCGGGTGGTCCTCGACGAGCGTGCCCGGCAGGTAGCGGGTGACGAGGAGCTTCGCGTCGTCGTCGGCGTGCAGCAGTTCCGGGGCGCTGCCCCGCCACGGTGCGAGCCACTCGCGGTGCGCGCGGAGCTCGCGGGTGAGGTGCGTGTCGGCGTCGTCGCCGGCCTTGACGATCACGTCCCGGTCGCCGTGGCGGAGCTGGAGAACGGTCGTGCCAACGACACCCCAGGAGTGGTCGCGGACGGTCACGGCGCCGGGCAGCCAGGCGTCGAGCAACGCGGTCTGACGAGCGGAGAGGGTGCGCGAGGTCGGGGGCACGCACACACATTCGTGCGATGCGCACCGCACGGTCAACGTCGTGCACCGGCTCCCCGACGCCACCACCGGAAGGACATCCGATGACCACGACCACCGCACCGACCGTCGTGCTGGTCCACGGTGCGTTCGCCGACGTCATCCGGGAGCTGCAGGTCTCCGGCCTGAGCGTCCGCGCGCCGGCCAACCCGCTGCGGGGGCCGGCCTTCGACGGACCGCCCGCAGGAGCTGTTCCGCGAGTGCAGCGTCTACTCCGAGCTGGTCAGCTCCCCCGGGTGCTGCGGGTCGCGATGCGGACCGCGCTCGAGCGCGGAGGCGTCGCCGCCGTCGTCGATCGGCCGGCGGGTACCGGGGGACGTCGCCCTGAGCGACATCCCGGGCCGGCCGGCGTCGGCGTCCGCACCGAGCGACGCGAGATCGCCCTGCCGCCGAAGGTCACGTTCGACCAGGCCCGCGGGTTCACGCTGTGGGCGACGCGCAGCGCGCTGAGCGGCGACGCGAGCGAGGTCGGGGACGTGGCGAAGGTCAACCTGCGGGAGCCCGCGGCGGGGTGACGTGCTGGGCCTGCGGGATCAGCGCGTCCTCGTCGGGGATCTCCGTGATCGCGGCGCCCTGGACGGGCAGCACCGCCGAGAGCAGCCAGTCGCCGGCGACCCGCACCGCGCTCGCCGTGTCCGGCAGCGCGAACAGGTGGTAGCCGCGGGTGACGACCTTGGCCGGGAGGCCGGTGAGCGGGATCCCCAGCGGCCGGGCGAGCGCGTCGCGGCCGCCGAGGTCGGCGACCAGGCCGAGGTCGTGGTGCCGGTAGTCCCGGGACCGGCCGACGCCGAGTGACGCGGCCACGTTCCGGGCCAGCGCACACCCCTGCCGCAGGGCGTGCTGCGCGGTCGGCGGCGTCACCCGCGCCCGACCGCCGGCGCCCTGGTCCGCGGTCAGGTCGGGTACTGCCGCGGCGTCGCCGGCCGCCCACACCCCGGGCGTCCCGGGCACCCGCAGCCGCGCGTCGACGACGAGCCGGCCCTTCTCGGTCGGCAGCCCCAGGCTCCCCACCAGCGGATTCGCCACCACCCCGGCGCCCCAGACCAGGGTGCGGGCAGGGACGACGGCCCCGTCGGTCAGGGTGACCGCGTGGTCGTCGGCCGAGGCCACGGTCACCCCGAGGCGGACGTCGACGCCGCGGCGGCGCAGCACGTCCAGCGCGGCGCGGCCGAGTCGGGGCCCGAGCTCGGGCAGCACGCTGTCGGCGACGTCGACCAGGGTCCAGCGGACGTCGCCCGGCCGCACCCGCTCCCACCGCGCGGACACCGCGTCGACCATCCGCTGGAGCTGGGCGACGACCTCGGTGCTGCTGTACCCCGCGCCCACCGCGACGACGCCGAGGCGCTCGCGCCGCTCGCCGTCCGACCCCGGGGGCAGCGCGTCGGCCCGGTCCAGCTCACCGAGCAGGTGGTCGCGCAGGTACCGCGCCTCCCCCAGCGTCTTCACCCCGTGCGCGCGCTCGGGCACCCCGGGGACGTCGAACTGGCGGGTGACCGAACCCGGGGTCAGGACCAGCCGGTCCCAGCCGAGGGTCTCCCCCGTGTCGACCTGCAGGGTCCGCGCGGCGACGTCGACGGTCGTGACCCGCCCGATGACGATCCGGGTGCGGCGCAGCACCTGGTGCAGCGGGACCGCGATGTGCCGGGGCTCGACGATCCCGGCGGTCACGTCCGGGAGCAGCGGGCTGTAGAGGAAGTAGTTCCGCGGCGACACCAGGGTCAGTTCGGCGGTGTCGCCGGGCAGCAGCCGCTCCAGTCCGCGGGCCGCGTACAGGCCCGCGAACCCGGCTCCGACGACCAGCACACGACGGGGCACGACGTCCTCAGCCCGGGTCCGGATCGATCATCGCTGGTACCTCTCCGCCGTGTCGGACGGTCCACCGTCGCCGCGGCCCGGCCCGCCGACATCGCACGATCGTGCGGAGCGGCCGCTCCCGCGGACCCTGTCACGCTCCGCCGGTGGCTGCCAGTTGCGCCTCGAGACGGCGGAGGACGCGATGCTGGACCGGCTTGAGCGAGCGCTCGCCGAACTCGTCCAGCAGGGTCGACGCCCGCCGGCTCAGCTCCGGCTGCTCGCCCACCCGCTCCAGGATCGGCCGGAGATGGGCGGCCCAGTCGTCGACCAGCGCGGAGACGTCCTCCTCCGACGCCTCGGAGTCGAGCGCGTAGAACCGGGCACTCAGCGACTCGGCGACCTCCGCGTTCTCCTCCGCCGCGCTGAGCAGGGTGATGAGTTCGCCACGGCCGGCGTCGCCGATCAGGTGCCCGGCCAGGACCAGGTGTTCGTGCTCGTACCGGGCCATGCCGGCCGGCAGGGACGTGGGCGCGGAGCGGAACGCCGCGATCTCCGGGGTCAGGTCCGGAGGTGCTCCGGCACGACGCAGCGCCGCGATGGTGGACCGGCGGGCCGTGAGCCGCTCGATCTCGGCGGACGCCTGCTGGTCGAGCTCGTCGAGCAGCTCCTCCGCCGCGTCCGGGTCGTCCAGCACCGTCGCCAGCGAGGACAGCGGCACGCCGAGCGCGGTCAGCCGGGTGATGCGCAGGAGCCGGACGAGGTGGCCGACGTCGTAGCGGCGGTACCCGCCGGTCGAGCGCGGCGGCTCGGGCAGCAACCCGATCTGGTGGTAGTGCCGCAGGGTCCGGACGGTGACGCCGGCCAGGTCGGCCAGTTCGCTGCTCAGCAACCGTGGGCTCCTTCCGTGCTCACGGCGACGACCATGCCATCACTGCGTCCGCCGATGTGACGCGACAGGAACCGCTCCATCGTGCGGTACAGCTCGATGTTGCTGTCCGGGTTGGAGAACCCGTGGCCCTCGCGCTCGTTGAGCAGGTACTCCACCTCGACACCCCGGGCGCGCAGGGCCTCGTGGACCCGGTCGGAGTTGCTGCGGTGGACGCGGACGTCCTCCGCGCCGTGGACGAGCAGCATCGGCGCGGTGATGTCGTCGACCCGGTTGATCGGGGACCGGGCGAGCATGTCGGCCTCCTGCTCCGGGACGTCCGGGTCGCCCATGTAGCGGCCGAAGCTGTTGACGGCCAGACGCCGCGCGAACGGAAGGGTCTGTCGCGCCAGGTCGGTGAGGTCGGACATGCCGACGTAGCTGATCGCGGCGGCGAACCGGTCCGGGGTGAACGCGGCCCCGACCATGGCGGCGTACCCGCCGTAGGAGCCCCCGTAGATCGCGACCCGGTCGCGGTCGGTGTAGCCCTCGGCGATCGCCCAGTCCACGGCGTCGACGACGTCGTCGTGCATCCGCCCGGCGAACTCGCCGATCGCGGCCTGGGTGTGGGCCTTGCCGTAGCCGGTGGAGCCGCGGAAGTTGACCTGCAGCACCGCGTAGCCGCGGTTGGCCAGCAGCTGCACCTCCGGGTCGTAACCCCAGCTGTCGCGGTACCAGGGCCCGCCGTGCAGCACCACGACCGTCGGCAGGTCGCGGTGCTCGACGCCGAGGGGCAGCGTGAGGTGCAGCGTCAGGTCGATCCCGTCGCGTGCGCTGACGGTGATCGGCGTGACCGGTGCCAGCGTGGCCGGGTCGAGGTGCGGGTAGGGGCGGAACAGCCGGCGCGCGAGCCCGGTGGTGTGGTCGTAGAACCAGGTGACGCGGGGGTCGCGGTCGTGGGTGAAGTCCACGACCCAACGCCGGCCGGTCGCGTCGGCCGAGACGTGGGCGAGGTCGCCGTCGGAGAGCTCGGCCAGCCGCGGCAGGACCGCGGCGAAGTGCGGGTCGAGGGCGTGGATCTCCTGGCGGGCGCCGAGGTAGCGGGCGCCGAGCAGCTCCCCGGTGCCCGGGTGCACGATCAGCGCCGAGGGGGCGCTCCGGTCGACCGCCGGCCGGGTGTCCAGGTCGAACACCGGGTGGCTGTCCACCCCGAGCTCCTCGCCGGTGTCGAGGTCGACCCGGACCAGCCGGGTGCGGTCCGACCCGCGCGACGACCCGATCCACAACTCGGTCCCGTCCGGGGTGGGGACGCCCGGCAGGAGGCCGAAGAGGTGGTCGAGCCCGGAGAACCGGTTGATCAGACGGGGTGCGCCGTCGTCCCACTCGGAGAGCAGGTGCGTACCGTCCTCGGCGATGGCGAAGGCCAGGATCCGCCCCTGCGCGGTGCGCAGCCAGCTGAAGACGTCGCCGGGGTTCTCGGCGAGCACGGTCCGCTCGCCGGTCTCGAGGTCCACCTCGTGGAAGTCCATCAACTCGGGGCGGCGCGCGTTGAGCTGCACGAACACCGACCCGGGCCGGTCGGCGCCGAACTGGATGCCCTCCACCCGGACGCCCGGGATCGGGGTGAGGTCGACCGCCGGCTCGTCGGGACGGGCCGGCTCCACGCGCAGCAGGTGGTGGTTCTCGTCGCCGTCGGTGTCCTGCAGGTAGAGCAGGTGATGCGAGTCGGCGGTCCAGTGGAACGCGCCGATGCTGCGGTGGTCGTCGGCGGTGACCCGGCGGGCCGCGGGGTCGTCGGCGGCGTCGGTCTCGGGCCAGTCGCCGTCCAGGTCGCGGACGAAGACGTTGAGCCGGTCCCGCCACGGGGCGAGGAAGGCGACCTTGGTGCCGTCCGGGGAGATCTGGGCGCCGGTGCGGGCGGGCGGGTCGAAGAACTCCTCGACGGTGATCAGGGTGGGCTGCGTGGTCATGGGGTGCCTCCAGGGGTGTCGTGTGCGGACACCCCCGAGTTCAGACTCCGACGTCGCGTCGGGCTCAAGTCTTGCTGGCATGAGCCATGCCACACACCGCTGACAACGGAGGCGCGGGCGGGAGCGCGTCGTACGGTGAGCGGCGTGCTGCGCTGGAGGGATCCGCTACCCGACCGGCCGCGCCGCATCGTCGTCGCCGGGGTGTCCGGGTCGGGCAAGACGACCCTGGCCGCCCGTATCGCACCGGTCCTGGACGTTCCGCACACCGAGATCGACGGGCTCTTCCACGGCCCCGAGTGGCGGCCGCGTCCGTCGTTCGTCGACGACGTCCACCGGCTCGTGACCGCCGACTCCTGGATCACCGAGTGGCAGTACGGCGTTGCCCGCCCGCTGCTCGCTGCGCGTGCAGAACTGCTGGTGTGGCTCGATCTGCCGTTCTGGACGGTGACCATTCCCCGCGTAGCGCGCCGCACATGGCGCCGCAGCCGGAACCGTGAGGTGCTGTGGAACGGAAACGTCGAGCCGCCACTGCATCGGATGCTGATCGACCGTGAGCACATCCTGAGATGGGCGATCTCGACCCGCCACAAATACCGCGAGTCGGTACCGATCGCGGCGAAGGAGCACCCCCAGCTGAGGGTCGTACGCTTGCAGTCGCCGACGGAGGTCGAGGGCTGGATCGCAGGACCGCTGCAGGGCGCCGGGCGAGACTAGCCCGGCATCCATTCCGGCCCGCCCGTCATCGCCGACGAAAGGCCTTGAGCCCGACGCGACGTCGTAGTTTGAGCTTGTCGCATGGGACGGATCATCTTCTTCTACCTGGCGTCGTTCGGCACCTCGCTGCTGGGAAACTCGATCACCGCGATCGCCCTGCCCCTGGTGGTGCTGTTCACCACCGGTAGCCCATTGAGCGCGGGTGTCGTGGCGATCGCCGCCGCGGTGCCCGCGGCCCTGGCGGGGCTGCTCATGGGCTCGCTCGTCGATCGGATCAACCGTCGCACGGCCGCGATTCTGTCCGACGTCATCTCGGCGGCGGCACTGCTGATCCTGCCCATTGTTCATCTCACGGTCGGGCTGAGCCTCGGCTGGTTCATCGCCGTCGCCGTTCTGAACTCGTTCGGCGACGTGCCGGGCATCACCGCACGGGAGGCGATGCTGCCGGCGATCGCCAGGGCCGCGGAGATGAACCCCTCGCGGCTCATCGGGATCCGGGAGTCGCTGAGCGGGATATCCCTGCTGCTCGGCCCGGCGATCGCAGGAATCCTCGTTGCCACATTCGAGCCGGTCACCGTGCTGTGGATGACGTCCGGCCTGGCGACGCTGGCGGCCGCGCTCACGCTCGCCATTCCGCGACGTGCGGCGGCGTCTGCCCCTGACCACGCAGAGACCTCCGCCACCAGGCCCGCGATCTCCATGTTCCACGGCCTGGGGATCATCGTCCGGTCACCGCTACTGCGCGGACTGGTCCTGCTGGGAATGGCCCTGTCCGTCGTGCTGGCGGCAACGCAGGGCATGGTGATCCCGGTCCACTTCGCGTTCCAGGGCGAGCCGCAGTTCGTCGGATTCGTGCTCAGCGCGCTCGCCGCGGGCCTGCTGATCGGCGGCGGATCCTTCGCGGCTCTCGGCCGCCGGATCCCGCACCGCGTGTGGTTCGTCGCCGGCCTCGTCCTCGTCGCGGTGGGGTTCTCGATCCTCGGTGTCCTCGGCCCGGCGTGGTCGATCTTCGCCGGGGCGGCGGTCGTGGGCGTGGGTGGCGGCTGCATGAACGCCGTGGTCGGGCTCGCGTTCATCGAGAACGTCCCCGACTCCCGACGCGGCACGGTGCTGGGCGCGCAGAACGCCGTCATGACCGTGGTCCCCGCCGCGGGCATCGGTGTCGCCGCCGTGCTCATCGAGGTCAGCGGCCTGCGCCTCGCGACCACCGTCCTCACCGTGCTGTGGATCCTCGCCGCCGCCGGCGCACTGCTCACCCCTCGCCTCCGCCGCTTGCGCCTGCACGACGCCTGATCCATCCCCACCACCTGGTCTGTCCAGGTGTCACCGATTCCACGTCAATCGCAAGGAAGGAACCATGTCCATGAAGACCTACGAGAACTTCCGGAGCGTTCTACGGGAGAACTGGAGGACCTACCTCCTGATCAACGTCGTCGTCTACGGCACCCTCGTCGCGACGATGGTCGTCACCGCTCTCACTCCCGGGATGCAGGAAGCCGGACTCGAGAATGTCGACGCATTCCTCGACGCCCCGGGCGCGTCCAGCGTCGTCGCTGCGTATGAAAGCGGCAACTTCGTAATGATGACGCTGGCGACGTTCCTCGGGAACCTGCTGTTCGCGGCCCTGCTGACGACGACTTTGCCCTCGCTCGCCATTCCCTTCTTCGGTGTGGCCGCGACGGTATGGCGAGCTGTGTTCATCGGCGTGCCGTACGCCCCGACGTCGGCCGAGGGAGCGATGACACTCCTCGCCGTCTCGCCCGTCCTCGTGATCGAGTTCCAGGCCTATGTCCTGGCGATGCTGGGGTCCGTCGTCCTCTGGCGGTCGACCTTCGGTTACCGGCGACGCCAGCTTCCGTCGGCTCGGGCCGGGTACCGAGCGGGTTTCAGGGACAACATCCGTCTCTATCCGGCCATCGTCGTGATGCTGCTCGGGATCGCGCTGGTCGAGGCCGTCACGTACGCCTTCCTGCATTGACCCGGCCGACGACGTGGGGAGTCGATGTCGCGCCTCGACGGCGGGGGCCTCGGTGGGCACGCCGCGAATGTGCACGGTTCGGACGCTGGTACCCGTCACTGCGTGCCCGTTACACTTCGCAACCCGCCTACCCCTGCAACGACGCTGGAGTGGCTTCATGGCTGATGACGGTGTGTCGAGCGGCGCCGCGACAGCGACCGAACTGCCCAGTCGCCACCTTCCGGCGGTGACCTACGCCGACCTCCCGGAACCGCAGGGCCTGCGCCGCTACCTCGGCGCAAGTGTCATCCTCACGGCCACCGCGCTCGGGTCCGGTGAGCTGGTGCTCTGGCCCTACATCACGACGCAGGTCGGGCCGGGCATCATCTGGCTGGCCGTCCTCGGGATCACGATCCAGTACTTCCTGAACATGGAGGTCGAGCGCTACACGCTGGTCACCGGTGAGACGGCGGTGACCGGGTTCTCCCGCCTGTGGCTGCCGTGGGGCGTGATCTTCGTGCTCGGCGCGATCCTGCCCAACCTCTGGCCCGGCTGGGCGTCCAGCGGAGCCACCGTGTTCGGGTTCGTCTTCGACCTGGACAGCTCCGCCGTCCCGATCGTCGCCAGCATTTTCCTGCTCTCGATCGGAGTGGCGGTCACGCTGTCCCCGGTGATCTACCAGACGCTCGAGAAGGTCCAGGGGATCATGGTGGCGCTGATCCTCGTGTTCGTGGTGGCGGCGATCGTGCTGGCCACCCGGGCCGACGCCTGGGCCGCCGTCGTCACCGAAGCACCGGCCACAGCGGGCGACCTGCCCGACATCGTGACCCAGATCGGCGCCGCGACGTTGTTCGGCGCGATCGTCTTCGCCGGCGCGGGTGGGGCGAACAACCTGGTGCAGAGCAACTACATCCGGGACAAGGGGATGGGGATGGGCCAGCGCATCCCCAACGTCGTCTCGCCGATCACGGGCGAGGAGGTGGCGACGCCCTCGCTCGGCTACATGGTCCGGCCCACCGCGGAGAACGAGCGCCGCTGGCGGGAATGGTGGCGCATCGCAAACTCCGAGCAGCTCCTCACGTTCTGGTTCATCGGTGTGGTCCTGCTGGTCTCGCTGTCGGTGCTGGTGTTCTCCACGGTCGGCGTGGACTCAGAGTTGGACTCGGAACTCGGGTTCCTGCAGGTCGAGGGCCGCGCGCTCGGTGAGATCGTCGCACCGTGGTTCACCACGGCGTTCTACGTCGCGGCGTTCCTCATGTTGTTCTCCACCAACGTCGGCGTCGTCGACTACGTGAGCCGTCTCGCCGGGGACTCGCTCAAGGTCACGTTCCTCAAGGACAGCACGTACTGGAGCGAGAGCAAGATCTACATCACGGTGGTGTGGATCCTGATCGTGGTCGGTGGCGGGATCATCTGGACCGGGATCGAACCGGTCGTGCTCCTGGTCATCTCCTCGGCGGGCGGCGGGTTCGTGATGGCCTTCTACTCGGTGCTGGTCGTACTCATCAACCGACGGTTCCTGCCCGGGTTCGCGAAGCTCAAGGGGTGGCGACTGCCGGTCATGATCTTCGTCGCCGTGTTCTACGTCGGGTTCTCGTTGTTCCTGATCTACCAGATGCTCGTTGCGGGCCCGGGGTCGCTGGCGTGACCCGTATGCGCAGGCTGTGGCTCACGCTGCTGCTGGCCTTGGTGATCTTCGCGGTGCTGACGACGGTCGCCCACCTGGCCGGCCTACTCACATGAGCCGGGGCGGAGCAGGAGCCCGATGGCGGACCCCGAGACCTGGCTCTCGACGACGAGGACCAGGATGACGACGACGGGCCGCCGTCGTCGGGCAGAGAGCGTGATGACCGCGGCTGCCTTCGCGGTTAATCGATTCGAGGAATGAGAAAAACCCCCGGTCCCGAACCTCTCACGAGGCTGTGACCAGGGGTTTGACTGTGGGCGATACTGGGATCGAACCAGTGACCTCTTCGGTGTGAACGAAGCGCTCTCCCCCTGAGCTAATCGCCCTCAGCGGTGTCCCGAACACTACACAACCGGTAGCGCGCTCCCGCCAGGGGGGTCACCTCACCTCGGGGACCCCGGTCGGCTCGGGCACCGGAACCTTCTCCGGGATCACGAGGTGCTTGAACGGCGACTCCAGCCATGCCCACTCGATCCCGAGGACGCCGCCGGCGCCGTCGAACACCCCCGCGATCCAGCTGCAGACGGCGACGATCCCGAGGATGAGTGTCATCACCCCCAGCTGGACCGGCCGGGTCTGGCGGCCCATCCAGGCGACCCAGATGTCGTACCGGACCCGCACGTAGTGCAGCACCCGCTTGGCCCACATGAACTCGGCCGCGAGCACACCGAGGCCGAGGAAGATGATCGCCCAGCCGGGGCCGGGCGCCGGGAGCGCGATGACCCCGATGATCACGATCGCGGTGCCGAGGACACCCATCGTGATCCGGTACGTCATGTCCAGCATCGGGTTCCGGGCGACGTTCGCCCGGAACGCGCGGTAGCGGACCTTGGTCCGCCGGAACCACCTTCGGAGGCCGGTGTAGCGGCGCGGGGGACGTCCCCGGTCCGCCGGCACACCGGCGTCGTTCGTCTCCGTCGTGCTCAGGTCTCCACCTGCCCTGCCGCGATCACTGCCGAGGGCGCGGAAGGAGCCTCCCTTCCGCGCTCCAGCGAGACGGCGTACTGACCGAACGTCCCGCTTTCGAGTGATGCTACGGGCAACGGTCCGGGAGCCCCCGCGAGGACGTCGAAGGTTCCGACGGGCGTCGGCGGGTTGTCACCGTTGAGCCCCCAGAGCACGTAGGTCTGGTCGTCGGTCCGGTTCGGCGACAGCTCCAGCGGCACGACCTCGGGCTGCCCGTCCGCCACGATCACCGCGGCGACCGGCTGCATGCCGGGGTCCGGCGCGAGCCAGGCGTGCTCGCTGCCCGGGCGGGACAGCGCGAGCAGCACGTCGTGCATCTGCTGGGCCTGGGCGACGCCGACGTCGCGTTCGGCCTGCATGTCGCGGTACTGCCCGGCGAGCACGCCACCACCGGCGATCACGGCCAGCGCCAGGACACCCGCGACGAGGACACGTCCGGACCTGGCCCACCGGCCGGTGCGCGGCCGGCCACGACCGGGCCCGGCGGGTGGACGTTCCCCTCCCCCGGTCCCACCCGGGCGCGACGACGGCTGTGGCGCACGTCGCGGCGCGTCCGGTTCCGGGCCGGGCTGCTGGGCGTGCCGGGGGGCGGGCCACACACCGGGGCCCGGACGGCCGTGCGGACCGGTCGCGTGCCGCGGCGGGGCCGGGCGGTCGCCGGGCACCGGACGGTCGTCGTTCCGACCCTCCTGCGGCGTACGCCGCGCCAGGTCCACGATCGATTCGCGCAGCCGCGCAGGCGGCTCCTGCTGCGGCAGCGCGGACGCGAGGGCCGCGCCCACCTCGGCGACGTCGGATGCGGCCCGCCGGCACTCCGGGCATCCCGGCAGGTGTTCGACCACCTCGAGCTCCTCGTCGGGCTCGAGCGCGTGCAGCGCCCACCCGACCGTCTGCTCCGCCATCGGACAGGACGCCCTCTCGTCCCCGTTCACGACATCCCCCCGGCCAGGTCCCCGCCTGCGTCACTGACTGCCGTTCCCAGCAGCCCCCGCAGTCTCGCCACCCCGGTGAACATCCGGGACTTCACTGTGCCCAGCGGCACCCCGATCAGCGCCGCCACCTCCCGCTGCGTGTAGCCGCCGTAGTAGGCGAGCGCGAGAACCTGGCGCTGCTCGGCGGGCAGCCGGCCGAGCGCGGCCCGCACCTGGCCGGCGACCACCGAGCCGAGCGCGGCCTCGTCGGCCCCCGGCCCCGGTGGCGTCGACCACTCGGTGCCGTCCTCCGACGCCGGCACGGTCCGTCGCCGGATCGCCGCCTCACGACGGACCGCGTCCACCGACTTGTGGTGCACCAGGGTCAGGAGCCACGTGCCGAACCGGCCCTTGGCCGGATCGAACCTCGTGGGGTTCCGCCAGAAGGCGAGGAACACCTCCTGCACGACGTCCTCCGCCAACCCCTCGTCGGCACAGATCCGTCGCGCCAGCGAGTACGCCGGACGCCCGAAGCGGTCGTACAGCTCACCCAGCGCGGTGGAGTCACCGGAGACGATCCGTTGCACCAGGAGCGCATCGCCGGCGTCGTCACGGTTGCCGGGCCCGCCGCGCGCAGCACCGCCACCCGGCCGCCCTGGTTCCGGGCGGTCGGGTGGGTCTGCGATGCCTGGCACCAGCAATGTCCTCACGTCGGTTGTTTCGACTGCTACGCCCGAACGGTTCGGGTCGGGCGAGCGTAGTCACCGTCATCATCCATCTCACACGCAAGGACCGTGATGTGCCCGTTCAGCCGCGCCCACGCAGCGGTGAGTTACACCGCTGTGACTCGAACGGGCGTCATCCCGTGGTGATCCACGTTGATGCGTCGAAACCCGTCACGCGGGGGCCGCTGGCTCGTTTCTCCGTCTGACGCCCCACGCAACGCCCCCGAGAAAGAGGATCACCGATGCGCGACGAGTCCCAGACGATCCGGGCGACGGCCATGTTCGAGCTCATCGCTCCGGACGCTCCGGTCGTGCCCGTGAAGGTCGAGCTGTGCTACTCCAGCCGCGACCCCTACGCGGTCCAGGCCTCCTTCCGGACCGGTCACGACACCACGGTCGACTGGGTCTTCGCCCGCGACCTGCTCGCCGACGGCCTGGTCGACTCCGCCGGCACCGGCGACGTCCGGGTCCAGCCGATGGGCGACGACCCGTCGAAGATCGAGCTGGAGCTGACCTCCCCGTCCGGCCACGCTCTCTTCACCACCCCGAAGCACGCGCTGGAGGCCTTCCTCCAGTCGACCTACGACGCCGTGCCGGCGACCTCCGAGTACTCGTGGCTCGACTTCGACGCCGCGCTGTCGGACCTGCTCGACACGACCGCCCGGGACTGACCCGACGCACGCCGCCGTCGGGCGAAGTTGATCTTCGCAGGTGAGAGGACATCCGGCGGCGGACGAGGGGGGTGCGTGAAACCCCCTCGGGGCGGGTGCTAATGTTCTCTCATCGCACCGGGGACGAGCGAAGAGCCGGAAACACGGGCTCGGAGATCATCTCGGAACACGGTGCTCATGCGGACGTAGCGCAGCTGGTAGCGCATCACCTTGCCAAGGTGAGGGTCGCGGGTTCGAGTCCCGTCGTCCGCTCGGAGGAAGGGTCCTCAGCCCGGGACCTCCCCTGGCGGAGTGGCCGAGTGGCTTAGGCAAGGGCCTGCAAAGCCCTGTACGCGGGTTCGATTCCCGCCTCCGCCTCGCGCGATTAGCTCAGCGGGAGAGCACTACCTTGACACGGTAGGGGTCACTGGTTCAATCCCAGTATCGCGCACCATCATCTGAAACCCCCGGTCCTCGGACCGGGGGTTTCGTCGTTAGTCTCCGCCGGTGACTTCTGCGGAATGGGTGGCGATGGGCGACGCCGAGTTCGTCTCGCTGACGACCTACCGTCGCGACGGGTCCCCGGTCGCCACACCGATGTGGGTCGCGCTCCACGAGGGCGAGCTGGTGTTCACGACGCCGGCCGGCAGCGGGAAGGTGAAGCGTCTCCGCCGCGATCCCACCGTGCGCATGAGCCCGTGCAGCCGCCGGGGCACGGTCGCCGAGCACGCCCCGTCGGTGCAGGGCGCCGCCACACTCGACCGGCCGGGTCCGGGGGTCGAGGCCGCCCTGCGCGCCAAGTACGGGTGGCAGTACACGCTGGTGCTGACGATCGAGCGGCTGCTGGCGCGGGGCCGCCGGGAGAGGACGATCGTCCGCGTCGCTCCCTGAACCTCAGCCCACCCGGCACCTGACGGGCTCGTGACATTGCACAGTGGCATTGCACATGCTCTCCTTGTCGCATGTACGCCGTCTTCTCCGACGGGGACCTCCAGTTCTCGTCGCTCTCCCGCGAGGGCAGCCTGCGCGCGCAGGTCACCGAGGCGATCCGGGCGGCGCTGATCTCCGGGCGGATGCGGCCGGGCACCCTGTACTCCGCCCCGGTCCTGGCCGAGATGCTCGGCGTCTCCGCGACCCCGGTCCGCGAGGCGATGCTCGACCTGGCCAAGGAGGGCCTCGTCCAGGTGGCCCGCAACAAGGGCTTCCTCGTGACCGCCGTCTCCGAGCGCCAGCTCGACGAGATGGCCGCGACCCGGCTGCTGCTCGAGGTGCCCACCATGGGCGCGGTCGCGGAGAGCTACGGCCCGGCCATGGACGACGAGCTGACCCGGCTCCGCGACGTCGCCCGCGACCTGGAGTCCGCGGCGGAGAACGACGAGCTGATCGCCTACATGCGACTCGACACCGAGTTCCACGCGCGCTTCCTGGCCCTGCACGGCAACTCCGAGATCGTGTCCATCGTCCGCCAGCTGCGCGGCCGGAGCCGGCTGTACGGCCTCGAGGCGCTGGCCCGCAGCGGCCGCCTCGTGCAGACGACCCGCGAACACATGCGGATGATCGATCTCGCCGTCGCCCGGGACCGCGCGGGGCTCGAGGAGCTCACCCGGACCCACCTGACCCACACCCGCACGACCTGGGCCGACGCCGGCTCCACGTGACCGAGAGGAATCCACCGGTGGAGATCACCACGATGGGCCCCGCCGAGATCCGGGAACTGATCTCGATGCGCGACGCCGTCGACGCGGTCCGCGAGGGCTTCCTCGCCCTGCACCGGGGCGAGTTCGAGATGCCGACCCGCACCGTCCTGCGCGACGGCGGCTTCCTGGTCATGTCGGTCCACCACCGGCCCAGCTCGTCGGCGATGATCAAGACGCTGAGCCTGAACTTCGACCGCTCCCCCGCCATCGTCGGCACGGTGACCTGGAGCGAGTTCGGCCACACCGACCACCTCGTCGCGGACGCGATGGAGCTGACCCGCATCCGGACCGGCGCGGTGAGCGGGGTCGCCACCGACCTGATGGCGCCGCCCGAGGCCGCCACCTGCACCGTGATCGGGGCCGGCGGCCAGGCCGCCGACCAGGCCCGGGCGGTCCAGGCGGTCCGGCCGCTGTCCCGCCTGCACATCGTCTCCCGCAACTCGGACAAGGCCGAGGCGCTCGCCGCGCGGCTGCGCGAGGAGCTGCCGATCGCCGATGTCACCTCGGGTACCGACGTGGAGAAGGGCGTGCGCGACGTCGACGTCGTGTGCTGCGCGACGACCTCGACCACGCCGCTGTTCCCGGCCGACGCCATCGCCGCGCACACCCACGTCAACGCGATCGGCGCCTTCCGGCCCACCATGCGCGAGCTGCCCGACGAGCTCCTGACCGACTCCGTGGTCGTCATCGACGAGCTCGAGGCGATCCTGGAGGAGGCCGGCGACGTGCTGCACGCCCTCGACGCCGGCGCCGTCACCCGGGACCGGCTCGTCGAGCTGGGACCTGCGCTCGCCGACGGGATCGGTCCCCGCACCGGCCGCACGGTGTTCAAGAGCGTCGGCGTCGCCCTCCAGGACTGGGCGATCGCCCGGATCCTCGCCGACCGCGCCCTGCGCCGGTAACCCCGGCAGCTACGCGTCGAGGACCACATCTCCGGCCGGGACGGCGACGCACGTCAGGCAGACGCCGTCGGCCGGCTCCCCGCCCGGGTGCGCGACCACACCGGACAGCACCCGGACGGCGCAGCTCTCGCACTGGCCGGTCCGGCAGCCGCTGGGTAGCCGTCGGCCCTGCCGCTCGGCGGCGGCCAGGATCGAGCCGTCCGCGGGTTCCCAGATGATCGGGTCCCCGCCGCCGGCGAAGCCGACGGTCGCCGGTCCGAGGTCGGCCGGGACCTCGACCACGGAGTGGAAATCCTCCCGGAAGACGTCGAAGGCCGGCACGCCGCGGGCGACGAGGCCGGCGGTCACGTCGTCCATCAGGCCGGACGCGCCGCAGAGGTAGGTCAGCGGCCGCCGGTCGAGGGGCAGGTCCACCTCCGCCACGGACGGCCGGCCGGTCTCGTCGTGGTCGACGCCCGGCCGGTCTTCGGGCAGCGGCCGGGTGTACCAGGTCCGCAGCGTCAGCTCCGGCAGCTCCGCGGCGAGCGCCCGGAGCTCGTCGCGGAAGGGGTGCTCGCGCGAGTTGCGGAACACCGCCAGCAGCGTCACCGACGGCGGGCGGTCGGCGACGTGGCGCAGCGACCGCAGGTAGCCGACGAACGGGGTGATCCCGACCCCGCCGGCCACCAGGATCACCGGCCGGTCCGACGTCAGCGGCGGCGTGAACGTCCCGCGTGGCCGTTCCAGCCACAGCTGCGCCCCCTCCTGCACCTGCTCGTGCAGCAGCGCCGAGACGAGACCGTCCGGGATCCAGCGTACCGCGACGTCGAGGGTCCCCACGCCGCCCCCGCCGCCGGTCACCGAGTAGGCGCGGGCCGGGCCGTCCTCGGTCGGAGCGAGCAGCACGTGCTGGCCTGGCCGGACTTCCGGGAGCGGCTGCCCGTCCGGGGTCGCGACGGTCACGCCGAGCACGTCGTCGGCCTCGGACCGGGTGCGCAGCACCGTCATCGGCCGGCGACCGGACCAGGTGCCGACGCCGAGCGGCGCGGCCGGGCGCACGTCGCAGGCCACCGCGCGCAGCGGGACCGATCCGCTGGTGGGGTCGTGGTCGTCGTCGCGGAGCACGGCGTTGATGTTGAGCGAGCCCTCCCCCGTCACCGGGGTCCGGGGCAGGCCGAGCGGCGGGCAGTCCTCCCACCAGCCGAAGTCGGCGAGCACGGTCTCGGGGTGCAGGTCGTCGTCGACGTGGACCCGGGCCCGGGTCGTCCCGCTCGCGGTCTCGACGACGGCCCAGTCGTCCTCGGCGAGACCGCGCGCGGCCGCGAGCTCGGGTCCGATGTCGACACACGGGTCGGGCGCCCGGCGGCGCAGCGACGCCACGTGCCGGTGCGAGGTGTGCACGTACACGCCGTTCTTGTGCGTGGACAGCACCAGCGGGAGCGGCGCGCCGTCCCGGCCCGTCCGCGGCCCGGCGGGGTCCACGGCGCTGGGCAGCGGCAGGTAGCCGTGCTCGAGCAGCTGGGCGGAGTAGAGCTCCACGCGCCGCGTCGGCGTCGCGAATCCCGGGACCGTCCCGTCCTCGCGTCGCGCCGCGTACTTCTCCCGCGCGGTGGGTTGCGGCACGCGGATCGCGTTCCCGTGCCCGGCCAGCTCGTCCAGCGAGATGCCGGTGGGTTCCAGGTACCAGTCCCAGCCGGCCCGGACGTCGCCGCCGAAGAACTCCTCGCCGAGGCCGAGTGCGACGGCCAGGTCCACGGCGATGTCGTAGTCCGCGCGCGAGCCGCCGACCGGTTCGATCATCCTGGGCCGGAACTGGACGTACTCGACGGCCTCCTGGGTGATCTCGAACCCGGCCCGCAGCGCGTCGCGCTCCCACGGGCTGTTCGCGGGCAGCACGTAGTCGGCCAGCTCGGCGGTGGGGTTCATGAACATGTCGACGTGCACGTAGAGCTCGAGCGCCTCCAGGGCGGCCCGGGTGCGTTCGCCGTCGGCCTGGGAGACCGTCATGTTGTTGCCGAAGCTGACCAGGGCGCGCACCGGGTAGGGGTCGGCGTCGAGGACCGCGCGGCAGAAGTGGCGGGCGGTCACCCAGCCGAGCCGGGGCGGCCCCAGCGGCAGGTCCGCCAGACCCAGGGCCTTGGCGCGCTGCTCGGGCGGCAGCTCGTCGTAGGGCGAGAGCGGGTTGACCGGCAGCGGGGTCAGCCAGAGGTTCCCGCCGGGACGGTCGCAGGCGCCCAGGAGCGCGTAGAGGGTGCCGATGCAGCGCTCGGTCTGGGTGGCGTTGGAGTGCTGTCCGACCCCGGTCCACGAGTGGTAGGCGACCTTCCGTGACCGGCCGAGCAGCGCGAAGAAGGCCTCCAGGTCCGCGACGCCGATCGTGGTCGCCTCGGCGACGGCCTCCGGTGTCCACCGTGCGCAGTGCTCGGCCAGGAGCGCGAACGCCGGCCGGGCGGTGATCGGCCGACCGTCGCGGCCGGTCAGGACGACGGTGCCGGTGAGGTCGACGTCGTCGGGGCGCTCCAGCTCCCGCCCGGTGTCGTAGGGGCGCGGGCCTCCGGTCACCGCGTCATGCACGACGAGCGCGCCGGCCGGGGCGTCGTCCCACAGCCGGTCGGCGGTGACGAACCGGCCGGTCGCGCTGTCGACGAGCACCGGGGCGTTCGTCCACGACCGCACGAACCCGGCGTCGTAGGTCCCGGTGTGCAGCAGGTGCCGGACGGCGCCCAGCGCCAGGGCGGCGTCGGTGCCCGGCCGCACCCGCAGCCAGAGGTCGGACTGCTGCCCGCTGCCGGCCCGCTTCGGGTCGATCACCACGACGGTGGCGCCGCGGCGGCGCGCGTCGGCGACCCGGCCGGCCTGGGCCAGCCACGTGCGGGCCGGGTTGTGCCCCCAGAGCAGGATCGTCTCCGCCTCGTCGTAGTCGGGGGCGCCGATCCCCCGCCCGAACGTCAGCGCGTGCGCGTAGTCCTTGTGCCATCCGCAGTTCTCGACGGCGTAGATCAGGTTCGGGCTGCCGAACCGGCGGATCAGCCGCTCGACCCACTCGATGCTGTCGACGATCGGGGTGCCGGACGGGGTGGTCGCGGCGAAGGCGACGGCCTCGGCCCCCGCCCCGGCCTTGATGTCGTTCAGCCTCCCGGCGATGTCGGTGATCGCCTCGTCCCAGGAGACCTCCACCCACCCCGGATCGGCCGACGTGCGCGGGTTCGTCCGCCGCAGCGGTGCGGTGAGCCGGCGGGGGCTGCCGGCGATCTCCGGCGCGGCACGACCCTTCGCGCACAACGCACCGCCGGTGGGGTGCGGGGACAGCGGTTGCACGCCGACGAGCCGGCCGTCCTCGACCAGGTTCAGCGATCCGCACCGGGAACGGCACAGCGTGCAGTACCCGGCGATCTGCTCCGTCACCTCGACCACCTGCTCCCCGACGTCAGAAGAACAGCGGCGCGAGGAGGAACGCCGCGGAACCGATCGTGCAGGACACCATGGCGAAGATGACCAGGAAGCCCATGATGTGCCGGAACGACAGCCCGCACAGCGCGAGCAGCGGCAGCGCCCAGAACGGCTGCAGGGCGTTGGTCGACATGTCGCCCCAGATGTAGGCGACCGTGGTCAGCTCGAGCGACACCCCCAGGGCCTGCGACGCCTCGCCCAGGTACGGGGCCTCGATCGCGAACTTCGACCCGCCGGAGGGCACGAAGAAGTTCAGGATCCCCGAGTACCAGTAGATGAACAGCGGATAGGTGAACTCGTTGCTGATCGCCTGGAACCACGAGGCGATCCGCTCGCTCAGACCGGTCGCCACGATCATGCCCAGGATCCCGGCGTAGAACGGGAACTGCAGCAGCACGCCCCAGACGAACGTGCCGCCGGTCTGCGCGGCGCCGAGCAACGACTTCGGTGTCCCGTGCAGCAGGATGCCGACGAACAGGAAGATGAAGTTGACCGAGTTGAGCGTGAGCCCGTCGAGGATGCCGCCGTCGAGCGCGGCGAAGTACAGGACGATGTAGACCAGTCCGAGCACACCGATGGTGCCGTTGACCCACCGCGAGTTCTCGATGATCTCGACCGGGGTGCGCCGGCCCTCCGCCGGAGCGGTCCTGCGCGCGGCCTGCTCCTCCTTCTCGAGCTCCGCGACGATCTTCTCCCGCACCTCGGGCGGCGGGCTGACCGTCTCCGACGGCGAGGGCTGCAACGCGATGGCCGTGATCGTCCACGCGACGACGGTGATGAGGACCAGGACGAGGTTGAACGGGGAGAAGACCGTCGCGGTCATCGGGATGATGCCGAAGTACTCCTCGGCGAAGTGCCCCGGCGTCGCCACGAGCAGTCCCGCCGAGGACGACAGCCCGGCGTGGAAGGTGCCCGCCATGCCCAGGTACGCCGCGGCCACCAGCAGCCGGTAGTCCGCCTTGGTGTTCCGGGCGGCGTAGTAGCGGACCAGGATGCCGGCCGCGATCAGGCCGATGCCCCAGTGGATCCACATCACGATCATGCTGGTGAGCGCGACGGTGACCACGGTCCTCGTCGGACCGGACTCCCGGTCGGCCACCCAGATCAGGGCCCGCCGGACCGGTGGCGAACTCGCCACGACGTACCCGCTGAGCAGGATCAGGGCCATCTGCATGCCGAACTCGAGCAGACCCCAGAAGCCGTCGCCCCAGCCCCGGACCAGGGTCTCGGCCTTGTCCAGGCCGAGACCGCCCGGGGTGAGGAAGAACGACATCGCGCCCGCGACGATCGTCAGCAGCACCACGATGACCCAGGGGTCCGGGATCCAGCGCACGCAGATGTCGCTGAGGAGGTTGGCGAACCTCTCCAGCGGCCTGCGGGAGCGGCGGACCTCCGCGGTGTCGGTCATGAAGGCTCCTCGGGGCTCGTACGTCGTCGCAGGTCGGGCGGTCTGGTCGATCTCGGCGACAGGACACCATGTGCAATGGCACAGCGCAATAGCACTTAACACGATGTTCTCGGACCGCGATCCGTCGAGGACGTCATGTGTCCGCGACGGTCGCGACACTCGTGCCATGACCGTCACCGATCTCCATGTCCTCCTGAGCTACCGCGACGCGGCCGCCGCGATCGACTGGCTGGAACGCGCGCTCGGGTTCGGCACGACGATGCGGTACGACACCGAGGACGGCGTCGTCGGGCACGCCGAGCTCCGCCGGGACGCCGCGGTGATCGTCGTGTTCGACGACGCCGGCGCCGGCTACGACCACCCCCGCCCGCGCGGCGAGGGCTGCGGGACCGGCACCTACCTCACGGTCGCCGAGGCGGCGGGGGTGGACGCGCTCTGGACGTCGGCGCTGGCCGCCGGGGCGGTGCCGGTGTGGGAGCCCGGGTGGACGCCGTGGGGCAACTACCGGTGCCGGGTGCTCGACCCCGAGGGGCGGGAGTGGACGGCCGGGATCCACCGCCCGGGCGAGGAGTACGCCGGCTAGGACCGGCGTGCGGCCGCCTCCTCGATCAGGTCGGCCGCACCGGCCGCTCCCCCGGACGCCCGCAGCTCCGCCCGGAGCGCCGCGGACCGCGCCGCGACGTCCTCATCGGACTCCAGCGCGGTCACGGTGGCGCGCAGCGTCTCCGCCGTGGCGTCGACGTCGAGCCGGCGCGCCACCCCCAGCTCCACCAGCCGGTCGGCGTTGCCGAACTGGTCGACCGCCTGCGGCACCGCCACCATCGGTACGCCGTGCCACAGGCCCTCCGAGCACCCGCCCATCCCGGCGTGCGTCACGAACGCCGAGGCGTGCTCCAGCAGCGCGAGCTGCGGCACCCAGCGGTGCACCGACGCGTTCCGCGGGACCGGACCCAGGTCGTCCGGGTCGACCAGCGGGCCCGTCTTGACCACGACGTCGCGGTCCAGATCGGCGAACGCGTCCAGGCAGGCGCGGTAGAACGACGGCGGCGCCGAGTACGCCGAGCCCAGCGACACCAGCACCACCGGACGCTCCGGCGTCGGCCACTCGTCCTGGTGGGCACGGGTGTCGAGGGCGGGCCCGACGAACGTGTACCGGGCCGCGTCGACCTCGTCGGCGTTCGGCTGCAGCGCGCGCGGGACGAGCACCGCCGAGCGCGGCGGCCGGCCGGTGAAGGTGTCGAGGTCGAGCGGGACGTCCTCCGCGGCGAGCCAGGCCGCGAAGTCCTCCTGGTAGGCGGGGTAGCCGGGCATGGCGCGCAGGCCGTCGAGCACCTCGGCCATGTCGCGCTCGTAGCCCTCCCACGCCACGTAGGTCGGCGAGAGCTGGACGAGCGGGCGGTCCCATCGGTGGGCGAGGACCCGCGCCGCGTAGGCACCGATGTCGCCGATCAGGACATCCGGGCGATCGGCGTCGAACGCCGAGACCGCCTGCGGCAGCACGTGCCGGCCCTCGGCGAGGAAGCGGGCCATGCCCGCGACGGGGTCGTCCGACCAGGTCTCGCCGCGCTCCTCGTCGGGCAGGACCGAGCCGACCTCGACGACGCTCGCGCCGGTCGCGGCGACGGCCGCGGCGAACGGGGGCGGGGTCGTCACCTCGACCCGGTGGCCGCGCGCCACCAGCTCGGCGACGACGGGCAGCTGCGGGTTCATGTGGCCGTGCGCGGCCACGCCGATCATGACGATGTGCAGGGGGTGGTTCACGGGAGATCCTCCGGCAGGACGTACGGATGCTGGGCACGACGAGGCCGCGGCCGCACCGGTGTCGGGCGCCGCGACGGGAAGGGTGCTCAGCCGTAGAGCAGCTGCTGGATCACGGCCGCGACGCTACCAAGCCGGGGTGATCACGCGATCACGTGACGCACTCTTCGCGTGACCCTGTCGTTGACACGGCGGACCACCCCCCGGAGGATCCACCTGATCACGAACCGGGAGGCGCGATGACGCGCGAGATCACCACCACCGTCGTCGACGGCATGACCTTCACCGAATGTCCCCGCTGGTACGACGACCGGCTCTGGTTCGTCGACTTCTACACCCACCGCGTGCTGTCGTGCACCGAGGACGGCGGCGACCTGCGCACCGAGGCCGAGGTGCCGCAGCAGCCCTCCGGGCTCGGCCGGCTGCCCGACGGGCGGCTGCTCGTGGTGTCCATGCGGGACGCCCGGATCCTGCGCCGCGAGCCCGACGGCTCGCTGGTCACGCACGCCGAGCTGTCCGCCCACGTCGGCGGGCACCTGAACGACATGGTGGTCGACGCCCGCGGCCGCGCGTTCGTCGGCAACTTCGGATTCGACCTCATGAGCGGCGCCCCGATCGCGACCGCCACGCTGCTGCGCGTCGACCCGGACGGCACCGTCACCCCGGTCGCCGACGACATGTGGTTCGCCAACGGCAGCGTGCTCACCGACGACGGGACGCTGCTGGTCGACGAGACCTTCGGCAACCGGGTCAGCGCGTTCGACGTCGCCGACGACGGGTCCCTGACGAACCGGCGGGTCTGGGCCCGGTTCGGCGACCTGCCCGCCGACCGTGACCTGGAGAAGGCGCTGCCCGCACTCGCCGTCGCCCCGGACGGGTGCTGCCTCGACGCGGAGGGCGCGCTGTGGATCGCCGACGGCGTCGGGGAGCGGCTGCTGCGGGTGCGCGAGGGCGGCGAGATCGTCGAGGAGATCGGCACCGGTACCGGGGTCTACGCGTGCATGCTCGGCGGAGCCGACGGGCGGACGCTCTACGCCTGCCTGGCCCCGGACTTCCTCGAGCACAACCGCCGCGACGCCCGGGAGGGGAGCATCGCCGCGATCCGGGTCGACGTGCCCCGTGCCGGCCTCCCGTAGGCCTCAGAGGTTGATCAGCACGATCCCGAGGGTGACGACGACCGAGGCCACGATGCGGGACCGTCCGAACGGCTCCTTCAGCACGAGCGCGCCGATGATCGCGCCGAAGACGATGCTGCTCTCCCGCAACGCGGCCACCGCCGCCGTCGCACCGCTGGTCTGGGCCCACAGCACCAGCCCGTAGGCGAGGAGCGACACCACCCCGCCGGTCAGCCCGCTGATCACCGTCGACCGTCGTACCCCGGCCCGCAGGCCGCGGCCGCGCACGGCGAGGACGAGGAGCGGGAGCGCGGGCCCCTGGAGCAGGAACATCCAGGACGCGTAGACCAGCACGTCGGTCGTCGCCACCGCCTGCGCGTCGACCACGGTGTACGCCGCGATGGACACCCCGGTCGCCATCGCGGCCGCCAGCGCCGGGAGCCGCGCACGGGACGGCCGGCCCCCGCCGACGGCGAGGCCGACGAGCCCGGCCGAGACGACGCACACCCCGGCGAGCTGCCAGGCCGGCAGCGTCCGGCCCAGCACCACGATCTCGAGGACCGCGACGAGCCACGGCGCGGTGCCGCGCGCCAGCGGATAGACCTGCCCGAACTCCCCGAGCTGGAATCCGGCGAGCAGGAGCAGGATGTAGACCACGTGCAGGGCCGCCGAGGACAGCACGAACGGCCACGCCGACGACGGCGGCAGCCCGAGCAGCGCGGCACCCGCTCCCCCGACGACGGTGTAGGACACCCCGATCAGCGCGAAGCCCAGCAGGCGGTCGTCGACGGCATGGGCCATCGCGTTCCAGGTCGCGTGCAGCAGCGCGGCGAGGAGGGTGACCGCGACGAAGCCGGCCGGGAGCCCGGGAGCGGTCGCCCCGGCGAAGGCGTAGGACTCCATCTCGTGCCGCAAGGTAACACCGTGTGTCGCCTGGTGGAGTGATTGCGTCAGCTGATCTCTAACGGAGCCGGTCGGCTCGCGACACACTCGTCGTAACTTCCTGCGATCGCAAATTCACGTTCTGTGTTCGCAAGGATCGTCGGACGGACAGCGGGGGTTGTCGTGCGGGTGGAGCAGTACAGGCAGCTGCGGGCGGCCGCGGCCAGGCGGGTCACGGCCGCGGACGCACCGGCCCCGGTCCGGGTCGAGGGGACGGCCCCCTCCGACGCCGGCACGCCGGGATTCGATGCGGGCGCCACCGGCCGGATGACGCCGGCCGAGGCGGTCGTGCAGGCGCTGGCGCCGTACCGGCGCTGACCCGGCGCGCCCAGGGTTCTCAGCGCACCTGTTCGATGGGCCGGACCAGCATCTCGTTCACAGCGGCGTGCTTCGGCCGGGTGACCATGCCTCATCGTGCTGGCGGCGAGCGGCGATGACTACGACCTGGTCGTGAACGAGATCGGCAGCTACGAGGGGACCGTCATCCTGCCCAACGCCGACGGCGAGACGCTGCTCCTGGAGATCACCGCGGACGGTGCCTGGTCCGTCCGCTGACCGCCCCCTGAGCCTCGCCGTCCCCCGGTGCGCTAGTGTTCCTCCTGCCGCGCCGGAGACGGTGCGGATGCGGACGTAGCGCAGCTGGTAGCGCATCACCTTGCCAAGGTGAGGGTCGCGGGTTCGAGTCCCGTCGTCCGCTCCATCCACCCGCACACGAGCCCCGACCCCGACGGTCGGGGCTCGTCGCTTGTCCGACGGGCGTCAGCCGGTCAGGCCGCAGGGCCACTCACCGGTCCCCCGGCCGTCCCGGACGGCGGTCGCGGCGGCGTAGAGCTGCACGTCCCGCAGGCCTACCCCCACCCCGGCGGCCCGCAGGTGTTCGACCAGCGGGGCGACCTCGTGCTCCCACCAGCGAGTCGCCAGCGTCGGCCGGTCGAGACCGGGCTCGCCCCGCAGCGCCTCGCGGAACCCCCAGGCCTCGGCCGCGTCGGCCAGCCGCATCCAGTCGGCCGCCCGGTCCAGCCAGAGGTCCGTGCGCACCTGGTCGGGCAGCGGGACGCGGAGCAGGAACTCCCGCTCGGCGGCCTTGCTGGGCAGGTGCGCGGCACGCAGGCACGCCATGGCGTAGGCGACCGTGCAGACCCGGCGCACCCGGGCGGGGACGACGAGGTGCCCGCGGGTGCGGGCGACCGAGACCCGGTGGTGGCCGTCGACGACGAAGTACATCTCGCCGAGTCGGATCAGGTCGACCCGCGGCACCGGCGCGCGCGGGTGGGCCATCGCCTCGGCCACGGCGTCCCACCGCTGCTGCAGCGCGCGGTTGCGCAGCCGGAAGGCGCCGTCGAAGTCGCCGGCCCGCCCGATCGTGCCGACGATCCGGTCCGCGGGGACGTCGTCCGGGTACTCGACCATGTCGCCGTCCCGGCCCAGCGCGACGATCGCGTCCTCGTACGGCACGAGGACGTCCTCGAGGCGGGACCGCGGGCTCATCCACCTACGGTACGTCGGTGGGCCGACACTCTCCCGGCTCACGGACGCCACCCGTGCCGGTGCCGGGCGAACCCGCCCTCGGAGTCGATCACCTGTCCGGTGATCCAGTACGCCTCGTCGGTGCAGAGCCAGGCGATCAGCCGGGCCGGGTCGTCGGGCTCGCCGAAGCGCCCGAACGGGAACATCTCCGCCATCGCGCGGAACGCCTCGGCGCCCAGGTAGCCGGTGTCCACCGGACCAGGGTTCACCGTGTTCACCCGGATCCGGCGGTCGGCGAGCTGGTCGGCCAGCGTGGCGGTGACGCCGGCGACGGCGGCCTTGGCTGCGGCGTAGGCGACCTCACCGGGCATCGGACCCTTGTCCTGTCCCGAGGTCAGCATGACCACGGCGCCGCCGGGCCGGGTGTCGTCGTGGGCGTTCGCGTACGCCTGGGCCAGCAGGATCGACGCACGGGCGTCCACCGCCCAGTGCCGGTCCAGCTCGTCGCCGAGCGCGCCGAGCGGTCCGTCCGAACCGGACAGTGCCTGGTTGGCGACGACCAGGTCGAGCGGCCCGGCGAGGTCGCGCGCGGCGTCCACGACCCGCTGCGGCTCGGCCGGGTCCGCGAGGTCGGCGTGCAGGTCGGCGACCGTCGCGGTGTCGTCGGCGAGGTGGCCGCGGACCTCGGCGACGGCCGCGGTGACGTCGTCGGCGCCCCACTCCTGGGTCGCGTCGTGCGGTGCGTAGTGGTGGACGACGACGCTCGCGCCGTAGGCGGCCAGCCGGCAGGCCGTCGCGTGCCCGATCCCGCCGCGCCGACCGGCGCCGGTGACGAGCGCGGTGCGGCCGCGCAGGGGCATCGGATCGCGTCGCAGGGTGCTCATCCGGCCTTCGGTACCGGATCATCGGGCTCCGCCGCGACTCGTTTTCCGTCGGACCCCGGGTCTACCGTCCGCCGTCATGACGACCTGGGACGAGTTCGCGGCCGCCGCGCCCACCATCGCCGAGGTGTTCCGCCGGCGGCACGCCGCGACCGGCAACCTCTGCATGCTCGGCACCCTGCGGGCCGACGGTTTCCCGCGGATCTCGCCGGTGGAGCCGCGGTTCTTCGAGGGTGAGCTGTGGGTGGGCGGCATGCCCGACACCCGCAAGTTCGACGACCTGAAACGGGACCCGCGGTGCACGCTGCACACCGCGACCGTCGACACCCGGGTGTCCGAGGGCGACGCGAAGATCTGGGGCACCGTGCACGACGTGCGGGACCCGGCGCTGCACCAGCGGTTCGCCGAGGCGCTGTACGCGGAGTCCGGGTTCGACCTGCGCGGGCGGGAGTTCGACTGGTTCCCTCGGGTGGACGTGCACGGCGGGTCCTCGATCGCCGTCGGCGACGGGCACCTGGACATCACCGTGTGGCGGGCCGGGGGGACCGAGGAGGTGGTGCGCAAGCACTGACCCGCCGGGTCAGGAAGCGACGCTCCACCGGGTTGCTGCTCAACGCCAGGGCGTCGGCGTACGCCGCGGCGGCGTCGGCGGTACGCCCGAGCCGTGCGAGCAGCTCGGCCCGGGCCGCGGGCAGGTACGGGTAGCGGGCGAGTCCCGGATCCGCGACGAGCGAGTCGATCTCGCGGAGCGGGCCGGCCGGATCGGTGCCCGGGACGCGGCTGCGGGCGACCGCACGGTTCAGGGCGACGACGGGCGAGGGCCAGGTACGCATCAGCGCGTCGTACACGGTGACGACGCGGGGCCAGTCGGTCCGCTCCCAGCTCGGCGCGACGCCGTGCAGTCCGGCGACGGCGCTCTGGAGCGCGAAACGACCGGGCGAGGCGGCGGAGTCCAGTGCCGCGGTCGCGTGCACGAGGCCCTCCCTGGTCAGCCGGTCGTCCCAGGCGGAGCGGTCCTGGTCGGTCAGCAGGACGAGCTCGCCGTCCGGGTCCGTCCGCGCCCCGCCGCGGGCCTCGGTGAGCAGGAGCAGGCCGAGGAGCCCGCGGGCCTCGGGCTCGCCGGGCAGCAACCGCACGAGCATGCGGGCGAGCTCGATCGCACGCTCGGTGAGGCGAGGGTTCCCGGGCGCGGAGCGGTCCGGCACTGCATCGAGGGCCGGCCCGGGGTCGGCGCGCCCGGCGCCGGGGTCGGCGTGCCCGGCCGTGTAGACGAGGTGCACCACGGTCAGCACGACGTCCAGCCGGGCCGGCAGCTCGTCGTCGGACGGGACGCGGAACGGGATCCGGGCGGCCGCGATCTTGCGCTTGGCCCGGGTGATCCGGGCCGCGACCCCGGCCTCGCCCGCCAGCAGCACGGACGCGATCGCGGGGACCGGCACCCCGCACACCAGCCGCAGGGTGAGTGCGACCTGCGACTCCGGGGCCAGCGCGGGGTGGCAGCAGGTGAAGACGAGCCGGAGCGGATCGGCCGGCTCGGGCTCGTCCCCCGTGTCGTGACCGCTGTCGGGCCGGTCGACCAGCAGGGGTAGCTTGCGCCGCAGCGTCTCGTCCCGGCGCAGCCGGTCCAGCGCGATCCGCCGTGCGGTGGTCGTGAGCCAGGCGGCCGGGTTGTCCGGCACCCCGGTCCGCCAGGCCGACAGCGCGCGTTCGACGGCCTCCTGCGCGCAGTCCTCGGCCAGGTCCAGGTCCCGGGTCAGCCGGGCCGTCGCCCCGACGACCGCGGGCCACGAGTCGCGATGGACCCGCCCGAGCGCCTCGCCCACGACCACCACGTGCTCACCCGGCCGGTGTGCCGTCGGGCATCGCCATCACCGGCCGCACCTCGATGTTCCCGGCCGGGCAGATCTTCGCCAGGCTCAGCGCGACGTCCAGGTCCGGGGCCTCGATCACGTAGAACCCGCCCAGCGCCTCCTTGGTGTCGGCGAACGGGCCGTCGGTCACCAGCGGATCGCCGTCACCGCGGCGGACCGTGCTGGCCGTCGTGCTGCGCTCCAGCGCCTCCCCGCCGAGGACCCGCGCGCCGGCCCGCTCGACGGCGGCGACGAACTCGCCGTGCAGCCGGAAGTCGTCCGCCACGCCCTCGGCATCGGCGGTGTCGAACCAGTCCTCGTCGTCGTAGAGCAGGAACACGTACTGGGCCATGGCGGTGCCTCCCGGTCGGTCGATCGGTGCGTTCATGATCCCGACGAACGGGCCGGGCCGGATCCGACACCGGTCGGCGAAGAGTCTCACGGAGGTCGTGGCGGGGCGACGTCGCGGAAGCATCCGGCGTAGCGTCGACGGACATGCGCCGACGCCGTCGCGACCCCGTGCACGTCGTCACCGACCTGCGGGAGACGCTCGCGGTCGAGCACGGGCGCCGGATCCGGATCCGGCTGGTCGCCATGGTGGTCTGGATCGCCGGGTGGATCGTCGCGGGCGCGCTGTGGCGGCACGGGGTGCTGGCCACAGCGATCCTGTTCGCCAGCGGTCCCGGGGTCTGGATGGTGTGGTACCTGCTCATGCCGACGCGATCGGCCGGGTCCCGGCAGCCGGTGACACCGCGGCGACCACAGCTCCCCGGATCATGACGGTGCCCGGCGGAGCGCGGCTCACCCGGTGTCGCGCCGCACCGGTTCCGGCCGACCCGGCACCGCGAGGAGGCCGAGCGCCACGATGACGGCGGCGGCCACCCCGGAACGGTCACACCGGGTCCGAGCGGCACTCGATCCGCGCGCCCGCGGCGGGCAGCACGAACGACGGCCCTTCAGGAGCTGTCGCGGAGTCGCCCCCGGCCGGTGGCCGGGGGCTGGTGCCTGTCCACCTCGGGACTGCCCACGCCTCGACGGTAGCAACGCCGGTGCGTCGTCGTCGCCCTAGATCCCGAGCGGGGTGAGTACCGCCCAGAGCAGCGCGACCAGACCGAACCCGGCGACGCTGAGCACGGTCACCAGCACGGTCCAGGTCTTCAGGCCGTCGGCGACGCCGAGGCCCAGATAGCGGGTGACGACCCAGAACCCGGAGTCGTTGACGTGCGACAGCCCCAGGGAGCCGAACCCGATCGCGAGCACGACGAGGGCGATCTGGACCGTCGTGTAGCCGCCGTCGGCGACGGCCGTCGCGAGCAGGCCGGCGGCGGCGAGGGTCGCGACGGTCGCCGATCCCTGCGCGGCCCGCAGCATCAGGGTGAGCAGGTAGGCCGAGACGAGGACCGGGAGCCCGGCCGCGGTGAGCGTGTCGGCCAGCGCCGCGCCGATCCCGGTGTCGGTCAGCACCTGCGCGAACACCCCGCCCGCCCCGGTCACCAGGATCACGATGGCCACCGGCGGCAGCGCCGACTCCATCACCTCACCGGTCCGCTCGAGCGACCAGCCCAGCCGGACGGCCAGCAGCAGGTAGGCCAGCAGCAGCGCCACCAGCAGCGCGAAGATCGGTGCGCCGATGAGCTCGAACACGGCGGCTCCGGTCGAGCCCTCGGGCAGCGCCGTCGCCGTCACCGTCCCGCTCATGATCAGCAGCAGCGGGACGAAGATGATCGCGAGCACGGACGCGATGCCGGGCGTCCGGCCACTCGCGGTCAGCGTCGTGGGCTGCGCGGTCAGGACCCCACGCTCCGAGCCGCTCCCGCCGTCGTCCGCATCGGGCCCGGGTGCGCCCTCGGGCCCCGCGTCCCGTGAGCCGTCCGTGGCGGGGGTGTCCGGTCCGGAGGCGTCGGTCCCGAACCGGTCGAACTGCGTCCGTGTGTAGGGCAGCATCGGGTAGTCCCGGCGGTTCATCCACTTCGCGAGGAAGTGGGTCAGCACGCCGAGCGGGACGCTGACGGCGAGCCCGATCATCGTGATCCAGCCGAGGTCACCACCGACCACCGTCGCGCCGCCCACGATCCCGGGGTGCGGCGGGACGACGCAGTGGACCACGACCATGATCCCGGCGATCGGCAGCCCGAACTTGATCGGGTCGGAGAGCCCGGCCGCCTTCGAGAACCCGTAGATGATCGGCACCAGGATGATGAAGCCGACGTCGAAGAACACCGGGATCGCGATCACCAGCGACGCCGACGTCAGCGCCGCCGACACCCGCTTCGGCCCCAGCAACGACGTCATCCGGCCGGCCAGCTCCGCCGCACCACCGGACAGCTCGATCATCCGTCCGACCATCGCGCCCAGCGCGACCAGGATCGCGACCGAACCGAGCGTGCCGCCCATCCCCTCGACGACGGTGTCGATGATCCCGAGCCGTTCCTCGCCGTCCTCGCCGGTCGTCGTGGTGAGCGGGATCCCGGCCACCAACCCGACAGCGATGCTGACCGCGAGCATCGCCACGAACGGCTGGACCTTGACCTTGGTGATCAGCAGCAGGATGAGGATCAGCCCACCCGCCGACACGGTGAGCAGGAACGCGGTGTCCATCCGGTCGTCTCCTTCGACGTGGGACCGACTGGCCGAGCCGCGGCGGAACCGGACTCGGGCATTCGGGGCACTCCGGGCGGACGGGAGCGTAACCCGCGATCAGCCGATCGCGCGCCGAGCGGGAGCGAACGGTGCGGGGACGGGAGACGGGCGGGCGGCCGCGGGGTCCGCGACCGCCCGCCCCGGGCACCGGCCCCATGGGGCCGGGTGTGGCTCTCCGGGGTCAGCCGGCCCGGCTGATCCCGACCATGTCCTCGCGCGGGACGACCTTGATCCGCTCCCGGCCCCGGTCCTCCCCCAGCCCGCGCTCGTGCTTGTCGAGGGCGAGCCAGCCGTCCCACGTCGTGAACCCGACCCCACGACGCGCGAGCAGCTCGTCGACCGCCGCCGGGTCGCGCTCGGGGGCACGGCGCAGACCCGGGGCGTCGGCGAGCAGGCTGCCGACGGTCTCGGACGCGCAGCCCTTGGTGTGCCCGATCAACCCGACCGGGCCGCGTTTGATCCAGCCGACGGTGTAGATCCCGGGCAGCTCCTGGCCGTCGATGTCGTGCACCCGCCCGGCCTGGTGCGGGATCACCCCGCGCTCGTGGTCGAACGGCAGGCCGGCCAGGTGGGAGCCGGTGTAGCCGACGGCCCGGTAGACCGCGCCGACTTCGAAGTCGGTGAACTCGCCGGTCCCGCGGACCGAGCCGTCGCCGGTGTAGGAGGTCCGCTCGACCCGCAGCCCCTCGACGCGGTCGGTGCCGAGCACCCGCTCCGGGCGGGACAGGAAGTGCAGGTGCACCCGCCGGGGTTCGCCGCGCGGGTCGCGCAGCGCCCAGCCCTGCAGGATCTTGACCACCATCTGGACCTGCTTGGTGCTGCGGATCTCGGCCATCGAGCCGTCGTCGAACTCGACGTCCTCGGGGGCGACGACCACCTCGAGGCCCGGCACGTGGTCGAGCTCGCGCAGCTCCATCGGGCTGAACTTCGCCTGGGCGAGGCCGCGGCGGGCGAACACGTGCACGTCGGTCGCCGGGTTGACCGCGAGCCCGGCGTGCACCGAGTCGGGGATCTCGGTGGTCAGCATGTCCTCGGCCGACTTCGCGAGCACCCGGGCGACGTCGAGCGCGACGTTCCCGGCGCCGATCACCGCCACCGAGCGGGCGTCGAGCGTCCACTCGCGACCGACGTCGGGATGGCCGTCGTACCAGCGCACGAACTCGGCGGCGCCGTGGCTGCCGGGCAGGTCGATGCCGGGGATGTCGAGGTCCCGGTCGCGCTCGCAGCCGGTCGCGACGATCACGGCGTCGTAGTGCTCGCGCAGGTCGTCGGTCGTGACGTCGGTGCCGTAGTGCACGTTGCCGAACAGCCGCACCGCCGGGTCGTCGAGCACCCGGTGCAGCGCGTGCACGATCTGCTTGATCCGCGGGTGGTCCGGCGCGACGCCGTAACGGACCAGCCCGAACGGCGCGGGCAGCTTCTCGAACAGGTCGACCGTCACGTCGGTGTCCGACTTGCGCAGGGTGTCGGCGGCGTAGATGCCGGACGGTCCGGCACCGACCACCGCAACGCGCAGCGGGTCGTTCATCGTTCTCCTCGGGTCGGGTCCGCGAACGCCCGAGACTATAGGAAGGTGAGCCTTACCTAACCGATCTGAGACGACGGCAACACGATGCGCGGCAGGAGATCCGGGAAGTGCCCGCCGAACCGTTCGGAGTGCGCACGCCATTCGCGGGGGTAGCCGAGCGAGACCTCGACGAACGGCACCCCGTCGACGACGACCGTGCGCGGGATGTGCAGGTGCCCGTGCACGACCGCGACCGCGCGGTAGCGCCGGTGCCAGTCGGCGGTCGCCGTCGTGCCGCACCAGAGCGCGAACTCCGGGTAGCGGAGCACGTCGCACGGCGTGCGCTCCAGCGGCCAGTGGTTGACCAGCACGGTCGGCATCGCCGGGTCGAGCGCGTCGAGCCGCGCCGCGGTCGTCGCCACCCGCGCGGCACACCAGTCCTGCCGGGACGGGTACGGGTCCGGGTGCATCAGATACTCGTCGGTGCAGACCACGCCGGCCGCGTACGCCGCGGCCAGCCCCTCCTCGGAGGTCGAGGTCCCGGCCGGGAGGAACGAGTAGTCGTAGGGCACGAACAGCGGCGCGACGACGACCGGTCCGCCCGGTCCGTCCCACACCGGGTACGGGTCCTCCGGGGTTCCGACGCCGATCTCGCGGCAGCGGCGTACCAGTTCGTCGTACCGGTGGGCGCCGCGCAGCGACTCGGCGGCACCGTCGGCGTGCTTGTTCCGGCTCCAGAGCTCGTGGTTGCCGGGCACCCAGAGCACCGTGCCGAACCGTTCGCGCAGCGCGGCCAGGGTCGCGGAGGTCGTCTCGACCCGTTCGTCGACGTCACCGGCGACGATCAGCCAGTCGTCCGGGTGCCCCGGCACCAGCGCCTCGGCGATCTCGAGGTTCTCCGGGTAGCGCACATGCAGGTCGCTGACCGCGAGCAGGCGCGGGGCCTCCGGGGAGCGCACACCGACCAGTAGTACACGGCGCCGGTGACGAGGATGGCGACGGCGTCCTACCGCGAGTAGGTTACCGGGAGTAGGAAACCGAGGGAGGCCGTCCATGGCGGGATCGCGGGGAGCGCGGCGCTGGATCAGGTGGGTGCTGCGGCACGGGGCGATGCGCCGGGAGGTGTCGAAGCAGGCCGGGCACGGCGACCTCGGCGCCCAGATGATCATCAATCCGGACGCGGTCCGGGACCCCTACCCCGCCTACGAGCAGGTCCGCGCCCAGGGCCGGCTGGTGAAGTCCGCTCTGACCTGGACCACGGTCGACCACGAGATCAGCACCGCGATCCTGCGCAGCCCGGACTTCTGCGTCGGGCAGCGGATGCCGGAGAACGCCCCGGGCCCGCTGCGGGCCCTGATCCGGGCCGGGGGCGCGTACCCGGTCGGGCCGGCCGAGCCGCCGTCGTTGCTCTCCATCGACCCGCCCGACCACCAGCGGATCCGCAAGCTGGTCACCCGGTCGTTCAGCGCGAAGGCGATCTCCCGGCTGCGCGGGCGGACCGAGGAGATCGCGAGCGGGCTGCTCGACGAGATGGACGCGCGCGCGGGCTCGGGCCGGCGCGCCGACGTGATCACCTCCTACGCCGCGCTGCTGCCCGCCACGGTGATCGCCGAGATGCTCGGGGCGCCGGTGTCGATGCGCGAGGACTTCCTGCGCTGGGGCGAGGGCAGCGCGTACTCGATCGACATGGGGCTGACCTACCGGACGTTCCGGCGGTCCGAGTCCGACATCGACGCGCTCGCGAACTGGATGACCGGGCACTTCGAGCACCTGCGCCGGCACCCGAACGACAGCATCCTGTCCTCGCTGGTCCAGACCTACGACTCCGAGGAGGGCCGGCTCAGCTCGGACGAGCTGCTCTCGCTCGGGCTGCTGCTGCTCGCCGCCGGGTTCGAGACGACCGTCAACCTGATCGGCAACGGCGCCCGGCTGCTGCTCACCCACCCCGACCAGCTCGACCGGCTCCGCGCCGACCCCTCGCTGTGGCCGAACGCGGTCGACGAGGTCCTGCGCCTCGACTCCCCCGTGCAGCGCACCGGCCGGGTCGCCGTGCGCGACACCGAGGTCTGCGGCTTCCCGATCCGGCGCGGCGCCATGGTGATCACCCATCTCGGCGGGGCCAACCGGGACCCCGCGGTCTTCGACGACCCCGCGCGGTTCGACGTGGGACGGGTCGGCGCCGAGAAGCACGTCGCCTTCAGCCAGGGGATCCACTACTGCCTGGGGGCGGCGCTGGCGAAGATGGAGGGCGAGGTCGGGCTGCGCGCGCTGTTCGACCGCTTCCCCGACATGCGCCGGGCGGGGCCCGCCGAGCTGCGCGGGACCCGGGTGCTGCGCGGCTACGTGCACCTGCCGGTGCGGCTGGGCGAGGCACGGGTCGCCGCCGACGCCTGACGCGGACCGGCGCCGAGCGGATCCGTTGTGGTGCATCGGCGCGAGAGTCCCTCGTCGGGGCACATCGGACACGGAGCCGATCACTTCGGATGCGAGGTGGTCACACCTGGTGCACGATCGGCGGCGGTGACCGCCCATGGTGATCGGCAGAACCCGGGCGGCGACGAGTCGAGGAGGACCCCGTGACCGACCAGATCAGCGTGACCCGCAGCGTGCCGGCCAGCCCGCAGCAGCTGTTCGAGCTGCTGTCGAACCCGGCCCGGCACCAGGAGATCGACGGCGCCGACATGCTCCGCGGCATCGACGGCTCCGAGATCCTCACCGGCGTCGGCGACGAGTTCGTCATGAACATGCACAACGGCGCGCTCGGCGACTACCAGATGAAGAACACCGTCACGGCGTTCGAGCCGGGCCGCCTGATCGGCTGGGCCCCGTCGCTGCACCCGATGGACGGCTACCGGGACAAGCTCGGCGAGGTCCGGGCCGAGGGCCACAGCTACACCTGGCACCTCGAGCCCGACGGCTCCGGGACCCGGGTCACCCAGGTCTACGACTGGAGCGAGGTGACCGACGACGACTTCCGCGGCTTCTTCCCGATGCTGTCCGAGCAGCAGCTCGGCGACTCGATCGAGAAGGCGGGGAACGCCGCTACGTCCTGATCGGACCGGGCGGGAGGACCAGGCGCTCCAGCAGCCGGTCGGCCTCGGCGCACGGATCGGCGGTGAGTCCGACGTGGACGGGTCCGGGTTGGACGATCGTGCTGCGCGGCGTCGTCAACCGGCGGAACCGGCGGCCGATGTCCTCGCCGGCGCCGGGGCCCCGGGCACCGAGCGCGCCGGTGGCGTGCCGGTCGGAGCGCGGTGGTTCCGGCACCGCGGCGACGGCGGCCAGGGTGGCGAGGGCCTCGGCGACGGCGTCGGCGTCGGCGTGCGGGTCGAGCGCGGCCAGCCGTTCCCGGTCCAGGTGCACCCGGACCGCGAGGACGTCGTGGGCGCGGCAGTGCACCAGCACGCCGGCGTTCATCCCCTCGCCGCGCTCGATCCGGGGCACGACGCGGAGCAGGGCGTACTCGAAGGTGGCGCGGTCCGGCGCGGCACGGCCGCTCATCGGCGGACACCGCCGATCCGCAGCCAGGCCGGCGGGCGCGACGGACGTTCGACCGGCCGCGGACGCCCGGCGGCGACGGTCTCGAACACCCCGGGCAGCCACGCGTCCCGGGCCGCGATCCGGCCGAGGAGCGCTCTCGCGTAGCCGGCCCGGACCTCGTCGGCGGAGCCGAACCCGGGCTCGCCCTCCAGCCAGACGCCGGGCACCAGGGCCAGCACCGCGTCGAGCAGCTCAGGCGTGACCAGCGGCGCGAGCGCACGGTCGGCCGCCGCGACGTCGGGGTGGGCGCCGAGCAGGACGTGGTCGGCGGCGTCGTAGGGGCGCCGCGGGAACCCGGCGGCGGAGTCCCACCGGTGCGCGAAGGTCAGGGTGGCGCCGTGGTCGATCAGGTACGGCGCCCGGTGCCAGAGCAGCATGTTCGAGTTGCGCCAGGACCGGTCGACGTTGCCGACGAGCGCATCGAACCAGAGCACCCGGCCGGCGAACCCGGGGCCGACGTCGAACGCCAGCGGATCGAGGTCCAGCGCGCCGGGCAGGAAGTCGATCGCCAGGTTCAGCCCGGCCGACTGCCGCAGCAGCTCCTGGACCTCCTGGTCGGGCTCGGTGCGGCCGAGCTCGCCGTCGACGTCCACGGTGCAGATCTCCGGGACGGCGAAGCCGAGCGCGCGGGCCAGCTCCCCGGCCACGATCTCGTTCACCAGCACGGACCGGCCCTGGCCGGCCGCGACGAACTTGACCGCGTAGGTGCCGAGGTCGTCGGCCTCCATCAGCCCGGGCAGCGAACCACCCTCCCGCAACGGGGTCACGTAACGGGTCGCGGTCACGTGCCGCAGAGCGGGCGGATCGGAGGGCACCGGGCGAGGCTAGTACGGGCACGTGAAACGGCCCGCACCCCGTGGCGTCGGGGTGCGGGCCGTGGTCGCGCCGGGAAGACACCGGCCCGTCCGGCGGGGGGCTCGGACGGGCCGGGAAGACCTGGTCCCGCTGCGTCAGACGGAGATGGTCTGGCGCGGGATCGCCGCGGTCTGCTCCATCCGGCGCTGGGCATGTGCGCTGAGCAGGGCGTCCACGCTGAACCGGCCGGCGCCCGAGGTCATGAAGGCCAGCAGGCCACAGATGATCACGCCGACCAGGGCCCAACCGTTGTTCGCCATGAAGAGGCCGTTCTGGCCGTGCACGAACCAGATGGCCCCGCCCATCACGAACACCATGAGCGCGGAGGGCACCACCATCTTCAGACCGAGCAGGAGCGATGCCGCCGCGACGAGCTCCACCACGATCGTGAAGGACGCCGCCGCGATCGCCAGCGGGATGCCGAACTTGCTGAACACCGCCGCGGTGTCGAAGAGACCGGCATCGACCTTCTGCCAGGCGTGCATCACGAGGATGTAGGCGAGCACGACTCGGCCGACGAGCAGGACGACGTCGCGCGGGGTGCCGGTGAGGGAGCGGTACACGGTTCCTCCAAGAAGGCTGGTGATCACGTGGGGTGACCTTCCCGCCACGTTCTGCACAAGACTCTAGATGTCGGTCGCCCCTGCTCCACCCGGTTCAGCGACTCCGCGCGACGAGACGACCGCACCGCGCGACGAAGGTCGCTCGGCTCACACCGGATGGGGTTGCACCCCACGATTGCTCGCCGTGACCGGCCGGTCTCGCGCCGCGAATGGTCGACGGAGGGCGAGCGGTCCACCACGCCCCGGCATCTCCGCAGGCCACGGGCACGCTCAGTACGAAGTGGCCGGTCGCAGTCACCCGGGTGTCGCAGCACGGCCCGGTCGGCCCGGGCGCCGATCACGGCGTGTCAGCGCGACGGTGCGACCCGCCGCGGGGAACGGACCGCTCGTCCGTCAGCGCGCCCGTCGCGACGGGCGGTACCCCCGGCCGGACCAGCGCCGTGACGCCGCTCGCCGCTCGGCCCCGTCGTCGTCCTGCCGCGCGCGTGGCCGGCCGCTCCCGCGGCCGCGTCGCGGCATGCCTCCGAGGTGCGGCTGCGGAATGATGGCGGGGTGTCCGAGACGAACCACGGCAGCGACCTCATCGACATCACGGCGACTCCGGAGTGGACGGCCCTGACCGAGCACGCGGCGGAGGTCGAGCCGCGGCACCTGCGGTCGCTGTTCTACGCCGACCCGGATCGGGTGTCGGCGCTGACCGCGCAGGGCGCCGACCTGGTCCTCGACTACTCCAAGCACCGGATCACCCGGGACACCGTCGGCCTGCTCACCGCGCTGGCCCGCCGGGCCGGGCTGCCCGAGCGCACCGAGGCGATGTTCACCGGTGCGCACGTCAACACCTCGGAGGACCGCGCGGTGCTGCACACCGCGCTGCGCCTGCCGCGGGACGCCGAGCTCGTCGTCGACGGGCAGGACGTCGTGGCCGACGTGCACGAGGTGCTGGACCGGATGGGCGTCTTCACCGACTCGGTGCGGTCCGGGGAGTGGACGGGATTCACCGGCGAGCGGATCCGCACCGTCGTCAACATCGGCATCGGCGGCTCCGACCTCGGCCCCGTCATGGCCTACGAGGCGTTGCGCGACTACGCCCAGCGCGACCTCCGGTGCCGGTTCGTGTCCAACATCGATCCGACGGACCTGTCCGAGGCGGTCCTCGGCCTGGACCCGGCGACCACGCTGTTCGTCGTCTCCTCCAAGACCTTCACCACCCAGGAGACGCTGACCAACGCGCGCAACGCCCGGACCTGGCTGCTCGACGGGCTGGGCACCGACGACGAGAAGGCGATCGCGCAGCACTTCGTCGCGGTGTCGACGAACGCCGAGAAGGTCTCCGAGTTCGGCATCTCCACCGACAACATGTTCGGCTTCTGGGACTGGGTCGGCGGCCGCTACTCGGTGGACTCGGCGATCGGGCTGTCGCTGATGTGCGCCATCGGCAAGGAGCACTTCGGCGAGTTCCTGGCCGGCATGCACGCGATGGACGTGCACTTCCGCCGAACCCCGCTCGAGGAGAACCTGCCGGTCATCGCCGGGTTGCTCGGGATCTGGTACTCGAACTTCTTCGGCGCCGAGACCCGCGCGGTGCTGCCCTACTCGCAGTACCTGCACCGGCTCCCGGCCTACCTGCAGCAGCTCACCATGGAGTCCAACGGCAAGTCGGTGCGCCAGGACGGCGCCCCGGTGTCGACGGTGACCGGCGAGATCTTCTGGGGCGAGCCCGGCACGAACGGACAGCACGCCTTCTACCAGCTGCTGCACCAGGGCACCCGGCTCGTGCCGGCCGACTTCATCGGGTTCGCCCAGCCGCACCACGTGCTGCCGGGCGAGGGTGACGCCGACATGCACGACCTGTTCATGGCGAACCTGTTCGCGCAGACCGCGGCGCTGGCGTTCGGCAAGACCGCCGCCGAGATCGAGGCCGAGGGCACTCCGGCCGAGCTGGTGCCGCACAAGGTGATGCCGGGCAACCGGCCGACGTCGACGATCCTCGCCGAGAAGCTGACGCCCTCAGTGCTCGGCCAGCTCGTCGCCTTCTACGAGCACGTGACGTTCGTCGAGGGCACGATCTGGGGCGTCGACTCCTTCGACCAGTGGGGCGTCGAGCTCGGCAAGGTGATGGCCACGCAGTTCGGCCCGGCTCTCTACGCGGCCGACCCGCCGGACGCCGCCGAGGCCGGCCTGGACGCCTCCACGGCCGCGCTGATCGGCCGCTACCGGGCCTGGCGCGGGCGGTGACCGGGTCCCCGGCCGTCGCGGCACCCACCGTGCGCGACGCCCGGTGGACCGGTCTCGCCGGAGCGCTCCTGCTGCTCGCGGCGGCCGGGCTGATCGTCGTCGCGGCGGCCGGCCGGACCCAGCCGTGGGACGACGACGTGGTGGTCGGGCTCGCCGCGGACCGTGCCGGATGGCTGACCGTGGCCGCGATCCTGGTGACGACCGTGGGCAACACCCTGGGCAGCACCGTGGTCGGGCTGGCCGGCGGTGCGGTGCTCTGGTGGCGCGGGCACCGGGCCGCGGGCGTGTGCCTGGCCGTGGTGCCGCTGGTCGCGAGCGTGGCGTTCACCGGGATCAAGCTGCTCGTGGAGCGGGCGCGGCCACCGGCCGACCTGCAGGTGCTCCGGATCGCGAACGAGTCGCTGCCGTCCGGGCACGCGACGATGGTCGCGGCGGCCTGGGTGGCACTGGTGCTGATCCCGTGGCCGTACCTGGCATCGCGGGTCCGCACCGGGCTGGCCGTGGTCGCGGTCGCATGGGTGGTCGCGGTCGGGCTCACCCGGATCTATCTGGGGGTGCACTGGCCGTCCGACGTGCTGGCCGGGTGGGCGCTGGGCGCGGGACTCGCGTGCGCCGCGACGGCTCTGCTCGGCCTGCTCGCCCGGGCCGGCGCCCGGCGCGACCGGTGATCGCCGTCCGGGCATCGGATGGTGCCAGGATCGGCACCGGCCGGAACCCGAGCGGTGATCTCGGGGGCGTCCGGCGTCAGCTCACCCGGGCGTCGCGCCACCGGAGCGCTCCGACGCCGGGCCACGTCGGCACCGGGGTCACCGGGAACCGCTCACCCGGTGAGCGGTTCCTGCGGGGTCCCACCCTCGTCGGGCTCCAGCTCGGCGAGCACCTGCTTCGCCAGCGGCGTCTCGGCGGCCAGCGCGCGGGCGCAGGCCTGCCAGGCGACGGCGTCGTCGCGCACCCAGGCGCCGCGCAGGTTCTCGGCGGTCCGGGAGCTGCGGCGCAGCAGCGTCAGGCCCTCGGCCGCGGTGCGGGACCGGCGCGTGCGCCCCTTCGCGCGGGCGATCCCGCGGGTCATCGCCCCGATCGCCCGCATCGCCCGCACGACGTCCCGGGCCTGGTCCATCGGGACCGGGAGCCCGGCGCCGGCGTGCAGGACCCGGGACCGCCGCACGACGAACGCGTACGCCACGAGCCCGGACACCGCCAGGAGCGGTCCCAGGATCGCCGCGGCCGTGCCGAACGTGCCCGCGAACACCAGCAGCACGACCGCGAGCACGAACAGGGCCAGCACCGCCGAGCGCGCGGACCGGGCGGCGCGGGTCCAGGTGTGGGCCCGGCGCTGCGCGTCCGCGTCCGGCGGGCCCTGCTCCGCCCGCGCGACACCGTGATCGGTGAACAGCAGGGCGGCGTCGGCGTCCGAGATGTCCGGCATCGGATGATTCTGCACCGGCTCCCTTCTCCCGCCCGCCGCGGCCCGGGCGCGTGAGCATCCGTTGTGATCAGCCTTCGGGCTGCTCCACCGGGCACCACCACGTCGACCGCCCGCCGACGGTGCCGTGTGCCATCTCCGCCCCGCAGCGCGGGCAGTGCCCGCCCGGGTGCCGGTGCTCGATCACCTCGCCGGTGTGCACGCCGCCGTTCGCGATCGCCCGCTCCAGGGCCCGGTCCAGGTTGCGGTGCAGCCGGTCCAGGTCGGTGCGGGTCAGGTCGTGCACCCGGGTCCGCGGGTCGATCCTCGCCTGCCAGAGCGTCTCGTCGGCCAGCAGGTTCCCGACCCCGGCGAGCACCGACTGGTCCAGCAGCCGGGCCTTCACCGCGGCCCGCCCGGCGAGCAGGCGGTCCCGGAACACCGAGGGCTTCAGGTTCTCCGCGTCCGGCCCGAGACCCGACAGGTCCGGGTCGAGCCGGACCCGGCCGAGGCGGCGCTTGTCGAAGAGCCGGAACCGGCCGCCGTCGTCGAACGTGATCGTGAAGCGGTCCCACTCGGGTTTGCGGGGCTGCCGGTCGGGGCGTTTCGGACCGCCGCCGATCCGGTCGCCCTCGGCGTCGGTGACCACGATCCGGCCGCCCATGCCGAGGTGGACGCCGAGCGCGGGGCCGGCCCCGCCGTCGGCGGTCTCGATGTCGCACCACATCGTCTTGCCGATCCGGTGCGCCGCGGTGAGCCGGCCGCCCTTGAGCGCGGTGGCGATGTCACCGGGACGGTGCGGACGGCAGACCCAGTCGTCGCGGTCGTCGACGTCGGCGACGACCCGGCCGGTCGCGTGGGCCAGCACCCGCCGCGCGTTCTCCACCTCGGGCAGCTCGGGCATGCCGATCAGTGTGGCGCGGTCGCGGAACACCCGCCCGTCGGTCGCTCGTTGGACCTGATCGTGACGAGCGGGAGCGCGAGCGAGCGGATGAGAGTGCGGGCACCGGAGCTGCGGGGGCGGCGGTGGCTGAACACCGGCGGCGCGGAGCTGACGCTGGCCGGGCTGCGCGGGCGGATCGTCGTGCTCGACTTCTGGACCTTCTGCTGCATCAACTGTCTGCACGCCCTCGACGAGCTGCGCCCCGTCGAGGAGGAGTTCGGCGACGTGCTGACGGTCATCGGGGTGCACTCGCCGAAGTTCGTGCACGAGGCCGACCCGGCCGCGGTCGAGGCGGCCGTGGAGCGCTACGGCGTCACGCACCCCGTGCTCGACGACCCCGAGCTGCGCACCTGGGACGCCTACACCGCCCGCGCCTGGCCGACGCTGGCCGTGATCGACCCGGACGGGTTCGTCGTCGCCCGGATGGCCGGCGAGGGGCACGGCCCGGGGCTGGCCGCACTCGTCCGGGAGCTGATCGAGCAGCACGGTGACCGGCTGCGCCGCGGCGACGGGCCGTACGTGCCGCCGCCCGCGCCGGACACCGCGCTGCGGTTCCCGGGCAAGGTCGTCGCGCTGCCGGGTGGCACGTTCCTGGTGTCCGACACCTCCCACCACCAGCTCGTCGAGCTGGATCCGGACCTCGTGACCGAGCGGCGGCGGATCGGCGACGGTGTCCGCGGGTTCGCCGACGGGCCCGCGGGTGGCGCGCGGTTCTCCGAACCGCAGGGCCTGCTGGTCGACGACGGCGGGCTGCTCGTCGCCGACACGGTCAACCACGCGATCCGCCGGGTCGACCTCGCCACCGGAACCGTGTCCACAGTGGCCGGGACGGGCGCGCAGCTGCGCGAACGGGTCGCGCCGGGGTCGTCGTCGGCCGAGCTGTCCTCGCCGTGGGACCTCGCCCGGTGGGACGGACGGGTGGTGGTCGCGATGGCCGGACCGCACCAGCTGTGGACCCTCGATCCCGATACCGGAGCGGCGACCGTGCTCGCCGGGACGACCAGCGAGGGCCTGCGCGACGGCGCCTACGACGAGGCGTTCTTCGCGCAGCCCAGCGGGCTGGCCGTCGACGGGCCCACGCTGTGGGTCGCCGACTCCGAGGTCTCGGCGCTGCGCCGGGTCCTCGCCGAGCCCGACGCCGGCCCGCAGGTGTCGACGGCCACCGGGCAGGGGCTGTTCGAGTTCGGGCACCGGGACGGTCCCGCCGCCGCGGCGCTGCTGCAGCACCCGCTCGGGGTGGCCGTCCTGCCGGACTCGTCGGTGGCGATCGCCGACACCTACAACGGCGCCGTCCGCCGTTACGACCCGTCGTCGGGGACCGTGTCGACGCTGGCCGAGGGGCTCGCCGAGCCGTCGGACCTGCTGGTCGACGGGGAGACGCTGATCGTCGTGGAGTCCGCGGCGCACCGGCTGGTGCGGCTGCCGGTCCCGGCCGGGTCGCTGGTCGCCGGCGCCGCGCACACCGTCCGCCGCGCGCCGACCGAGCTGGGTGCCGGCGTCGCGCTGCGGATCGGGTTCGTCCCGCCCGCCGGGCAGTACCTCGACGACCGGTTCGGCGACCCGACCTCGCTGACCGTGACCGCCGACCCGCCCGCGCTGCTGCGCTCCGGCGGCGGGACCTCGACCGGGCTGAGCCGCGACCTCTCATTCGACCCGGCGGTGGGCACCGGCGTGCTGCAGGTGGCGGTGGCCGCCGCGGCGTGCGACGACCCCGGGGACGGGTTCGCGGCGTGCCACCGGTACCAGCAGGACTGGGGGATCCCGGTGGTGGTCACCTCCGGCGGGCCCGCCGCCCTGGAGCTGGACCTTCGGTCCTTGTGAGTACTTTTCGGGGCCCTGGCCCCGAAAAGTACTCACAGGGCGCTAGCCCTCGAGCCAGGCCAGAACCGCCATCACGCGGCGGTGGTCGTCGGACGACGGCGGCAGCCCGAGCTTGGTGAAGATCGACGAGATGTGCTTCTCGACGGCCCCCTGGGTGATCACCATCAGCCGTCCGATCGCGGTGTTGGTCCGGCCCTGGGCCATCAGCTCCAGCACCTCGCGCTCGCGGGGCGAGAGCTCGGCGAGCGGGTCCCGGCGACGCCGGTTGGTGAGCAGCGCCGAGACCACCTCCGGGTCCAGCACGGTGCCGCCCGCCGCGACCCGGGTCAGCGCGTCGGAGAGCTCCGCCAGCTTCGACACCCGGTCCTTGAGCAGGTACCCGACCCCGCCGCCGGCCTCCAGCAGGTCGGTGGCGTAGGACTCCTCGACGTACTGGGACAGCACCAGGATCCCGATCTCGGGATGGGTCTTGCGGATCTCCAGCGCGGCCCGCAGCCCCTCGTCGGTGAACGACGGCGGCATCCGCACGTCCACGACCGCGACCTCCGGCCGGTGCTCGGCCACCGCCTCCACGAGCGCGGTGCCGTCGCCGACCGCGGCGAGCACCGTCGCGCCCGCCTCCTCCAGCAACCGGACGAGGCCCTCCCGCAGCAGCATCGAGTCCTCGGCCAGGACCACCCGCATCGTCATGCGCACATCCTCGCGGGTGGCCGGTATGCGCCTCACCCCTCCCCCAGGCCGGCAACCGGCACCTCGGCCGTCAGCACCGTCGGGCCGCCGGCCGGGCTGCGCACGTCGAGGTTGCCCTCGACGATCTCCAGCCGGTCGGCCAGCCCGGCGAGCCCGTGGCCCTTGCCGAGATGGGCGCCGCCGCGGCCGTCGTCGCGGACCACCACCCGCAGCAGGGTCGCGTCGACGGTCACCGTCACCCCCGCCGCGGACGCCCCGGCGTGCTTGGCGATGTTGGTCAGCGCCTCGGAGACGACGAAGTACGCCGTGTTCTCGACCAGGGCGGGCATCCGGACGCCGTCGTCGAGGGCGACGTCGAGGTCCACCGGTACCGGGCACCGGGCGGCGGCGGCGTGCAGCGCCGGACCGAGCCCGCGGTCGGCGAGGATCGGCGGGGCGATCCCGCGGGACAGCGCGCGCAGCTCGGACAGCGCCTCACGGCTCTGTTCGAGGGCCTCGTGCAGCAGCGGCCGGGCCCGTTCGGGGTCGTCGTCGAGGCGTCGGACGGCCGACTCCAGGTCCATCCCGAGCCGCACCAGGCGCTGCTGGGGGCCGTCGTGGATGTCGCGTTCCAGGCGTCGCAGGGTCTGGGCCTCGGCGGCCACGGCCGCCCGCCGGCCGGCGGCCAGCGCCAGGGCGCGGGCCCGCAGCGCGGCGGTCTGGTTGGTGAGCAGGCCGCGGGCGAGCAGCGCGCGGACGTCGGTGAGCCAGCGGACCACCGAGGGCAGCGTGACCAGCAGCAGGATGCCGAGCCCGGTGTTCAGCGCGATGTCGCCGGCTCCCGAGTCGACCCCGGTGATCGACCCGAACAGGGTCCAGTTGCCCGGTCCGCGCGGCAGCGACCACTGCCAGAACACGTAGACCAGCCCGGCCAGGCCGGTCACCGCCCACACCAGCGCGACGGCGGCGCAGAGCGCGCGCAGCGGCAGGCCGACGACGGCGTGCGCGAGGTCCCGCCACGACTGCGGGTCGGCCAGCGCACGCAGCAGCCGGCCCATCAGGCGTCGCCCGCGGTTGGGCCGGTAGTGGTGCGGCGGCAGCGGACGTCCGGTCGCGGCTTCGGTGGCCCGGCGTTCCAGCTCGGCGAAGCCGCGGGCCGCGGCCAGCGACCCGACGGTGATCGGCAGCCCGATCCAGAGCACGAACGTCCCCGCCCCCAGCAGCAGGCCGACCAGGACGACCAGCCCGCTGACGACGGCCAGCGGCAACCCGGTCAGCAAGTACGCCATCTGCGCCCCGAGCCGGGTCCGGCCCGGCCAGCCGGACGGCCAGTGCGTCGGCTGCGGCAGGTGCCGGCCGCCGTCGCGGAGCAGGTACTCGCGCAGCGCCCCGTTGCCCCATCCCTCCAGGGCCCGGACCAGGTGCGGGTCGAGCGGGCTGCCGCCGGGTTCGTCGGGGCCCGGCATCGCCGGATCCGGGATCGCCCGGTCCTCGGCCGCCGGTGCTGCCGGGTCCGGGGTCGCCGGGGCCGGGGCGGCCGAGCCTGCCGGGTCCGCCGGTGCTGCCGGGTCCGCCGCTGCGGTCCGCGCCCCGGCGCGGTCCGACACGGTCTCCTCGGGCATGGCGGTGGGTCACCTCCGGCGGTGCTGGTGCGCTGTCGAGGATAGGCCGTTCCGCGCACCGCGCCCCGGCTTCGTGACGACGGCCCCTCCGTGGTCGTCGTCCGGGTGCGGATCGATGCCGGACACGGCACCGGTCGACACCCGGACAGTGATCGACACCACACCCGGCCGGCCGGCGGGTTCCCGGTTCCTGGCGGGGACCGGCCACGTCGTGGTGGGCTGTCGGCGACCGCGACGACGCGAGAGCGAGGAGACACCGTGGACCCCTCCGACCTGCGGGACGTGCTGGCCGCCGTCCGGGACTTCGTCCGCACCGAGGTGGTGCCGTTGGAGGAGGAGATCGACGCGGGCGACGCCGTCCCGGACCGGATCGTCGCGCAGTGCAGGGAGATGGGCCTTTACGGCTTCGCCATCCCCGAGGAGTTCGGCGGGCTGGGCCTGACCGCGTCCGAGGAGGTCCGGCTGGCCTTCGAGCTGGGCTGGACGACGCCGGCGCTGCGCTCGCTGTTCGGCACCAACAACGGCATCGCCGGGCACGTACTGCTCGAGGGCGGCACTCCTGAGCAGAAGCGGGAGTGGCTGCCCCGGCTCGCGTCCGGCGAGGTCACCGCCTCGTTCGGGCTGACCGAGGCCGACGCCGGGTCGGACCCGTCGTCGCTGGCCACCCGCGCCGTCCGCGACGGCGACGACTGGGTGATCACCGGCTCGAAGCGCTACATCACCAACGCCCCGGTCGCCGACGTGATCATGGTGTTCGCCCGCACCGACCTGGACGCGCCCGGCAACCGCGGGATCTCGACGTTCCTCGTACCCGCCGGCTCGCCCGGGCTCTCGGTCGGCCCGAAGGACGCGAAGATGGGTCAGTTCGGCGCCTGGACCGCCGACGTGCACCTCGACGACGTCCGGGTACCCGCCGAGGCCGTCGTCGGCGGGCCGGACGGGGTCGACCAGGGGTTCCGGATCGCCGCGCGCTGCCTGGCGCACGGGCGGTTGCACATCGCCGCGGTGTGCGTCGGCATGGCCGACCGGCTGGTCCACGAGACCGTCGAGTTCGCCCGCACCCGGGAACAGCGCGGGGCGCCGATCGCCCGGTTCCAGCTGGTCCAGGGGCTCGTCGCGGACTCGGTGACCGACGCCCGCGCCGGCCGCGGCCTGGTCCTCGACGCCGCGGGCACCTTCGACGACGGCTCCGACACCGTCTCCGGACCGGCCGCCGCGAAGTACTTCTGCTCGGAGATGGTCGGCCGGGTCGCCGACCGCGCCGTCCAGGTGCACGGCGGCGCCGGGTACATGCGCGGCGTGACCGTCGAGCGGTTCTACCGCGACGCCCGGCTCTTCCGGATCTACGAGGGCACCAGCCAGATCCAGCAGGTGATCATCGCGCGGGACGTGCTGGGCAAGGCCGCGAGGGCCTGAGACCTCCGGATAGCTCTCACGAACGCACCTTTCGTGGCGATAGTTGCCACGAACGGCCCGCTCGTGACGGAGCTGGGACCGGCCCGGCTGCGCCCGGCATCGCCACCGTCCCGCCACGCGCTCCCGACCATACCTTCACGAGCAGACCTTTCGTGGAAACTGGCGCTACGAAAGGTCCGCTCGTGAAGGTGCGGGGGTCAGAGCTCGGCGGCCCTGGGGCTCGGGACGGGGCCTGCTGGTCTGTCCGTGCGCTCGGGGACCACGACCACCGACGGCGGGGGCAGCAGCACCGCCTGTGCATGTGCCCGGCGCAGCTCGGCCAGCACCTCGGCCGGTCGGGTCCGCAGGTCGCTCGGCAGGGACTGGACCACCACGACGCCCGCGGCCACCAGCGCCGAGCGGCGTCGCACCGTGCGTTCGTAATCGGTGGGGTCGAGGTGGTATTCCCGGGAATCGATCTGCCAGGCGAGGCCGGCCTCCTCGAACAGGAAGTCCGGGATCGCGAGGAAGGTCCCGTCGGGGGCCTCCAGGCGGACGTTGAGCAGCGGCACCGGAAGGCCGGCGCGCCGCAGTAGCCGCTGGGCGGTGGCCTCCGCCACCGATCGGACACCATCGACGATCTCCCTGAGCACCTCACGCGGTAGGGCCGACCCGCGGCTGCTCCCCTCGACGAGCTCGGTGACGAGCTGATCGACCGTGCAATGACGGTGCTGGACGAGATCGGCGAACACGGTCCGGACCAGGTTGCGGTCACGGCTCCGGCGCGCGGCGTCCACGGCGGCCCGCGCCACCGGAGCGAGCGGGACGTCACCGGAGGATCCGGAGGGCAGCCGGTGCGTACGTTCGGCGAGCATGAGCCCGGCACCGATCCTGCGGCGACCGGCCGGAATCAGGACGTGCACGGGGCCGGACGGGGTGGGGGCCGAGCGAACACCGTGCCGGGCAAGGGCATCGATGCCGGTGACGACCGCGTCCCGACCGGCGTGCAGGATCGCTGCCTGGCACCGGTCGTCCCTCGTCTGCGGGCCGTTGTCGAGCTTGACGACGCCAGGGCCGAGCCTGCTCCAGGGCCCACCCGGGCGGCACCGGTACGCCGTCGTCGCCCGGTCGACGCCCAGCAGCTCCAGATCCGCCACGCGCACGACGCGCCGGCCGATCAGCGCCGCGATCTCATCGCGGCGAGGCCCTCGTCGACGTCCGGTCCGCACTCCCATGTCCACGAGCCTGAGCCCTGGTGACGCTGCTGCACCCGGTTTCCCGCGACCCTGTGGACAACTCCCGGAGCCGTCGTCGTGTGGGCCGAAATCTCCCGATCCACACGAGCGGACCCTTCGTGAAGTCCTGTGCCACGAAGGAGCCGCTCGTGGCTCGAGGTACCTCGCGGCTCGGGACCGGCGCCGCTCCCTGCCTCATCACGAACGGACCGTTCGTGATGCTCCTCTTCACGAAGGGTCCGCTCGTGCGAATGGGGGTGATGGGGATGGGGCGGACGCGCGAATGGGAGACGGGGCGGACGTGCCCCGGGAGACGGGGCTGCTCGGGTGAGCGGGAGACGGCGACGGCCCGCCCCGGGAGTCCCGGGGCGGGCCGTCGTGCGGAGCGGTGCGGGCTAGTGGTGCGCGGGGCCCCGGTGGTACTCGAAGACCAGGCCGCCGACGGCGATCAGGATCAGCGTCCCGCCGATGACGATGATCCAGGCGTACCAGAACGCCATGCCGATCGCGGTCAGCGCGGCCGCGGCGGCGATCCCCAGCGGCCAGTAGCTGCCCGGGGAGAAGAACCCGACCTCGCCGGCGCCGTCGGAGACCTCGCCCTCCGGGTCGTCCTCGGGGCGCTCCTCCAGCCGCCGCGAGACGAACCGGAAGAACGTGCCGATGATCAGCGACAGGCCCGCGGTGAGCCACAGCGCCGTCACGCCCACGACCTCGCCGGCCAGGAACGTGTAGGCGATCGCGCACAGGATGAAGAACCCGGTGCAGATCTCGAAGATGCGGGATTCGATCTTCATTGCGGTCCTCCCCCTCAGCCGTCGACCTGCGCGGCCAGCTGCCCGCGCTCGGTGCTGAACGGCTTGGTGCTGATCGCCTCGGGCGCGCACCACTCACCACAGTTCAGCGCCGCCAGCGCCTCACCGGTGTTGTAGGGCTGCCCCGTCTCCGGGTTGGTCTCCTTGCGGAGCTGGATGTAGCGGTCGAACAGCGCCGGCTCGAGGGCGCGGACCTCGAAGTTCATCTGCGAGTGGTACGTGCCGCAGAGCTCGGCGCAGCGGCCGACGAACGCGCCCTGCTGCTCGATGCGGTCGATCACGAACTGGTTGTCCTGCTCGTTGCGCTCCGGGAACGGGAACACGTCGCGCTTGAACAGGAACTCCGGCACGTAGAACGAGTGGATCACGTCGGGAGACATCTGGGTGAACTCGATCGACCGGTCGGTCGGCACGACCATGATCGGGATCGTGTCGCTGGTCCCGAGGGTGCTCACCGGGCGGCCGTCGGGGCCGGCCTCACCGGGGTAGAGGAACTCCCAGTTCCACTGGAAGCCGACGATCTCGACCTGCAGGTCTGCCGGTCCGCCGGCCGAGGCCTCGTCCTTGGTCACATAGTTCTGCACGTTCAGCGTGAAGCCGAACAGCACGGCGACGATCACGGTCGGGATCGCGGTGAAGACCAGCTCGACCGGCAGGTTGTACTGCGTCTGCCGGGGCAGCGTGCCGTCGTCGTCCTTCCGCTTCCGGTGGAAGATCATCGCCCAGAACATCGCGCCCCAGGTGATGACGCCCACGACGAGCGACGCGATCGCCGACCAGGTCCAGAGGTTCCGCATGGCCTCGGCCTCGGGGGTGACCCCCACCGGCCACCCGAACCGGATGACCTCCTCGACCGAGCAGCCCGCGAGCGCCGGCACCGCCAGCAGACCCACCAGGCCCAGCTTCGCTGCCCGCGCGTACCGGGATCGGCCTTCCGTTCGGGCCACCGCGCGCCGCCTTCCTGTCATGTCCTGCCGCACTGCCGGCACGTTCGTCCTTGCTGTGGTTCAGGCACTGTCACCACGGTTCACTGCGCGAAGATCTGGCGCCACCCGTTCGGAGCACCGTCTTCGACCTCGCGTAGAGACTAGACGAACGCCGGTCGGGACGCGCCCGCCGGGGTGTCCCGCGCCGAGGGCCACTCCCCCGCCGGTGAACGGCGAAACCGGCAGTCTTTCAGGCATTAGTCCGGATCGCGACGGGGCGCGCACGGCGCGTCGTAACGACTGGGCATACTGACCATCGTGTGCGGACTGCTGGGACTGCTGACCGCCGGGGCGGATGCCGCCACCCGGGTCGAGCCGATCGCCGACGCGCTGCGCTGTGCGCGGCACCGAGGCCCCGACGAGAGTGCGACGTGGAACGACCACGACCTCGTCCTGGGCTTCAACCGGCTGTCCATCATCGACGTGGACCACTCGCACCAGCCCCTGCACTGGGGACCGGTGCCCGGCGAGGACACCCGCTACACCATCGTCTTCAACGGTGAGGTCTACAACTACCTGGAGCTGCGCCAGGAGCTGATCGAGACCTACGACGCGGCCTTCGCCACCGAGGGCGACGGCGAGGTCATCGTCGCGGCGTTCCACTACTGGGGCCCGGACGCGGTCCAGCGGCTGCGCGGCATGTTCGCGTTCGTCATCTGGGACGCCGTCGAGCGCGAGATGTTCGCCGCCCGCGACCCGTTCGGCATCAAGCCGCTGTTCCTCGCGACGACCGCGGCGGGCACCGCGTTCGCGAGCGAGAAGAAGTCGCTGCTGGCCCTGGCCCCCGAGCTGGGTATCGGGCTGGACCTGGAGCCGGCCGCGCTGCAGCACTACCTGACCCTGCAGTACGTGCCCGAGCCGATGTCGCTGCACCGGATGATCTCGCGCGTCGAGTCCGGGACGCACGTCACCGTGCGGCCCGGCGAGGAGCCGCTGCACCAGCGCTACTTCGCGCCGAAGTTCATCTCGCTGCCCAGCCACGCCCCGGCCAGCGCCGAGGCGGAGGCGATCGTGCACGGCGAGATCGCCGACGTCCTGCGCGACTCGGTGGCCAAGCACATGCGGGCCGACGTGACCGTGGGCGCGTTCCTGTCCGGCGGCATCGACTCCACCGCGATCGCGGCGCTCGCCAAGGAGCACAACCCGAACCTGATCACCTTCACCACCGGGTTCGAGCGCGAGGGCTACTCCGAGGTCGACGTCGCGGCCGAGTCCGCCGCGGCGATCGGCGTGCAGCACGTGGTCCGGACCGTCAAGCCGGACGAGATGATGGAGGCCCTGCCGCTCATCATCTGGTACCTCGACGACCCGGTGGCCGACCCGGCGCTGGTCCCGCTGTGGTTCATCGCCCGCGAGGCCCGCGAGCACGTCAAGGTGGTGCTGTCCGGCGAGGGTGCCGACGAGCTGTTCGGCGGCTACTCGATCTACCGCGAGCCGCTGTCGCTGGCCCCCTTCGAGAAGGTCCCCGGCACGCTCAAGCCGATCATGCGCCGGGCCTCGCGGAAGATGCCCGAGGGCATGCGCGGCAAGGACCTGCTGCGCCGCGGCTCGCTGTCGCTGGAGCACCGCTACTACGGCAACGCACGGATCTTCCGGGACGACCAGCTGCACGAGGTGCTGCGCGGCTACGACCCGCGGGTGTCGCACGTCGACGTCACCGCGCCGCACTACTTCGCCTCGCACGACTGGGACCCGGTCGCCCGGATGCAGCACGTGGACCTGTTCACCTGGCTGCGCGGCGACATCCTGGTCAAGGCGGACAAGATGACGATGGCGCACTCGCTGGAGCTGCGGGTGCCGTTCCTCGACCCCGAGGTCTTCGAGATCGCCTCGTCGCTGCCGCAGTCGCAGAAGATCACCCACGGGGCGAACGGCACCACGAAGTACGCGCTGCGCCGGGCCTGCGAGGGGATCATCCCGCCGCACGTGCTCAACCGGCCGAAGCTCGGCTTCCCGGTGCCGATCCGGCACTGGCTGCGCGACGAGATGTACGCCTGGGCCCGCGACATCCTGCAGAACTCCGGCGCCGGTCACCTGATCGACCTGCAGGCCGTGCACCGGATGCTGGACGCCCACCGGGAGGGCCCGGTCGACCACTCCCGCCGGCTCTGGGCGGTGCTGGTCTTCCTGATCTGGCACGGAATCTTCGTCGAGAAGAGGATCACGCCGGAGGTCCCGACCCCGACCTACCCGGTCAAGATCTGAGACCTCTTACGACGGCGTACGGCCGGCTCCTCCCCTGGAGCCGGCCGTACGTGTCGTCACGGTCGGGTCGCGGCGCGCAGGTCCCGGGCCAGCCGTGGGGTCCGCCACCCACGGACGGCGACCGGCCACTGCGCGGGCGGGTAGGCCAGCCGTACGACGTGGTAGTTGAGGTACTCGACCACACCGAACAGCCATACGGCGAGCGCGAGCAGCGCCGCACCCGTCGTCGGGGGCCACCAGGCGAGCATCCCGGCGAGGCCGGCGACGAGCAGGACGACAGCCGCCCCGCGTCCGGCCCGGTGCAGCCGGGCCTCCCCGGGCCCCATCCGGCCGGCCGGGATCCGCCGTCGGGCCGTGAGCCAGTAGACGCCCCCGTGGATGATGATCATCAGCAGCGGGACGAGCGCGGCCCACAGCCCCGGCCCGGCATCCAACAGCACCGCGGCAGCGACGAACACCGCCGCCGCGGTCAGCTCACCGGTCCCGAGCCGCAGGTACTGCCGGCGCAGCGCCCGGCCGCCACGCCCCACGCTCGGCGGATCAGGCCGGCAGGACGGGGGCGATCTCGTCGGCGACCGCGTCACCGAAGGTGTCGCGCAGCCGGGTCAGGGCGGCGTCGCGGTCCCAGGTCCACTCCTGCGGGCCGTCGGACTCCAGCACGTAGGTCGCGATCAGCGCGCCGAGCTGGGCGGCACGCTCCAGCGACAGGCCGCCGTTCAGCGCGGTGAGGAACCCGGCCCGCCAGGCGTCGCCGACGCCGGTCGGGTCGACCTGCTCGGTCGGCGGGACGACGTCGACGCGGGTCTCGGTCCCGTCCGCCTCGACGATCAGCGCGCCCTTCTCACCGAAGGTGGTGATCCGGGTACCGACCTTCGAGGCGACCTCGGCCTCGGTCCAGCCGGTCTTCTTGAGCAGCAGCTCGTACTCGTAGTCGTTGGTGACCAGGTACGTCGCGCCCTCGATCAGCGTGCGGACCTCGGGCCCCTCCATCCGGGCCAGCTGCTGGGACGGGTCGGCGAGGAAGGGGTAGCCCTTCTCGCGGCACTCCTCGGTGTGCCGGACCATCGCGTCCGGGTCGCTGGCGCCGATGAGCACCAGGTCGAACCCGCCGACGCGCTCGGCGATCGGGGCGAGCTCGATCTCGGAGGACTTCGCCATCGCGCCGGTGTAGAAGGACGCGATCTGGCGCATGTCGTCGTCGGTGGTGCAGACGAAGCGGGCGGTGTGCACGTCGTCGAAGGTCGACACGCCGGAGGTGTCGACACCGAGGTCGTCGAGGATCTTCCGGTACTCGGCGAAGTCGGGCCCGACGGCACCGATGAGCACCGGGTTCTGGCCGAGCACGCCCAGCGCGAAGGCGATGTTGCCGGCGACCCCGCCCCGGCGGACCGTCAGGTCGTCGACCAGGAAGCTGACCGAGATCCGGTCGAGCTGCTCGGCGAGGATCTGCTCGGAGAACTTCCCGGGGAAGTGCATGAGGTTGTCGGAGGCGATCGATCCCGTCACGGCGATAGGCACGGGAGCGACCCTACGACACACGAACGGGCCCCGTCATGATCGTGATGATCAGGACGAGGCCCGTCCGACGTGCTGACCTGCGGCGGAGCCGGGTCTCAGTTGAACGAGTCACCGCACGCGCAGGAGCCCCCGGCGTTCGGGTTGTCGATCGTGAAGCCCTGCTTCTCGATGGTGTCGACGAAGTCGATCTGCGCGCCCTGCAGGTAGGGAGCGCTCATCCGGTCGACGCCCACCTTGAGGCCGTGGAAGTCACGGAACAGGTCGCCGTCGAGCGAACGGTCGTCGAAGAACAGCTGGTAGCGCAGTCCCGCACAGCCACCCGGCTGCACGGCGATGCGCAGGTGCATGTCGTCGCGACCCTCCTGCTCCAGCAGGGTGCGGGCCTTCACGGCTGCGGCGTCGCTGAGCTCCACCCCGTGGGTCTGCTCAGCCGCAGGGGTGGCGTCGACAGCGTTCTCTACGGTCATGACTCTCCCAACAACTCACCGGTGGCCCGGTGTTCCCGGGTGGTGCGCATTCATCCTACGTCGCCCGCCGCGGGGCCGGTCGCCCGGCGAACCCCCGGATCGGCGAACGCGGCCGTGGGCCCGGTCACCCCGTCCGCGCGCCGCGGCTCCAGCGCGGGGCGATCCGCGACGCCAGCTCGGCCAGTGTCCCGGCCGGGTCGGCCATCGAGGCCTCCAGCCCGAGCTCGTCGGCCACGCCGTGTGCGGAGTCGACGCCCGCCGCCCCCGCCTCCCGGCGCCCGACGCTGACCTGCCCGGCCAGCACGACGCACGGGATCCCCCGGTCCGCGGCACCCCGGGCGACGGCGGTGATCAGCTTGCCGCGCAGCGACTGCCAGTCGAAGCTGCCCTCGCCGGTCACCGCGAGCCCGCCGTCGGCCGCGGCGGCGTCCAGCTCGGCGTCGAGCCCGACCAGCTCGCGCACCAGCCCGGCACCGGACTCGATCCGCGCGCCCAGTGCCAGCAGCGCGGCACCGAGCCCGCCGGCGGCCCCGGCGGCGGCGTCGTCGCGCACGTCCCGCCCGGCCAGCTCGCCCAGTGAGCCGGCGAAGACGGCCAGGGCGGCGTCCAGCTCGGTGACGGTGCCCGCGTCGGCCCCCTTCTGCGGCCCGAAGACCGCGGCGGCGCCGTGCTCACCGAGCAGCGGGTTGTCCACGTCGGACGCCGCGACGAGCTCGATGCCGCCCAGGTCCGGGCGTCCGTCGAGCCGGCCGCAGGTCGCCAGCGCGGCGCCGCCGTAGGGCAGCGGCAGGCCGTCGTCGTCGACCGGGGTGGCGCCGAGCGCGGCGAGCATCCCGGCACCGCCGTCGGTGGTCGCGGATCCACCGAGCCCGACCACGATCCGGGCGACGCCGGCGTCCCGGGCGGCCGCGAGCAGCTCTCCGACCCCGTAGGTGGTCGCGGTCCGGGCCACCTCCGGGGTGCGGTCCTCGCGGGACACGTGGTGCAGCCCGCACGCCGAGGCGCACTCCAGGTACGCGGTGTCACCGACCTGCAGCCAGGACCCGGTCACCGGATCACCGAGCGGGCCGGTCACCTCGAGCTCGTGGACCGTCCCCCCGAGGGCGGTGTGCAGCACCTCCGCGAACCCGGTCCCGCCGTCGGCGAGCGGGACGATCCGGACGTCGTCGCCCGGGGCCGTACGTCGCCAGCCGTCCGCGATCGCGTCCGCCGCCTCACGCGCGCTGAGGGTTCCGCCGAAGGAATCAGGAGCGACCACGATCCGCATGCGAGGGAGGCTAGCCGGGGCCCGTATTGTTGACAGCCGTGAGGTTCCTGCGCCGTTCCGAGAGCTCCGACCCGGCCACCGCCACGGTCGACGACTCGGCGGTCACGGACGCCGACGGCGCGGAGGGCGGGCCCGCCCGCTCCCACACCACACCCGGCAAGGGCCGGGCGACGCCGAAGCGCCGTGACGCCGAGGGCAAGCGCCGTGGCCCGGCGCCGCCCCCGCCCCGCACCCAGCGCGAGGCGTCGAAGCTGGCCAAGGCCAACCGGCCCTCCAAGGAGGACCGCCGGGCCGCGTCGCTGGAGCGGCGCCGCCGGATGGACGCCGGCGACGACCGGGTGCTGCTCCCCCGCGACCGCGGCAAGGTGCGCGCCCACATCCGCGACGTCGTGGACTCCCGGCCGCACGTCATCGGGCTGTTCCTGCCGCTGGCCGCGCTGGTGCTGGTCGCGGCGCTGATCCAGAACCCGGTACTGCAGCAGTACGTCACGCTGTTCACGTTCCTGATGCTGCTGGTGATGGTCGTCGAGGGCACCCTGCTCGGTTACCAGGTGCTGAAGAAGGCCCGGGAGAAGTTCCCGGACGAGGAGATCAAGGGCCTCGGCACCGGCTGGTACGCGTTCTCCCGGGCCACCCAGCCCCGGCGGATGCGGGTGCCCAAGCCCCGCGTCGCGCGTGGCGCCGACGTCTGAGACGACCTTCTCGACGCCCGCGGGAGCGCGTGCGTCACGATGAGCGCGTGAACCTCGCGGTCAACACCCGGACGCTCGTCCTCGGCGGCTCACGATCCGGGAAGTCCCGGTACGCCGAGCGCCTCCTCGGCGACGGCCCGGTGCGCTACGTCGCGACCGGGCGCCGGGTACCGGGCGACGCCGAGTGGGACGCCCGCATCGCCGCGCACCGCGACCGCCGGCCGGCGAGCTGGACGACCGCGGAGATCACCGCGGGCCCGGAACTGGCCGCCGCACTGGCGGTCCCCGGCCCGGTGCTGGTCGACGACGTCGCCACCTGGTTGACCGGCGTCCTGGACGACGCCGGCGCGTGGTCGGCGACCGGCCCGCTGCCGGACGTGGACGACGCCGTCGCGGCACTGGTCGAGGCCGTGCGGACCGCACCGGGACCGGTGGTGCTGGTCTCGGCCGAGACGGGCCTCGGGGTGGTGCCGGAGACGGCGTCCGGGCGGCTGTTCCGGGACCGGCTCGGTGAGCTGAACGAGGCGCTGGCCGGGGTGTGCGACGACGTCGTGCTGGTCGTGGCCGGGCGGGCGGTGCGGCTCCCGGCCCCGGAGTCCCCCGTCGATGCGGCGACGGGCTCGGGTTCCGTGGCCGACCCCACCCCGCCCGCCGTCGCCGGCGCTCCCGTCGCCGGAACTGCCGCCTCCGACCCGCCGGCCCCGGTCGAGGAGAGCGCCGGAGCGGCCGACGTCGCGACCGCGGACGGGAACGTCGCCGGCACCCCGGCCGTCGTCCCCGGCAGCGTCACCCCCGAGACCGGGGTCGACGCGGCCCCGATCAGCGGCGTCACCCCGTCCGCCGAGCCGGCCGGACCGGTCGTCCCCACCGCGGTCGGTGCCCCCGACCGGCACAGCCGGCGGGCCGCGGTCGCGCTCGTCGAGGACCTCGCCACGCCGGCCGGCGGGCTCGGCCGGCTCGGCGAGCTGGGCGTGTGGCTGGCGTCCTGCCAGGGCGAGTGCCCGCCGCGGCCGCCGGTGCAGGCACGCGTCCTGCTGCTCGCCGCCGACCACGGCGTCGCCGCCACCGGGGTCTCGGCCTACCCGCAGGAGGTCTCAGCGGTGCGCGCCTCGGCCGCGGCGGCCGGACGGCTCCCGGTGACGGTGGCCGCACGGGCCGCCGGGGCGTCGGTCCGGACGGTCGACGTCGGTCTGGTCACCGGCGCCGACGGCGCCGAGTCGGGCCACGTCGTCGTCCGCGGGACCGGCATGATCGACGTCGAGGACGCGCTCACCGCCGCGCAGGCCGAGACCGCGTGGCGGACCGGGCGCACGCTGGCCGACGAGGAGATCGACGCGGGGGCGGACGTCCTCGTGCCCGCCACCCTCGCGGTCGGTGCGACCACGCCGTCGGCGACGCTGGTCGCCGCGCTGACCGGGACCGAGCCCGTCGCCGTCGTCGGCCGGGCCTCGGGCATCGACGACCGTGCCTGGATGCGCAAGGCCGTCGTGATCCGCGACGCGCTGCGCCGCGCCCGTCCGCACCTGCGCGACCCGCTGGCGTTGCTGCGGACCGTCGGCGGCACGGACCTCGTCGTGCTCGCGGGGTTCCTCGCCCGGGCCGCCGAGCGGAAGGTCCCGGTGGTCCTCGACGGGCTCGCCGTCGGCACCGCCGCGCTGCTCGCCGAGGAGCTCGCCCCGGGCGCGAAGCAGTGGTGGGTGGCCGCGCAGCCGTCGACCGAGCCGGCCGCGACCCTGGTGCTCGAGCACCTCGCGCTGACGCCGGTGCTGGACCTGGCGGTGCGCACCGAGGACGGCACCGCGGGCGTGGCGGTGCTCCCGCTGCTGGTGACGGCGGCCCGGCTGATCGCCGAGACCGGCTCCGCGGACGAGACCGGGATCGTGCGCCGCGGTCCGTCGGTGCCGGCGGGCGCCGGGCGGTGACGGGGCCGCCGTCCGACGGCGCCCCTCCGCGCGGTGGTCCGCTCGCCGGGCTCGCGCTGGCCGTCGCCTGGCTGACGGTACTACCGGCCCGCGTCCGCACCCTGCCCGGCGGCGACCTCCCGCCGGGCGTCCCGGCGGCGGCGTTGCGCTGGGCACCGGTGGTCGGGGCGCTGCTCGGCGCGGCCGCCGGCGGGCTGCTGCTCGGGCTGGTCCTGCTCGGCGTGCACCCGCTGGTCGCCGGGTTCCTGGTCGTCGGCGCGGGCTCGCTGGCGACCCGCGGGATGCACCTCGACGGGCTCGCCGACACCGCCGACGGCCTGGGCAGCTACGGACCGCCGGACCGGGCGCTTCGGATCATGGCCGACGGCGGTGCGGGACCCTTCGCCGTGGTCACCCTGCTGGTGGTGCTGGGGGCCCAGGCCGCGGCGCTGTCCCAGCTGGTCGCCGCCCCGCCGCTCGCGGTCGTCGTGACCGGTGCCCTGGCGGCCGCGACCGGGCGGGCCGGGTTCTGCTGGGTGGCCCGCCGCGGGACGCCGGCGGCACGGCCCGGTGGTCTCGGCGCGACCGTCGCGGGCAGCCAGCCGGCCTGGATGGCGCCGGTGTGGTGGACCGGGCTGGCCGCCGCGGGCGCCGCGGCGCTCGTCGCGAGCGTGCCGCGGGCGTCGGCCCCGTCGGCCGGGGACCTCGCCGGCAGGGGCGCGGCGGTGCTGTCCGACGGGGCGGGGATCGCGCTCGCCGTCGTCGGGGCCGTGCTGCTCGCGGCGCTGCTGACGGTGGGGCTGGCCCGGCACACCCGGCGGAGGTTCGGCGGGATGAACGGCGACGTGCTGGGGGCCGCCTCCGAGCTCGGGGCGACGGCCGTGCTGGTCGTGCTGGCGGCGGCACTCACGGCCTGAGCGACCTCCGCCCGGCCGCCGGGCTGCCGGTTGATCATCGGTTCCGGAGCGGGACGTTCACGACGCGAACGCTGCGCTCCGGAACGCGTGATCAAGAAGCTCAGACCGAGGCGGGGGCGGGCACCAGGGTCCGCATCCAGCCGTGCGGGTCCGGCGCGGCGCCCCGCTGGATCGCGGTGAGCGCCTCGCGCAGCTGCAGAGTCACCGGGCCGGGCTCGCCGTCGCCGACGGTCACCTCGCCACCGGTGTGCTTCACGGTCCCGATCGGCGTGATCACCGCGGCGGTGCCGCAGCCGAAGACCTCGGTGAGCCGGCCGTCGGCGACACCGTCCAGCCACTCCTTGCCGGAGATCCGCCGCTCGACCACCGTGATGCCCAGGTCCTTCGCGATCGCGATCACCGAGTCACGGGTGATCCCGGCGAGCACCGAGCCGCGCAGGTCCGGGGTGGCGAGCTCGACGGAGCCGTCCTCGCCCTGGAAGACGAAGAACAGGTTGTTGGACCCCATCTCGTCGATCCAGGTGCGCTCCTCGGCGTCGAGGTAGGCGACCTGCGCGCAGCCGTGCTTCGCGCCGATGGCCTGCGGCAGCAGGGATGCCGCGTAGTTCCCGCCGCACTTGGCGGTGCCGGTGCCGCCGAGCGCGGCCCGGGTGAACTCGGTCTCCAGCCACACGTTCATCGGCTTCACACCGCCGGTGAAGTACGGCCCGGCCGGCGACGCCAGCACCGCGTACAGGTACTCCGACGACGGCCGCACCCCGAGCCCCACCTCGGTCGCGATCATGAAGGGGCGCAGGTAGAGCGAGTCCTCGCCGCCCGCGGCGGGCACCCACTCGGAGTCGACCGCCAGCAGCGCGGACAGCGATTCGAGGAACAGCTCCTCGGGCAGCTCGGCCATCGCGAGCCGGCGGGCCGACCCGGCGAACCGGCGGGCGTTGGCGTCCGGCCGGAACGAGGCGATCGAGCCGTCCGGCTGCCGGTAGGCCTTGAGCCCCTCGAAGATCTCCTGGCCGTAGTGCAGCACCATCGACGACGGGTCGAGCGTCAGCGGGCCGTACGGCACCACCTGCGGGTCGTGCCAGCCGGTGCCCTCGGTGTACCGGACGGTGACCATGTGGTCGGTCATGTGCCGGCCGAAACCGGGATCGGCCAGTACCTCGGCGCGCCGCTGCGGGGACGCCGGGGCGGGGTGCGGATTCACGGTGAACTGCGGCGCGCTCATGGGTGAACGGTATCTCCGCCGTCCACCGCGCAAACAATCGGATTCCCAACCATCGGACCCGGGACCATCCGGACCGGGCACGCCCTCAGCGCACGTGCGAGGGCACCATCGGCGGCTTCACGACCTCGACCGGCAGCGACCGGCCGCGGACGTCGATCACCAGCGCGTCGCCCGGCGAGACCTTCGGGTCGGTGTCGACCAGCGCCAGCGCGATGCCGGTCTTCAGGGTCGGCGAGAACGTGCCGGAGGTGACGGTCCCGACCGGCGTGCCGCCCTCGGCGTCGAGCACCGTCATGCCGGCCCGCGGGACCCCGCGGCCGGTGGCCCTCAGCGCGCGCAGCCGGCGGGCCGGGCCGGCCGCGCGCTCGGCGGCCAGCGCGTCGCGGCCCCAGAAGGCCGGCTTGTCCCAGCCGACGGCCCAGGCGCTGCCGGCCTGGACCGGGCTGATCTCCTCGGACAGCTCGTGCCCGTGCAGCGGGTAGCCCATCTCGGTGCGCAACGTGTCGCGCGCGGCCAGCCCGCACGGCCCGCCGCCGACCGCGCGCACCGCGTCGAGCAGCGCGTCCCACATCGCCGGGGCGGCCTCGGCGTCGAGCACCAGCTCGTAGCCGTGCTCGCCGGTGTAGCCGGTCCGGCACACCCGCACCGCCCCGCCCTCGAGGTCGGTGAAGGCCATGTAGTCCAGGTCGGCGACGACCGCGGCGGCGTCCCCCAGCGCGGCCGACAGCGCCTCGGCCGACCGCGGGCCCTGCAGGGCGAGCACGGCCAGCTCGCGGTGCCGGTCGGTGATCGTGACGCCGTCCGGGGCGCCCTCGGCGAGCATCGACACGATCCGGGTCGAGTTCGCGGCGTTCGGGACGAGCAGCAGGTCGTCGTCGGACTCCAGGTAGACGATCATGTCGTCGAGAACGCCGCCGGTGTCGTTGCACGCCAGCGTGTACTGGGCGCGGCCCGGGCCGATCCGGCCGAGGTCGTTGGTGAGGCAGGTGTTGACGTGCGCGGCCGCACCGGGACCGGAGATCGGGACGGTGCCGAGGTGGCTGACGTCGAACAGCCCGGCGGTCTCCCGGACGCTCGTGTGCTCGGCGACCGTGCCGCCCGGGTAGGAGATCGGCATCGACCATCCCCCGAACTCGCCGAGGGTGGCGTCGAGGGCGAGGTGCCGGTCGTGCAGCGGGCTGGGCAGGAGGTCGTCGGTCACGGCTGGTGACCCTAACGTCTCAGGCCGCCTGCTCCTCGGGATCGGACCGGCCGGCCCGTTCGGCATCGTCGTCGTCGGCCGCGGCGCGGGCGACGAGCGTGCAGATCACCCAGCCCGCGGTCAGCGCGAGCGCGGTCGCCAGCAGCGGCCACACCGGTATCGCCCCGGCCAGCACCAGGCAGCCGGTGCCACCGGCGCCCGCGACGAACGCGGCCGACGCACTCCGTCCGGGCAGCCGCAGCACCGCGACGTGCAGCAGCGCGTGATGCACCAGCGCCGCGCCGACCGCGATCGCGATCGCGGTGACCGGGCCCGCGAGCAGGGTCAGCGCGAGCGTCACGCCGCCCAGGACGAGCTCGGCGGTCCACGGGGTGCCGCGGGCACCACCGCGCCCGAGAAAGGCGGGCAGCTCACCGTCGCGGGCGAGCCGGGCCGCCCCCGCCGAGGCCCGGGACAGCGCGGCGAGCAGCGCGGCGGCGCACGCTGCCGCCGCGGCGATCCGGACGAGCACGCCCAGCGCCGGGCTGCCCCCGGTGTCCATCAGCGACGCCAGCGGGGCCGGGGAGCCGGCGAGACGCTCGAGCCCCAGCCCGTGCACGGTGGCCGCGGACAGCAGCAGCAGCACGAGCGTGGTGATCAGGACGGCGATCGCGGGCGCCCGCCGGATCGCCCGCATCGGGTCGCGCAGGCTGCCGCCCAGCTCGGCCACCCGGGACAGCCCGGTGAAGGCGAAGAACAGGAACGCCGCGGCGGTGAGCACGCCGAGCGGACCCGGCTCGATCGCCGCCTGCAGGGTGCCGGTCAGCGGCTCCTCCGCGCTCCCGCCCACCCCGGCCACCCCGTCCGGGACGGCGACGGCGGCGGCCGGCATCGCCGAGGACGGCCCGGCGCCCTCGGGGGCGTCGGCGCGCAGCCCGACCCCGGCGACGAGCGCGAGCACGATCAGGGTCCCGACGACCAGGCCACGCGACACCCCCGGCGAGATCCGGAGCCCGACCGCGTTCACGACGACGACGGCGAGCACCGCGACCACCGCCACCGGCGACGGCTGCGAGGGCAGCACGTAGGCGCCGAACACTCCGGCGGCCGCGGCGGCGGCCGCCGTGCGCGACACCAGCCGCGCCGTCGCGCCGAGCCGCACCGCCGGTGCCGGCAGGTCGCCCCGGACCAGCTCGGGTCCGGCCGGGCGGGCGGTGGCCAGGTGCGCGGTCGAGGTGACGACGCCGAGCGCGAGCAGGCCCGCCAGGACGACCCCGACCGGGAACCAGCCACCGGCGAACGCGGCCGCGGGGGCCAGCACGGCGTACAGCCCGGTACCGAACATCGCCGCGAGGGCGACGACGACCGCGGTCACGGTCGGGATCCGGTACGGGGGGCGGGGCACCCGATCACCATCCCATCCGACCCTGTGCCGCGCGGCGCCGCGGGGGTGTCATTAGCATCTCGGTCCGGTCTCGCCGGGCCGCTCCCCACCCGCCCGGCGCACGGGATCCGTGCGCTGGTCACGGTGCGTGAGAGTCTGCGCGGCGAACCACCCGTCCGATACCCCGCCGTCTCCGCTCGAACCCCGTGCCGAGACCCGTGCCCGAGGAGCTCCGCGTGCCGACCGCCGACCCGACCATCCCGACCACGACGGCGCTCGCCGCCTCCCCCGCCGGCGCCGAGGCCGACGCGCTCGTGATCGGCCTGCACCCGGCCGCCGGGGACGACCCGGGCGGTGCCCCGGTGCCGGCTCCGGGCGCCGAGGAGGTGGACGCCGCGTTCGGCGGCGAGCTGGCCGAGCTGCTGCGCACGGTCGGTGCCACCGGCGCGGTGGAGCAGGTGGTCTCGCTGCCCACCCGCGGCGCGATCACCGCGCCGCGGCTGGTCGCGGTCGGCCTGGGTGCGCCGGCCGGGAACGGCGGGACGGAGAACGTCGGCGGGGTCGGCGGTACCGAGCGCGCCGCCGTCACCGACCGGGTGCGGCGTGCGGCCGGCGCCGCGGCCCGTGCCCTCACCGGGACCGGGCGCGTCGTCAGCACACTGGGAGCGGCGGGCGAGCAGGCGGCCGAGGCGGCGGTCGTCGGGGCACTGCTGGGTGGCTACCGTTTCGACGCGCACCGCTCGAGCACCGACGCCTCCTCCGCGCCGGTCGCCGAGTGGGTCTTCGCCGGCGTCACCGAGGAGCGGCTGCGGCGCGCCACGCTTCTCGCCGAGGCCGTCCGCACCGCGCGCGACCTGGTCAACACCGCCCCGAACCTGCTGTACCCGGAGACGTTCGCCGCCCGCGCGGTGGCGCTCGGCGAGCAGGCCGGTCTGGTCACCGAGGTGTACGACGACGCCCACCTGCGCGAGCACGGCTACGGCGGCGTGACCGCCGTCGGGCAGGGGTCCTCGCGCACGCCGCGGCTGGTCCGGCTCACCTGGAACGGCGGGGCGGATGCGAAGAAGGTCGCGCTCGTCGGCAAGGGGATCACGTTCGACACCGGCGGCATCTCGCTGAAGCCGAACGCCGGGATGGCCGACATGACCTCCGACATGGGCGGGGCCGCCGCGGTGATCGCGACGGTGCTGCTGGCCGCGAAGCTGGAGCTGCCGGTCACCGTCACCGCGACGGTGCCGATGGCGGAGAACATGCCGTCGTCGACCGCGTACCGGCCCGGCGACGTGCTGACCATGTACGGCGGGAAGACCGTCGAGGTACTCAACACCGACGCCGAGGGCCGGCTGATCCTGGCCGACGCGATGGTGCGCGCCGCCGAGGACGCCCCCGACTACCTGGTCGAGACCTCGACGCTGACCGGCGCCCAGACCGTCGCACTGGGCCTGCGCACCGCCGGGGTGATGGGCTCGCCCGCGCTGCGGGACCGGGTGGCCGGGCTCGGTGTCGCGGCCGGTGAGGACGCCTGGGCGATGCCGCTGCCCGAGCACCTGCGCGCCGATCTGGACTCGCGGGTCGCCGACATCGCGAACGTCACCGGGCAGCGGTTCGGCGGGATGCTCGCGGCCGGGATCTTCCTCGCCGAGTTCGTGCCGTCCGGGCTGCCGTGGGCGCACATCGACATCGCCGGGCCGTCGTTCAACACCGGCGGGCCGCGCGGCTACACCACCAAGGGCGGGACCGGGGTGCCGGTGCGGACGCTGATCGCGTTCCTGGAGGACGTCGCCGCGCACGGCTAGGTGCGCGGAGCCCGGGTCACCCCGCGTCGTCGAACAGCGAGGCGACGGCGAGGGTGAACCCGGGCAGCAGCGGGGTCGCCAGCTCGCCGTCACCGATCTCGAGTGCGGTGCCGAACCCACCGTCGTCGTCCCGGCGGAAGACGAGCACGACACCGGCCGGCGGGTCGACGAGCCACAGCTCGGTCGTGCCGGCGGCCTCGTAGCGGCGCAGCTTGGGCCCGACGTCGAGCGCCCAGGTCCCCGGCGAGCGCACCTCCACGGCGAGGTCCGGCGGGCCGTCGTGGCGGGTACCACGGGGTGCGACGGCGGCCCACCAGACGTCGGGCTTGTAGACGTTCCGGTCGGTGAGTACCCAGTTGCCGCCGAAGCCGGCGCGGCCCTGCCCGTGCTCGGAGCGCGTCCAGGCGGCCAGGGCCTGGAGCAGACGGCCCGCCAGTTCCTGGTGCGTGAATCCCGGGTCGTTCCGGTTCACCACCCCATCGACCAGCTCCGAGCCGGCCGGGTGCTCCCCGCCGAGGAAGTCATCGGTATCGATCCCGGCGGGCTTCGACATGGCCGTCATGGTGACACCGTCGCACGGGGCACCGACAGTTCCGGCGCTTCGACCGTCGGCGGTTACCGCCCGGTAGGGCATACTCCGCGACCATGATCGGACGACGACGCCGGCACGAGGTCCCCGCCGGCACGCCCCGCTCCGCGGTGGTCACCGGCGCCGCCCGCGGCATCGGCGAGGCGATCGCGACCGAGCTCGTCGGCCGCGGCTACCGGGTGCTGGTCACCGACCTCGACGGGGCCGCGGCGACCGCCACCGCCGAGCGGATCGGCGCCGCCGGCGGCGCCGCCTACGACGTCACCGACCCGGCCGCGGCGCACGACGTCGCCGCGCGGGCCCGGGAGATCGCCCCGCTGGGCGCCTGGGTGAGCAACGCCGGCGTCGGGGTCGACGGCGCCGTCACCGAGCTGTCCGACGAGCACGCCCGGGCGCTGGTCGAGGTCAACATGCTCGGGCCGGTCTGGGGTGCCCGGGCCGCGGTGGCGGCGTTCCGCGAGCAGGCCACGGCCGGGGCGGCGCGCGGCGGGGAGATCGGCGTGACGGTGTCGCTGTCCGCGCTCGGGCCGGTGCCGGGGCTGTCGGTCTACGCCGCGTCCAAGGCCGGCGCGCTGTCGGTGGTGTCCGGGCTCGCCTCCGAGGTGCGGCGGGAGGGGATCCGGGTGCACGCGATCTGCCCCGACGGCGTCGACACCGCCCTGCTCCGCGGCATGCGACCCGGCGGCCAGGCGCAGGCCCTGGTCCGGTCCGGGATGCTCGTCACCCCGGAGCAGGTCGCGACCGGGCTGGTCGGGATGTTCGGCACCGCACGGGTCTACCGGACGATCCCGGCCTGGCGTGGGGCGATGATGCGGGCCACCGCGGTGCTGCCGGGTCCGATGCTGCGGCTGGAGCCGGCGATGCGCGCGATCGGCGCCCGCCGGGCCCGGAGCCTGCAGGAGTAGCGACGCCTACCGCTGCTCGCGGTCCTTCTCCCGCAGCTGGCGCAGCATCTCCTCGCGCTTCTCCCGCTTGCGTTCCGCGCGCCCACGGGCGTCGTGGTCCCGCATCCGCTGCGGGTACCCGACGAGCTGCACGTCGTAGATCGGCATCTTCATCGACCGGGCGAGCTTCTTCGCCTTCTTCGGGCTCCCGACCCGGCGGCGGGTCCACTCGCCGTCGTGCGCGACGAACACCACCGTCGTCTCCGTCACGATCGTCGGGGGCTCGACGAAGGCCTCCACACCGATCCGCGCGGCCGTCCACTCCCGCAGGTAGGTCTCCGCATCCGGCGGGTTCGCCCCGCCGGCCGGGCGGCGGGAACGGAATCTGTCGAACAGCCCCATGCCGTTCATCATCTCCTCCGTCCGGGTGTGCGCGCCACGAAGCGGACACACGTGATCTGCTTACCCAACGTGCGGCGGCCACGATCTGCTCCCGACACCCCACTGGCGGAACAGGAACGGGGTGACAAGATGGGCGCCGCACTGCGGCGTCACGTCCGGCGGTAACCCGCCGCCGGGAGTGACTCAGGAGGAGGCTGATCGGTGTCCGGAACGGACGCGCACTCCGCCGACCTGGTGATCCTGGGCGGCGGGTCCGGTGGCTACGCGTGCGCGTTGCGCGCCGCCGAGCTCGGGCTGTCGGTCGTGCTCGTGGAGAAGGACAAGCTCGGCGGCACCTGCCTGCACCGCGGTTGCATCCCGACCAAGGCGCTGCTGCACGCCGCCGAGGTCGCCGACCACGCCCGGGACGGCGCGAAGGTCGGCATCCGCTCCAGCTTCGACGGCGTCGACCTCGCCGGGGTGAACGCCTACCGCGAGAACGTCGTCGGCCGGCTCTACAAGGGCCTGCAGGGCCTCGTCGCCTCCCGGGCGATCACCGTCGTGGAGGGGGCCGGGACGCTCGAGGGAGCCGGTGTCGTGCGCGTCGGCGAGGACCGCTACCGCGGCCGGCACGTCGTGCTGGCCACCGGGTCCTACGCCCGCACGCTGCCCGGCCTCGAGCTCGACGACCGGATCGTCACCTCCGACCGCGCGATCTCACTCGACGAGATGCCGCGCCGGGTCGTCGTACTCGGCGGCGGCGTGATCGGCGTCGAGTTCGCCAGCGTGTGGCGCTCGTTCGGCGCCGAGGTCACGATCGTCGAGGCACTCCCCCGGCTGGTCGCCGCCGAGGACCCGTTCTGCTCGACCCAGCTGGAGCGCGCGTTCCGGCGCCGCCGGATCGCCGCCCGTACCGGGGTGCGGTTCGCCAAGGCCACCCGCAACGGCGACGCCGTCACGGTCGCGCTGGAGTCCGGCGAGGAGATCGAGGCGGACCTGCTGCTCGTCGCGGTCGGGCGCGGTCCCAACACGACCGGACACGGCTTCGCCGAGGCGGGCGTCGCGACCGAGGGCGGGTTCGTGACCGTCGACGAGCGGCTGCGCACCAACCTGGACGGCGTGTACGCCGTCGGGGACGTCACCCCCGGCCTGCAGCTCGCCCACCGCGGCTTCGCGCACGGGATCTTCGTCGCCGAGGACGTCGCCGGGCTCGACCCGGTCCCGGTCGCCGACGACGGCATCCCGCGCGTCACCTACTGCGATCCCGAGATCGCCTCGGTCGGCCTGACCGAGGACGCCGCCCGGCAGCGGTACGGAGAGGTGCACACCGTCACCTACGACCTGGCCGGCAACGGGAAGTCGCAGATCCTGCAGACCTCCGGTGCGGTCAAGCTGGTGCAGGCCGGCGCGGCGGGTGGCGACGGTGCGGTCGTCGGCCTGCACATGGTCGGCTCCCGGGTCGGCGAGCTCGTCGGCGAGGCCCAGCTGATCTACAACTGGGAGGCGACCCCCGCCGACGTCGCCCCCCTGATCCATGCCCACCCCACGCAGAGCGAGGCCCTCGGCGAGGCCCACCTCGCACTGGCCGGGAAACCGCTGCACACCCACGGCTGACCCCGGCCGACGAAGAACCCGAACACCCACGCGGAACTAAAGGAGCTCCACCCGAGATGGCCGTCACCGTTGAGATGCCCGCACTGGGCGAGAGCGTCACCGAGGGCACCGTCACCCGCTGGCTCAAGGCCGAGGGTGACACCGTCGAGGTCGACGAGCCGTTGCTCGAGGTCTCCACCGACAAGGTCGACACCGAGATCCCGTCGCCGGCCGCGGGCGTCCTGTCCCGGATCATCGCCGGTGAGGACGAGACCGTCGAGGTCGGCGGCGAGCTGGCCGTGATCGGCGACGAGGGCGACGCCCCGTCCGGCGGATCCGGCGGTGGGTCGGAGCAGGCCTCCGAGGAGCCCGCCGAGGAGCCCGCCGAGGAGCCCGCCGAGGAGCCCGCCGAGGAGGAGGCCGAGCCGGAGCCCGAGCCGGCGCAGAGCTCGTCGTCCGGAGGGTCGTCGTCCGGCGGGTCGGGTGGCTCCGGCACCCCGGTCTCGATGCCCGAGCTCGGCGAGTCGGTCACCGAGGGCACCGTGACCCGGTGGCTCAAGCAGGTCGGCGAGTCCGTCGAGGTCGACGAGCCGCTGCTCGAGGTCTCCACCGACAAGGTCGACACCGAGATCCCGTCGCCGGTGGCCGGCACCGTGCTCGAGCACACCGTCGCCGAGGACGAGACCGTCGAGGTCGGCGCGCAGCTGGCACTCGTCGGCGACGCCTCCGCGCAGGAGTCGGCCCCGGCCGCCGATAAGCCGCAGGAGAAGGCTCCGGAGAAGAAGGAGGAGCCGAAGCCGGAGGCTCCGAAGGCCGACGCGCCGAAGGCACGGCAGCCCAAGGCCGAGGCCCCGGCCGCGCAGAAGGCCGAGCCGAAGGGCTCGACCGACACCCAGGGGTCGTCGAACGGCTCGGGTTCCGGTGGCGGGCACTACGTGACGCCGCTGGTCCGCAAGCTGGCCCAGGAGCACGGCGTCGACCTGGACTCCGTCACCGGTTCCGGTGTCGGCGGCCGTATCCGCAAGCAGGACGTGCTGGCCGCGGCCGAGCAGAAGTCCGCGCCGGCCGAGGCCGAGGCCGCACCGGCCGCCGCCGCGCCGTCGTCCGGTGGGGCGCCGAAGCAGCCGCAGACCGTCCCGACCCGCCCCGAGGACGGCCCGCAGCCGGGCACCACGGTCAAGCTGCCGCGCCTGCGCCAGGTGATCGCGCAGCGGATGAACGAGTCGCTGGCGACCTCGGCGCAGCTGACCACCGTCCAGGAGGTCGACCTCACCCGCATCGTCAAGCTGCGGAACAAGGTCAAGGAGGACTTCAAGCGTCGCGAGGGCGCCAACCTCACCTTCCTGGCCTTCATCGCCAAGGCCACCATCGAGGCGCTGAAGGCGTTCCCGGCGGTCAACGCGTCGATCTCCGACGACAACAAGGAGGTCACCTACCACGGGTCGGTGCACATGGGCATCGCGGTCGACACGCCGCGCGGCCTGCTCGTCCCGGTGATCAAGGACGCCGACGACCTGTCGCTGGCCGGCATCGCGAAGAAGATCGCCGACGTCGCCGCCCGCACCCGGGACGCGAAGATCGGCCCGGACGAGCTGTCCGGGGGCACCTTCACGATCACGAACATCGGGTCCGCGGGCGCGCTGTTCGACACCCCGATCCTGAACCAGCCGCAGGTCGGCATCCTGGGCACCGGGGCGATCGTCAAGGAGCCGAAGGTGGTCACCGGTCCGGAGGGCGACGACGTCATCGCCGTCCGCTCGGTGTGCTTCCTGCCGATGACCTACGACCACCGCCTGGTCGACGGTGCGGACGCCGGCCGGTTCCTCTCGGCGGTCAAGGCCCGCCTGGAGGAGGGCGCGTTCGAGGCCGAGCTCGGCCTGTAGATCCACCTCCGCAGCACCGACGCGGCCCGTTCCGGATCTCCGGGACGGGCCGCCGTCGTGTGCGCAGCGGCCGATCGGGTGATCTTGATCGCGGCGCGCCCGGGTCGCGCGACCGGCGAGAACCGGGAAGGATCCCCGCCGTGCGAGTCGTCGTGGCCGGTTCGTCCGGACTGATCGGAACCGCCCTGGTCGCCCACCTGCGGGGCACCGGGCACGAGGTGCTGCGCCTGGTGCGGCGCACCCCGGCCGCCCCCGACGAGCGCGGCTGGGACCCGCCCGCCGGCACGCTGCAGGACGGCACGCTGGACGGTGTCGACGCCGTGGTGAACCTCAACGGCGCCGGTCTCGCGGACCGGCCCTGGAGCGGCGCCCGCAAGCAGCTCATCCGCGACTCGCGCAACGTCCCGACCGACGTGCTCGCCCACGCCGTCGCCCGGCACGAGGTACCGGTGCTGGTCAGCGGCTCGGCGGTCGGCTACTACGGCGACACCGGCGACCAGGTCGTCGACGAGACCGCGCCCTCGGGCAACGGCTTCCTCGCCGACGTCTGCCGGGACTGGGAAGCCGCCGCCGCCCCCGCCCGCGACGCCGGCGCGCGGGTCGTGTGCGTCCGCACCGGCCTGGTGCTGTCCCCCTCCGGCGGGCTGCTGGGGGCGATGCGGCCGCTGTTCCGCGGCTTCCTCGGCGGCCGGGTCGGCAAGGGCACCCAGTACATGCCGTGGGTGTCGCTCGACGACCAGATCTCGGCACTGCGCTTCGCCGTGGAGACCGCGGCCCTGTCCGGTCCTGCCAACCTGACCGGCCCGGTTCCGGTCACCAACGCCGAGTTCACCCGCGAGCTGGGTGCGGCGCTCGGCCGGCCCACCCCGTTCGTCGTGCCGGCGCCGGTCGTGTCGACGGTGCTCGGCGAGATGGGCCGGGAGACGCTGCTCAGCGGGCAGCGGGCGGTACCGAAGGCGCTGCTCGACGCCGGGTTCGAGTTCCGCCACCACACGGTCTCCGACGCATTGTCGGCCGCGGTGGGCACATGACGGACGTCCTGGTCGTCGGCGCCGGGCTGGCCGGGCTGCGCGCCGCGACCGTCCTGAGCCGGCACGGGCTGTCCGTACGGGTGCTGGAGGCCGGCGACCGGGTCGGTGGCCGGGTGGCCACCGACGTGATCGACGGTTTCCGCTGCGACCGCGGTTTCCAGGTCCTCAACTCGTCCTACCCCGCGCTGCGGGCGGCGCTCGCGCCGCACGGCCTCGACTCGCTGGGCGCCCGGGCCTTCGAACCGGGTGCGGCGGTCCGGGCCGGCGACGGCGAGCTGCACCGGTTCGTCAACCCGCTGCGCCGCCCGGAGTCGGCACCGGCCACCGTGCTCGACGACCTGCTCGGCCCGGTCGACAAGGCGCGGCTCGTCGCCTGGACGGCGCGCGTGCTGGCCTCGCCGCCCGCCCGCACCGCGACCCTGGTCGAGCGCTCGGGCCTCGACGACCTGGCCGCCGCCGGACTGGGCGGTGCGGTCACCGACCGGTTCCTGCGGCCGTTCCTGTCCGGCGTGCTGGGCGAGACGGGCCTGGAGTCGTCGGAGGCGTTCGTCCGGCTGGTGTGGCGCAGCTTCGCGCTCGGCACGGTCGTCGTACCCGACGACGGCATGGAGGCACTCCCCCGCCGGCTCGCCGCCGCCCTGCCCGAGGGCACCGTCTCGCTGCACACCCGGGTGCACGCCGTCCACGGTGGACCATCACCGTCGGTGGACACCGACGCCCGCACCGAGACCGCCCGCGCCGTGCTGGTCGCCGCCGACCCGCGCACCGCGGCGTCGCTGCTGCCCGGCGTCGCCGAGCCGCGGATGAACGCGCTCACCACCTGGTTCCACGTGCCGCCGCGGGCGCCGTCCGCCCAGCCGCTCCTGCACCTGGACGGCACCGGCGGGCCGGTGGCCAACACCGTCGTCCTCACCGCGGCCGCGCCCGGCTACTCCGCCGACGGCCGCCCGCTGGTGGCCTCCACCGTCGTCGGGACGCCCGGGTCGACCGGGATCGACGAGCCGGCCGTGCGCCGCGAGCTCGCCCGCATCTGGGGCGTGCCCACCGACGACTGGGCGCACCTGCACACCGCCGAGATCACCGAGGCGCTGCCGCTGCTGCCGGCCGGGCGGCCGCTGCGCCGCGACGTCGACCTCGGGGAGAACCTGTTCGTCGCCGGGGACCACCGCGACACCCCCTCCACCCAGGGCGCGCTGGTCAGCGGCCGGCGCGCGGCGCAGGCCGTGCTGGCTCGGCTCGGGGTCGCCTCGCGCTGAACGGGGCCGGGAGTAATCTCGGGACCATGCCCGCCCCGCACACGAGCTGCCGCGCCGGAACCGACGACGTCCGGGTGGACCGGCTGGGCCGGGTGGAGTACCAGGCCGCCTGGGACACCCAGCGGGCACACGCCGAGGCTCGCAAGGCCGGTACCGGACCGGACGTCCTGATGCTGCTGGAGCACCCGGCCGTCTACACCGCGGGGCGGCGGACCCGGCCCGAGGACCGGCCCACCGACGGCACCCCGGTGATCGACGTCGACCGCGGCGGCCGGATCACCTGGCACGGACCGGGGCAGCTCGTCGGGTACCCGATCGTGGCCCTCGGCGAGCCGATGGACGTCGTCGACTACGTACGGCGCCTCGAGGAGGCGCTGATCCGGGTCTGCCACGAGCTCGGCCTGGAGAAGGCCGGCCGGGTCGAGGGTCGCTCCGGTGTCTGGCTGCCCGCCGAGGGCTTCACCCCCGAGCGCAAGATCGCCGCGATCGGCGTGCGGATCCAGGGCGGGGTCACCCAGCACGGGTTCGCCATCAACTGCGACGCCGACATGGGCGACTTCGGCCGGATCGTGCCCTGCGGGATCCCGGACGCCGGGGTCACGACGCTGACCGCCGAGCTCGGCCACACGGTCACCGTCGACGAGGTGACCGAGGCCGTCACCACCGCCGTCCTCGACGCCCTGGACGGCCGACTGCCGGTCACCGAGCACCCGGTGACCCGGATGGCGGACCTGATGGGCGAACACGTTCTTCCGTAGTTCCGTACTATGATGGCGTGACCGTGGGCGCCGACCGACACCTGGCCGACCTGGAACGACGGGTCGCCGATCTGGAACGCCGGTTCGACGCCCCGGACACCGCCGGTGGCCGCGGGACGGGGGGTGCCGCGGCCACCGGCGCCGGGACCGTGCGGTACTCGGGCGAGGTCGCCCTGCACGGCGAGGTCAGCTGGCAGATCGAGTACGACGCCGGCGCCGCCCTCGCCCTCGACGACGACGCCCGGACCGCGGTGCTGGCCGCGCTCGGGCACCCGGTGCGGGTCCGGATCATCCGGGGCCTGCTGCACGGGCCGCGCGGCACCGCCGAGCTCACCGAGACCGCGGAGCTCGCCTCGACCGGGCAGCTCTACCACCACCTGAAGGCACTGACCCACGCCGGCGTCGTCGAGCAGGACGGCCGCGGGAGCTACCGGATCGCGCCGTCCACCGTCGTGCCCGTGCTGGTACTGCTGACCGCGGCTTCCGACATTGCCGGGGCGCTGCCGCGCCTGTGAGTACTTTTCGTGGTCCCGACCACGAAAAGTACTCACAGGCGCGCAGCGCCTAGTCTCACGGCTGTGGATCTCACCGGACGCACCGTCGTCGTCACCGGAACGACGTCCGGCCTGGGCCGCGCACTCTCCGCAGCGCTGGCCGGCGCCGGTGCCCGCGTCCTCATGACCGCCCGCGACACCACCCGCGGAAAGGCCGCGGTCGCGCAGGTCGGCGGCACCGCCGAGCTCGTGCACCTGGACCTCGCCGACCTCGACTCGGTCCGCTCCGCCGCCGCCGAGATCCGCGAGCGGACCGGTGACCGGCTCGACGTCCTGGTCAACAACGCCGGGGTCGCGATGGGCCCGCGCGCCGAGACCGCCGACGGCTTCGAACTGCAGATCGGCACCAACCACCTCGGCCCGGCCGCACTGACCTGGCTGTTGATGCCGTCCCTGCGCGACGCGGACCCGGACCAGCCGGCCCGAGTGGTGACGACGTCGAGCCTCGGGCACCGGATGGCGCGACTCGATCTGTCCGATCTGTACTGGACGCGGCGACGCTACTCCCCCGTGGCCGCATACGGCGCGTCGAAGCTGGCGAACCTGCTCTTCGCCGCCGAGCTGGACCGTCGGCTGCGGTTGTCCGGGGACCCGGTGCTGTCGGTCGCCGCGCACCCGGGGATGACCGAGTCGTCGCTGTTCGAGAACTCGCTGCGGCGCGGCGGCTCCGCGTGGTCACGGGTGTTCGCGTTCCCGGACCGGTTCCTGGTCCAGCCGGTCGCCGAGGGGATCACACCCCAGCTCGCTGCCGCGAACGGGCCCGTCCACGGTGGCGACTACATCGGACCGTCCGGCCGTGGCGAGACCCGCGGCGCCCCCGGCCCGGCCCGTCGGTCACGCGCCGCGACCGACCCGGTGCTCGCCGGAAGGTTGTGGCAGGTCACCGCGGCCGCGACCGGCGTCACACCGGACCCCGGGCGTAGGGTGGAACCGTGACCGTCGCACCCGAAGGCCGCAAACTGCTCCGCCTCGAGGTCCGCAACAGCGAGACCCCGATCGAGCGCAAGCCGTCGTGGATCCGTACCCGCGCCCGTACCGGCCCGCAGTACACCGAGCTCAAGGGCCTCGTCCGCTCCGGCGGCCTGCACACGGTGTGCGAGGAGGCCGGTTGTCCCAACATCTACGAGTGCTGGGAGGACCGGGAGGCCACGTTCCTGATCGGCGGGGAGCAGTGCACGCGGCGCTGTGACTTCTGCCAGATCGACACCGGCAAGCCGTCCGATCTGGACGTCGACGAGCCGCGGCGGGTCGCCGAGTCGGTGCAGCAGATGGGCCTGCGGTACTCGACCGTCACCGGCGTCGCCCGTGACGACCTCGACGACGGCGGCTCCTGGCTCTACGCCGAGACCGTCCGGCAGATCCACGCGCTCAACCCGGGCACCGGCGTCGAGCTGCTGATCCCGGACTTCAACTCCCGCGACGACCAGCTGGGCCCGGTCTTCGACGCCCGGCCCGAGGTGTTGGCGCACAACCTGGAGACCGTCCCGCGGATCTTCAAGCGGATCCGTCCGGCGTTCCGCTACGAGCGGTCCCTCGAGGTCATCACCAAGGCCCGCGACGTCGGACTGGTCACCAAGTCCAACCTCATCCTGGGCATGGGCGAGACCCCGGACGAGGTGACCAGCGCACTGCAGGACCTGCACGACGCCGGCTGCGAGATCATCACGATCACCCAGTACCTGCGCCCGACCAAGCGCCACCACCCCGTCGAGCGCTGGGTCAAGCCGGAGGAGTTCGTCGAGCACTCGAAGGCCGCCGAGGAGATGGGTTTCGCCGGTGTGATGGCGGGCCCGCTGGTGCGCTCGTCGTACCGGGCGGGGCGGCTCTACGCGCAGACCGTGGCGCACCGGGGCGAGGAGCTCTCCCCCGCGCTGGCCCACCTGGCCGAGTCCGGTCCCGCCGCGCAGGAGGCCAGCTCGCTGCTCGCGCGCAGCTGAGGCGACCTGGTCTCCCGCCGAGTCGGACACCCGACGTAAGCTGGTCGCATGCCCGGCAAGCCCCGCAAGCCCACGCCCGAAGAGAAGAAGGCGCGCAAGGCCGCGAAGAAGGCCGCGTCGAAGCAGCGTCGCCAGCAGATCTGGCAGGCGTTCCAGATGCAGCGCCGCGAGGACAAGAAGCTCATCCCGATCATGCTCGGGATCTTCCTCGGCTCCGTGGCGGTGCTGACGCTCGTCGGCTGGTTCTTCGGCCTGACCTGGTTCTTCGTGCCGTTCGGCGTGATGATCGGCGTCCTGGGTGCGTTCAGCATCTTCGGCCGCCGGGTGCAGAAGTCGGTCTACACGAAGGCCGACGGCCAGCCGGGCGCCGCGGGCTGGGCGCTGGACCAGCTGCGCGGGCAGTGGCGGATCAACCAGGGCGTCGCCGGGACGACGCACCTCGACGCGGTGCACCGGGTCATCGGGCGTCCCGGGATCATCTTCGTCGCCGAGGGCACGCCGCACCGGCTCAAGCCGCTGCTGGCCCAGGAGAAGAAGCGCACCGCGCGGGTCGCCGGCACCACCCCGATCTACGACGTGATCGTCGGCAACGACGAGGGCCAGGTTCCGCTGAAGAACCTGCAGCGCCACCTCATGAAGCTGCCCCGCAACATCTCCGCCAAGGAGATGGACTCGCTGGAGAGCAAGCTCAACGCCCTCGGCAGCCGCGCCGCCGCGATGCCCAAGGGCCCGATGCCGCAGGGCGCGAAGATGCGCAGCATCCAGCGCACCGTCCGCCGCCGCTGACGCACCCCCTCCCCTCCCCTTCTGCGCCCGCCCCCGCCCCCTCCCCCTCCCCGGACCCCACTCATGACTGTGAGGGTGGATGGGCCGGTCCAAAGATGATGGGCTGGTGACAGAGGCGGCGGGTGTGGCCCGACTCATGACTGACCTGTGTGTCTTTCGAGCGACTTGCCCACCTGCTGCTT